>NZ_BAAAKE010000006.1:0-425663 GCF_039527585.1 Saccharothrix xinjiangensis | reverse complement strand
GACGATGATGATGGGCAGGTCGCCGCGGGCGCGCAGGGTGCGGCAGACCTCCAGGCCGTCCACGCCGGGCAGCATCAGGTCCAGCAGCACCACGTCGGGCTCGGCGTCGGCCAGCAGCTCCAGCGCCTCCTCGCCGGAGACGGCGTCCGCGACGGCGAAGCCCTCGTCGGCCAGGGCCAGACCGAGGGCCTGCCTGATGTGGGCGTCGTCCTCCACGAGCAGCACCGAGGGCTCCATCGCCCCAGATCCTGCCAAACCCGGCGGAGATCGCAAGATCGGCCTCGGCGACCGACCGCGGGCGTCCCCGCCCGCGGCCGGTCGCCTCACCTCAGCACAGGCAGAGCTGGTAGTTCGCCTGGTAGGTGGTCGCCGTCGCGGGCGCGGTGATGTTGTGCGTCTGCGCGCCGCCGTCGGACCAGTTGGAGTACCGGTACCGGAAGACCAGTGCGCTGCCCTGCGGGCTCGGCGCGCTGATGGAGTTGTTCGACCCGACGATCACCGTGCGGGTGAACGGCGTGGTCTGCGCCGTGCCGCCCACGCTGAGCTGCAAGCCGCTGGGGCTGCTGGCGAACGTCAGGTTCACCGTCTGCGGGTCGAGCTGCCTCGTGGTGGTCACCGCCCGCCCGGACGAGTCCGTGGCGGTCAGGCTGAGCACCAGGTGCGACGGGTACTCGTGGTCGGGCGCGTTGAACGCGCCCGAGGCGGTGCCGGACCAGTTCTGCACGACGTGCTCGTGGCACGAGCCGTCGGGCCAGCAGTGGTGCAGGATCAGCCGCCAGCTGAGCGCGGACGCGGGCAGCGCGCCGTCCTGGGGGTCGGTGGCGTGCCCGGAGAACGGCACGTGCTGCCCGACCACCCAGTTCAGCGGCGCGGTCGGGGTGTCGATCACCGGCACCGGGTCCTGCGCGACCGGTGTCCCGACGGTGACCGCGACGGTGTCGGTGCCGAACGCGCCGGCCTGGTCGGTCACCCGCAGCCCGACGTTGATCGTGGCCTGCGCGGTGTAGGTGTGGGTGGGCGTGGCGGAGGTGGAGTCGTCGTACTGGCCGTCGCCGTCGAGGTCCCAGGCGTAGCCGAGGGTGTCGCCGGGGTTCGGGTCGGTGGAGCCGGCGCCGCTGAACTGGACGGTCAGCGGGGCGGCCCCGGACGACGGGGTGGCCGTGGCGACGGCGGTCGGCGCCTGGTTGCCGCTGGAGTAGGTGACGCGGCGCAGCTGGCCCGCGCCCAGGGCGATGTAGAACAGGTCGCCGCCGGGGCCGGTGGCGATCTGCACGGGCACGTTCACGCCGGTCACGAACGGCACCAGCTTGGCCGGGTCGGGCTGGCCGTTGGTGGTCTGCATCGCCCAGATGCAGCCGCGCGAGCTGTCCGAGAAGAACAGCGCGCCGTCGTAGGCGGCGGGGTAGTTGCTGGTGGACTCGAACGCGATGCCGGAGATCGAGGACCCGCCGGTGGGGCACGGGTCGGTCGAGACGACCTTGGCGGAGTGGTTGTACGCGTAGTAGGGCGTGGTCTGCCCGGCGCCGCTGTAGAGCGACTCGCACAGGTCGAGGTTGGCGCCGTCGTAGCCGCCCTGGCGGGCCGAGCCCTCGTAGCAGGGCCAGCCGAAGTTCTCCGCCGTCGCGTCGTTCACGTCGGGGATGCGGTTGATCTCCTCCCACGTGTTCCAGCCGACGTCGCCCACCCACAGCTCCTCGGTGCCGGGCCGGAACCCGAAGCGGAACTCGTTGCGCATGCCGTGGGCGATGATGCGCTTGGCGTTGGCGTCGGCGTGGCCCGCGAACGGGTTGCCGGGCAGGCCCGCGCCGGTGTCGGGGTCGATGCGCACGATGGAGCCGTCGAGGGACACCGGCTCGCCCGCCGGGCGGCGGATCGACTGGGCGCGCAGCGCGCCGCCGCGCGCGGTCGGCGCGGTGAGGTTGGCGCCCGCCGCGCCGGGCGGGTCGGCGCACGGGTTGCCGACCTGGCCGTAGTCGGTGAAGTTGAAGCTCGCGCCGTCGCCGCCGCCGACGTAGAGGCCGCCGTCGGGGCCGAACGCGACCGTGCCGATGGAGTGGCTGGGGTACTGCTGGCACCAGTCGGTGACCAGCGGCTGCTCGGCGGTCATGGTGCCGGTGGGCCCCGCGGTCAGCTTGGAGACGCGGCCGGTGACCACGCAGCCCTGGTCGGTGGCGCCGGGCGGGGTCGGGCACTGGTCGCCCCAGCGCGGGTGGGTGCCGCCGGGCACGGCGTCGTAGGTGTAGGCGACGTAGACGAACGGGCGCGCGGGGAACTGCGGGTCCACGGCCATGCCGAGCAGGCCGCGGTCCCAGAAGTCCTGGGTCTGCGGGCGCAGGTCGGCGAACGTGGTGGCGGTGGTGTCGGCGAGCGAGTCGTAGACCTTGATCAGGCCGCTCTTCTCGGCGATGAACACCCGGCCGTCCGGCGCGAAGGAGACCGCGGTGGGCGAGGAGAGGCCGCCGATGGCGAGGCTGTCGGTGAAGCCGGCCGGCACGGCCGCGCCGGCGGCGGGCGGGAGCGCCACCACGGTGGCCGTCACGATGAGCGAGGCGGCGGTCGCGGCGGTCCAGCGTCTGGTTCGAGGGGAAGGACGTCTACGGCGGAGGAGACGCATAGTGAACTTTGTTCCCTTCGTGACACTTTCAAGTGAGCACGAAAGGGTGACATGAGAGGGTTAGCTCACGCTCTGTCTCGCTTTTTCCGCTTCGGAGTCCCGACGTATCTCACCTGAACGGCGCAGCGAGAGTGCCGGGACAGTAGTGCGAAAGCGCTGCTGGAACCGCCTTTTTAGGGGTTCGGGACGGCATTTCGGGGGGCGTCCGTCCGGGTGATGAGGTACCCGGCCGCCGCGGCCAGCGGGAACATCACGATGCCGTACACCGCCGCCGGCACCGCCAGCGCCTCGCTGCCCAGCACGCTCACCGCCACCGTGATCGCCAGCGTGCTGTTGTGCACGCCCACCTCGAACGCGGACGCGATCGCCTGCCGCCGCCCGACCCGGGCCAGGCGCGGCACGGCGTAGCCCACCGCCAGGCTGCACGCGCAGAACAGCACCGTCACGAGGCCGACGTCGGCCAGGTAGGCGCCCACGTTCTCCCGCTCGGCGAGGATCGCGCCCGCGATCACGGCCACCAGCACCACCGCCGAGAAGATCCGCACCGGCCGGTCGGCCCGGTCGGCGAACGCGGACGCCCGGTGGCGCACCAGCATCCCCAGCGCCACCGGGATGAGCACCACCGCGAACACCTGGGCCACCTTGCCGAACTCCAGGCCGACCGCGCCCTCGCCCACCGGCCGGAAGTGGTCCAGGGCGAAGTTCACCACCAGCGGCAGCGTGACCACGGCCAGCACCGAGTTCACCGCGGTCAGGGTGATGTTGAGCGCCACGTCGCCGCGGAACAGGTGGCTGAACAGGTTCGCCGTGGTGCCGCCGGGCGAGGCGGCGAGCAGCATCATGCCGACCGCGAGCACCGGGTCCAGCCCCAGCGCCACCACCAGCCCGAAGCACACCGCGGGCAGCAGCACCAGCTGCGTGGCCAACGCCGCCGCCACCGCCCGCGGCTCCCGCGCGATCCGGGCGAAGTCGGCGACCGTCAGCGACAGCCCGAGCCCGAACATGACCACGGCGAGCGCGACGGGGAGGCCCACCGTCGTGAGGGCGGAATCCATGGCGATCACCTGGGTCTCTCGGGTCGTCGCGGCGGGGAGCGCATCTTCCCCCGGGAACCGGACGAACCGGAAGGTCCGTGAGCGCTTCGATGGCGTTCGGTGATCAGCCCGCGTTCCGGGCGCGGCGCCCCCGGCGGCGCATCAGACCTTGGCGAGCCGGTACTCGTAGCTGGAACCCGAGGTCGAGCAGTTGTTGCCCAGCCGCGAGGCCGTGTAGGTGTAGCCGGACGGGATGCTGCACGCGTACGTGCCGGTGAGGTTGTAGTTCACCGCGTCGAGCAGGTAGTACTCGTAGCGCCAGGCGCACCTCGTGTTGATCCGCACGGACGAGTAGGCGTAGCCGGACGGGATGTCGCACGCCCAGGACCGGTGCAGGCTCGCGGCGCCCACGCCCTGCCCGGTGGTGTCGACCCGGTCACCCGGGCGGGCGTCGGCGGCGGACGCGCCCACCGCGACCGAGGCCGCGGCGAAGGCGGTCGCGGCCAGCGTCGTGCCGACGCGTCGGAGCAGCACCCTGATCATCGTTCCTCCTGGGGCGGGAGCGGCCGGGTCCCGGACGTGCCGGTCCCGGTCCGCGGTGGGGGATCCAACGGGTGGAACGCTGCCACGGCGGCCATGGCGGGTGCTTCGTGACAAGAGGTGAACCCGAGGGGCCCGGGTCCGGGCGGTGTGCACATCCCCGCAACGCCGGCCCCGCGGTCCTCGCCGATCGGCTGCTAAGTTGTCAGGCATTGCCTGACAACTTCGAGGAGAGCCATGGGCTGCTCGTTCTGCGGCAAGGCCGCCGCCGAGGTGCGGAAGATCATCAGCGGGCCGGGGATCTACATCTGCGACGGCTGCGTGGCCGCCTGCGTGTCGATCCTCGACAACGACGACGGCACGTCACGAGCGAGCGTGCCCGAGTGGGCCGACATGACCGACGAGGAGCTGCTGGCCCACCTGCCGCGCATCGCCGCCACCGCCGACCAGGTCGAGGGCGGCCTGCGGGCGCGCGTGCTCGACCTGCGCGAGCGCGGCGTCACCTGGGCGCGGGTCGGCGAGGCGCTGGGCATGAGCAGGCAGTCGGCGTGGGAGCGGTTCAAGTGAGCCGCGACTTCCGCCTGGTCTGGTTGGGGCAGACCGCGTCCTCGCTCGGCAACGGCGTCTCCCAGCTCGCCTACCCGCTGGTCATGCTCGCGCTGACCGGCTCACCGGCCGCCGCGGGCGCGCTGGCGGCCGTGCGCGCGGCGCCGTACCTGGTGCTCGGCTTGCCCGCGGGCGCGCTGGTCGACCGGTGGGACCGCAAGCGGACCATGGTGCTGTGCGACCTCGGTCGGGCGGTGAACGTGGCCACCGTGCCCGCGGCGCTGTGGCTGGGCGAGCTGACACCCGCGCACCTGGTCGTCACCGGCCTGGTCGGCGGCGTGCTGCACGTGTTCTTCTCGGCGGCGGAGAACGCGGTGCTGCCCTCCGTGGTCGACGAGGACCGGTTGACGTCCGCCGTGTCCGCCACCGAGACCGCGCAGGCCGCGACCGGCGTGGTGGCCGGCCCGGTCGGCGGTGCGCTGCTCCAGCTGGGGCGCGGGGTGCCGTTCCTGGTGGACGCGGTGTCGTTCCTGGTGTCCGCGCTGTGCTTCGCGTCGGTGCGCGCGGACCTGCGGCCCGAACCCGCGGAAAGGCGGTCGCTGCGCGCCGAGGTGGCCGAGGGCGTCCGGTGGCTGTGGGGGCACCGGACGCTGCGCTCGATCGCGCTGACCGCCGCCGGGCTCCAGGTGGCCATCTCCGGCATCTCGCTGGTCGCGATCGTCTCGGCCGGCGACGCGTCGCCGGCCGCGGTCGGCGGGCTGTTCGCCGCCCTGGGCGCCGGGGGAGTGGTGGGCGCGCTGGTCGCGCCGGCGCTGAAGGACCGCCTCGGCCTGAACGGCCTGCTGCTGGGCGTGGTGTGGCTGCACGCCGTGCTGTGGGCGGCGCTGGCGCTCGTCGACTCGCTGGTCGCGGTGGGCGTGGTGCTGGCCCTGTTCACCGTCTCCATGCCGTGCTTCGGCGTGGCGGCGCTCAGCCACCAGCTGGAGGTGACGCCGAACCACCTGCTGGGCCGCGTCGGCACCGCGTTCAGCCTGCTGATCTGGGCGGCGACCCCGGTCGGCGCCGCCGCCGCGGGACTGCTGCTGGACCTCACCACGCCGAGCGCGACGTCCCTGGCCTTCGCCGCCTGGGTGGTGCTGCTCGGGCTGCTGGTCGGGCGCGCGGGGCGTCGACGCCGAGCGGACGCCCCCCGGCGCCCGGTCGCCGAACGCGGCTAACCTCGGACGGGTCCACCCCCGTCCGAGGAGCGTGCATGGCGTCCAAGTCCAAGTCCGGCGGCAGCCTGGGGCTGATCGTGGCGCTGGCCGTGGCGATGTTCATCCTCGTGCCCTCGTTCCGAACGGTCGTGCTCGACCTGCTCGAACCGCTCCTCGGGAAGCTCCGGGAGGCCAACCCGTTCGGGGGCTGACCCCCGCTACGGGTTGGTGGCCAGGAACAGGAACGCCGCCAGCAGCACCAGGTGCACCCCGCCTTGGAGCCGGGTGGCGCGGCCGGGCACGACCGTCAGCACGCTCACCACCACGGTGATCGCGAACAGCACCATCTGCGTGGCGCCGAGGCCGAGCACCAGCGGCCCCTCCAGCCACACCGAGGCGACCGCGATGACGGGGATGGTCAGGCCGATGCTGGCCATCGCCGACCCGAAGCCCAGGTTCAGGCTGGTCTGGATGCGCCCCCGCAGCGCCGCCCGGCCCGCGGCGATGGTCTCGGGCAGCAGCACCAGCAGCGCGATCACCACGCCCACGAAGGAGTGCGGGAACCCGGCCGCCCGGACCGCCGCCTCGATCGCGGGCGACTCGACCTTCGCCAGCCCCACCACCGCGACCAGCGACACGAGCAGCAGCGCCAGGCTGACCACCGTCTCCCGCTTGCTCGGCTGCGGCGCGTGCTCGTCGGTCTCCACCACCTCGCCCTCCGGGTCGAGGGGCAGGAAGAAGTCGCGGTGGCGCACCGTCTGGTTCAGCACGAACATCCCGTACAGCGCCAACGACGCCAGCGCGGCGAAGGCGAGCTGCGGGGTGGAGAACTCGGGTCCGGGCTGGCTGGTGGTGAACGTCGGGAACACCAGGCTCAGCGTGGCGAGCGTGGCCACCGTCGCCAGCGCCGAGCCGCTGCCCTCGGAGTTGAACAGCGTCACCCCGTACCGCAGCGCGCCCAGCAACAGCGACAGGCCGATGATGCCGTTCGTGGTGATCATCACAGCGGCGAACACGGTGTCCCGCGCCAGGGTCGCGGACTCGGGACCGCCGGAGATCATCAGCGTCACGATCAGGGCGACCTCGATCACCGTGACCGCGACCGCCAGCACCAGCGACCCGTACGGCTCGCCCACGCGCAACGCGATCACCTCGGCGTGGTGCACCGCGGCCAGCACCGTCCCGGCGAGCACCAGGGCCGCGATCGCGACGAGCACGGGGCCCAGGTCGCGACCCCAGGTCAGCGCCAGCGTCACCAGGCCCAGCAACGGCACCGCGGCCGTCCAGGACAGCCTCGAAAGGGCGGAGGCAGCAGTCATGCCGCCCACCCTCGCACGGCGGGGGCCGTTGCGCCGAACGGATGAGACCGGTCCGTCCCGCCGTCGACGGCCCCCGCCGAGGTGACCTCCCGCTCCGCTAAGCCAGGCGCGCCACCACCAACGACTGACCGGGCGACGACTCCAGCGGGTGCCGGGACGGCTCGTCGAACCCGGCCGCCGCCAGCCACGAGGCGATCTCCTCCGCCGGGTACACCTGCCCGCCCTGCCCGTGGAACAGGTTGAGGCTGAACACCCGGGCGAAGGCGTCGGACGCGCGGTCGGGCGGGTGCTCGTCGTGCTCCAGCAGCACCACCGACCCGCCCGGCCGCAGCGCCGCCGCCACCCGCGCCAGCAACGCCTCGTTCGCCGCCGCAGTCCGGCCGTGGACGACGTTGAACAGCAGCGCGGTGTCGAAGCCCGAACCCAGGTCCAGCACGTCGTAGTCGCCCGGCCGCAACGTGATCCGGTCGCACAGCCCCGCGTCGGTCACCGCGCCCGCGCCCACGGCCAGCGCGTCCGGCAGGTCGACCACCGTCGCGCGCAGCCCCGGGTGCGCCAGGCACAACCGGATCGCGTGCTTGGCGTGCCCGCCGCCGAGGTCGAGCAGCGAGTCGCCCACCGGCACCACCGAGACCACCTCGGGCGCGATCGCGTCCGCGTGCCCCGACAGCATCCCCTGGAACCGCCGCAGCACGTCCGGCCGCTCGGCCAGCCACGCGTAGAAGTCGAGCGCGGGCTTGCCGGTGCGCACCGACTCCTCCAGGTCGGCCCACGACTCGAACAGCACGACGGACCAGAACTTCTGCACGTTCGCGTACCCGTCGCCGACCAGCCACGCGGCGGTCGCGGCGGAGTTGGCGTAGCCGTCCGGGCCGTGCGCGAGGTAGTCGAACGAGACCAGCGCCTCGCACAGCAGCGCCGTGCCGCGCGGGTCCGTCCCCAGCGCCGCCGCCAGTTCCCCGGCGGGGCGCGGTCCGTCGGCGAGGGCGTCGAACACGCCCAGCCGCAGCCCGGCCGACAGGGCGCGGTACCCGGCGGTGGCGAGCAGGTCGTGGAACGACGGTGGCCCGTCGTCCGGTGGCAGGTGCAGCGGCACGGTCAGGTCCTCTCCGGCATGACCCCCGCCGAGGCGAGGTAGTCGACGTGGCGGGCGATCATCTCGGCGTCGGCCGGCGGGAACTCCACCCCGCACTCGCGGGCGGCCGCCCAGGTGGCCGAGCAGTCGAACACCGGGTGCGCCCGGTGCGTGGTGGTCAGGCCGAACGCCAGCGGCCCGAACGCGCTGTCCGGGCTCTCCAGCATCAGCGCCCGCCAGTCCGCGTACTCCAGGGTCCGCGTCGGGTAGCCGCGGGCGGTCAGCACCTCGCCGAGGTCGGGGTAGGTGAGCCCGTCCGAGCGGTAGTAGTGGAAGTCCCGCCCGTGCTGCTCGGGCCGGGTCGAGATGCCCGCGATGGCCGCGGCCAGCCGGTCCACCGGCAGCATGTCGATCACGTCCGGGCTGCGCGGCACCGCGCCCGCGTGCGCGCAGGTGGAGATCTGGCGGCTCAGGTACGACTCGGTCTTCGCGGTGCCGGTGCGCACGTCGCCCACGATGGCCGCGATCCGGTGGATGGACACCGGCACGCCCCGGTCGCGCGCGAGCACGCCCATCATGTCCGCCACCCACTTGGTGGTGTGGTAGCCGGTGTCCAGGCCGGTCGGGTCCTCGGGCCGGTCGGCCTCGCTGACGGGCTGCCGGTCGTAGTTCGAGCCGAGGAACACGCCCAGCGTGGACATCAGGTGCAGCGGCTTGGTGGCGTACCGGGTGGCCAGCCGCAGCACGTCGACCGTGCTGCCCACGTGCGGCGGCATCATCCACTGGTAGGTGAGCACGAAGTTCATGACCGCGCCGTTGTGGTAGATGGCGTCCATGCCCTCGGCGAGCCGGTCGAACTCCTTCTCCGGCAGGCCCAGCATCGGCTTGGACATGTCGCCGACCACCGGCACCACCCGGGCCAGCCGCTCCTCGGGCACGTCCAGGTGCGCGCGGCGCAGGTTGGCGCGGACGCGGGCCAGCGCCACCGCCTCCGTCTCGGCCCGCACCAGGCAGTGCACCTCGGCGTCGGTGCGCTCCAGCACCTCGTGGAGCAGGTGCGCGCCGAGGAACCCGGTCGCGCCGGTCAGCAGCACCCGCTCCGGCGGTCCCTGCCGCAGCGGGTGGTGCGGCGCGACGTCGTCCGGCGGCACCGCGTCGAGCCGCATCTCCGGCACGGTCGGCAGCCCGGACTTGTAGCGCTTGGCGAACGTGTGGTCGGACGCGGCGGCCTGCTCCACCACCTCGGCCAGCTCGGCGAGGTCCGCGGTGGCGAACAGGGCGCGCAGCGGCACCGTCACGCCCAGCAGGGCCCGCACCTTCGCCAGCACCGCGGCGGCGATCAGCGAGTGCCCGCCCAGGCCGAAGAAGCTGTCCCGCCGCCCGACCAGCGGCGCCTCCAGCACCTCCGACCAGATCTCGGCCAGCGTCCGCTCCACCGGCGTGCGCGGCGGCTCGTACGGGGTGCTGCGCGCGGTCGGGTCCGGGTCGGGCAGTGCGGCGAGGTCGACCTTGCCGTGCCTGGTCAGCGGCAGCTCGTCCAGCTCGACGCGCGCGCCCGGCAGCATCGAGTCGGGCAACCGCTCCGCGCAGAACGCCCGCAGGTCGTCCAGCTCCGGCGCGCCCTCGCCGGACCGCGGCACCACGTAGGCCACCAGCACGTCGCCGCGCACCGCCACGGCCGCCTCGGCGACGCCGGGGTGCGCCAGCAGGGCCGCCCGCACCTCACCCGGTTCGATCCGGTGGCCGCGCAGCTTGACCTGCTCGTCCACCCGGCCAAGGAACTCCAGGGTCCCGTCGGGCAGCAGCCGCACCAGGTCGCCGGTCCGGTACATGCGCCCGCCCACCACGGTCGGGTCGGGCAGGTACGCCGCGGCGGTGCGCGCCGGGTCGCCCCGGTAGCCCCGAGCGGGCGCGAGGCCGCCGACGTGCAGCTGGCCGGGCACGCCGACCGGCGCGGGCCGCAGGTCGGCGTCCAGCACGTAGGCCCGCACCGAGGGCAGCGGCCGACCGATCGGCAGCGTCGTCGCCCGCGGGTCCACCTCCGACCCGTCGACGGTGGCGAACGCGGTGGCGCACACCGTGGTCTCGGTCGGCCCGTAGTGGTTGACCAGCCTGACCTTCCCGCCGGTCAGCGCGGCCCACTCGGCGGCGGTCGAGGTCGGCACCGCCTCGCCGCCGAACATCACCAGCGACAGCGGTCCGGGGTCGACGGCCAGCCCCTCCAGGTCGGCCACCCACCGCTTGAACAGCGCGGCCGCGGTGTCCACGGCGGTGATGCCGTGGTCGGCGCACAGCTTGAGCAGGTCGGGGCCGCTGATCGAGGCCGGTTCCGGGTGCACCGCGACCGCCGCGCCCGCGCACCACGCCGGGAACACGTCGCCCACCGACGCGTCGAAGCTCAGCGGCGGCACCATCAGCACCCGCTGCCCGGCCGCGAACCCGTGCAGGTCGATGAACGCGCCGGTCAGGTTGGCCAGCGTGTCGTGCTGCACCTGCACGCCCTTGGGCACGCCGGTCGAGCCGGACGTGTAGACCACGTAGGCCAGGCCGTCGTCGGCGGGTGACACCGCGGGCGGCTCGTCGGCCTCGCCGGTGAACGCCTCGTCGGAGGTGTCCAGCAGCGCGCCGCGGAACCCGCCGAACCGGTCCCGGCTGCCCGGCGCGGTGATCACCACGGGCGCGCCGCAGTCCGCGAGCAGCCCGGCGAGCCGGGCGGGCGGGTGCGCCGGGTCGAGCGGCACGTACGCGCCGCCCGCCTTGAGCACGGCCAGCAGCGCCACCAGCGCGTCGGGCCCGGCCTTGAGCGCCAGTCCCACCGGCGTCTCCGGGCCGACGCCCCACTCGGCGAGCACGTGCGCGACCCGGTTGGCCCGCCGGTCGAGCTGCGCGAACGTCAGCGCCGAGCCGTCGGCCAGGTCGAGCACCGCGGTGGCGCCCGGGTTGGCCGCGACCTGCTCGGCGATGCGGCGCAGCACGTGCGGGTGGCGCAGCGACAGCGCGGGGTCGAGGCCGTCGCCCGGTTCGCCGTTCACCGCGGCCGCGGCCGCCCGGTCGGCGGCGGTCGTGGTGTCCAGTTCGGACAGCCGGGCGGTCGGGCGCCCGACCAGCGCGGCGAGCACGGCCAGCAGGTGGTCGGCCATCCGCGCGACGGTGTCGGGGTCGAACAGGTCCGCGCTGTAGTCCAGGTTCGCGGGCCAGTCGCCGTCGGTCTCCCGGACGTGCAGGGTCAGGTCGAAGCGGCTGGTGCCCCGGTCGACCGGCAGCGGCGCGGCGGGCAGCCCGGCCCACCGGTCGCCCTCGCCGCCCCGGTTGAGCACCAGCATCACCTGGAACAGCGGGTGGTGCGCCAGGTCGCGGCGCGGCGCCACCCTGGCGGCGACCTCGTCGAAGCTCACCTCGGCGTGGTCGAGCGCGTCGACCGCCACCGCGCGGGCCCGGCCGAGCAGGTCGACCGCGGTCGGGTCGCCGGACAGGTCGAGCCGCAGCGCGGTGGTGGTGACGAACATGCCCACCGACCGCTCCAGCTCGGGGAACGGCCGGTGCGTCGTCGGCGACCCGATCACCACGTCGTCCGCGCCCGACCGCCGCGACAGCAGCACCCCGAACGCGGCCAGCAGCCCGGCGAAGGTGGTGCAGCCGTGCGCGCGGGTCAGCTCGGCGAGCTTCCCGGCCAGCGCGGCCGGGACGGTGAACCGGTGGCTGCCGCCCACGACCGTGCGGTTCGGCGTGCGCGGCCGGTCCAGGGCCAGGTCCAGCACGTCGGGCGCGCCCGCGAGCCGGTCGTGCCAGTGGTCCAGCTGCCGCTGCCGCTCGCCGTCGGCCAGCCGGTCGGCCTGCCAGTGGGCGTAGTCGGGGAACTGCGCCGCGGCCGGACCCGGCTCGGCGCCCTCGTAGACCCGGCCGACCTCGCCCGCCACCACGCCCAGCGACAGGTCGTCGCAGATGATGTGGTGCGCGCTGAACACCAGCGCGGTGCGCGGGGTCTCCCCGCCCGGCGCGATCCGCACCGCCCGCACCCGCAGCAGCGGCGCGGTGGCCAGGTCGAACGGGGTGTCCACCTCGGCCACCAGGAACGCGCGCAGCTCCTCCTCGTCCGACACCGACGAGAACGCCACGTCCTCGGGCGCCTCGTCGAGCACCTGCTGCTCCGGGACGCCGTCGGTGTCCACGACCCGGGTGCGCAGCGCCTCGTGCCGCGCCATCACGGCCCGCACGGCCGCGCGCAGCCGCGCCTCGTCCAGCTCGCCCGCCACGCGCAGGGTGGCGAACATGACGTACGCGCCCGCGTCCAGGCCCAGCCGCCCGGTCAGCCACAGGCCGCGCTGGTTGCCGGTCAGCGGCACCACCGCGCCACCCGGCCGCCGGGGCACCCCGGGGCGTTCGACGGGCGCCAGCCCGCGTTCGGCCAGCAGCTTGGCCAGCAGTCGTTCGCGGTGGTCGGAGATCTCGGTCACGGGGTGGTCCTCTCAGGCGTGGGGACCTCGTCGGCCACCGCGTCGGGCAGGTCGTCGACGGCGCGCAGCCGGGGCCGCGTCCAGGCCCAGGCGGCCAGGACGAGCATCAGCGCGCCGACGACCAGGAAGATCAGGGCGATGCCGCGGCCCTCGCCGGTGCCGATCAGCGCGCCGACGCTCGACGCCAGCGCGCCGTCGGCCGCCATCAGCGGTTCGGCCACGCCGTCGGTCAGCGGGCCGATCAGCAGGAACGCCACGGGCATCGCGGCGGTGCTCAGCACCCGGACCACGGCCAGCACCCGGCCGAGCACGGCCGGGTCCACCTTGGTCTGGAGCAGCGTCACGCAGCAGGTGTTCATCAAGGGCAGGGTGAACAGGAACGCGGGCGCGGCCAGCCCGATCAGCCACGGCGAGGGCGCCAGCGAGTGCAGCACCAGGAACACCCCGCCCAGGGCCAACCCGAGGTAGACGCCCAGGACCCGGCGCTTCGGCCCGCCCCACACGCCCATCACCAGGCCGCCGACGAACAGCCCGCTGCCGCCGGCGGCCATCAGCACGCCCAGGGTCGAGGGGCTGGAGAAGGACAGGATCAGCGGCTGCACCAGCCCGCCCGCGATGGCGAACAGGAAGTTCCACACCCCGAACACCGCGCACAGCGCGAACAACCCGGGCGCGCCGCGCAGCCAGGCCAGGCCCGCGCCGACGCCCTCGCGCTCGCCGCCGGTCGCGCCGGCCGGCCGCACGGCCTCCTCCGGCAGGCGCGCCACCAGCAGCGCGCCGACCGCGACCGCCATCGACACCACGTCGACCAGCAGCACGCCCCGCAGCCCCACCAGGGCCAGCAGCGCGCCGGCGACCAGCGGCGCGGCGATCTGCACGCCCTGCGTGATCTGCATCAGCCCGTTGACCCGGCCCAGGTGCTCCTTGGGCACCAGGGCGGGCACCAGCGCCGTGTAG
Organism: Saccharothrix xinjiangensis; assembly: GCF_039527585.1. Lineage (NCBI taxonomy): Bacteria > Bacillati > Actinomycetota > Actinomycetes > Pseudonocardiales > Pseudonocardiaceae > Saccharothrix > Saccharothrix xinjiangensis. The sequence continues at coordinate 411,928 of NZ_BAAAKE010000006.1, read as the reverse complement.
GCGATGACGTGGAAGGTGTTCAGGGTGGCGGTCAGCGCGGTGGCGACGTACACCTGCCACACGGACAGCCCGCCCGTGGACGTGGCGACCAGCAGCAGCGCGGTCACCACGCCGCCGCCGGTGTCGGCGAGGAGCATGACGCGCCGCCGGTCGTACCGGTCGGCGACCACGCCCGCGTAGGGCGCGAGCAGGATGCCCGGCACCACCGCGCAGAACTGGATCAGCACGAACTGGGTCACCGACCCGGTGCCGGTGTAGACCCACACGCCGAGCACGAACGCGGTCAGCGCGGAGCCGATCACCGACACCAACTGGCCGCCCCAGACCAGGGAGAACCGCCGCAGGCCGGCGGCGCCCCCCACCGGACGGGTTCCCGTGGGCTTCGTCATCGCGCGGCCTCCCCGAGCATCGCCTCGACCTCCTCGGCGGACATGCCGGCCAGTCGCACCCGCAGCTCCGCGACCGCGGCCACCCGGCCCGGCACGTCCTCCAGCGCCGCGAGCGCCGCGGCGACACCGGCCACGGTCGGCGCGGCGAACATCCGGCCGATCGGCACGGCCACCGAGAACGCGCCGTGCACGCGGGCCAGCGCCTTCGCGGCCAGCAGCGAGTGGCCGCCGAGCGCGAAGAAGTCGTCGTGCACGCCCACCTCGGGCACGCCGAGCACCTCGACCCAGATGTCCGCCAGCACCCGTTCCACGTCGTCGCGCGGCGCGACCCGCTCGCCTTCCGCGGCCCACGTGGGCGGGGGCAGCGCGGTGCGGTCGGTCTTGCCGTTGGGCGTCAGCGGGAACGCGTCCAGCACCACCGCGGTGGCGGGCAGCATGTAGTCGGGCAGCCGCTCGGCCAGCCGCGCGCGCAGCCGGGGCCACAGCCCGCCCGCCGCGCCCCCGGCGGGCACGACGTAGGCGACCAGGCGCTCGTCGACGGCCCGCACCACCGCCTCGCGCACCTCGCCGGTGGCCAGCAGCGCCGCCTCGACCTCGCCCAGCTCGATGCGGAACCCCCGCACCTTCACCTGGTGGTCGGCGCGGCCCAGGAACTCCAGGGAGCCGTCGGACCGGTGCCGCACCAGGTCGCCGGTCGCGTACAGCCGCGCGCCGGGCGTGGGGCCGAACGGGTCGGGCACGAACCGCGCCGCGGTCAGGCCGGGCCGGTCGTGGTAGCCGCGAGCCACGCCCGCGCCACCGATGTGCAGCTCGCCGACCACGCCCGGCGGCACCGGCTCCAGCCCCGGGCCCAGCACGTACAGGCGGGTGTTGCCGATCGGCGGTCCGAGCGCCACCGGCGCGGGCGAGGGCTCGACCAGGCCGGCCGACGACCACACCGTGGTCTCCGTGGGCCCGTAGGCGTTCCACAGCAGCGCGTCGTCGGTGAGCAGGTCGTCGGCCAGGTCGCGGGGCAGCGCCTCGCCGCCGCAGACCCGCGTCGCCACCCCGGCGGGCACGCCGCCCGCCGCGAGCAGCAGCCGCCACGTCGCCGGGGTGGCCTGGAGCGCGGTGACGTCCCGCTCGACCAGCAGCCGCCGCAGCGCCGCGCCGTCGGCCGCGACCCCGGAGGGCACGACCAGCACCTCCGCGCCCGCGGTGAGCGGCAGCAGCAGCTCCAGCACGGAGATGTCGAACGACAGCGTGGTCACCGCCGCCAGCCGGTCGACCGGGGACAGCTCGAACAGGTCCTGGAACGACACCAGCAGGTTCACCACCGCCCGGTGCGGCACCTCCACGCCCTTCGGCGTGCCGGTCGAACCGGACGTGTAGATCACGTAGGCCAGGTCCTCGCCGGACGCCGGGCACGGCGCGTCGTCGGGTTCGTGGGCGTCGGCGTCGGCCGGGCGCAGCGCGGTCCCGCCGAACGCCGGACGCCGGTCGCCGTCGGCGACCAGCACCGCCGCGCCCGAGTCGGCGAGCATCAGCGCCAACCGGTCCGCGGGCCAGTCCGGGTCCAGCGGCACGTACGCCGCGCCCGCCCGCCACACGCCGAGCACGGCGGCCACCAGGTCGGGGGTGCGGGGCAGGCACAGCGCCACCACCGAGCCCCGGACCACGCCGTGCGCCCGCAGCAGGGCCGCGTACCGCCGGGCCCGCTCGTCCAGCTCGGCGTAGCTCAGCTCCGGGTGGTCCAGCTCTGGGTGGCCCGGCCGGCCGTCGACACCGGACACCGCGGTCCCGTCGCCGGCGATCAGGTCGAGCGCGGTGGCGGCCGGCGGCAGCGGCAGGTCGGTGGCGTTGCGGCCCTCCAGCACCTGCCAGCGCTGCACGCCGGTGAGCGCGTCCAGCTCGCTGATCCGCTTGCCGGGGTCCCGCGCCGCCGCGGCCAGCAGCGCCACGAGCCGGTCGGTGAACGCGGTGATCGTGGACGCGTCGAACAGGTCGGTCCGGTACTCCACGCCCAGGCCGAGCGCGTCGCCCTGCCGGTCGGCGGCCAGCGTGAGGTCGAACTTCGACACCCCCGCGTCGGGCACCAGCGACCGCACGTCGAGACCGGACATCGACAGGGTCAGCGGCGGGGTGTTGGTGAGGATCAGCTGGGCCTGGTAGACGGGGGAGTGGCCGGTGCTGCGGCGCGGGCGCAGGTGCTCCACCAGCCGCTCGAACGGCAGGTCGGCGTGCGCCAGGCCGTTCACGGTGACGTCGCGGACCCGCGCCAGCAGCTCGGAGAACGTCGGGTCGCCGCCCACGTGCGCGCGCAGCGCCAGCGTGTTGACGAAGAACCCGACCAGGTGCTCCAGGTCCGGGTGCGAGCGGCCGGCGACCGGCGTGCCGACCACCACCTCGTCCTGCCCGGCCAGCCTGCCCAGCCGGGCCGCGAACCCGGCCAGCAGCACCATGAACAGCGTGGCGCCGTGCTCGCGGGCCAGCCGCTCCAGCGCGGCGAGGTCGTCCGCCTCGACCCACGCCTCGTGCAGCGCGCCCCGGTGGTCGACCTCGACGGGCCGGGGCCGGTCGGTGGGCAGGGTCAGCAGCTCCGGCGCGCCGGCCAGGTGCCGGGCCCAGTGCTCCAGGTGCCCGGCGGTCGCGTCGCCCGCCACCTGGTCGCGCTGCCACACCGCGAAGTCCTGGTACTGGAGCCGCAGCGGCGGCAGGTCGGGCTCCTCGCCGAGCAGCGCCGCGTCGTAGGCCGTGCCCAGCTCGCCGAGCAGCACCGACAGCGACCACGCGTCGGAGATGATGTGGTGCAGCGCCAGCACCAGCACGTGGTCGTCGTCGGCGAGCCTGCCGAGGCTCGCCGTGAACAGCGGTCCCCGGCGCAGGTCGAAGCCGACGGCGGCGCGGTCGTCGGCGAACCGCTTGGCCGCGGCGTCCCGGTCCCCTCCGGCGACGGGGACCTCGTGCACCGCCAGGGCGGCGGAGCCGGTGGGCGAGACCAGCTGCACGGGCTCCCCGCCCGAGTCGGGGAACGCGGTGCGCAGCGCGGCGTGCCGGTTCACCAGGAAGTCCAGCGCCCGCTGGAGCGCCGCGGTGTCGAGCGCCCCGCGCAGCCTCAGCCCGATCGGCACGTTGTAGACCGCGCTGCCGGGGGAGAACTTGTCCAGGAACCACAGCCGCTGCTGCCCGAACGACAGCGGGTAGGCGGTCGGCGCGGCGGCCCGCGCGCGCAGCCGCCGCGCCAGCAGCTCCCGCTTGCGGGCCGACGCCCCGGGATCGGTGCTCATGTCAGCTCCCGGACTTGGGTGAGTCGGGCGGCCGCGGCGCGCACGTGCTCGCGCAGGTGGGCGGGCACGCGGTCGCCGAACCGCTGGAGGTAGGCGGCGACGGTGCTGTCGTCGTCGCGCAGGAACGGGAAGTCCGTCGGCACCATGTGCCGGATCGCCAGCAGCGGCACCGGGCTGTGCAGCGGCCGGAACGCCGGGTTCCACAGGCCCGCCTTCTCCGGCGGGCCGGGGTGGAACTCGCCCAGCATCAGCCCGTCCCGGGTGTAGTCGGGCTTGAGCGCCTGCTGGACCTGGTCGACCACGTCGAACTCGACCAGGTCCGGGAACAGCACCAGGATCGTCTTGAACTGGGCGGTGGGCCCGGTCCTGGGCTCCAGGTCGGTGAACCAGTCGCGGTAGTGCAGCAGCAGCTCGGCCAGCTCGTCCGGGTGGCGGGGCGTGCCGGGGTGCACCGACAGGAAGAACAGGCCCCGCTGGAGCGAGGTGTCGGTGAACGGGCACACCGCGCCCCGCCTGCCCAGGTCGGGGTGCGGGCCGCACAGGTAGTCGTTCGCCCAGCGGAACACGGTGCGCAGCAGGGCCTCGTGCGCCGCGACCTCCAGGGGCAGGGTCGGCGCGGCGAGGTCCGCCGGCTCCACCAGGGGGTGGGCCTGGTGCGTCGGGTGGATCAGCATCAGCTCGCCCGCCTCCTGCCGCGGGTACGTCGGATCAGCCCCGCCAGCGCCGCGCCGGTGAGCGCGGCGGCGGCCCCGCCGAGCAGGCGGTCCTGTCGCCGGGCCCGGTCCAGCGCCTCGCCGTAGGGGACGGTGGTGTGCGCGATGAGCGTGTAGAGCGGCACCCACGCGTCGGGGAACAGCCGGTGCAGCGCCAGGTCCGCCTTCTTGCGGACCAGGAACAGCGGTGAGCGCAGCTTGTCGCGCAGCTCGACGAAGTTGCGCTTGGACAGCTCCGCGAGCACGTCGGTGTGCGGCCTGCGGGCCGCCTCGAAGGCGGCCAGCGCGCGCGGCAGGTCGTGCGGGCGCTCGCCCAGGCACCGGTCGAGGACCGAGCAGTCCTCGAACGCGGCGTTCATGCCCTGCCCGAAGAACGGGTAGACCGCGTGCGCCGCGTCCCCGATCAGCACCACGCCGCGGCCGTCCTCGGTGGCGGTGTGCCACGGCGAGGTGCGCACGGTCACCAGGCTCGCCGCCTCGTGGTCGAGGAACTGCTCCACCACGTCGGGGATCAGGGTGAGCGTGTCGGGGAAGCGGCGGGCGAAGAACTCGCGCACCTTCGCGGGCTCGGTGAGCCCGGCGAACCCGTTGTCGCCCGCGAACGGCAGGAACACCGTCGCGGTCAGCGAGCCGTCCGCGTTGGGGTGCGCCACGATCAGGCCGTCGTCGCCGGGCCACACGTGCAGCGCGCGCAGCTCGGTGCGCGGCCGCCCGTCGTCGCCGACCGGGATCAGCAGCTCCTTGTAGCCCCACTCCAGGAACTCCTGGTGCAGGTCCACGCGCAGGCCGCGGCCCAGGTGGGCGCGAACGGCGGAGAACGCGCCGTCCGCGCCGACCACCAGGTCCGCGGTGTGCACCTCCTCGCCGTCCGGCCCGATGGCCGTGACCGCGGGCTTGGCCCGGTCCACGGCGGTGACCCGGTGGCCCCAGCAGAACTCCACGCCGAGCCGCTCGGCCTCGTCGACCAGCGCCACGTTGAGGTCGTGCCGCAGCACGGAGTGCAGGATCTGGTCCTCGGCCAGGCCGTAGGGCTGGAAGCGCAACCCGTCGGGCAGGTGCACGACGCGACCGCGCATCGGCACGGTGACCGGCGCCAGCCGCTCCAGCAGGCCGACCTCCCGCAGCGCCACGATCCCGCGCTGCGACAGGCCCAGGTTGATCGAGCGACCCTCCTCCCGGACGCCGGGCGCGCGCGGGTCGCCGCGCCGCTCCAGCACCCGGACCGGGTACCCGCGCCGCGCCAGGTAGACGGCCGTGAGCGAGCCGGCCAGGCCCGCGCCGACGACGAGCGCGTGCCCGCTCATACCAGGCCCCCGTCGTCGGAGAGGTCGTCGTCGAGCGCGCCGAGCAGGCGGTCGATCTCGTCGTCGGACAGGTCGTCGAGCTGGTCGATCAGCGGCACGGGGCCGCGCACCGCGGTGCGCGCGCCGCTGAGGCCGCCGCACAGCTCGGCGATGGTGGGCGCGGCGAACAGCGTGGCCAGCGGCAGGTCCGCGTCGAACGCGGCGCGGACCCGGGCGAGCATCTGGGTGGCGGTCAGCGAGTGGCCGCCCAGGGCGAAGAAGTTGTCGTGCACGCCCAGCGGCGCGTCCGCGGGCATCGACAGCACCTCGCGCCAGATCTGCGCCATGCGCCGCTCGGTGTCGTCGCGCGGTTCGACCCGCTCGACGTCCTCGGTGGCCCACACCGGGTCGGGCAGCGCGTCCCGGTCGATCTTGCCGGTGCCGGTGCGCGGCAGCGCGTCGAGCACCACGACGGTGGCCGGGAGCATGTACTCGGGCAGGTTCGCGGCCAGGTGCGGGCGCACGCGGCGGCGCAGCTCGTCCTCCGGCAGCGCCGGGTCGGCGGGCACCGCGTAGGCGACCAGCCGCACGTCCGCCGCGTGCGCGGACCACGCCACCACGACGGCCTGGGCCACGTCCTCGTGCGCCCGCAGCACCGCCTCGACCTCGCCGGGCTCGATGCGGTAGCCGCGGATCTTGAGCTGCCGGTCGGCGCGGCCCAGGAACTCCAGCCGCCCGTCGGCGTGCCGCCGGACCAGGTCGCCGGAGGCGTACAGCCGCCCGCCGGGGGTGGCGCCGAACGGGTCGGGCCGGAACCGGTCGGCGGTCTGCGCGGGCAGGCCGTGGTAGCCGCGCGCCACGCCCGCGCCGCCGATGTGCAGCTCGCCGATGACGCCCGGCGGCACCGGCCGCATCAGCGGGTCCAGCACGTGCAGCGAGGTGCCCTCGACCGCGGGGCCCAGCCGCACCGGGTCCGGCGCGTGCGCCACGACGCCCGCCGCCGAGTACACGGTGGTCTCGGTGGGCCCGTAGCCGTCGATGAGCACCGCGCCGTCGTGCTGGAGGTCGTCGGCGAGGTCGCGCGTCATCGCCTCGCCGCCGCTGATCCGCAGCCGCACGTGCGCGGGCACGCCGCCCGCGGCCACGACCATGCGCCAGCTCGCCGGGCCGCCCTGCACCACGGTCGCCCGCGACTCGGCGATCCGCTCGCGCAGCAGCGCGCCGTCGGCCACGTCGTCGGCGGGCAGCACGACCAGCGTCGCGCCGGAGATCAGCGGCGCGAGCATCTCGACCGTGGACACGTCGAACGCGGGCGTGGTGATGGACGCGAGCCGGTCCCGCGGGCCCAGCCCGGTCAGCTCGACCATGGCGCGCAGCAGCGCGGCCAGGCCGCCCTGGGTGCACCGCACGCCCTTGGGCTTGCCGGTGGAGCCGGAGGTGTGGATGACGTAGGCCAGGCTGCCGGGGTGCTGCGGCACCGCGACCGGCGTGTCCGGGAGGGACGCCAGGTCGGCGGTGTCCAGGTCGACCTCGGTCCACGGACCGGGCAGCGGCCCGGTGTCCGCGCGCGCCGCGCCGTCGGTGACCAGCACGGTCACCCCGGAGCCCTCCGCCATCGCGGTGAGCCGCGCGGCGGGCCACGACGGGTCCAGCGGCAGGTAGCCCGCGCCCGCCTTCCAGGCGGCCAGGATCCCGACCACCATGGCCGGTCCCCGGTCCAGGCACAGCGCCACCGGTTGATCCGGTTCGACGCCCGCCGCCAGCAGCGCGTGGGCCAGCCGGTTCGCGGCCCGGTCCAGCTCGCCGCGGGTCAACGCGCCCTCGCCGGCCGCCACGTCCCCGATCGCCGTCCCGCCGGCCGCCGCGCCCTCCACCGGCACCACGTCCTCGATCGCGACCGCGCCCGGGTCCTCCGCGAGCGCGGACAGCACCAGCCCGGCCGCCGTCCCCGCGGGCACCTCGACGGCGTGCTCGCCGAAGTCGCCGCTGGTCAGGACCAGTTCGGCGACCCGGTCGGCGGGCCGGGCGCGCACGGCGGCGGCGAACACCGCGTGCAGGGCCTCGACCGACGCCGCCTCGAACAGCTCGGTGTCGTACTGCCAGCGCGCGAACCACCGCTCGCCCGCCTGCTCGACGGTCAGCGACAGGTCGAACTTCGCGCCGCCGTTGTGCACCGCCTCCGGCCGGAGGGTGACGGGTCCGGCCCGCCGCGCGGGCGGCGCCGGCTCGACCGCGAACAGCACCTGCACCAGCGGCGCGTGCGCCAGGGTCCGCTGCGGCGCGACCAGGTCGACCAGCTGCTCGAACGGCAGGTCCTGGTGCGCCAGCGCGGCCACGGTCGCCGCCTCGGCCGCCGCGACGACCTCGCCGAACGTGGTGCCCGGCGTGAACGTCGCGCGCAGCGGCAGCGTGTTGGCCACGAACCCGACCAGGCCCTCGGTCTCCGGCCGGGTGCGGGCCGCGACCGGCGTGGCGACCAGGAAGTCCGCCTGCCCGGTGACCCGGTGCAGCACGCACTGGAACACCGCCAGCAGCCGGGCGAAGGACCCGTCGTCGACCTCCAGCTCCACCCGCAGCTCCGCGCCCCGGCCGGTCGGCACGGCGGGCCGCGCGCGGTCGGTGGGCAGCGCCAGCACGGTCGGCGCGCCCTCCAGCGCCCGCCGCCAGTGCTCGGCGTCGGCGGCGAACGCGCCGCCGTCGGCCTGCTCCCGCTGCCACACCGCGTAGTCCGGGTACTGCACGGGCAGCTCGGGCAGCTCGGCGGGCGCGCCGCCCACCTCGGCCGCGTAGAGCGCCGCCAGCTCGTCGAACAGCACCGCGCACGACCACCCGTCGGCGATCGCGTGGTGCAGCACGAGCACCAGCACGTCGTCCCCGACCAGGGTGGCGCGCAGCAGCGGCCCGTCGTGCAGCGCGAACGGCCGCCGCACCTCCTCGCGCACCGCGGCCTCGACGGCGTCGGCGTCGCCGGCCGGCGCGTGCCGCAGCGGCACGACCAGCGCGGGCGGCACGACCTGCACCGGCACGCCGTCCTCGGCGGCGAACCTGGTGCGCAACGCCTCGTGCCGGGCTGCCAGGCGGTTCAGCGACCGCTCCAGCGCGCCCCGGTCCAGCGGCCCGTCGACCCCGATCCGCCAGCCGATGTTGTAGACCGGGCTCGCCGGCAGCAGCTGGTCGACCAGCCACAGCCTGCGCTGGCCCGACGACGCCGGGAACAGGAACACCTCGTCCGCCCGACCCTCCGGTATCACCGCGCTCACCGCGGCCCCTCCCTCTGCTCCCGCGTTCACCGCTGTGCCTCCGCCTTCTCCGGCCTGCCGCGCCGGTCCACCGCCACGACCCGCAGCTCCGCGGTGTGCCGCGCGCCGCGCGCGTCGGTCAGCCACAGCTGGTCCGGGCCGGGCAGCATCTCGCCCACACCCATCAGGGCCTCCGGCTTCTCGCGGTCGAGCGCCCGCACCGCGTGCGCGAACAGCTCGACCGAGGGTTGGCTCGCCAGGTCGACGTAGAACGGCTTGTGCTCCACCGGGCTCTTGACGAACACGAACCTCGGCATGCCGTGCTCGCGCCGCCACGCCTGCGCCCGCAGGTACCGCGTCGGCTCGTCGGCGGCGAAGGCGAAACCGCACTTCGCGCTCGGCAGCCGCCAGCCCTCGCGGGCCACCACGAGCCGGTCCAGGCTCACCCGCGGGGTGTGCTCCCCGGCGGGCAGCAACCGGAAGTGCTGCACGAGCTGGGCCATCACCTGCTCGTTGAGCAGCTCGACGAGGTCCAGGTCGACCCGGCCGTCCCGGCTGCGCGCCAGCAGCCGGCCGCCGACCTCGACCACGTCGCACGAGCCGACCGGCACCGCGTCGCGCAGGCCGGGCCCGCAGGCGTCGTGCCCGAACACGATCTTCAGGTCCTCGGGCAGCACGAGGGCGTCGGCCAGGCGCTGCGGCGTGCCGCCCTCCTCGCGGGTGGTGGCCAGCACGACCCGCGGCCCGTCCAGATCGCGCCGCATCGCCTCGCGCAGCTGCTCGGGGTCGGGGTGCTGGGAGACGAACAGGGCCGAGCGCATGGTGTTCACGCCCGGGTGCACCTCGCCGAGCACCCACCGGTAGTCGCCGTCCCGGATCGCCTGCTCGTCGCGGGCGGCGATGAGCACGTCGGGGCTGTGCTGCACGGCGCCGCGCCAGCCGGGGCGCGGCGCGGCGAACGCCTTGAGCACCGCGTCCCGCACGTCGGCCACCCGGTGGTGGACCCGGCCGGGCTCGGCCTGGTCGCCGTCGCCCAGCGCGGTGGCCCAGCGCTGCTGCAACGCCCGGACCAGGCGGCCGATCAGCCGTTCGTCGAGCCGGAAGATGGTGTCGTTGGCCCACAGCCAGAAGTCCGCGAGGTTCACGTGGTCGTCGCCGGTGGCGGCGACGCGCTGCCGGTAGACCTCGCGCAGCGCCCGCCCGTACAGCGCCGCGCCGGCCGAGGTGTACCAGCGCGCCGCCTCCAGGACCAGCGACAGCGGCGACCACAGCGTGTCCAGCAGGCCGGGGGAGAGGGTGACGTCGAGGTCGCGGCGGCACTCCTCGTGCACCACGGTGCGCCCGGCGTAGAACAGCCCGGGTCTGCGCACCGCGGCGGCGCCGGTGACGGCGGTGAACCGCTCGTGCAGGTCCTCGATGGACCGCACCAGCCGGTCCGGGTCGCCCACCGCGGCGCGCACGGCGTCGCGACCGGCCTCGATCTCGGCGAGCCGCTGCTCGACGCCTGCCCGCGCGTCGTCGTCGCCGATGGCGGCGACCTGCTCCCTCAGCGAGTCCTCGGGCACCAGCGCCTCCGGCGGCACCTCCAGCGTCCAGGCGATGCGCTTGGCCAGGCGCAGCCGTTCCAGGACGGCCAGCACGTCGTCCGCCGGCAGCCCGAGGCGTTCGGCGATCGCGTCGGGGCGGGTCAGCCCGTCGCACGCGGCGAGCACCGCGGCGTCCGGCGCGGGCAGCCGCACCGGCCCGGTCATCGGCACGCGCAGGACGTCGCCCTCCACGTGCACGAACGGCATCCGCCTCGGCACCGCCCACGGCCGCACCGCGTCGGTGGTCAGCGCCTCGGCGAGCTGCTGCACGGCCCAGTTCTCCAGGTAGACCGTGCGCGAGGCGATCAGGTCCGGGCCGGGCGCCGCGGTGATCGCGGCGGGGGCGTCGTCCTCGACGCGCGCCCACCCCACGGGGCCGAAGAACCCGATGGTGTCGTTCTTCGCGCAGTACCGCTGGAGGTAGCTGACGACGGTGTGCTCCCAGCGGCGGTAGTCGACGTTGCGCGTGGCGGGTCGCCCGCCGGACAGGGCCCGGTGCAGCGCGTCGACGGCGGTCTGCAACGCCCTCGGGTTCTGCCAGGCGACCGCCTCGCGGAACCGGGGGTCGCCGCTGACCTCGCGCAGCACCACGGCCGCGGCCCGGCGGCCCTCCTCGAACCGGTCGGCGTACGCGGCCAGCAGCGCCTCGTGCCTGGCGGTGGCCTCGGCCGCGGCGACCAGCGCCGCGTCCACCCCGGTCCGCGCCAGCACCAGCTGCACCTCGGCGGTGCTCGTGACGGTGGTCGCGGAGGCGGCCGCGGGCGGCGTCTCCGCGACCGCGCCCAGGTCGACGAGCTCGGGCACCGCGGCCAGCGCCGCCCGCGCCTCCGCGAACCGGCCCTTGCGCACGAGCCGCCCGATGCGCCGCAGCGCGGACCGCTGCTCGCCGTGCGCCCGGTCCTCCACCTCGCGCAGCAGCCGGAACGCCGACCACCGGGCCTCGCCGAGGGCGTCCTCGGCGGCCAGCGCCTCCTCCGCCGCCCGCGCCGCTCCGGGGCTGGACACCGCCAGCAGCGGCTCGATGCCGAAACCCGTGCCGCGCAGCTCGACCCACCGCCACGCCGCCCAGTCGCCACCGCCGGCGGGCGCCACCAGGTGGTCCGCCGCGGGCGGCCGGGCCGGTGCGCTTCGGGCCGGCGGCGCCGGGGCCGGTCTGGCCGGCACCTGCGCGATCCGGACCGGCACGGTCCCGGCCGGCGAACCCGGGGAGACCGCGATCCGGTAGGCCGAGCGGTCCCGGCGCGTGATGCCGGCCGACAGCCCGGCCCCCTCGTGCGCGGCCGCGTCGAGGACCGCCGCGCACGCGGCCAGCGTCCGCGCCCGGTGCAGCCGCGCGACCGGCACCTCCACGCCGAACTCCTCGCGCACCCGGAACGCCAGCCGCACCGCCAGCAGCGAGTTGCCGCCCACCGCGAAGAAGTCGTCCTCGGCCCACACCTCCGGCACGCCCAGCAGTTGCTGCCACAGCCGCGCCAACCGCTGCTGGGTGGCCGAGGAGGGAGGAGTTCGGCCCGCGCCCCGCGCGCCCGGGGCGCGGACCGAACGCAGTGCCGCCCGGTCCACCTTGCCGCTGCGGTTCAGCGGCAGCTCCGGCAGCGGCACGTACCGCGCCGGGCACAGGTAGGCGGGCAGTCGTTCCGCGACGTGCGCCCGCACCCGGTCCACGTCCAGCGGACCGGAGGGCACCACGTACGCCACCAGGTGCCGGGCGTCGCCGTCGCCGACGGGCAGCACGGCCGCCGCGCCGACGCCGGCGTGCTCCCGCAGCACGGCCTCGACCTCGGCCGGCTCGACCAGGAAGCCGCGGACCTTCACCTGCTGGTCCGCGCGGCCCAGGAACTCCAGCACGCCGTCCGGCCGCCACCGCGCCAGGTCGCCGGTCCGGTACAGCCGCTGACCGGGCCGCTCGGCGAACGGGTCGGGCACGAACTTCGCCGCGGTCGGGCCGGGCGCGGCCCAGTACCCGCGCGCCAGGCCGTCGCCGCCGGCGTACAGCTCGCCGGGCACGCCGACCGGCACCGGCCGCATCTCTTCGTCCAGCACGTACACCGCGCCGGACTGCACCGGCGCGCCGATCGGCACGGTGGCGCCGACCTCGTCGGCGGAGGTCATCACGTGGCACGAGGTGAAGGTCGTGTTCTCCGTCGGCCCGTACCCGTTGACCACCGGCTTGCCGCCGCGCGCCCGCAGCGCCGCGCGCACCGCGTCCGGCGCGAGCACGTCACCGCCGGCCAGCAGCTGCTCGACGTCCGCGAGCAGGTCCGCGTCCAGCGCGTGGAACAGCCCGGCGGTCAACCACAGCACGCTCACCCGGTGCTCGCGCAGCAGGCCGGCCAGCACCGCCGGCTCGACCGGGCCCTCCGGCGCGGGCACCACCCGGCCGCCGGTCAGCAGCGCGCCCCACACCTCCAGCGTGGTCAGGTCGAACGCGGTCGCCGACAGGTGCAGGAAGGTCTGCCCGGGACCGAACCGGGCGAACGAAGGTCGGGTCACCAGCCGCACCACGCCCCGGTGCGGCACCGCGACGCCCTTGGGCCTGCCGGTGGAGCCGGAGGTGTAGTTGACGTAGGCGACGCCCTGCGGGTGCGCCGCGACCGCCCGGAACACCGGGGACTTCGCCCGGGTGTCCACTTCGGACAGCACCACGCCGGCCACCCCCTCGGGCAGCGGGCGCGGGCGGTCGGTCACCACCAGCGGCGTGCCGGACTCCCGCAGCGCCACCGCGTCCCGCGCCGCCGGGTTGGCCGGGTCCAGCGGCAGGTACGCCGCACCGGTCTTGAGCACCGCGAGCATCGCGACGACCAGGTCCGCGCCGCGCGGCAGCGCCAACCCCACCGGCCGGTCCGCTACCGCGCCCCGCTCGACCAGCACGTGCGCCAGCCGGTTCGACCGCTCGTCCAGTTCGGCGTAGTCGATCCAGCGCTCGCCGTCGAACACCGCGTCCGCGCCCGGCCGCGCGCGCACCTGCTCGGCGAACAGGGTGACCACGGTCGCGGTCTCGTCGAGGTCGACCGCGGTGTCGTTCCAGTCGCGCAGGAGGAGCCGCAGCTCGTCGCCGCGCGGCCCGGTCAGCTCCCGCACCGGTCGGCCGGGGTCCTCGGCCATGCCCGCGAGCAGGTCGCGCACCCGCGCCAGCAGCGCGTCGGCGGCCCAGCCCGGGAAGCGGCCGGTGTCGTGGATGAGCTGGAGGCTCAGGTGCGGTTCGGCGAACGCGTACAGCGTCATGGCGTAGCCCGGGGTGCGCAGGATGCGCACCCGTCTACCGGGCGGCGACGAGGACCGCGCGGCCAGCACCGTGTTGATCTCCTGGTGCTCGAACAGCACCAGGCTGCCCATCAGCGGCGCGTCGTGGCCCGCGGCGCGCTGGATCGCCGGCAGCGGGCACAGCTGGTGGTCGCGCGCCGCGACCGAGCGCTCCCGCACCGACCGCAGCCAGTCGGCCACCGGCGCGTCCCGGTCGACCGGCAGCCGCAGCGGCACGGTGGCCAGCAGCAGGCCCAGCATGTCCCGCGCGCCCTCGACCGTGCCGTGCCGTGCCGCCCGGGTCACGCCGAACACCGCCTCGTCGCGCCGCGCGTGCACGGCCAGCAGCAGCCCCCACGCGGCCAGCACGACGGTGTTCACCGTGACGCCCGCGCCGTCGGCCAGCGCGCGCACCGCCGCGCTCTCCGCGTCGGTCAGGTCGACGCCCGCCGTGGCCATCACCGGCGTGCCCGTGCCCGCGTGCTCCAGCGGCAGCGGCCCGGGTTCGGCCGACCCGGACAGCTCGGCGGCCCAGAACCGCTCCTCGGCGATCCGCGCGGACGACGGCCGGGCGTCGTACCAGCGGGCGTAGTCGGTGAAGTCCGGGCGCTCCGGGAACTCCAGCGCGCCACCCGCGCGGCGGGCCGCGTAGTCGTCGTCGATCTCGCCCAGCAGCATGGCCAGCGACCGCCCGTCGAGGATCGCGTGGTGGAAGGTCGCCACCACAACGTCACCGGGCAGCGCCACCACCCGCAGCGGCGGCCCGGAGACCGGGTCCACCCCGGAGCGCCGGTCGGCGGCCAGGAACGCGTCGAGGTCGGTCACCGAATCGTCGAACCGCACCGGGACGTCCCCGCTCGGGCCCGCCCACTGCTCCATGCCGCCGTTGGCCCGCCAGGCGAACCGGGTGCGCAACAAGGGGTGGCGCTCCACCGCCGCCCGCCACGCCGCGAGGTAGGCGTCGGTGTCCAGCCCGTTCGGCCAGTGCTGGACGCACTGGATCACATCCGTCCCGGCCGACGGGTCCCGCAACCCGGCCGCGATCATCCCGCTCTGCAACGGCAGTGCGGGCGCGAGCCGTGGCAACGATTCCGTGTGCACCAATACCTCCCCGGCTGATGTGTTTCCCGCGCATGCCTGAAGGGGCCACCGGGAATACCCGGCGGCCGAATCTGCGCACGGCGGCGTACGCCCCGTTCACGAGGACGGGGTGAATTCTTCGAGAGGTCGGACGAGAGCGCCGTCAGCCGGACTGGGCGGCGAGGTGCTCTCGGACGCTGCGCGGGCGCATGTCGGTCCAGACCTGGTCGATGTGGGCGAGGCAGTCGTCCCTGGAGCCTCTCTTGCCCTCGGCTCGCCACCCCGGCGGGAGGTCCCGGTCGGCGAACCAGATCGAGTGTTGGTCTTCGTCGTTGATGACGACGAGGAATTCGCGGTAATCCGCGTTGTCGGTGCTCATGGTGTTACCTCTGCTGCCCTTGGCGGATGTGGGCGTTGATGTGTCGAGCACGCTACGCGGCCGACGGCCGCACAAGAAATCCACTGAATGGTCGAACCGGCCATAGAAGAAGCCCCGCGCGGGTTATCAACAGTTCCTATCGTTCGTCGCGGCGCGTGTTCGAGCGGTTACTGTTCTCTTTCCTGGTCGGTGGCGGAAACTTTTGCAACCGACAGTGTCGTCCAAAAGTAGTCACTTCCGTTGGGCTGATCAGCCTGGCTGAATCGATTTCTGCCGTTTCTGCGGTTGGGTGTGCACGCACCGTGACGGGGCGCTATGTCGCCGCCGTGAGCGGTGGCGGCGAGACCCACGACGACATCAGCGGCGAGGTGCGGGGCGGATCCGCGGTGCGGGCTCACCACATCGGCTCGGTCAACTACCGCCTGTCACCACCGGCGCCCGTGGAGCCTTCTTGCGAGAAGCACCTCCGCGACCACTCCCGATTCGTGGACCGCACCCTGCTATCGGACCTGCCGGATCGCCCCGACGCCCAGGCGGACATCGGGTGGTGGCTGTTCAACCGGTGGGTCAGGCAACGGGCGGAGGTCGTCAAGCGCCAGTCAATCGGCGACCTGCTCGCGCGCGTCGACACCGGGCCGCCGGCCGAGGCCTCGCCGAATTCCGCGCCGCGATCCCGAAGATCCCCTGGGTCGGATGACCCGCGAACCGCGAATCCCGCCCCAAGTCCACCGTGTACGGTTCCGCCGGGGGTGCGAGCTGGTGGACTTCGGGATCCTGGGCCCGTTCACGGACGGGCGGCCCGGGGACGCGGCGCCGCTGAGCGGCAGGCAACGGCTGGTGCTCGCGGTCCTGCTGGTCAACGCCGGCCACCCGGTGCCGGCCTCCCGCCTGGTCGACCTCCTGTGGTCCGACCCGCCCGGCACGGCCAAGGCCCAGCTGCACAACGCGGTGAGCGCGGTCCGCACCGCCTGCGGCGCGGACCTGGTCACCACCCGCCCCGCCGGGTACGTGCTCGACCTCGACGGCCACCGCCTGGACCTGCTGGAGTTCCGCTCGCTCGTGACCGAGGCGCGGGACGCCACCGCGCGGGGTGACGACGACCGGGCGGTCACCGCGCTGACCGGGGCGCTGGAGCTGTGGCGCGGACCGGCGCTGGTCGACGTCCCGGGGGACTGGGCCGCGGCGATGGGCCGCACCCTGGGTGAGGAGAAGGCCGAGGCCGCGCAGGCGCGCCTGGAGGCGATGCTCGCGCTCGGGCGGTTCGACGCGGTGGCGAGGGACGTCGTCGCCGCGATCGCCGAGGACCCGTACCGCGAGCGGCTGCACGAGGTGCACCTGCTCGCCCTGGCCGCCGTGGGCCGCAAGGCCGACGCGCTGGCCGCCTACCGCGAGACCTTCCGCAGGTTCGTCGACGACCTGGGCATCGAGCCCGGTCAGGCCCTGCGGGAGGTGGAGCGGCGGGTGCTGCGGGACGAGGTGCCGGTCGTGGGCGCCGCCGTGCGCAAGCCGCGCCAGTTGCCGCCCCGGGCCGCGCAGCTGACCGGTCGGGACGCCCTCGTCGCGGCGATCGCGGACTCGCTGCGGCGGACCACCGACGCGTCGCCGCCGGTCGCCGTGCTGGTCGGGCCCGGTGGTGTCGGCAAGACCGCGCTCGCCGTCGCGGTCGGCCACGCCGTGTCCGCGCGGTTCCCGGACGGGCAGGTGTTCGTCGACCTGCGCGGCGCGCACCCCGACCCCGCCGACCCGCACGCCGTCACGGGCAACGTCCTGCGCGCCCTGGGCGTCGACGGCGCGACGCTGCCCGAGGACCGCGACGAGCGGACCGCGGCGTACCGCAGCCACCTCGCGGACCGCGCGGTGCTGCTCGTGCTGGACGACGCGGCGAGCGAGGAGCAGGTCCGGCCGCTGCTGCCCGGCACCGGGCGGTGCGCCACCGCGGTGACGTCGCGCCGGCAGCTCGGGGCGCTGCTGGGCGCGGCCCGCCACCAGGTGCCGCTGCTCGACCGGGACGACGCCCTCGCGCTGCTGACGCGGATCGCCGGCGAGGACCGCGCCGTCGCCGAGCCGGACGCGGCGCGCGAGGTGGTCCGGCTCTGCGGGAACCTGCCGCTGGCCGTGTGCATCGCGGCGGCCCGGCTCGCGATCAACCCGCACTGGACCTTCGGGGAGTTCCGCGAGCGGCTGGCCGGTGAGCGCGCCCGCCTGGACGAACTCGTCGTCGGCGACCTGGACGTCCGGGCCGGCATCGCGCTCGGCTACCGCGCCCTCGACCCCGGCGCGCGGCGGCTGCTGCGCAGGCTCGGGCTGGTGGCCGCGCCGGACTGGCCGCGCTGGGTGGCCGAGGAGCTGGTCGGCGAACCCCTGCGCGGGCTGCTGGACCGGCTCACCGAGGCGCACCTGGTCGACACCACCGGCAAGGACGCCGTCGGCCAGGTCCGGTACCGGCTGCACGACCTGGTCGCCGACTTCGCCCGGGAACGGGTGGCGGAGGAGGACGACGCGGGGGAGTGCGACGAGGCGGTGACCCGGGTGGTGTCGGGCTGGCTCGCGCTGGCGGCCACCGCCGACGAACTCGTGCCGCACGGCACCACCTACTCCGCCGGCCTCCCCGTGCCGCGGCCACCGCGCGCCGCGCCGGGCATCGCCGGGGACCTGGCCGTCGAGTGGTTCGAGGCCGAGCGGCACGGCGTCGGGGTGGCGGTCGACGAGGCCCTGCGCTCGGGGCGGCCGGACCTCGCCGCGCGCCTGGCGCTGCACATGTCGGGCTTCCTCACCCTGCGCGCGCACGACCACCAGCGCGAGGACCTGTTCCGCCGGGTGGTCGCCGAGGTCCGCGGACGGGGCCTGGAGGCGCTGCTCCTCCGGCTGCTGCCCGCGTTCTACGAGGCGTGCAGCCAGGTGGAACTCCTCACCGAGCTGCCCGCGATCGCCGCCGAGCACCTGGAGCTGGCCAGGGCGTCGGGCGACCGGGGCGCGGAGGTGATGGCGCTGTGGCAGGCCGGCCGCGCGGCGCGGGTGCTCGGCCGGTTCGCCGAGGCGCTGCCCTGGCTGGACCAGGCCGTCCGGCTGTCACGTGAGCCGGGGGTGGACCCGTCCCTGCTGGCCAGCGCCCTGGCCGGGCTGGGCAACGCCCACGTCGACGCCGGGCGCCCGGAGCTGGCGCTGCCGTTCCTGGAGGAGGCGGTGGCGCGGGCCCGGGAGTCCGGCAGGTCCCGGGAGGTGACGCTCAAGCTCTACAACCTCGCCGTCGCCCTGGCGGACCTGGGCCGGTGGGCGGAGGCCGACGGGGTGCTGGCCGAGATGCTCGGCATCACCGAGGAGATCGGGGACGACACGGGCACCGCGTTCGTCCGGGCCGCGTCGGCGCAGGTGGCCCTGGGCCGGGGCGACCTGGTCGCCGCCGCCGGGCACGTCGACGCCGCGGTGCGGGCGGGCGAGCTGCTGGGCAACGAGTACCTGCTCGCCGGAGCCGTGCGCCTGCGCGGCGACCTGCACGCGGCACGGGGGTGCTGGCGGGAGGCCGTGCCGCCGCTGGTCGAGTCGCTGGAGCTGTGGCGGCGGATCGACACGCCGGTGGAGGTGGCGCGCACGCTCGCCAGGCTGCACGTCGCCCACGACGCGCTCGGCGAGACCGCGACCGCCTCGCGCCACCGCGACGAGTGCCGGCGGGTGCTGGCCGAGCTGACCCTGGACGAGGACAGCCTGAGGCTCCCGCCGCACCTGGCCGCCCGGCGCCCCTGATCCGGCGGGGGTCGGCGTGCGGCAGACCACCGGCCCACCGGGCGCGGACCCCTCGCACCGCGCCCGGCGGGTCGGAGCGGGACCGCGGTCCCGCTCCGACGACCTCGGTCGATCAGTACAGGCGCCACTTCTGCGCCGCGCCGTCCCCGCAACCCCACTGGATGATCTCGACCCCGGGCGAGGTCCACCCGGCGTAGACCGACAGGCACTGGTTCGTCTTGACGTTCCGCAGGCGCGACGCCTTGTCCCACGCCCACATCTGGTCGCTGTTGCCGGAGCACTCGAACTGCGCGACCGCCGCGCCCTGGGTGGTGGAGCCGCCCGGCACGCCCAGGCACAGGGGCCGGTCGCCGAAGAAGCTCTCGTAGGGCGACAGGCCGATCACCGGGTTGCCGTAGCCGTCGGTGTACCAGTCCAGGACGACGAACTGCTTGGCCGCGGTGTCGGGTTCGCAGTCGAACTGCGTGGCCTGCACGCCGACGGTCCGGGAACCGCCCGGGATCGACAGGCACAGCCCGCTGTTGTCGTTCCGGAACCGGAACCCGGCGTCGGACTGGTCGGTGGACTGGTCGGGCGCCGCGCTCGCGGTGGCCGTCGTGCCCACGACCGCCAGGACGGCCGCGGCGACGACCGCCGCGCAGGACCGCAGGAACTCGACTCGACTCGGCATGGTTCTCCTCTGCGCTGTTCGTGAAGACGCCGAGATCGTCCGCCGAGCCTCTAACAAACCTCTAACCGCGCCACGCGCGACGCGCTACGGCACGATCGAGTCCACGTACCCGCCGTCCACCCGCACCGCCGCCCCGGTGGTCGCCGAGGCCAACGGCGAGGCCAGGTACGTGCACAGGTTCGCGATCTCCTCGGGCTCGATCAGCCGACCCAGCAGCGATTGCGGCCGGTGCAGGCGCATGAACTCCCGCTGCGCCTCGTCCCACGGCAGCGACCGGTCCACCAGCTCGTACACGAAGTCCTCGACCCCGCCCGTGCGCGTCGGCCCGGCGATCACGCAGTTCACCGTCACCCCGCTGCCCGCCGCCTCCTTGGCGAACCCGCGCGACACCCCCAGCAGCGCCGTCTTCGACACGCCGTAGTGGATCATCTCCGCGGGGATCACCACGGCCGAGTCGCTGGCGATGTACTGCACCCGCCCCCAGCCGCGCTCCCGCATCCCCGGCAGGTACGCCCTGGTCAGCCGCACCGCCGCCAGCACGTTGACCTCGAAGTACCGCCGCCACTCGTCGTCGGTGATCTCCAGGGCCGGGCGCGAGCCGAAGATGCCGACGTTGTTGACCAGGACGTCGACCACCGGCAGGGCGTCGACCAGGGCCGAAGCGCCTTCCGCACTGGCCACGTCACCCGGCGCGGCCACCACCTCGGCGCCCGGCACGGCCTCCCGCAGCCGCGCCACCGCCTCGTCCACCGCGTCCGGTTTGCGCCCGTTGACCGCCGTCCGCGCGCCGGCCCGCGCCAGGCCCACCGCGATGGCCTCGCCGATGCCCTGCGTCGAACCGGTGACCAGTGCCGTCTTCCCGCTCAGATCAAGGTGCACGACCCCCATGATCGCGCAAACGGCCCAACCCCGCCTCGGGAGCCCGACCCCGCCTCAGGAGTACAGCGCGCCCAGGAACTCCACGAGCAGCCGTTCGCGCAGCGCGGGCGACGCCGCCGCGAGCAGCGCGTTCACCGTCGCCATCCGCTCCGGCAGCACGCCCTCGCCACCCATCCCGGCCGCCGAGAGGAGCCCGGCGAACTCGGCGGGGGTCAACGCGCCGGGGTCGAGCGAGCCGATGAACCCCAGCACCTCCGGCGCCACCTCCACCGGCCCGGCCCCGACCGCCGCCGCCACCGAGGCGCGCAGGTCGTCCAGCAGCTCCTGCTCGTGCCCGGAGTTGGCGGCGGTGACGGTCAGGTGCAGGTTGGCGGGCGAGGGGCCGAAGGCGAACTGCGGCTGCACGTACCAGTTCCGCGCCTTCATCTCGTCGGCCACGGTGAACACGTCGAAGTCGTCCCGGTCTGCGGCCACCGCCAGCAGCGTGGCCTCCGGCGCGCCGAGCACCCGGAGCCCGTCGACCTCCTCGATCCCGGCGCGCAGCACCCGCGTGCTCTCCAACGCCCGCCGCGCCAACTCCCGGTACCCGTCGTCGCCGACGTGGCGCAGCACCGCCCAGGCGGCGGCCAGGGGACCACCTGAACGCGTCGACTGCGTGGTGGGGTTCAGCATCGTGTAGCCGGGCCAGGCCGCGCTGGCGAAGTACTGCGAGCGGCGCAGGTCGGCGTGGGCGTGCAGCAGCACCGACGTGCCCTTCGGGCAGTACGCGTACTTGTGCAGGTCCACCGAGATGCTGGTGACGCCGGGCACCGAGAAGTCGAACGGCGCCACCCCCTCGGCGTGGGGCAGCACCCACCCGCCGATGCACGCGTCCACGTGGCACCGCACCCCGCGCGAGGAGGCCGCCGCCGCGATCTCGGCCACCGGGTCGACCACGCCGTGCGCGTAGGACGGCGCGCTGGCCACCACGAGCACCGTGGAGTCGTCGATCGCCGCCGCCACCGCCGCCGGGTCGGCCCGGAACGTCACCGGGTCCACCGGCACGGGCACCGCCCGCACCCCGAAGTAGTGCGCCGCCTTGTGGAACGCCGCGTGCGCGGTCTCGGGCAGCACCATCGACGGTGAGGCGACGCCCGGCCGCGAGTCCCGCGCCGCGACCACCGCGAGCAGGCACGACTCGGTGCCGCCCGAGGTGACCGCGCCGACGGTCCCGGCGGTTCCGCCGAGCAGCCGGGCCGCGGTGCGCACCACGTCGTTCTCCAGCCGCAGCAGGCTCGGGAACGCGGTCGGGTCGAGCCCGTTCACCGACGACGCCAGCGCGTGCGCGGACGCCGCCAGCTCGTCCAGGCCCGGCAGCGCGCTGTCGTAGACGTAGGCCAGCGTGCGCCCGCCGTGCGTGGGCAGGTCTCCCGCCCGCAACGCGCGCAGCTCGGCCAGGACGTCGGTCATCGAGAGGTCTCCTCACGCAACAGGGGCAGGGCCACCACCGCCAGCACCGCGGGCACGGTGGTGAACCCGAGCAGAGCGGCGGTCACCGCGCCGGGGGACTGGGCGACCGAGCCGCCGGTGCTCGCGACGTACCCGCCCAGCGCCAGCACCAGCCCGTACACGCCGGGGCCCAGGGCCAGGCCGAGCGTCTCGCCGGCCGTCCACACGCCGGCGAACAGGCCCGCGCGCGTCGCGCCGACCCGCTCCTCCTCGGCGGTGATCACGTCCGGCAGCATCGCCAGCGGGAACACCTGCATCCCGGCGTACCCGACGCCGACCACCGCCATCAGCGCGAGCACCGCGCCGACCGGCAGCACCGGCGAGGCCAGCAGCCCCACCACGGCCACCGCGAACACCAGCGACGCCGCCACCAGGCCGAACCGCTTGCCGCGCCGCCGCCCGACCCGCTGCCACAGCGGCATGACCAGCAGCGCGGGCCCGACGAACCCGGCGAACAGCGCGGGCTGCCACGACCGGTCGCCCAGCACCAGCCGGGCGAAGTAGTCGACGCCCGCGAGCATCGTGCCCAGGCCCACGGCCTGCACCACGAACACCGCCAGCAGCGACCGGAACGACCGCGACCCGCGCACCGCCGCGAGCAGCTCGCGCGGCGACGCGGCCGTCGGCGCCCGCCGGACCGCGGGCACGCCGCGCGTGCCCGCGAAGACCACCGCGGTGCCCAGCACCATCACCGCCGCGACCGCGACCCCCATGCCGGGGTACCCGACGAGGTCGCGCACCGCGGGCGCGCCCGCGCCGCTGAGCAGGATCGCCAGCGCCAGGAACGCCATCCGCCACGCCATCAGCCGGGTGCGCTCGTCGTAGTCCTCGGTGATCTCCGCGGCCATGGCCACGTACGGGACCTGGAAGAACGCGTACGCCGTCGCGCAGGCCAGGAACACCAGCGCCACGTACACCGCCGCACCGGCCCCGGTGAACGGCCCGGCGAACAGCAGCGCGAACAGCGCCGCCGTGGCCAGGCCGCCGCGCAGCAGGAACGGCCGCCGCACGCCCGCCCGGTCGCTGAGGCGGCCCGCCACGGGGTTGAACAGCACGTCCCAGGCCTTCGGCACGAGCACCAGCAGCCCGGCGACCGCGGCGGGCACGGCCAGGCCGTCGGTCAGGTAGGGCAGCAGGAGCAGTCCGGGCACGGTGCCGAACGCGCCGGTGACGAACGACCCGGCCGCGTAACCCGCCCGAACCCCCTGGGTGATCTTCGGCATAGGCGGAAGATCTTCGCATTCCAGGTCCGCCGGGTGCCAGGGACGGTTCGGGCGGTGGCGCGGCGCCTACGGACCGTCAAGAACCCGACCGCGGGCGTTGAGCCGGGCGGCCTGGCGCGTCAGGTGGTTGACCTCGGCGAGGTTGGTCGCCTTGCGGGCCGCCTCCGCGTACAGCCGCGCCGCCGTCGCCAGGTCGCCGTCGCGCTCGCGCAGGTACGCCGACACCGCGGCGTGGCGGGGCAGCGAGGCGTCCAGCCCCGCGAGCGCCGCCAGGCCCGCGCGCGGGCCGTCGGCCTCGCCCACGGCCACCGCGCGGTTGAGCCGGACCACCGGGCTGTCGACCAGGAGCAGCAGCTCGTCGTACCACTCGACGATCTGCACCCAGTCGGTCCGCCCGGCGGTGGGCGCGTCGGCGTGCAGCGCCGCGATGGCGGCCTGGGCCTGGAACTCGCCCAGCCGGTCCCGGGCCAGCGCCGCCTGGAGGACCTCGACGCCCTCGGCGATCAACCGGGTGTCCCACCGGCCGCGGTCCTGCTCGGCGAGCGGCACCAGGCCGCCGTCGGGCGAGGTCCGGGCGGCGCGCCGGGCGTGGTGGAGCAGCATGAGGGCGAGCAGCCCCGCCACCTCCGGGTGGTCGATCGCGGCCGCGAGCTGCCGGGTGAGCCGGATGGCCTCCACCGCGAGGTCGACGTCGCCGGAGTAGCCCTCGTTGAACACCAGGTAGAGGACCCGCAGCACGGTGGCCACGTCGCCGGGCTGGTCGAACCGCACGCCGGCGACGGTGCGCTTGGCCCGGCTGATGCGCTGCGCCATGGTCGCCTCGGGCACCAGGTAGGCCTGGGCGATCTGGCGGGTGGTCAGGCCGCCCACGGCGCGCAGCGTGAGCGCGACCGCCGACGACGGCGTCAGCGACGGGTGGGCGCACAGGAAGTAGAGCTGGAGCGTGTCGTCCACCGCGGGCGCCGGTCCGGGCGCCGGCTCCTCGTCGACCAGGTCCTCCCGCCGCCGGCGGGACGCGTCCGCCCTGGTCGCGTCGAGGAACCGGCGCCAGGCCACGGCGACCAGCCAGCCCTTCGGGTCCCGGGGCGGGTCGGCGGGCCACGCGCGGACCGCCTCGACCAGCGCGTCCTGCACGGCGTCCTCGGCCGCCGCGAAGTCGGCTCCGCGGCGGACGAGGATCGCGAGGACGTTCGGCGTGAGGCCCCGGAGCAGGGCCTCGTCCAGGTGCCCGGTCACTCGGTGATGGTGGGCGGGGTGCTGAGGAACGGGCGCAGCTCCAGCCACTCGTGGATGGGCTTCCCGCCCGCACCGGGCGCGGCCGACAGCTCACCGGCCAGCTCGACGGCGCGCTCGTAGCCGTCGACGTCGATCACCATCCAGCCGGCGATGAGGTCCTTGGTCTCGGCGAACGGGCCGTCGGTGACGGGCGGGCGCCCCTCGCCGTCGTACCGGACGAACGTGCCCTCGGGCGCGAGGGCCTGGCCGTCGACGAACTCGCCGGCCTGCTCCAGCCGGGCGGCGAAGTCGTTCATGTACTGGACGTGGGCCGAGATCTCCTCCGGCGTCCACTGGTCCATCGGCACGTCGTTGACGGCCGACGGGGCGCCGCGGTAGTGCTTGAGCAGCAGGTACTTGGCCATGGTGTCTCTCCTCGGTGCCGGCGCGACCCATTGTGGTCGGCTTCCACGACGGGGACGGAGCCGGTCCCGGGTTCTCGACATCACCGGCCGGATCTTTTCCCGGCGGTCGGGTCGACCGCGCGGCCCGCGTCGAGTCGAACGGGTCGCGCCGTTCGACGCCGCCCTGGTGGGACTTGCCGAAAACGTTTTCGGACCCCATCCTGGCCCGACACCCGGATCCCTCGGTGCGAACACCGCCGTCCTTCGCGCCTCCCACGCCGTTCGACGAAAGGTGTTGTCGTCCGATGACGTACGACCTGCACGGCAGGCGCCCGCGGAGCGCGCGGGCGCTGCTCGCGGCCCTGATCGTGGGCGTGTTCGTCGCGGTGCTCGCGCCGCCGACCGCGTCCGCCGCGCCGAAGACGGTCTACCTCCCGGCCCGGTGGACGCAGACCGGCGAGGTGCCGTGGGCGCCCGAGCGCACGCGTGAGTCCACCAACTTCGTCCTGCTGTGGGGCGAGCGGTCCGGGACGAACCCGGTGTCCGCGCCCTCGCCGTACAACTTCGACCCCAGCAGCGTCATCACGCAGCTGGAGAACCTGTACTCGTTCTACGTGAACACCATGCGGTTCACGCCGGAAGCGGGGCTGCTGGCCCAGCACAAGATCATCGTCATCATCACCCGGACGTGGAACCGCACCGCGCTGGACGCGTGGGCGACGGGCGGTTCGGTGGACGGCCGGGTCGGCATCATCAACGTCGCGCCCGGCGCGGCGCTGCCCGGCTCGTGGGGCCTGGCGCACGAGCTGGCGCACGTGTTCCAGAACTACACGTTCCTCGGCCGCCCCGGCTACGGCTTCACCGCCCCGTACGCGGGCACGTTCTGGGAGACCGGCGCCGAGTTCATGGCGATGCAGGCGCTGCCGACGACCGCGGCGGGCGACCTGACGCGCTGGCTGCGCTCGGAGAACCTGTACTGGAGCTCCAGCCGCCACCACTACGGCAACTGGATGCTGATGCAGTACGTCAAGGACCGCGACGGCCTGGCGATGTTCAACCGCATGTGGAACGAGGCGCGCAGCGACGAGCACCCGCTGGAGGTCTACCGGCGGCTGGCCGGCATCACCCAGGCCGAGCTGAACCGGCGGATCGGCGAGTACGCCACCCGCAACGTCACCTGGGACTTCGGCAACCGCTCGACGCTCATGCCGTTCATCGACAACGTGTACGGCTCGGGCTTCCTCAAGGCCTACAACGGCGGCCTGGTCGAGCCGGTCGACGCGGCGGCGGGCCACTTCCGCGTGAACACCCGCGCCGCGCCCTCCGACTACGGCTTCAACAAGGTCAAGATGGTGGCCGCGGACGGCGCGCTGGTGAAGGTCCGGGTCAGGGGCCACGCCGAGACCGGCGCGACCGGCTGGGCCTTCGGCCTGGTGGCGGTGCGCAACGGCGTCCCGCGCTACTCGCCGGTGACGGTCGGGACCGACGGCCAGGTCACCTTCCAGCTCCAGCCCGGCGAGCGCGAGGTGTGGCTCGTGGTCACCGGCACGCCGACCGCCGTGCCGCGCTACGCCTTCCTCGACGGCTACCCCAAGGCGCGCCGCCACCCCTACGAGTTCCGGGTCTCCGGCGCCACGCCGTCCGGCTTCGAACCGGGCCACGTCAAGCCCGCCCCCACCGGCGGCGGCCGCTGGCACGCCAACGGCGGCGGCTGGGTCGCGAACACCGCCACGGTCGCCGCGTCCGCCTACGTCGGTCCCAAGGCCGCGGTCCACGGCCGCGCGACGGTCCGGGACAACGCGCGCATCGAGGGGCTGGGCTGGGTCAACGGCGGCACGGTCGCCGGCAACGCCGTGGTCAAGGACAACGCCCTGGTCCAGGACGGCGCGAACCTGTCCGGCACCGTCGTGGTGGGCGGTGACGCGGAGTTCGCGATCGCCTGCTCCTCGGGCACCTACCTGGCGTTCAACCCCGACCGGCGCTGCGACGGCGGCGGGGGAGAGGCCGACGTCAACCCGGCGCACGGCACGTTCCCGACCTCGGAGCTGGCGCTGAGCTGACGGTGCGGGCGGGCGTCGGCCGGGGCAGCGGCCTGCGCCCGCGGGTTCGGGGGTGCGCCGGCGCCCGCCGGTTCGGGGATGCGGAGGCCCGCCGGTTCGCGGGTGCGCCGGCGCCCGCCGGTCCGGCCCTCGGGCTCGCGCCGTGGTTCCCGGACTCGCGGGCCGGCCGCGGGCGCGACATGATCCACGCGCACCGCCCAGCCGCCCGGAGGGAACCACCGTGACCGACCCGCACCACCCCGTTCCCGCCGTCGCGGTCACCGGCGCCACCGGCCGCCTCGGCGGGCGCGTCGCCCACCGCCTGTCCGCCGCCGGCGTCGCCCAGCGGCTGCTCGTCCGCGACTCGTCCCGCGCGCCCCGGCTCCCCGCCGCGACCGCCGCCGTCGCGCCCTTCGCCGACCGCGCCGCCGTGCGCGCCGCCCTGACCGGAGTCGACCGGGTCCTCATGGTCTCGGCCTCGGAAACCCCGGACCGCGTGGAGCAGCACCGGGCGTTCGTCGACGCCGCCGCCGAAGCAGGCGTCACCCACCTGGTCTACATCTCCTTCTTCGGCGCGTCACCCGACGCCACCTTCACCCTCGCCCGCGACCACCACGCCACGGAGGAGCACATCCGGGCGAGCGGCCTGGCGCACACGTTCCTGCGCGACAACCTCTACGCCGACTTCACCCCGCACCTGGCCGGCGAGGACGGCGTGATCCGGGGCCCGGCCGGTGAGGGCCGGGCCGCCGTGGTGGCGCAGGACGACATCGCCGACGCCGCGACCGCCGTCCTGCTGGCGGCTCCCGACCACGCCGGCGCGACCTACGACCTCACCGGACCCGAGGCGCTGACCCTCGACGAGGTCGCCGGGGTCATCACCGAGGTCACCGGCCGCGCCACCACCTACCAGCGCGAGACCCGGGAGGAGGCCTACCGCTCCCGCGCCGCCTACGGCGCACCGGACTGGCAGCTGGACGCCTGGGTCTCCACCTACACCGCCATCGCCAACGGCGAACTGTCCGGCGTCACCGACCACGTCGAGCGCCTCACCGGCCACCCGGCCACGTCGTTGGCGGAGGTGCTGCGGAGGGCCGGGTGACCGGTGGAACACTGACGACGCGGCTCCGCCTCGGTCAGAACGTGGCGATCGGGTTGACCGGGCTGCCGGACGTGCCGGCGAATCGGACCGGCGCGACCGCGAGCTGGAAGTCCCACTGGTCCAGCTCGGCGGCCGTCGCCGCGCACGCCTCCAGGTCGCAGTTGTCCAGCAGCCACAGGCCCATCGCGACCAGCCCCACGGCGTGAACCGGCATCAACACGCCTTCGTACCCCGACGGCTGCACGTCCTGCGGGGTGTCGGCGCCGATCAGCGCGACCCCCCGCTCGTGCAGCCACGGCAGGCAGGACGCGTGCCAGCCGGCCTGCGTGAAACCGCCGGCCGCGCCGGCCTCGTGCCGGGCGCGGCCGTAGCCGGTCCGCAGGAGCACCGCGTCACCGGGCCGCACCCGCACGCCCTGGCGTCGCTCGGCCTCCTCCAGGTCCTCGGGGAACGCACCCCGCCCCGGTTCCAGCCACGGCACGTCGCGGACCCGCGCCACGTCCAGCAGGACACCCCGCGTGACGATCCCGTTCGCCGCCGCCGTGACCGCCGCCCACGCCGATCCCGTCGCCGCGTCGACCAGCGAGTGCGACCGCCCGTTGTACATCCTGCCGTCCCAGAACAGGTGGCACGGCGAGTCGACGTGGGTCACGGTGTTGCCGTGGAACGCGATGCCCAGCCGCTCGGACGAGAAGCCCCAGCGCCGGTCCTCGTGGAACTCCGGCGCCGGCATGTCCTCGGCGCCCGGCATGTCCGCCGCGCACGGGCACGTCGTCGTCGACCGCTCCATCTCCTCCGGCACGGCGACCTCCCACGCGCACGACACGCTCCTGCCGTGGCGCACGGCCCGCGCCGCCGCCAGCCGGACGTCGTCGGTGATGTGGTTCAGGGTGCCCAGCTCGTCGTCATCACCCCACCGCCCCCAGTTCGACAGCGCGTCGAAGTACCCGAGCACGTCGTCCTTCGTGGGCATCGACCGCCCAGCCGTCATCCCGACACCAACCCCCTGGTCGCGCGGCTCGACGGGCCGCCGGCCGGGGGTAGGTTACGGCACACCTGCGGCACCGGTGGTCGTCCGCGTCGCGTGGTGTCGAACAGGCGAGGACGAGCTCAGGCGGTTCGGCGAGCCGCCGAGCCGGGACGCGGCCCGCCTGCGCGACGCCGGGCGCACCCGGCGAGCGTCCTGCCCGACCTGGGCCGAACTGGGGCCCCGTAGAGGATCGTGCAAGGACCAGGGACGATGGTTCTATCGGTTCACCAGGTCAGAGCGATTGAATGGGATCACCACTTCTCCTGCCGGGCAGGAAGATGACTGCCCATCCGGGGATTCCACGACATCGCGGTGAGCACGCAGTGAAGACGGTTCCGATCACCGGCACGTCCTCCGGGTACGGGCGGGAAACCGCCCTCCACTTCCACGCCCGGGGCTGGGACGTCATCGCCACGATGCGCACCCCGCGTCCGGACCTCCTCCCCGAGTCGGACCGGCTCCGCGTCCTCGAACTCGACGTGACCGAGCCCGGGAGCATCACCGCCGCGTTCGAGGCGGCGGGACCCGTCGACGTCCTGGTCAACAACGCGGGCGTCCCGTCGATGGGCGTGTTCGAGGGCACCTCGATGGCCCGGGTGCGGGCGGCGTTCGAGACCAACACCTTCGGCGTGATGGCGACGACCCGGGCGGTGCGGCCGGTCAGGTCGAGCCGCCACTGCCGTCCGGGACGACCGTCGGCGATGGCGTCACCTCAGCGTTCGGCCACCACGCGCACCAGTGTGCGGAACTGTCCTGGCTGCAAGCCGGTGAAGGGCGCGACCCACTCGGGCCATTGGGTGGCGTTCCGCGCACGACCCCCCACCGCGGTGGGGGAAGATCCCCCTGATCACCTGGGGATGGGATGCCGCCCAGGCCGACGACGCGGCCTGGTTCTGCGGGCGCGACGACGAGGTCGACGAGCTGGTCGCCCGGGTGGGCGCGGGGCGCTTCGTGGCGGTGTTCGGCCCGTCCAGGTCGGGCGAGTCGTCGCTGCTGCGGGCGGGCCTGGCGCCGCGGTTGACCGCCGGGGGACCGGTGGTGCTGCTCACCCCGGGGCACGACCCGCTCGGGGAGTGCGCCGCCCACCTCGCGCGCCTGGTGGGGGCGACCGCGGGGGCGGTTCGCGCGGACCTGGCCGCCGACCGGCTCAACCTGCACCGGCTCGTGCGGCAGGCGCTGGTGGACCGGCCCGCGGAGGCGGAGCCGGCCCTGGTCGTCGACCAGTTCGAGGAGCTGTTCACCCTCTGCGGCGACGAGCGGGTCCGGCACGCCGGCGAGGTCGCCGCCGACACCACGGACCTCGTCGTGATCTCCTCGCTCAACGAGGGCTCCGGCGGGACAGGCGTGAGCCCGGACGGCGCGTTCGCCGCTACCCGGGGCCGCGACGCCACCACTCACCTG
Organism: Saccharothrix xinjiangensis; assembly: GCF_039527585.1. NCBI lineage: Bacteria > Bacillati > Actinomycetota > Actinomycetes > Pseudonocardiales > Pseudonocardiaceae > Saccharothrix > Saccharothrix xinjiangensis. Next base: position 381,558 of record NZ_BAAAKE010000006.1, on the reverse strand, counting down.
TGGGACCTGACGGACCCGCGCCGACCGCGGCGGGGCGGGATCCTGCCGGGGGCCAACGCCCTGTTCACCTTCGGCGGTGACGGTGCGCTGGTCGCCACGCCCGACCGGCGGAGGCGGTCGGGGAGCCCGTCGACGCCCCCGGGCGCCGCGGCCTTCGCGGCGGACCGGCTGCTGGTCACCGGATGAGGTGCATCGGCGAACTGCCGCCGGAACCGCTGTGCGACGGACCGGGGAGCGGGACCGCTCACCCGATCCCGGCGCGTCATTCGATCACTGACCTCACCCGCGTGCGACAGCCCTCACCGGCGGTCTGCGGCCGCTGACGTGCAGGCGGACGAGGTCGTGACCACCGGCGATCGGTTCCTCCCCGGCCCGACGATTCGGAGCTGGTAATTTCCTTCTCGTGGACCCGTCGAATTCACAGGACGACACCGACGGCACCGACTTGACCGAAGAAGTCGAGGATTTCTCGACAACGCGCAACACGATGAGCGGATCGGCTTCTGCGGCCGTCCAAGCCGGAATGATCACCGGTGGCGTCACGCAGAACACCGATCAGTCGACGCGGAACACCTATCACGTGCCGGGTGGGTGGATCGGCACCGTGCTCTTGGCCTGTTCGGTGATCTTGTCGGCGGTGCTGCTGGTCAAGGCCGTCGACGACGATCCACCGGAGCAGTCGAGGGGTGATGACTCCGCAGTTCCGCTGGTCGCGGCGGTCAAACCGGTCACTGACCCGTGCTCGTCGGACTGGTTCACCTCCAAGCCCGCCGACGAGGTCCGGGCGCTGTTGTCGGAGGGCGAGCCCCGATCCTGGACCGACCTGGCACCTCTCGCCGAGGGCGCGTCCGCGGACCGGGGCCTGGTCATGGTGACCCTGCAGGGCCTCCACCCCGACCGCAGCGTGATGATCACCGGAATCGGGATCGAGGTGCTCAGCCGCGAACCGCCGCCGCCGGGGATCCTTCTCGATGCTCCCTGCGGGGGTTCCGACAACTACCGGCACGTCGACATCGACCTGGACCAACCCCGGCCCCGGGCCGTCGGCAGGCCAGTGGACTCCAACGCGGTCGAGGAAGCCCACCGCAAGGGCTGGCGTGTCGATCCGATCGCCTTTCCGTACGAGATCACCAGCACCGATGCCGAGACGTTCCTGCTCGATGCCACCACCGCGTCGTGCGACTGCACCTGGATCGCCCACTTCGACTGGTCGGCCGGCGGGCGGACCGGCAGGCTGACCGTGCCGGACGGCGGCTCGTTCAGGGCCGTCAGCAGCGCGAACGCGACCCGGTGCAGCACGCTCACAGGGCTGACGTGCGGATGAGGCCGCAACGCCATCGCAGGCTGAACCTGGTGTTGGCAGTGACTGCGGTCGGGATGTCCGCGGCCCTGGGGCTGACCTTGCTCTTCAACCGGGAGGAACCGGCGTCCGAGGCACGACAGGCGCAGTGCGGCCGGCCCGCCCTCACCTACGCCGACGGCACCCCTCTCGGCGACGACCGCGCCCGCGACGTCGCCGGGGTGCACGCGGCGGCGTGCGCAGGTGACTACGACGCCCTGATCCCCTTCATCCCCGACGCGCGCCCATCGTCCCTTTCCACCTTCACGGCGGTCCAGATCGTGGAGGACTGGCGCCGGGAGGACCCTGCCGGGGTCAAGCTGCGGGCAGTGGCCGAGGTGCTCGAACGGCCCGGGGTCGGCGGGCAGGGCGGCCTGGTCTTCTGCGAACCGGACAAGGGACTGGTCGGGTTCAGCCGCGGCACCATCGACGTGCGGCCCGGACTGGGGGGCATGGAGTTCCCCCGCGCGGGCCGCCCTGTCGACTGTTCCCCCTACGCCCCGGGGTAGGCCTGGACGGGCTGACGGCCGGACCACCGCGCGACCGTGCGCACCGCGACCAACCCCGGCTCGACCCGGCTGCTCTCCGCCGCGCCCACCGGCCATGGCAGGAGCCGCTGGACCGTGTGCCGCTCGAAAGTCACCGCTGCGGGTCAAGCGGCGTTTCCCCGCTCGTTGACGAGCCCGTGGCCCGGAGGGCGACCCGCGCTCGGCTGAGCGTCGCGGCAGGACTCGGCGATCCGCGAACCTCCGTGCGGCGCATGGGTTCCGCGGATCGTTGCGCTGTCCGGCCGACACCGCCGCGGGCGCGCGGGGGTTACCGTTGATCGATCCAGTGCCACTTCAGGACATACTCGCAACGGAGCGATCATGCCCGACTTACGCGCGTCGCTGGCCGTGTTGGCGCTCGCGACAGCCCTGCCCCTGGCCACCACCCCCGCGGCGGTCGCGTCCGCCACGCACGTCATCGCCGAACTGCCGGGCGTCGCGGGCCTGCCCGGCACCTTCGGCTACCACCCCACCGGTGTCAACGACCTCGGCCAGGTCGTCGGCAGCGCCCAGGGCGACGGGCTGACGCGCGCGGTGCTGTGGGCGCCGCGCGGCGGTGCGACCGACCTCGGCCCCGGTCTGGCCGGCGCGATCAGCCAGAACGGCCGGGTGCTCGGGTCGACCTCCGACGGCGTGCCGGACACGCAGAAGCCGTGGGTCTGGTTCGCGGGCCAGCGGAAGGCCATCGCACCGCCGGGAGCCGCGTGGGCGCTGGCGCAGGTGATCAACGACGACGGCAGCGTGCCGATGTCGTACGCCACGTCGTCCCGGGGCGGGCAGCACGCCACCGTGTGGGACGGCGAGCGGCACGTGGAGCTGCCGGTGGCCGGTGATCACGTGTCGACGTACGCGATCAACGACGCCGGTGTCGTCGCGGCGAGCTACGCCTCCGCCTCCTTCCAGGAGTTCGGCGCGCTCCGTTGCGCCGACGGCGCGTGCACGGCGCTGGCCCCCGGTCCGGGCTACGGCACGTACGACCCGGAGGCGGTCAACGAGGCCGGTGTGATCGTCGCCAACCGGGGCATGGTGGCGCTGCGCTGGGACGGCGAGGAGCTGACCGTCCTGTCGGAGAGCGGCCGGCTCGCCCACGGCGAGCAGTCCCTCAACGAGCGCGGCGACGCGGTCGGCTGGGTGCTGGACAACGGCATGTCCCGCGCGGTGCTGTGGCCCGCCGGCGGCAAGCAGGTCGACCTCGGCGTGCCCGGCAACTCCGTGGCGACCGCGATCAACGAGCGCGGCGACATCATCGGGCACGCCTCGTCGCCGGACCACTCGTCGACCCGCGTGTTCCTCTGGCGCGACGGGCAGCTCACTTACCTCGACTCGCTGGGCGGCGCCCACAGCACGCCGGTCGCGCTGAACAACCACGGCGTCGTGGTCGGTCGCAGCACCACCGCCGACGGCACCTGGAAGGGCGCCCGTTGGACCCCGGTCGCCACGACCCCGTCCCGCTGACGCCCGCCGGCCACCACGACCCACCCGACCCGGCCGTGGCATCCGTGCACCGGCCGGTCACCTGCCCGGCTGCCCCGGACTGCCTGGACCCGCCGGTGGGGCGCTGGAAGGATCGTGGTGACCACCCCGGGGCACGGCCTGGACGTGCTGGAGACCCCGGCGTCCGCGCCGTCATCGAGAAGGGGGTGTCGTGGGCGACCCGCACCGCGTCGGCATCGTAGGTCTCGGGGTCATCTCCCGCGCGTACCTGGACACGCTCGGCAACCACCCCGCGGTGCGCGTCACCGCGGTCGCCGACCTCGACGGCACCCGGTCGGCTGCGGTCGCCGCCGAGCTCCCGGACGCCGAGGCGGTCGGTGTCGAGCGGCTGCTCGCCGGGGAGGACGTCGACACCGTGCTGAACCTCACCGTCCCCGCGGCCCACGCCTCGATCGCGCTCCGGGCGATCGAGGCCGGCAAGAACGTCTTCGGCGAGAAGCCGCTCGCCGTCACGTTCCCGGACGGCCGAGCGATCATCGATCGGGCCGCCGCGGCCGGTGTCCGGGTCGGTTGCGCACCGGACACCGTTCTCGGCACGGGCACGCAGACCGCGCGGGCGGCGATCGACAGCGGGCTCATCGGGCGCCCGCTCTCGGCATCGGCCGTGATGGTCACGCCGGGGCACGAACGCTGGCACCCCAACCCCGACTTCTACTACACCGCCGGTGGCGGTCCACTGCTGGACATGGGGCCGTACTACATCACCGCGCTGATCCACCTGCTCGGCCCGGTGCGCACGGTGCTCGGCGCGGCCAGTCGCCTGCGCACCGAGCGCGTCATCGGCTCCGGTGCGCGGATGGGCCACGGATCCCGGTCGAGGTCGACAGCCACGTCTCCGGCGTGCTCGAACACGCCAACGGCGCGCTCTCCACCATCACGACCAGTTTCGACGGGGTGGTCACCACAGCCGCGCCGATCGAGGTGCACGGCGAGATCGGCACGCTCGCGGTCCCGGACCCGAACCTCTTCGACGGCGAGACCCGTTTCTTCCCGCTCGGCGGCACCGGGTGGCGGACCCTGCCCCCCAGCGCGGGCTACGCGGGCGCAGGACGGGGGATCGGCCTCCTCGACCTCGTCGCGGCCGGCGGGCAGCGGGCCCCGCGCGCCGGCGGTGAGCTCGCGCTGCACGTGCTCGAGACGATGACCGCCGTGCTCCGCGCGGCGGACGAGGGGCGGCGGATCGAGCTGACGACCACGGTGGAGCGGCCGGTGCCGGTGCCCCTCACACCCGTGGACGAGTGGTCCCCCAGCCGCCGATGAAGGCGCCGGCACGGCGGAGGGTGCGGCGGGCAGGTCGGTGTTCCGGGGTGATGCCCGTTCGAGAACGTGGTCAGGACCGCGCCGGTGGGGACGTCCTGGCGCGCACCGGCACGGGCCGGGTGCGGCAGGTCCTGTCCGACGCCATGGCCCACCTGTGCTCGACCGCCCTGCGCGCGGCGGTGCTGCTCGACGTCGTCGAGCACTTGGTGGACGGGCCGCGCGACGCCGCCGACCGGCCGGGAAGATCGGGGCGCACGGCCCGTTGCCGCACCGGCTGCTGCGGTTCCTGGCCGGCCGCGGGGTCTTCCGGGAGGACGAGGACGGCAGGTTCCACCTGACCCCGGCCGCCGACGTGCTGCGCGCCGACGCGCCCCGGACGGTCAAGACGGCGGTGCTCGGGATGACCTCGGACCTGTGTGCTGCCCGCGACCGGCCTCGCCGACGCCCACCGGCACGTGGACTCGGGGCACAATCGAGGGATGGATGCCGGTTTGTTGGTGGCCGTGATCGCCACCGTCCTGGTCTTGCTGACGCTCGTGGTCCTCGTCGCCCGGGACCGCTTCTCACCCGGTCACCCCGACGACGAGCCCGGCCCCGAGACCTCGGGCGGCGGTGGCGGCGGCTGATCCGGGCTGCCGCCCTCGCGGGCGTCCAACCACGGATAGCGCTTTCCACTTCGATTCCGGAAAGACCGAAAAGGGCGGTACATCGCCATCGTCGAACGTGTTCGACGCTCCGGCCCATACAAGATGCGGCCATTGACCGCGAAGGGAGATCCACGTAACTCTTTCGCCGAAGACGTTCTCTCGTCCGGCGGCCCGACCGCCGTGCCGACTCAGGCGAAAGGCACGAACATGACACTGTCGTCATGCGGTGCGGTCATGCGATCGGCGCTCGTGCTGGTCGTGGGCGCGGTCGTCGCGCTCGCACCGGTCGCACCGCCGGCCCAGGCGGCCACGGTCGACACCACGGCGAGCTACGCGGTCGTGGCCCGGCACAGCGGCAAGGCCATGCAGGTCCAGTCCACGGCCGACGGCGCCGCCGTGGTGCAGGCGACCAGGACGGACTCGGCCGCGCAGCAGTTCCGGTTCGTCGACTCCGGCGGCGGGTTCCACCGGCTGGAGTCCCGCTACAGCGGCAAGGTCGTGGACATCTCCGGCTCGTCCACGGCCAACGGCGCGAACGTGGTGCAGTGGACCGACGCCAATGCCGCCAACCAGCAGTTCAGCCTGGTCGACGCGGACGCCGGGCACGTGCGGATCGTCAACCGCAACAGCGGCAAGGCGCTGGACGTGTGGGAGCGCTCGACCGCCGACGGCGCGCGGGTGTCCCAGTACGACGTCAACGGCGGCGCCAACCAGCAGTGGCTGCTGGTCCGGCTCGGCGGCGGCACGCCGGGCGGCGACGGCTCGCCGACCGACGCGAACGTGAAGCACTTCGGCCGGTGGAACACCGCCGACCCGACCGCGCACGTCTCGGAGTGGGCGGGCGCCTACGTGCTCGTCGGGTTCACCGGCCGCACGGTGAAGCTGAAGCAGCGCAACGCGATCGACTTCCACGTCAGCATCGACGGCGGGCCCGACGTCTCGTACGTCAACCGCAGCGGCACGGTGAACCTCACCCCGACGCCGCTGGCGAGCGGCAACCACACCCTGCGGGTGTCCTACCGGCCGGTCGCCGGGTCCTACCGGGGTGACGCGGTGTTCCGCGGTGTCGAGCTGGACGCGGGCGCGACGACGTTCGCGCCGAGCGCGCCGGCCAAGCTCGTCGAGTTCGTCGGTGACTCGATCACGGTGGGCCAGCAGTCGTCCAAGCAGGCCCTGACCGCCTACGGCTGGCTGGTCGGCGAGCGCCTGGGCGCGGGGCACACGCAGATCGCGGTCGGCGGCGCGTGCCTGGTCCCGGCGGCGGACGGCTGCATCGGGATGAGCGACCGGTTCCTGCGCACCGGTTTGCAGGCCAACGCCGCGAACTGGGACTTCTCCCGCTACCGCGCCGACGCCGTGGTGATCAACCTCGGCACCAACGACGTCGGCCACGGCGTCACCGGACCGCAGTTCCAGTCCGCCTACGTCACGCTCCTCCAGCGGGCGCGGCAGAAGTACCCGAACGCCACGATCTTGGCGATGCAGACCTTCCGCAAGCGCTACATCCCGGAGACGCAGGCGGCCGTGCGGGCCGTCGACGACCCGAAGGTGCGGTTCGTCGACACCACGGGCTGGATCGTCGAGTCCACCGACACCACCGACAACGTGCACCCCAACGACCAGGGCCACCGCAAGATCGCCGACCGGCTCGCGCCGATCCTGTCGTCGGCGCTCGCCACCGGCTGAACCGTCGTCCCCGCCCCACGTCCGGGAACCCGCCTCCGGCCCCGGACGTGGAGCGGGCCTGCGCACGAACCTCCTCCCCGTCATGCGGGCGAACCGCAGCAAGGAGCACACCCATGCCCTCCCGGACCGCTGTGCTGCGCTCGGCGCTGGCCGTGACGCTCACGGCCGGCGCGCTCACCACCCTCGGCACCGCGCCCTCGCACGCCGCACCGGCCGGCTGCACCGGCACCGGGCCCATCACCTGCCGCTACGACGTGGCGCCCGGCCACTACGACGTGACCGTGCGGCTGGGCAGCCGGTCCCACGCCGCCGGCACCGGCATCACGGCCGAGGCCCGCCGCCGCGTGCTGAACGCGGTGGACACCGGCGCGGGCCAACTGCTCGACCGGGTCGTCACGGTCAACGTGCGGCAGCCGGAAGGGCAGCCGACGGGTCAGGGCGGCACCGGCACGCCCGGGTTGACCCTGGTGTTCGACGGGCGTTCCCCGGCGGTCGAGGCGATCACCGTCCGGCCGGTCCGGCCGCCGGCGTTGTTCCTGGTCGGCGACTCGACCGTGTGCGACCAGCCCACCGCTCCCTACACCGGCTGGGGCCAGCTGCTGCCCGCGCGCCTGCGCGAGGGCCTGTCGGTGGCCAACTACGCCGACTCCGGCGAGAGCTCCGGCTCGGTGCTGTCCAACCCGGTGCTGTTCCCGGCCGTGCGGTCGCAGACCCGCGCGGGTGACACCGTCGTGATCCAGGTGGGCCACAACGACAAGCGCACCACCGCCACCGCGTTCCGCGACAACCTCACCCGCATGGTCCGCGAGGTGCGCGCGGCGGGCGGCGCGCCCGTGCTGGTGACGCCGCCGGTCCGCCGGCTGTTCGACTCGGCCGGGCGGCTCACCGGCACCGCGTGGCACGTGAACGAGCTGGGCGTGAACCTGCCCGGCGAGGTGAAGGCCGTCGCCCGCGCGCAGGGCACACCGCTGGTCGACCTGACCACGTCGTCCGCGAACCTCGTCCAGCAGCTCGGCGTCACCGGGTCGGAGCGGTTGTTCCTGACGCGGGAGAAGGGCGACAACACCCACTTCTCCGAGTACGGCGCGGCCGCGATGGCGTCCCTGGTGCTCGACGAGGCCCTGCGGCTCGGCGTCATCAGGTCGACCCGGGTCCGCTGAACCAGCCGGCACGACATGGAGGATCGATGAGGACTTCTTCGCTCACCAGGAACCTGGCGGTCGCGGCGGCGGTGTGCGCCGCCGCGACGGTCGTGACCGCGCCGGCGCAAGCCGCGCCCGCGCCCTGCGCCGCCACCGACCGGACCGGTCCGGGGGCCGCCGCCGCGCCGTTCAAGGTGTGGCTGGCCGGTGACTCCACCATGGCCAACCCCAACTCCGGCGTCAGCTGCCCGGCGGGCTGGGGCAGCCAGTTCGACCGGCTGTTCAACGACGACGTCACCGTGGTCAACAACGCCGTGGGCGGGCGCAGCATCCAGACCTGGCTCTACGAGTCCAACGTCAAGAGCACCAAGGACTCCACCGGCGAGTGCGTGGTCAGCCCCCGCACCTACGCCTCCCGCTGGGCGAACATGCTGTCGTCCACCAACGGCATGACGGCGGGGGACTGGCTGGTCATCCAGTTCGGCATCAACGACGGCGACCGCAACTGCCCCCGGCACGTGGGCACGACCCGTTACCGCCAACTGCTGTCCACCATGGCCCGTGAGGCGAAGGCCCGCGGCGTCAAGCCGGTGTTCGTGACGCCGGTCGCCGCGATCCGCTGCTCCGGCTCCACCGCCGTGGGCAACCGCGGGTTCGTGTCCGAGACCATCGCCCAGGCGCAGGCCGACCAGGTGCCGGTCATCGACCTGCACCAGCGCAGCGTCGCCCTCTACAACTCGCTGCGCCTGTGCCCGAACAACGGCGACTACACGCAGGGCGCGGTCGGCGCGTTCTTCTGCAACGACCACACCCACTTCGAAGCCGCCGGCGCGGCCCGCATCGCCGAGGTGGTCGCTCGGGCGCTGCGCGAGCAGGGCCTCGGCCTCGCCTCGTCCCTGCGCTGACGCCCGCACCACGATCACATCACCGACGCCCTCGACGCCCTCGACCGACAGTGCCGCAGACCCGGCAGGTGCGGCCGGTCGCCGGGCTCGGAGCAGCACACCGGCCAGTGGTTCAGGCAGGGCCGAGGCGAGTGCCGCGGCGCCAGGTGTCACGGGTGTTGAGGGTGTCGGAGATCGTCGTGGTCGGATCACCGTCCACCAGGAGGAGGTCGGCGCGCTTGCCCTCGGTGATGCGGCCGCGGTCGTCGAGGCTGAAACGACGTGCGGGAGCCGAGGTGGCCGCTGCCAGCGCGTCGGCGGGGGAGAGGCCCGCCTGGACGAGGTATTGCAGTTCCTGGTGGACGCTGGCGCCGTGGGCCACGCCGCCGAGGAACGGCAGCGGCATCGAGGCGTCCGTGCCGACGAGGAGGTCGACGCCTGCGCGGTGCAGTGCCCCGACGGAGCGGAGCACGTCGTCGAGCCTGCCTTGCGGGTAGCGGTTGAAGCTGCTGCGGAGGGTCTCGTTCCAGGCGGCGTCCAGGCGTGAGGACACGCGCGCGTCGTCGGCGAGGGTGTCGCCGGTGATGCCCATCATGGACGCGTTGAGCACAACGCAGGGCACGACGAAGGCGCCGGAGGCCGCGATGAGGTCGACGAGCTCGTCGGTGTGCGGCTGGTCCATGAACAGGTGGACCAGCCCGTCGATGCCCGCGTCGATCGCCATCCTGGTCGCCTCGGCGGTGAGGGCGTGGGCGACGGTGAGCATGCCGTGCCTGTGGGCTTCCGCGACGCCTGCGGTCACGGTTGCCCGGTCGAGCACCGGAAGACCGGGGTGGCCCTCGACGCTGCCGTCGTCGATCATGAACTTGATGTAGTCGGACCCGGTCTCGACCAGTCGTGGGATGAAGCCGGCTGCTTGTTCCGGTGTGGTCGAGAAGGGGTGGACGATCTCGCCGACGGGGCGGCGTCCGCCACCGGGGCGGAAGTCCTCGGGGAACAGCTCGCTGGGGTGGCCGCCGGGTGGCGTGATCGCGAAGCCCGCTGATCGGACGTCGGCGACACCGTCGTTGGAGGTGATGTGCCTCCGGTTGGGCTTGGTGTGGGTGCCCTGCATCTCCAGTTCCGTGGTGACCCCGAACCGCAACGCCAGTGCCAGTGCCTCCTCGCTGGTGTGGACATGGGCGTCGAACAGCCCCGGCAGCAGGGTGCCGCCTCGAGCGTCGACGATCTCGCTTCCCGGTGGGGCGACGGCGCCGACCGAGGTGATGACGCCGCCGTCGATCACGACGGTGTCGGCGTCGAGCACCCGTTCGCCGTCGAACACGCGCGCGTTGGTGATCGCAGTCCTCATGTGCCACTCCTGTCGTCGATTCCCCGCCGCCGCGGCGACCGTTGACTAGAATCGTATCAAACTTAGAATGACTTCAACTTTAGAGCTGGTCCAGGTGCCCTATGCTTCCCGCTGTGGAGATGGTGGGACGCAGGGAGCGCAAGAAGGCGCAGACGCGTCAAGCGCTCGCAGAGGCGGCGATGACGCTCTTCCTGGAGCGCGGGTACGACAACGTGACCGTCGCTGAGATCGCCGCGGCCGCCGACACGGCTCTGGGCACCGTGTTCAGTCACTTCCCGGACGGCAAGGAGTCCCTGATCTTCGACGACGGCGCCCAGCGCGAGGCCGCCTTGGTCGCCGCCGTTCGCGACCGCCCGGCCGGGCAGGCGATCCTGCGAGCGCTGCGGGAGTTCCTCGCGGACCGCGGACCGTTCCGGAGCAACCCCTCGGTGGAGTTCCGCCTCAGGACCGAACTGATCGTCAACACCCCCGCGTTGCGCGGCTACCAGCTCAAACTGTGGCTTCGTGGCCAGGACGTGCTCTCGGAGGCCATCGCCGCCGAGTGCGGCAGGTCCGCGGGCGACATGGACATCCGGGCCCTTGCCCGCTACGTCCTGATGATCCCGGACCTCGCCGGCACGGAGCCCGATCCGCGTGCCGCTCTCGACGTCGTCTTCGACCTGCTGGAACAGGGATGGCGTGAAGTGTGAAGCGTCTCCGTGTCCATGTGCAGGCAGAGGTTGAAGAGTCGCGTGCTGGGAGCCTGACCCTGGCGGAGCAGGAGGAGATCTCGCGAGGGCTGCACGCCGGTGAGTCCTACCGGGCGATCCGCCGCGCTGTTGGGTCGCTCTGCGTCCACGGTCGGTCGGGAAGTGCACCGGGTCACCGGCCACCCGGCCACGTCGTTGGCGGAGGTGCTGCGGAAGGCGGGGTGACCGGTGGAACACTGACTGGTGGAACACTGACCGGGTGCCCGACCCCGCCGTGCCGCCGCACGTGACGAACACCGTTGCCGGGAGCGTGTCCGGCCTCGTCGTGCAGGCGGGCGCGGTCCGAGGTGGAGTCCACCTCCACCTCGCCCCGGAACGCCGCACGGGCGGGCCGCTCGGCCGTCCGATCACCGAGGTCTCGCCCTCCGACCTGGAGGTCCACCACGCGGCGACGCCCGGCGCGGACGCGCTGACCGGGTACGTCGTGCGCGCCCACGACCACCGGTTGACGGACCTGGTGGCCGCCGCCCTCGGTCCGGCTTCGGAATCCGGCCTCGCCGTGCTGGTCAGCGAGTCGACCGCGGGCAAGACCCGTGCCCTGTTCGAAGCCCTGCGCCGCCGCGTCCACCTCGACCCCGACACGGTGACGAGCCTGCTCGAAGCCGGGTGGCGGGTGTGGCCGGGCATCGCCCCGGCGCCCGCGAGGCGCTTCCTCGCCGAACTGGGCTCGGTCGGGCCGAAGACCGTGATCTGGCTCGACGAGGCCCAGCGGTACCTCGTCGACCCCGATCACGAGGTCGCCTCCGCGATCGCCTCCGCGCTGCGGGAGCGGCTGGCGGATCCCGGTCACGCGCCGGTGCTGGTGCTGGGCACGCTGTGGCCCCGCTACCTGAACCTCATCGCGGGCCGGCCCCGACCGGGCCGACCCGACCGGTTCGCCGACGCCCGCCTGCTCCTCGCCGGGCGCACGTGGCCGGTGCCCGGCGCTTTCACCGGCGCCGACCTGGAGGCCGCGCGCCGCAGCCGGGACGTCCACGTGCGCCGTGCGGTGGAGTTCGAGGACGCCGCCGCCGGTGGAGCGGGGCGCGCCACCCGGATCGAGTTGACCCAGGTGATCGCCGGCGTGCCCGCTCTGGTGAACCTGCGCAACACCGCCTCGGCGACCGAGCGCGCGGTGCTGCGCGCCGCGATGGACGCCCGTCGCCTCGGGCACGGCGAATGGCTCCCGGTCGAGTTGCTCCACCACGCCGCACCGGCGTACCTCACCGACGCCGAGCAGCGCCGCTCCCTCAGCCGTCCCGACTGGTTCGCCGAGGCGCTCGACGCGCTGACCACCGAGTTGGCCGGTTCCGCGCGGGCGCTGGAACGACCTCCGGTGTTCGCCGGCCGACCACCGCCGCCCGCGGTCCGGCTGCACGACCACCTGGACCAGTTCGGCCGGCGGACGCGTGCCTACGTCGTGCCGCCCCAGCGGTTCTGGGACGCGGTGCTCGACCACGCCGCCGATCCGGACGACAGGTACCGGCTCGGCGTCTCCGCGCACCGACGGCACCGGTCGCGCATCGCCCACGGCCTGTGGCGCCGCGCCGCGGCGGCCGGAGTCGCCGGCGCCCGGGATGAGCTGTCGTACTACGCCGGCGAGACCGAGGACGGGCGCGAACCGTTCACCCGGGGGTCGTGGTCCGTGATGGAGGAGATCCTGTCCTCAGGCGGGGTGCGGATCTTCACACCTGCGTGTTGGGCTCAACGGACCTCGACGTGCGACCTGGTGGGTTGCCCCGACGAGGCCGACGGGCACCTGGGCCGGGCGGCGGGCGTCGGCGGGGGCGTCGAGGGGTTGTTCGCCGACCTGGGCTTCCACCGGCACGAGGACCCGACGACACCGGGCGCCGGAGCGGACCTGGCCCGTCGCGTCCTGCTCGGCGAACCGGACGTCCTCCGCCTCGCCAGTCGGTTCGGCCTGGAGGCGGACGGCTCGGTGGCGGAGCCCTGGGACGACGGCCTGGACCCGGAGCTCCGCCACCGGCCGTTCCCCGACCCGCCGGACAGCGGGCCGGGGAACGACGACTACGCCGCCGGAACCGTGTCCACGTGGGACACGCCCGCCGACCGGTAACCGCCCACCTTCGACGTCACCTGCGCCGGGCTCAGCACCTGGTCCTTGGCGAAGTACACCCAGTCCACGTGCTGCTGGTACGTCCGCTCACCCGGCGTCCCGACCAACCCGCCCGAGATGAACCACAGGTTGAAGTTGATCGACATCGGGGTCTCCGGGTAGTACTTGTCGCCGTGGTCGGCCACCTGCGCGCCGTCCACGAAGTACTTCACCCGGCCACCCGACACCTGCACCACCAGGTCGTGCCAGCCCGCGTAGCTCTGCCGCTGCGCGGTGTGGGTGTTGTCCGCCAGCCACGGCTCGTTGCGGTAGGTCTCCCACGTCGTCTCGTACAGGACGTTCGCCGGTTCGCCCCACCCGCCGTTGGGCAGGTACTCGAAGTCGATCTCCCCGTAGTCCGGGTCGAGGTCGGAGCGCAGGGGCGTGATGGTGAAGAACGTCTGCACCACGTGGTCGCCGTCGGGGCCGGACACCGGCGCGTCGGAGAACTTCACCCGTGCCGCGTACGTGCCCTCGAAGAACTTCCGCTGGTGGTACAGCTCGGTCTGCCGCGCCGCCGAGCCGTTGTTCCACGACTCCAGCCGCATCGACTGCTGCCCGTCCACGGACGGGAACGTCACCCGCGTCGGGTCCCACTCCGCGCCCGGCACGCCCGGACCGCCGCCGCCGGCCCGGACCGTCCAGCCGCGCTGCGCGATCCGGGGGTCGGCCGACCCGGTGTAGGAGAAGTCGTCGAACAGCGCCGGGCCGTTGGGGTTGGGCGGGTTCGACGTGGTGGTGGTGGTGGTGGTGGTCGTGGGCTGCGAACCGCCCGGCGGGGTGCCGTACAGCAGGGCCCCGCCCCGGTGCACGGTCACCCGCGACCACGCCGAGTAGGTGCTCGACGCCCGGAACGAGTAGTCGTCGGACTGGGTGATCCGGCCCCAGTCGGCCCGGTAGAAGCGCAGTTGCAGGTCCCCGGTGTCGGCGCCGGGGGCCAGGGTGCCGGAGGTGAAGCCGACCTCCAGGTACCGGTCGGCGCCGCCGCCGGTCAGCGTGCCGAACGTGCCGGTCACGATCCCGCAGCCGCGCACCGCCCACGAGCACGCGAAGCGGTAGCCGGTGGAGGGGGTGTCGGCGGTGAAGTAGTAGCGGACCTTCAACTCGTTCAGGGGCAGGGTCGTGGTGCCCGAGTTGACCAGTTTGAACCAGGGCTCGGCCTGGTCGGTCGCGGCGGCGGTGGCGCTGGTGCGGTACTGGGCGGTGACCGCGTCGGCGGCGAGCGCGGGGGGCGCGGTGACCAGGCCGGTCACCAGGGCGCCCACCGCCACCGCGGCCGCGCCCGCCGCGGCGATCTTGCGCGTGGACGGGGTGGACAGGGTGGACAAGGTCGTTCTCCTCGGGTCAGCAGGGTTGAACGGGGGAGCGGTCGTCGTCCTCCTCCCTGGTCGTCAGCGGTCCGTGCGGCACCGACAGCGCGGTCAGCCGGTCGGCGTGCCCGCGCATCCGGTCGGTGAAGTCGGTCCACGAGGGGCGCTTGGCCCACAGCGCGTCGGACAGGGCCGCGAGCCGGGGGAACGCCAGCCGCTCCAGGTGTCGCGCGGTGGGCACGTACTCGGTCCACAACGCGCACTGGGCGCCGAGGACCCCGGCGGGCAGGGGCACGTGGTAGACGTCGTGCGCGGTCACCACCAGGCCGGGCTGCCCGGCGGGCTCGTCGGGGCCGGCCGACTGCGGGTAGTCCAGGTAGGTCGAGCGGTGCGGCGCCATGACCACGTCGTGCCCGCCGTCCAGCGCCGCGTGGGCGTCCGCCGCGTCCCGCCACGGCATGAGCACCGCGCCGGGGCGCCCGACCGGTTCCCACGACACCGGCGTCCGCCCGCGCGACACCAGGTGCTCGGCGACCTGGCGCAGGAACCAGCCGCGCAGCTCGTGCGGCCCGGCCAGGCCCTCGCGGGCGACCCGCGCCAGGGCGGTGGGGCTGGTCTCCCACTCGGTGGTGGGGCACTCGTCGCCGCCGATGTGCACGTGCGGCCCGGGGAAGACCTCCAGCACCTCGTCCAGCACGTCCCGGCAGAACTCCAGGGCGGCGTCGTGCACGCCGAACACCGCCTCGCTGACGCCCCACCGCGTCCACACCGGCAGCTCGCGACCCGGCACGTTGCCCAGGTGCGGGTACGCCGCCAGGGCGGCCCGCGCGTGGCCCGGCATCTCGACCTCCGGCACCACCCGGACCCCGCGCTCGGCGGCGTGGGCGACGAGCCCGGCCAGCTCCGCGCGGGTGTAGCAGCCGCCGTGCGGCACGCCGTCGCCGTCGCTCTCCGCGCGCCAGGCCCCGACCTCGGTCAGCCGCGGCCACCCCGGCACCGGCAACCGCCAGCCCTGGTCGTCGGTGAGGTGCAGGTGCAGCACGTTGAGCTTGTGCAGCGCCATCAGGTCGACGAACCGGCGCAGCGCGGCCACCGGCTGGAAGCGCCGGGCCACGTCCAGCAGCACCCCGCGCCACGGCAGGCGCGGCGCGTCCCGGATGTCCACCCCGGGCAGCGCCCACTCCACGTTCGGCGCCGGCCTCGACCCCAGGGCCTCGACCGGCAGCAGCTGCCGGATGGTCTGCACGCCGTGCGCCAGCCCCTGCCGGGTCGCCGCCCGCAGCACCACGGCGTGCTCGGTGACGCTCAGCGCGTAGCCCTCGTCGCCGAGGCCGACCAGCCGCTCGTCGAGCGCGATGACCACCCGCCCGTCCTCGTGCACCGGCAGCGGCAGCCCGGTGGCCGGGCGCAGCGACGCGCGCAGCAGCCGGGCCGCGCCCTCCGCGCCGGGACCCGCGCGGACGGCGGTGTCGGGGGAGAGGGTGAACCGGCCGCGGCGGCGGACCAGCCTCGTCGGTCGTGGCACGATCACGCGGCCCCCTCAGCCCTTCACCGCGCCACCGACGATGCCGGTGGTCACGCGTCCCTGGAGGACCAGGAAGACCAGCAGCACCGGCAGCATGAACAGGGTGGAGGCGGCCATGGTGGCGCCCCAGTCCGTGCCGAAGGTGTTGCTGAACGACGACAGCCACACGGGCAGCGTGCGGTCGTCCTGGTCCTTGATGATCAGCACGTTGGCGAAGGCGAACTCGTTCCAGGCGGTGATGAACCCGAACAGCGAGGTCGCCAGCAGGCCCGGCGCCAGCAGCGGGAACACCACCCGCCGGAACGCCTGGGCGCGCGAGCAGCCGTCGACCAGGGCGGCCTCCTCCAGGTCCGCGGGTATCGCGGCGAGGAACCCGCGCAGGGTGACGATCGTGAACGGCAGCGTGATCATGAAGTAGACGAGCGTGAGCATCCACAGCGTGTCGAGCGCCCCGGTGTCGCGGGCGATGACGTAGACCGGGATCAGCAGCGCCTCCCACGGCGTCATCTGCGCGATGAACACCATCAGCACGAAGCCGCGCCTGCCCGGCCACCGCAGGCGCGCCACCGCGAACGCCGCCAGCAGCGCGACCACGAGCGCCAGCAGCACCGCCCCGCAGGCCACCAGGGCGCTGTTGCGCCAGAACGACCAGAACCCGCGCGCCGCGACCGCCGTGCCGAAGTGGTCGAGGGTCAGCGACAGCGGCAGGAACACCGGTGTGGCGGCCTGGATGTCGCGCGTCGGCTTGAAGGCGGTCAGCACCATCCAGTACACGGGGAACACCGACACGACGAACACGACCAGCGCGGCCGCGGCCCGCAGCACCCGACCGGTCACGACTCGCCCTCCTGCCGGTAGAGCTGCCTGAGGTAGGCCAGCAGCGCGAGCACCAGCAGCACCACCATGAGCATCGACACGGCCGCGCCGAGGTCGTAGCGCTGCAACGACTGCGCGACCTGGAACGCGTACACCGGCAGCGTGGTGGTGGCCTGACCGGGACCGCCCTGGCTGATCACCCAGATCTGCACGAACGCCTTGGCCACCCAGATGACCTCCAGGCAGGTGATCAGGCCGAACATCGCGCGCAGCACGGGGACGGTGATGGTGGTGAACGACCGCCACGCGCCCGCGCCGTCGATCCGCGCCGCCTCGTACAGCTCGGCCGGGACGGTCACCATCGCCGCGTACAGCGACAGCGCGGCGAACGGCACCGACTGCCACACGATCAGCACCACGAGGATCGCGAACGTGGCGGGCCCGTCGGCGAACCACGCGTAGTCGCGGAAGCCCTCGAAGCCGAGCCGCACCAGCGCCCAGTTCACCACCCCGAGCCGCGACTGGAACAGCCACTGGAACACGGTGGTCGCCGCGATCACCGGCGTGGCCCACACCAGCACCAGCCCGGACATCACCAGCAGGCGCAGCGCGCGGCCGAGCCGCACCAGCAGCAGGGCGACCAGCGTGGACAGCACCATGATGAGCACGACGTTGATCGCGGTGAACAGCAGGGTGCGCCGCACCACGGCCCAGAACTCCGGGTCGGACAGCACCCTGGCGTAGTTCGCCAGGCCGACGAACCGGGCGTCCCCGCGCACCAGCTGCGGCAGGCGGAACTCCTGGAAGGAGATCACCACGTTGCGCACCAGCGGGTACAGCAGGAGGTAGCCGGTGGCCAGGAGTGTCGGCGAGATCAGCAGGTAGGGCCAGAGCGGGCGCCGTCGCCGCCGGGGTGCGGGCGCGGGGCGCGGGCGGTGCTCGACCGACCGCGCCAACGTGGTCGCCACCTACTCCCCCGAGTTGAGCGCCCGGGTGATCACCCGGTCCGCCTCGGCGGCCGCGGTGGCCGGGTCGGCCCCGGTCAGCACCGCGGTGAGGAACTCCTTGACCGGGTTGCGCGCCTCCACCGCCGCCCAGTTCGGCGAGTTGGGCGTGGCGTGCCCGTTGACCGCGGCCGCCGCCATGGCCGCCGCGCCCGGGTCGTCGCCGACGGCGGCGGCCAGGCTCGTCCGGTTGGGCACGTAGTTCATCGCCTTGGCCAGTTCGACCTGCCACTTCTCGCCGGTCAGCGCCTCCACCACGGCGTAGGCGCCCTCCTGGCGCGGCGAGGCGAGCGGGATGATCAGGTCCGAACCGCCGGTGAACACCGCGCCGGGCGTGGCCGCGGTCTTGCCGGGGATCGGGAAGAAGCCGAGCTCGCCGGCCAGCTCGGGGTTGGCCTGCTCGACCAGCTTCGCCGCGCCGGGCACGGCGATGAACTGCGCGACCTGGCCGGCGGCCACCACGTCGGTCTGCTGCGGCCTGGCCTCGTCGGAGTCCTTCGGCCCGTCGCCGAGCGCCTGGAGCCTGCGGTAGAAGTCGGCGCCCGCCAGCGCCTCGGGCGTGTTCAGGGAGCCGGACCACCGGTCGCCCTCCCGGGTGGCCAGGTCGCCGCCCTCGTCCCAGACGAAGCCGGCCAGCACGTACCAGTTCTGGCCGGGCAGGTAGATGCCCTGCGCGTCGCCCTCGTCGAGCCGCTCGGTGGCGGCCAGCCACTCGTCGCGGGTCCTGGGCGGCGTCACCCCGGCGGCCTGGAACAGGTCCTTGCGGTAGATGACCACGCGGTTGGCGGCGTAGAACGGGATGCCGTGCTGCCTGCCGTCGACCGCGCCCGGCTCGGCCAGGCCGGGGATCCAGTCCTCACCCTTCAGCTCGGCCTTCCGGTCGGTCAGGTCGGTCACGCCACCGCTGGCCGCGTACTGGGCGACCTGGGTGTTGCCGACCTCGATGACGTCGGGCGGGTCGGTGCCGGCCAGCGCGCTCGTCACCTTCTGGGTGATCCCGTTCCACTCCTGGACCTGGAGGTCGAGGTCCAGGTCGGGGTGGTCCCGTTCGAACTCCGCTTCGAAGCGGCTGACGAAGTCGTCGGTGGCCGAGTCCTTCATGAGCCAGACGGTGATCTGCTGCCGGCCGCCGGCGTCGCCGGGGTCGTCGCCGCAGGCCGTCAGGGCGAGTCCCAGCGCGAGGAGGAGGGCAAGGGGGCGGTGCGGCACGTCTCACCTCTCAGCTGACCAATTGGTAAACCCTGGGTGGAGCGTGTTGAAGATGGCATAGACCAATGTTGCAGTCAACACCCAGCTCACAGCCTTGAGAGCGCTCTCGTTGTCTGGCAAGTGGTTACTGACCAGTGGTCTGCCATACTGGCCGGGCGACGCGGTCGGAGCAGCGTCGGACGAAGCGAGGCGCCATGGCCGAACCGATCCTCAAGCGCGAACGGGTGCGCGACTACCTGCTGGAACTCATCGAGACGCACCCGCCGGGCGCGCCGATCCCGGCCGAGCGCGCGCTGTGCCGGCAGCTGTCGGTGTCCCGCCCCACGCTGCGATCGGCGGTGGACGAGCTGGTCAACACCGGCCTGCTGGTCCGCCAGCACGGCCGGGGCACGTTCGTCGCGCCCGCGAAGATCACCCAGGAGCTGGTGTCCGGCGACCGGGCCATGACGCTGCCGCAGGCGGGCGGGGTGTGGACCAGCCGGGTGCTTGAGCACGCCCGCGTCCCCGCCGGCGCGCGCGTCGGCCGCAGGCTGCGCGTGTCACCGGCCGCCGAGATCGCCTACACCGCGCGCCTGCGCCTGGTCGACGGGCAGCCGATGGCGATCGAGTACCTGCACGTCCCGGTGGCCGTCGCGCCCGGCCTCACCCCGGAGGACATGGAGTCGGGCAACTTCTACGACCGCCTGGCCGAGCACGGTGTCCACGTCCACGACGCGGTGCAGTCCATCGAACCCACCGTCACCAACGACGCGGAGTCCGGGCTGCTCGGCGTCCCGGTCTTCGCGCCCGCGCTGCTGTTCGAGCGCCTGACCAACGACACCTCGGGCCGCCCGGTGGAGTACGTGCACTCCCTGTACCGGGGCGACCGCTACCGCATCGTCTCCCGCCTGTCGCTGGTGCCCACCGCCGTCGCGCCCGGCGCGCGGGCGGACCACCACCCCGGCATACCGCCGGGCGACCTGTCCTCGACGGGCCGGGTCCGCTCGACCACGACGGGCGACGTGCAGTGACCCCCGCACCGGTATGACGCGGGGAGTAGTTCCCCGGTGGGACGACCCGGCCCCGGTCCGCGGCTAGCGTCCCAGGGGTGAGAGCACTCGCCGCACGCCTCGGGGTGCACCCGCGACCGGGTGTCCTCCGCGCACTGGCCGCCGCGCCGTTCGCCCTGCTCGCCGCCTACCTGGCGGCCCGGGGCTGGCTGTACCCGCTCTGGCCGGACACCGCCGGCGCCCTCGGCCACCCGTTCACCGCGGACCCGGACCTCGACGAGGCCTGGGGCGGTCCCACGCTCGCCGGCGCCTGGGTGGTGCACGCCCTGGTCGCGCTCGGCCTCCAGGCCCTCTGCGTCGGGGTGCTGAGGCTGCTCTACCCGAGCAGGGCCAACGGGTGAACCTCTGACACGAACCGGTGAATGCGGCGACTCCGGGCGAGGGCCGCGATCCGGCCGGTGGCACGCTCCGACGCACAGGACGGGCGGACCCGCGCGGGCGGTCCCCGTCCACGCCGAAGGGGGACGTCATGAGCGCGCACTCCACCGGGCGGCCGCAGCCCGACTTCCCCTACGGGCCGGACGACGCGACGTGGTCGGCGCCGGTGACCCCGGCCGGGCCGGGCAACGGGCACGCGCCGGTCATCGCCGAGCCCTCCCGGGACCCGAGGGAGGTCTACCCGAGCGACCCGGAGCTGGAGGTCAAGGAGTTCGAGATCCCCGCCGGGGGCCTGAGCCCCCAGCAGCGCAAGCGGGCCCTCAACCGGTTGGAGACCTACCTGGTCGGCAAGCACGAGACCATGGTGGGTTTCCAGGGCAACCAGGACATGGCGCACTACCAGCAGGACCTGGCGCGGTTCCTGGAGTTCCACCTCAACAACGTCGGCGACCCGTTCCAGCAGGGCAACTACCGGGTCAACACCAAGATCGTGGAGCGCGCGGTCCTCGACCACTACGCGTCGCTCTGGCGGGCGGCGTGGCCCTACGACGCCGACGACCCCGACAGCTACTGGGGTTACGTGCTGACGATGGGCTCCACCGAGGGCAACCTCTACGCGCTGGCCGGCGCCCGCGACTACCTGTCGGGCAAGAAGCTCATCACCGAGCCCGGCGGCGGTGGCGAGCAGATGGTGTACGTGCAGGCGACCCCGCCCGCCGCGGGCGACGGCGAGCGGGGCGCGCAAGGCCGGGACCACACCTACCGGCCGGTGGCGTTCTACTCCGAGGACACCCACTACTCGGTGATCAAGGCGGTCCGGACGCTGGACATCGACACCTTCGCGGCGATCGGCAGGCGGGAGTACCCCGGGCAGTGCCCCGTCGCCGACGAGTGGCCGATGGAGGTCCCGTCCCGGGGCGGTGCGGAGGGCAGCGGCGAGATCGACGTGGACGCGCTGGAGCGGCTGGTCCGGTTCTTCGCCGAGCGCGGGCACCCGATCCTGCTGCTGCTCAACTTCGGCACCACCTTCAAGGGCGCCTACGACAACGTCGAGAAGGTCGCGGGCCGGCTCGTCCCGATCTTCGCGGAGCACGGCCTGCTGGAGCGGGACATCGAGTTCGAACCCGGCCGCACCGACCGCCGCCGCGGCTTCTGGGTCCACGTCGACGGCGCGCTGGGCGCGGGGTTCATGCCGTACCTGCGGATCGCGGCGGCCGAGGAACGCACCAGCGAACTGGCAGTGCAGCTGCGCCGGGAGGTCAAGGACAAGGTCCCCGAGTTCGACTTCGGCCTGCGGGTCCACGGCGTCGACGTGGTCAGCTCCCTGGTGATGAGCGGGCACAAGTGGCCCGGCGCGCCCTGGCCGTGCGGCGTGTTCATGACCAAGAACAAGTTCCGGGTCGAGCCGCCGGCGAAACCGGCCTACACCGGTTCGCCCGACACCACGTTCGCCGGGTCGCGCAACGGCCTGTCGCCGCTGGTGCTGTGGGACCACCTGGCCTCCAAGTCCATCCGCGAGCACGCGGCCACGGCGGTGCGGGCGCTGCGCACCACCCGGTACCTGGAGAGCTCGCTGCGGGAACTGGAGGACCGGCTCGACCGGGAGGACCGGCTGCCCGGGGGCGGCCTGCACGTCGACCGCAGCCCGATGGCGCTGACGGTGCGCTTCCGCCAACCCGGCGACGCGGTCGTCGAGAAGTGGTCGCTGTCCTGCCAGCCGATGCCGGTGAACGGCGAACTGCGCCACTACGCGCACGTCTTCGTCATGCCGTCGGTCACCGAGGAGAAGGTCGACGCGTTCATCGAGGACCTCTTCGCCGAGGGCGCCTTCGACCGACCCGAACCGCGACCCCTGCCGGAGCGGCCGGCCGGCGCGCCGGGGTTCGCCGCCGAGGTGCGGCCCTTGGCCCTGGTGCCCCGCACCGGGCGCGGGTTCCAGTGACCGGCGCCCGTGCCCGCGTCGGCCTGCCACCGGTGATGGGCCACCGGTGGCTGGCCGCCGACGCGGGCACGGGCGGTGCTCCGGCTACGCCCGGTGGGCGTCGAAGCGCAGCAGCGCCCGGCGCGGGCAGGGGACCGCGCCCCTCATGGTGGTGCGCAGGTCGGCGCCCGGCGCGAGGGACAGCCGCCACCTCCGGGTGAGGGCGGCGAGGGTCAGCGTGGCCTCGGTGGTGGCGTAGGCGTCGCCGATGCAGCGCCGCGCCCCGCCGCCGAACGGCAGGAACGCCCCGTGCGGCGGCGCGGCGTCCCACCGGTCGGGGTCGAACAGCATCGGCTGCCGGTAGTTGTCCTCGCTCAAGTGGACCACGGCGGGTGAGGTCATGATCGTGGCGCCGCGCGGCAGGGCGGTGCCGGCCAGCTCGACCGGCTCGGTGACGGTCCTGGTGATCAGCACGGTCGGGTGGTGCAGCCGCAGCGTCTCGTCCAGCACCCGCCGCGCGTAGGTCAGGTCGGCGGGGTCGGACACCGCGGTCGCCTCGGCGCGCACCGCGTCCTGCACCTCCGGGTGCCGGGCCAGGCGGGTCAGGCACCAGGTCATGGTGGCCGCGGTCGTCTCGACGGCCGCCACCAGCATGGTCATGACCTGGTCGTGCACCTGGTCGGTGGTCATCGGCGCCAGCTCGTCCACCAGGCCGCCGGGCGGGCGTGCCGCGGCCAGGCGCTCCACGGCGTCCCGCAGCGACCGCTCGGCCAGCCGGTGCGGCCGGTGGACCGCGGTCAGCGCCCGCCGCAGCCCGCGCGGGACGAGCATCAGCGGCAGGAAGCCCCGCAGGACCGTTTCCACACCGCGCTGGATGTCGTGCACGACCTCGGGCGAGTCCTCCGCGAACAGGGTCCGCACCACGATCCGCCGCGACAGCGCCTGGAGCGCGGGGTGCACGTCGGCGACCTCGCCGGGGCGCCACGCCCCGACCGCCGCGTCCGCCTCCTCGGCCATGACCAGCGCGTAGCGCCGGAGCCGGTCGGGGTGGAACGCCGGTTGGATCATCCGGCGCTGCGCGCGGTGCTCGACGTGCCCGCAGGTGCCCAGGCCGTCGCCGATGAAGTCGCGCACGCGGTCCAGGGCCGGGCCGCCGCGGTCGAAGACGCGGTCGTGCACCAGGACGTGGCGCAGGATCTCGGGGTGGCAGCACACGTGCGCCGGGCGCGGACCGAGCCGGATCTCCACGAGGTCGCCCAGGCGGTGCAGCGAGCGCAGGAACTCGACGGGCCTGGTGGCCAGGTGCCAGGCGTGGCCGACGACGGGCAGCGCGCCGGGCGCGGTGGCGGAGCGGAACCCGGTCGGGGCGGACCTGGCCGTGGTCGCGCCGGTGTGGGCGTGCCCGGCGCTCCGGAACCCGGTGGACCGGGAGGCGGCGGGACAGGGCGCCGAGGGGTGCGGTGCCGAGGGGTGCGGTGCCGAGGGGTGTGGTGCCGAGGGGTGTGGCGCTGAGGGGTGCGGCGTGACGGGGTGCGGTAGCGCGCTGTGGGGCACGGCCGGGTGGGGTGCGGCCGGGTGGGGTGTGACCGGGTAGGACGCGCTCGGGCAGGGCGAGGTCGCGTGGGACGTGGTCGGGCGGGACGGGGTGCTCAAGCGGGACAGCCTCCTGGTCTAACCGTGGTGTCCGGCGAGTCCACCCCGGATCCCGGCGGCCGGCACCTCGGCCGACCCGTTCGTGACCCGCCCAGGGCATTTACCACCCGTACTGGTGGCGTCACTTTGAGTGAATGAGGCCCCTGCCCCGATCGCGTGGCACCGGCTTCGGGGTCGACTTGCCGGAGAGGGCGCTCCCCACTACGGTCCGACGAAAGTGAAGAGCTTTCGCGTATTTCCGGGAGTGCGCATGAGGGGTTCTCGTCGTTCGCTGGTGCCCACCGCGCTGGTCGCGGCCCTGGTCGTGGTCGGTTTGCCCGCCGCCCACTCCCAAGCTCAGGACCAGCCCTACCTGATCGGGCGCGGCATCTCCGACGTGACCGGGCCCGCCGCCGAGAACGGGATGATGGGCTACTCCTCGTTCGACCAGAAGACCACCGGCATCCACCAGCGCCAGCGGTCCCGCGCCTACGTCGTGGTCGACCGGGCCACCGGTGAGCGGGTCGCCTACGTCAACGCCGACCTCGCGATGATCTTCCGCGCCGTGCAGGAGGCCGTGCTGGACCGCCTGCGGCCCCGCTACGGCGACCTCTACACCCGCGAGAACCTGCTGCTGTCCGCCACCCACACCCACGCGGGCCCCGGCGGCTACTCGCACAACCTCGCCTACAACCTGTCGGTCCTCGGTCTCCAGCCGCAGGCGCTGAACGCCATCGCGGACGGCATCACCGAGTCGATCGTCGAGGCGCACGAGGACCTCGCGCCCGGTGAGCTGTCCCTGGGGCGCGGGCAGCTGACCAACGCCAGCGTGAACCGCTCGCGCACCGCGTTCGAGCGCAACCCGGCCGCCGACAAGGCGCACTTCCCGAACGCCATCGACCCGGCCGTGACCGTGCTGAAGTTCCGGCGCGGCGGCGAGGACGTCGGCGCGATCAGCTGGTTCGCCACCCACAACACGTCCCTGACCAACGAGAACACGTTGATCAGCCCGGACAACAAGGGCTACGCGTCCTACCAGTGGGAGCACGACGACGAGGGCGTGCGCTACCTCGACGACCGGCCCGGCTTCGTCGCCGCGTTCCCCAACACCAACGCGGGCGACCTGTCGCCGAACCTCAACCTGCGCCCCGGCTCCGGCCCGACCGAGGACGAGGTGGAGAACACCCGGATCATCGGTGAGCGCCAGAACCGCAAGGCGCAGGAGGTGTTCGCGGGCCCGCAGCGGGCCGTCACCGGCGGCGTCGACTCCCGGATGCGGTTCGTGGACATGTCCCGGGTCGCCGTGGACGGCCGCCACACCACCGACGGCCGACCCGGCACCACGTGCTCGGGCGTGGTCGGCGCGTCCACCATGGCGGGCAGCGTGGAGGACGGCCCGGCGCTCCCCGGCTTCAGCGAGGGCATGCAGAGCCCGCTCAAGGCGCTGTTCGAGCCGTTGGACGTCGAGGTGCCGCAGTGGCTGCGCGACTGCCAGTACCCCAAGGCGTCCCTGGTGCCCACCGGGCTGGTGGGCGCGACGCCGGACGTGCTGCCGCTCCAGGTCGTCCGCATCGGACCGCTGCACCTGGTCGCGGTGCCCGCCGAGGTGACGGTCGTGGCCGGCCTGCGCATCCGGCGCGCGGTCGCCGAGGGCGCGGGCGTGCCGCTGGAGGACGTGCTGGTCCAGGGCTACGCCAACGACTACAGCCAGTACGTGACCACCCCGGAGGAGTACGACCTCCAGCAGTACGAGGGCGGCTCGACGCTGTTCGGCCGCAACACCCTGCCCGCGTACCAGCAGGAGTTCGGGGAGCTGGCCGAGTCCCTGCGCACGGGCGCGCCGCTCGACCCCGGCCCGACGCCCGGCGAGCCGCCGTTCACCGGGATCAACCTCCAGACCGGCGTGGTGTTCGACGACAAGCCGCTGGGCAGGTCCTTCGGCGACGTGCTCACCGAGCCGGCCGCCGAGCACACCCGGGGCCAGACCGCCACGGCCGTGTTCGTCACCGGGCACCCCAAGAACAACCTGCGCCGCAACGGCACGTTCCTGGAGGTCCAGCGGCTCGTGGACGGCCGGTGGACCCGCCACGCCGACGACGGCGACTGGTCCACCCGCTACCGCTGGCAGCGCGAGGGCGTCGCCAACTCGACCGCCACCGTCACCTGGGCGATCCCGGCCGACACCCCGGCCGGCACGTACCGCATCGTCCACCACGGCGACTGGAAGAGCGGGTGGACCGGCGCGATCACGCCGTTCACCGGGGTGAGCCGGGCGTTCACCGTGAGGTGACGCCGGGTTCGACGGGATCCCGTTCCAGGGGGACGCGCACCGCGACGTCCCGCTGGAGCGGCCTGGGTCGACGGCGGCGAACCCGTTGTGACCGCGCGTCCTCCGCGACGGGCGCGGCGCTACCGGTCACCGGGGGCGCGGCCGCGTGACCGGTCCTCCCGCTCGTCGTCGAGCGGCAGGGCGGCGGCGGGGTGCTCGACCAGGGCGAGCACCCTGCTCGCCATGAACCGCGCCGTGCGCACCGGGACGCCGGTGCGCGTGACCTCCACGACCTCGACGACGCCGCGGCCGACGCTGATCTCCACGCGCCGACCGGACCGGGTGGCCACGATCTCGTAGGTGCGGGTCGTGTCACCGGCGTCGACCACGATTTCGACCCGATCGCCCTTCACACCCCTGATGCCAGCGAGCCGGTGGGCGAAGGGCAGCCCCCATCAGTGCAGGTCGGCGAGGAATTCGGCCAGCACGGCGGCGAACTCCTCCGGCGCCTCCTCGTGCGGCGCGTGCCCGGCGCCCGGCAGGACCCGCACCTCCCCGCGCCAGAGCGTCGGCATCGGGACCGCGCGCAGGTAGTCCAGGCTGACGAGCTGCTCGCCCTCGCCGTGCAGGACCGCCAGCGGCCGCGTGAGCCCGGCGACGACCGCCACCTCGTCGGCGAACCGGCCCGCGCCGAGGCTCGCCTGGAGACCGGCGCGGGCGGCGCCGTCGGTGGCGAGGACGTCGGCGACGAACCCGGCGGTCGGGTACGTCGAGCCGGGGGCGAGGAAGCTGGTCGCGTACGCGCGGGCGGCCTCGTCGTCCACCTCGGCGCTGAAGCCGGTGTTCACGGCCGGGTTCGGGAGGAACGCCTCCGCGAGCTGGGCGGGCGAGCCGACCGGCGGTGTCCCGAAGACCACGAACCCGGGTGCGCCCGGCAGCCGCGGCGCCGCCTCGATCGCGATGTGCCCGCCGAGGCTCCAGCCGACCACGACGGCGTCCTCGGCGCCGGTGGCCGCCACGAAGTCGACCAGGTTGGCGGCGTAGCCCGGCAGGGAGTAGGCCTCCGCGACCGCGGCCGGCGGGGACCCGCCGTGTCCGGGCAGGTCGAACGCCAGGCACCGGAACCGCTCGCCGAAGGGGCCGTCCAGGAGCGCGCGCCAGGTGCGGCTGGAGGACGAGTTGCCGTGCACCAGGACGACGGCCCGCCCGGTGCCGGGCGACTCGCGGTACGCGAGTTCCTGCCCGCCGACGGTGACGCTCTTCTCGACCAACGGATGGTCCCCTCACTCAGGTGGTGTTCTCGCCGGTAGCCTCTCACCCCGCCGCCGGGACGAGCCGGGGGCCGTCGTCGGGTTCGTGCGCGCATAGGCTTCGACCGTGCCCTTCACCACGACCCCGGACGGCGTGTCCCTGCACTACGAGACCGCCGGCAGCGGCGAACCGCTGCTGCTGCTCGCCGGCCAGGCGAACAACCACCACTGGTGGGACCCGGTGCGGGCGGACTTCGAGGCCGCGTTCACCGTCGTCGTGCTCGACTGGCGGGGCACCGGCGCCAGCGACCACCCGGACAACGACACCTACAGCACGCGTGGTTTCGCCGCGGACGCGCTGTGCGTGCTCGACGCGCTGGGCGTCGACCGCGCCCACGTCTACGGCACGTCGATGGGCGGCCGGGCGGCCCAGTGGCTGGCCGCCGACCACCCGGCCCGCGTCGACCGCCTCGTGCTCGGCTGCACCACCCCCGGGCGGCGCGGCGTGCCGCGGGCGAACGAGGTCAGCCGCTCGCTCGCCCAGCGCGACGCGGAGGCGGCCCGGCGGGCGCTGCTGGAGCTGATGTACACCCCGGCGTGGCTGCGCGAGCACCCCGGCCCGTTCACCACGCTCGGCGACCCGGCCATGCCGCCCCACGCCCGCCGCCGCCACTTCGCCGCGAGCGCGTCCCACGACGCGTGGGACGCGCTGCCGTCCATCACCGCGCCGACCCTCGTCGTGCACGGCGCGGACGACCGCTTCAACCCGGCCGCCAACGCGCCGCTGCTGGCCGAGCGCATCCCCGACGCCCGCCCGCACCTCATCCCCGGCGCCCGGCACGCCTACTTCGAGGAGTTCCGCGCCACCGCGAGCCCGCTGGTGCTCGACTTCCTGTCCGGGAAAGGGGAACGCGCTTCCTCGGGCGCGGCGGGGAACTAGCGCCCGCGGGTGAACACCTCGGTGTCACCACACGTGCGCCACGCCTCCGCCCGTGCTCCCGGCTTACGCGCCCACGTGCAGAAACCCTGCCCAGAGGGCGGGGGCACGCGGGTATGCCCCCCGCACCCGCCGCACCGCCTCGTCCACCGCGGAGGCGCCCAACTCCACCCGTGCCCCGGTCCGACCGCTGTCCGTGAGCCGTGAGTGGACAGCGGTGGCGACCCGGGTCGCGATCCGGTCGCGGACCGGCCACAGCGTGCCGATCACCTGCCGGTACCCGGCGAGTTGGAAGGCGGCGGTGATGTGCAGCGCCTCGTCGACGAGCAGGGCCGGCCCGAGGGTGGTCTCGCACGCGGACAGGTAGGCGAGTTCCGCCCCGGTGAGCCGGAGCGCGGAGATCCGGCGGAGCGTGAGCGGGTCGGTCGTGTGGTCGTGGAGCAGCAGCGTGGCGGCGGCCGGGTCGTCCCGCCCGCTTCGGCCGTGACAGGCCAGGTGCGCGATGCGGTGCCGGGGCAGCGCGGCGAGCACCGTGCGGCTGGTCGCGTCGGGGCCGGTGAGGACGCGTGAGCCGGGGACCATTCGGCTGACGCGATCCGCCTCCGCGCTCACCCCGGGCAGGTCGGGGGCGTGGGGGGTGCGGGGCATCGCGACGATCAGCATCCCGTCGGAACCCGTCCGGTTCGCCGGGCGGCGTGCGTGCCGCAGCGCACCGAGCGTCGGTGTGTACGACGAGATGACGCGATCCAGCAGGTTCGCCTCACCGGCGCCGTGGCGACCGGCCGCGTGCAGGGGCAGGTGCGCCAACGCGCCGACGGCGCACCACCACAACCGCGGCCGGTCCGGGCCGGTCGGGCCGAGCGCTGCCAGGACGGGCTCGGCGACGGCGTCCCACAGCCAACCCAGCACGGTGGTGAGGACGGGGTCGGACGGGTCTTCCAGTGCCGCCGGCAGGCGTCTGACGTGCTCCGCGACCGCGACGGAACTCAGCAGGGGCAGGGGAACGAGCCGGGGCGCGCGGTCCGGCCCTGGTAGCACGACGGCATCGGACCTGCGATCACCGGCGATCACGAAGACGACGGGCCCTTGGTCGGCGACGGCGCGGAGGTCGGCGAACGACGGCGGCCGGAGGAACCCGCCCAACCCCGGGCGTGACCGGATGCGGGTCAACAGCGCTTCCCAGTCGTTCGCGAGCCGCCGCCGGCGGTTGTCGTCGTGCTCGGCGATCCTGTCGACGCCGGCGAGTGGTTCGGCGGTGGCGTCCCGGCCCGTGGCCTCGATGCCGGCCACGACCACGAGGGGAGCGGCGTCGGCGCCCTCGACGGCGTCGAGCGCGTCCCGCAGGTGCAGGAAGTCTTCTTCGAGATCCGGCGCGTTCGCCCGGAGCGCGCTCAGATCGCCATGCGCGTCCATGCCCTCGGCGAGCAACCGGCCCCGTGCCGCTTCGAGCAACTCGACGGCCCGCTCGACGTGGCCGGCGTCGAACGCGGCCGCGGCGGCCTCCGCTGGCAGCCCCGCGATCCCGCCGAGCCCGAACTCCCGGTCGACGCGTGCCAGCCGACGCGGTGACACCTGTGGCAGGAGCGCCACCGCCGACTCGTGCGCGGCGAGCGCGGCAGCGGTGTCGCCCGCGGTCGTGGCCGCCCACGCCGCGCCGCGCGCGGCGGTCACCCGGATCCCGGCAGGGGCGCTGTCCGCACCGGCGGCGGCGGTGTGCGCGGACCGGGCCTCGTCGAGTGCCGACGGGTCACCGGTGCGGCCGAACAGGAGCTGCGCCGACGCGCCGAGCGACGTCAGCCGCACGGCCCGGCGGGGATGCCCGTCGGGCGTGGCCACGACGGCCTGCCGCAACCTCACGACACTCTCGGTCAGCGCTTCCCCGCTGCCGTCGTGCAGGAACACCGCCCGCAGCGCGGCGCCGAGGTTGTGGACGTGCCCCGCGAAGTCCGGGTGGTCCGACGGCGTGCCGGCGACCGCCCTGCGCGTGATCTCGACCGCCTCGCGGAGCGCGGCCTCGTCTCCACCGCCGGCGTAGGTGGCGAGCAGTGCCGAGCCCAGGTTGTTGAGCACCACGGCCGACTCCGGGAGATCCGGCGACATGGCCTCCTCGGCCTGCCGCAACACCTCCACCGCACGGGCCAGGACCCGCTCGTCGCCGGTGCGCGTGACGAGCGCCCGGAGCGCGTTCCCGAGGCCCATGAGGTAGATACCCCGGCAGGGGCGATGGCGCGGCGTGCCGGCGACCGCGGCTTCGGCGGAGGTGACCGCGTCGTGCAGGACGGCGAGCTCACCGGTCCACTCGAAGAGCTGGAGGTGGACGACCCCGAGCAGGTGGAGGTGCATCGGCCGGCGCGCGTGATCCGGTGGGGTGGCCGCGATCGACCTCATCGCGACGTCGACGGCCTCCCGCAGGACGGCCTCGTCACCGGTGCGGCCGAACAGGCCGGCCAGGCCGGCGGCGAGGCCGTGCAGGTGCAGGGCGCACGGGACGCTGCCGACCGCCGATGCCGCCACGGCTCGCCGACCGACGTCCACCGCCTCCCGCGCCAACGACGTGTCGGCCGACCGGGTCGCAGCCATCCGGAGCGCCACCCCGAGGTTGTTGAGCGCCGCGGCACGGTCCGGGTGGTCGCCCGGGGTGGCCGCGACCGCCCGCCGCAGGGCGGAGACGGCGACCTCGATCCCAGGCCGTGCGGAGGAGCGCAGCGCCCGGGTCAACAGCGCGTTGCCGTGACTGCCGAGGAACATCGCGTGGTCGGGCTCCCCGGGTCGGGACGCCGTCACCGCCAGGCCGAGCAACTCGACCGCCGTGTCGAGGTCGTGGTCGTCGCGCGCCGGTCCCGACCTGATCCGCAGCACGACACCGAGCGTGTGCCGCGCCAGGGCGAGGTGCTCGTGCGCCGTGGTCACGGCGGGCCGCAGCACGTCGACGGCCTCGTCGAGCGCCTGCGGGTCGCCGGTCCGCTCGTACCAGGACCGCAGTGCTTGACCGAGGTGGACCCGGATGCCGCAGGCGTACGCGTCGGTGGCCGGCGCGGCGGCCACGACCACCCGCAGGTTGGTCACGGCCTCCCGCAGGAGGGCGTCGTCCCCGTCCGCCTGCGCGGCCAGGAGCAGGCAGCCCCACAGATCGGCCAGGAGGACCCGTTCGAGCTCGGGGACGGGCCGGGACTCCAACGCTTCGTGGAGCCGTTGGACGGCGTCCTGGAGCGCCCACCGCTCGCCGGTCCGCTCGAAGACCAGGCGCAGCCCGGCGGCGAGCGCCTGAAGGTACCCGGCCCGGTCCTCGTGCCCAGGGGGGAGCCGCTCCACCGCCTCGATGAAGAACCCCACGGCTGCCTGCAACGACTCGACCTCACCGGTCCGCCGGTAGTGGTACGCACACCGGAGTCCCCGCTTCACGGCGTCCCGCGCTGGTCCCGTCATGGGCGCACCCCCTCGCACAAGTGCAGCAGGACCGCGGGCCCGGGGCAATGGGCGCCGGCTCCCGCGACGACGCCCTCGCAGGGACTTCGGCCCTCTCGGCGGAGGAAGACCGGTGGCTGGGTCGAGCACGCGAAGTGGGTCAACCGCCACCGCGGTTGACCCACCGGCCCCCGCGGGCGCCGTGCCACGATCCAGGCCACCGAATCGCCTCGACCTGCACGCCCGCGTGCCGGCTCCGAGCTGACGAGAGGGTCCGGGGGAAGCACCCCCGGACTTCAGCAGAACACTTCCTCCAGCAACTCCTGGCGACCGCTGATCGGCCCCTCGTCCGGCGCCCACGTCACCGACAGGGTCAGCCGCGTCCGGGTGTCCGCGGTGCTCACCGTCGTGCTGACGTAACCGTTGAGGTTCCCGTTGTGCCCCCACACCGGCGCGCCGCACGACAGGTCGTAGGTGACGATGCCCAACCCGCGCCCGTCGAACGTCGTCAGCAGGTCCCGCTGCTGGGCCGGGCGCAGCAGCCGGCCGTCCAGCAGCGCGTCGGTGAACCGGGTGAGGTCGGCCGTCGTGGAGATCATCTCGCCCGCCGCGCCGATGAACGACGGGTCGATCTCGGTGATGTCCAGGACCTCGCCGTCGAACCGGTAGTAGGCGCGGGCGTGCGGACCGGTGATCCGGGCCCGCGTCCCCGGCAGGGACGTGGCCCGCAGGCCCAGCGGCAGCAGGACCCGCTGCGTGATCTCGTGCGCGTAGGACCGGCCGGTGACCCGCTCGACGACCATGCCCGCGATGACGAAGTTGGTGTTGTTGTAGCCCGAGGTCGTGCCGGGCTCGAACTCCAGCGGCTCGGTCGCGATCAGCGCCACCAGCTCCTCCGGCGCGAACGGCCGGGAACCCGCGTCGGGCGGCAGCAGGGCCATGTGGTCGGCGAGGCCGCTGCGGTGCTGGAGCAGGTGCCGCACGGTGATGCGGTCGCCGTGGGCGAGCAGGCCCGGCAGGTAGCGCGAGACGGGCGCGTCCAGCTCCACTTCGCCCTCGCCGACGAGCTGGAGCACCACGGTGGCGACGAAGGTCTTGGTGATGCTGGCGATGCGGAACCGGCCATCGGTCGGCACCGGCCGCGGCGAGTCGATCCGCGCCGTGCCCGCGCGGGCGGTGAACTCGTGCCGCCCCTCGACGACCCGCACCTGCGCCCCCTGCGCGCCGGTTCGGGTCATCTCCTCCAGTAATCGCTGGACCACCCGGCGGTCGACCCGGTCCCCGCCCGGTTCGGCCACCGCGGTCCCACCACCGGCCAGCGCGATCGCGCCGGCCAGGGCGACCACTCTCCTGATAATCAACTGGTCCCTCCCTGAAAGCGTCGAGAACACCTCCAGGATGCCGAGGAGCGGGCGGGCACGCCGGGAGATCCCCCCGGGGCGAGGCGGCCTGCGTGACGACGAGGTCCTCGCACTCCGCCGGCACCTCGTCCGAGATTCACCCGATCGGTGGAGGGCGCCGCGCCGGCGGCTCGGTGCCCGGACCCCGGCCGACCTCGGCGCCTCCAGCACCCACGGCCGGCGAGTTCGCCGACAGGCCGGGCAGCGCGCCGCCGGTCAGCCCGTCGCGGCGGCACCGCCCGCCGTCCGCGTCCGGGCCGCGCGACCAGCGCACGAACAGCTCGGTCGCGGGCGCCCGTTCCCCCACCAGGGCGGTCAGTTCATCAAGGTCGGTGAAGGTGCGCATGAGCCCTGGATATCCCGTCGGCACAGGTTCGAACACCGGTGTCGCGGGTATGGGTCAGGCATGACGGAAGCCACCACCACGGCCCGGCACTCGCTGTGGTCCGAGACCATCCCCCACGGGCGCCACCCCGCCCTGACCGGCGAGACCGAGGTCGACGTCGCGGTCGTCGGCGGCGGCATCACCGGCGTGACCACGGCCCTGCTGCTCAAGCGCGCGGGCCTGCGCGTGGCGCTGGTCGAGGCCGACCTGGTCGGCGGTGGCGTCAGCGGCAACAACACCGCCAAGGTCACCGCCCTCCAGTCCACGATGTACACCAAGCTGGTGGCCAAGCAGGGCGTGGAGGCGGCGTCCGACTACGCCGCCGCGAGCCTGGCCGCGGTCGGGTTCGTCGCCGCGCTGGCCGAGACCGAGGGCGTCGACTGCGACCTGCGCCGCCGCCCCGCCTACACCTACGCCCTCACCGGGGACGAGCTGCCCGCCGTCGAGCGGGAGGCCGAGGCCGCGCTGCGGGCCGGGCTGCCGGTGGTCGTGGACCGGGGCGAGCTGATGGGCGTGCCGTTCGAGGTCGCGGGCGCGGTGCGGCTGGACGACCAGGTGGTCTTCCACCCGGTCAAGTACGTGCGCGGGCTGGCCGAGCGGATCGACGGCGACGGCAGCCGCGTCTACGAGAACAGCCGCGTGCTGCGCGTCGAGGAGGGCGACCGGGTCCGCGTGCGCACCGCGTCGGGCGCCGTCGTCGCCGACCGCGCCGTGATCGCCACGCACTACCCGATCCTGGACCGCGGCCTGTACTTCGCCCGCCTGGAGGCCATGCGCGCCTACTGCGTCGCGGCCACCCTGCGCTCGGGCGAGCCCCCGACCGGCCTGGCCATCAGCGCGGGCAGCCCGTCCTGGTCGCTGTCCACCGACGGCGAGCGGCTGATCGTGTGCGGGCAGGGCCACGCCACCGGCTCGGAGGAGGGGCAGCCCTACGACGAGCTGGTCAAGTTCGCCCGGGAGCACTGGGACGTCGCCGAGATCACCCACCTGTGGTCCGCCCAGGACGCCGTGCCCTACGACAAGCTGCCCATGATCGGCCCGTACACCCCGGGCAACCGGCGGCTCTACGGCGCGACCGGCTACCAGAAGTGGGGCCTGTCCAGCGGCACGATCGCCGCCATGCTGCTGAGCGACCTGGTCCGCGACCGGGACAACGCCTGGGCCGAGCGGTTCAGCCCGCACCGGCTGTCCCTGAAGTCCACGCCGACCCTGGCGAAGATGAACGCCAAGGTCGCGGCGGACTTCGTCGGCGACCGGCTGCGGACCGCGGACGTCGACTCGGCGGCGCAGGTGCCGCCCGGCGAGGCGCGGATCGTGCAGCACGGCACCGACAAGCTCGGCGTGTTCTGCGACGAGGACGGCGGCGTGCACGCCGTGTCGGCGCGCTGCACCCACCTGGGCTGCCTGGTGCGGTTCAACGACGCCGAGCGCAGCTGGGACTGCCCGTGCCACGGCTCGCGGTTCGACGTGGAGGGCAACGTGCTGGAGGGGCCCGCGACGGAGCCGCTGGAAAGGCACGACCTCACCTGATGACGATCGGTGTCGAGGAGGAGTTCCTGCTGGTCGACCCGGTGACGCGGCGACCGGTGGGGCGCGCGGAAGAAGTGCTGGCGCGCGTCGCGCCGCACGACCTGCCGGCCGGGGCGAAGGTGCACCGAGAGCTGATCGGCACGCAGGTGGAGTTCGCCAGCGGCGTCTGCGACGACCTGCGGGAACTGGGTGAGCAGCTGGTGGCGGGCCGCCGGGCGCTCGACCGGGCCGCCCGCGCCGAGGGGCTGCGCCTGCTCGCGACCGGCACCCCCGCGCTGGCGGACCCGGCGCCGCCGCTGAGCCGCGGCGAGCGGTTCGGCGTGATCGAGGACATCTACCGCGGCCAGGTCTCCGACTACCAGTGCTGCGGCTGCCACGTCCACGTCGGCGTGCCGGACCGGGACACCGCCGTGCACGTGGTCAACCACCTGCGGCCGTGGCTGCCCACGCTGCTCGCGCTGGGCGGCAACTCGCCGTTCCTGGCGGGCCGCGACACCGGGTACGCGAGCTGGCGGGTGGTGGAGCAGGCGAAGTTCCCCGGCGCGGGTGTCACGCCGTACTTCAAGACCGCCGCCGAGCACGACGCCGCGGTGGACCGGCTGGTCGACTGCGGCGTGCTGGTGGACGCCACCCAGACGTTCTGGCTGGCCCGCCCGTCGCCCCGGTACCCGACGGTGGAGGTGCGGGTCGCGGACACCGCGGCCACCGCCGCCCACGCCGTGCTCCAGGCCGGCCTGACCCGGGCGCTGGTGCGCACCGCGCTGGCGTCCGGCGCGCCGCCGCCCGAGCCGGACGAGCAGGTGCTGGCGGCGGCGGTGTGGTCGGCGGCCCGCCACGGCCTGGACGGGCCCGGCGTCGACCCGCTCGCCGGTCGCCGGGTGCCCGCCGCGGAGCTGGTGGAGGCGCTGGTCGCGCACGTGTCCGACGAGCTGGGCGACGACGGCGACGTGGTGCGGTCGCTGCTGCGCGACGTCTCGGCCGGCGGCACGGGCGCGCGGCGGCAGCGGGACGCCGGTGGCCCCGACGCGGCCGTGGACCTGCTCACGTGCATCGTCACCGAAAGTGGGTAGTCAACGCGCATGACCTCTTTGGACCGGGCCGTCGACTCGGCCGTGCTGCCCGCGCCGCGCGGGCCGTTGTCGGCGGCGGTGCTGAACGCCCTGCGCGGCGCTCCACCCGCCGTCGACCTGCCGTCGGACGTCACCGCCGACCCCTACGGCGAGGACCTCCAGCTGGCCCTGCACGTCTGCTACGAGCTGCACTACCAGGGCTTCGCGGACGTGACGGAGGACTGGGAGTGGGAACCGGAGCTGCTGCGCTTCCGGGCCGTGCTGGAACGAGCCTTCCTGGACGCGCTGCGCGCCGACGTGCCCGGCGGCGACGACATCGAGGGCGTGCTCGACGAGTTGCTGGTCGAGCCGGTCGACGGTGCGGGCGTGAGCCACTTCATCAAGGACCGCGGCGAGTGGTGGCAGGTGCGCGAGTACTTCGCGCTGCGCTCCATCTACCACCTCAAGGAGGCCGACCCGCACGCCTGGGTGATCCCCAGGTTGCGCGGCAAGGCCAAGGCCGCGCTGGTGGCGGTGGAGTTCGACGAGTTCGGCGGCGGCCGTGGCGACCGGATGCACTCGCAGCTGTTCGCGAACCTCCTCGTCGGCGCCGACCTCGACCACGGCTACCTGCACTACCTGGAGCACGCGCCCGCGGTCGTGCTGGCCACGGTCAACCTGATGTCGATGTGCGGCCTGCGCCGGTCGCTGCGCGGCGCGCTGGTCGGGCACTTCGCCGCCGCCGAGATCAGCACCGCGCCCAGCGCCGCCCGGATGGCCAAGGGGTTGGAGCGCCTCGGCGCGCACCCGGACTGCGTCGAGTTCTTCACCGAGCACATCGAGGCGGACGCCGTGCACGAGCAGATCATGCGCCGCGACGTGATCGGCGACCTGCTCGACCGCGAGCCGGAGCTGACCGGGTCCGTGGTGTTCGGCGTGCAGGCCACGGAGCTGCTGGAGGCCCGCCTGGGCGAGCACCTGTTGCGGGCGTGGGAAAAGGGGCAGACGGCGCTGCGCCTGCCCCTTCAGCCGCTCGGGTCCTAGCGCCGTTTGCGGTGGCTCGTGTCGCACAGCGGGTAGCGCTTGCTGCGGCGGCACGAGCACACCGCGACGACGAACCGGTCGGAGCTGACCACCGTCCCGTCCTCCATCCGCACCTCGACCGGCCCCTCCACCAGGATGGGCCCGCCGGGCACGACGGTCACCTCACGCGCGTCACGTCGCGTCGGCACGGATCACCACCAGTTCCTCGTGCTGCTGTCCTTCTTCGATGAGCCCCTGTTCGAGCAGCCACGGCGCGCGAGCGCGCATGACCGGTCCGAAGGGGATGGTCCGGCGCGCCACCACGGCCGCCTTCAACCCGCCGCCGCGCAGCTGCCGGAGCGTGACGTCGGGGTCGCACAGCTCGGAGTGCACGATCAGGCCCACGCCCCTGGCCGCCAACAGGAGCGGCAGCACCGCGCACAGCCGGTCGAGCACCGAGCGCCCCCGCGCCCCCGCGTCCCAGGCCCGCTCGCAACCGCGCTCGGGCACGCTCGTGCTGGGCACGTAAGGCGGGTTCGCGGTCACCACGTCGAACTCGCCGGTCCCGACCAGGTCGCCGAAGTCGCCGTGCCGGGCGCGGACGGGCACGCCGCGCAACCGCCCGTTCACCCACGCCGCGACCACCGCGCGCCGACACCGGTCGACCGCGGTCACCTCGTCCGCACCGGCCCGGCCGGCGGCGACCGCCAGCGCGCCGGTACCCGTGCACACGTCCAGCACCCGCGCACCGCGCGGGATGCCCGCTTCCGCCAGAGCTTCGGCCATGAGCCAGGTGTCCTCCTGCGGGCGGTACACACCGGGCGGCCTCCACAACCACATAGGACAGTGGTTCCCGGCGCGCGGTTCGGCAAACGAACACTCGCACGGATGTTCAACCACCCCACCGGGTGGGAACCCCGGGTTCCCGGACGTGGAGGTGTTGCTATGGGCGTCGTGGAAGCAGCACGTGCCGCTGCCAGGGAACAGGTCCTGGTGGCCATGCTGGACATACCTCGTCTGCTGGCGCACCCGGCGTGGCGCGCCGGCGACCCGGACGAGGGCAGGGGCGTCGGGGTCCTGCTCGTGCCGGGGTTCGGCTTCGGCGACCTGAGCCTGCACCTGACCGGCACCTGGTTGCGCAACAGGGGCTACGTGCCCACGGGGGCGCGCATCGGGCTCAACGTCGGGTGCACCACGGAACTGGTCGACCGGCTGGAGGAGCGGCTGCGGGCGCACGTGGAGGCCACGGGCGGGCCGGTCGTGCTGTTCGGCCAGAGCCGCGGCGGCGGCCTGGCCAGGTTGCTCGCGGTGCGGCGACCGGAACTGGTCCGCGGCCTGGTGATGGTGGGCAGCCCGGTGCTGGACACCCTGGGCGCGCACCCGAGCGTGGTGCGGGTGGCGCGGCTGTTGGCGCGGCTGTCCGCCGCGGGCCTGCCGGGCCTGCTGGACGAGGACTGCTTCGAGGGCACCTGCTACGACACCAACTCCGAGTCCATGGCCCGACCGCTGGAAGTGCCCGCCCTGGCGGTGTTCTCGCCCAACGACCTGATCGCGCCGCCGGAGCTGTGCGCCGACCCGTGCGCGGAGTGCGTCGAGGTGGGGAGCACCCACACCGGCATGGCCCTGGACCCGGAGCTGTACGAGCTGCTGGCGCCCAGGCTCGCGGCGTGGGCTCGGGCGGGGGAGGACGCAGCGGGGGACGACGCCGCGGTGAGGGAGGCCGCGGTGGCGGAGGAGACCCGCGAGTCGTTGTCGCTGGCGAGCACGGCGTGACGTGGTCCCCCGGTACGAGGGGGACCACGTCGACGAGGCGTCCGCGCGCGCCGAGCTGGACAGCGTGGCCGCCGGGGAACGCGGTCAGCCGATGTCCGCGCCGTACACGTGGTCGACCGCCATCTTCATGAGCACCCTGCGGTCGGACACCATCACCGACCGGTACTCGTCCCAGTCCGGGTGCTCGCCCGCGGCGAGGCGGTAGTACTCCACCAGCGCCTCGACCTCGGGACCGCGGGGGTCGGCGCCCGGCCCGATCAGCGTCACCGAGCCCTCGGCGGTGGCCCACGCCCGGCCGTCGGCGCGGGTGACCTCCAGCGCGGCGCGGGGGTCGCGCCGCAGGTTCGCCGTCTTGGCGCGCCCCTCGGTCATGGACACGTAGAGGACCTCGTCGTCCCGGTCGTAATAGGGCATGACCGGGGAGAGCTGGGGGCGGCCGTCCGACTTGATGGTCGCGAGGACGCCCAGCCTGCTCTCCGCGAGCAACGCGCGCGGGTCGAAAGGACCTTCGGTCACGACCGCACCTCCACGGGTCGGCGGAACTGCTCGATCACCGCAGCGTAGCCGCTGTCGCCGTGCCCGGAGGCCACCGCGCGGTCGACCAGGGCTCGGAACAACCGGGGCAGCTCGGTGCTCACGCCCAGCGACTCGTTCTCCTCGACGAGGTGCTCGATCGCGGCCAGGTGCGTGTCGAGGGTGGCGTCGAGGGGTTGGCGGGAGCCGTCGTCGAGCTGCCGCGCGTAGGCGGGCAGCCAGCCGGCCACGGTGGTCAGCAGGGTGTCGGCGTACGGCGTGAACGCGGCGGCTCCGACGCCCGCCGCGCCGAGCAGGGCCGTGCCCTGGAGGAAACCGTTGAGCGCGCCCCACATCATGCCCAGCAGGGCCACGTCGTGCAGCGCCGACAGGCCGTGGTCCTCGCCGAGGTGGGTCGTGCCCGCGCCGAGGAGTCGCAGGACCGGTTCGTGCTCCTCGAAGGCGGACCTGGGCCCGCTGTAGAGGAGCACCGCTCCCGCCGTGCCGATGGCCTGCGGCACGGTCATGATCGCGCCGTCGAGGTAGGAGCCGCCGTGCCGCGCCGCCCACCCGGCGGTCTCCCGGGCCTGGGCCGAGGTGCCGGAGGTCAGGTTCGCCAGGACCCGGCCGTCGAGGAGGTCCCCCAACGGGTCGAGCAGGTCGCGCACCGCCCCGTGGTCCGAGACGCAGACGACCACGAGGGGGCTCGCCGCCACGGCGTCACGCGGGGAACCGGCGAGTTCCGCGCCCAGCGCGACCAGGGGCGCCGCCTTCTCCGGGCTGCGGTTCCACACGGTCGTGGGGTGCCCGCCGCGCAGGAACGCCTCGGCCAGCGCGCGGCCCATCAAACCCAGGCCCACGACCGTCACGGGAGTGGGGTGGTCGGTCCGGGGACGTCGTTCGGTGTTCATGGCAGGATCATCGACCTTCACACCGGTATGAAGGTCAAGGGGGAACAGGCGTGCTGATCGGGGAGCTGAGCCGGCGGACCGGGGTCCACGCGCACCAGTTGCGCTACTACGAGGCGCAGGGCCTGCTGGAACCCGGGCGGGGCGCCAACGGCTACCGCGAGTACGGCGACGACGCCGTGGTGACCGTGACCCAGATCAGGAAGCTGCTCGACGCCGGGCTGTCGACCCAGGAGATCGGGTTCGTGCTGCCCTGCGCGACCGGCGCGCTCCCCGAGCTCGAACCCTGCGCCGAGCTGCTGGACGGCCTGCGCGCGCGCCTGCGCGAGATGGACGAGCACATCGACACGCTCACCAGGTCCCGCCGGACCCTCCAGGAGTACCTCGTCGCCACCGAGCGGCGCGGCTCGCGGCGGGACAGCTCGAAGCAGGGCGGCTCGAAGCGGAGCGGCTCGCTGCGACGCGCCGCGCCGTCCCAGCGGAGCTGCTGACCACCGCTCTGTGAATGGTCAGCCCCGAAGGTTTGGTGATCATTAACTCTGACGTGTTATTTCCCGTGCGATCCTGCCTGGGTGCGGTCACCCTGCGACGCCGCACAGGGGAGGAGACACGCGATCGTGAAGAATCGGTCCCTGCTTCATCCGATTGCTCTCGTGGTGGCCGCCGTCGCGGTGGCGGCCGCCCTGGTTGCCCCGGCGGCGTCGGGCGCCGCACCGATCACGGTGGCGGCGGCCATCGGGCAGCAGAACGGCGCGACCGCGACCGTGCGCGGCTACGTGGTGGGCCAGCCGACCGCCACCACCACGGTGGTGCGATCGGGCTTCCCGTCGGACTACGCGGTGGCGCTGGCCGACTCGCCCACCCAGACCGGCACCGGGCAGATGCTGTACGTGCAGGTCACGACGTCCCTTCGGGCGCAGTGGGGGCTGAAGAGCAACCCCGGCCTGCTGGGCAGGCAGGTCGACGTCACCGGCGTGCTGGGCGCGTACTTCTCGCACGCGGGCCTGACCTCGACCACGGCGTTCGCCTTCGCCGGCGGCGCCGCGCCGACGACGACCACGACGTGGACCACCGCGCCCACGACCACCGCGCCCGGCGGGGTGGACGACTACTACCGCGACGCGCTGGGCAAGTCCGGTGCGACGCTGAAGTCCGCGCTGCACGGCATCGTCCGCAACCAGACCCGGCTGTCCTACGACCAGGTGTGGGAGGCGTTGAAGGTCACCGACGAGGACCCGGCCAACCCGAACAACGTGGTGCTGCTGTACTCGGGGCGGTCACAGGCGAAGTCGACCAACGGCGGCGACGCGAACGACTGGAACCGGGAGCACGTCTGGGCCAAGTCGCACGGCGACTTCGGCACCGCGACCGGACCGGGCACCGACGTGCACCACCTGCGGCCGGAGGACGTGTCGGTCAACGCCAACCGGGGCAACAAGGACTTCGACGCGGGCGGCTCGGTGGCGAGCGAGGCGCCGGGCAACTACACCGACGGCGACTCGTGGGAGCCGCGCAACGCGGTGAAGGGCGACGTGGCGCGGATGCTGTTCTACATGGCGGTGCGCTACGAGGGCGGCGACGGGTTCGCGAACCTGGAGCTGAACGACCGCGTGAGCAACGGGACGCAGCCGTACCACGGCCGGTCGTCGGTGCTGCTGCGGTGGCACGCGCAGGACCCGCCGGACGCGTTCGAGAAGCGGCGCAACCAGGTGATCTTCGACCGGTTCCAGCGCAACCGGAACCCGTTCATCGACCACCCGGAGTGGGCGTCCTCGATCTGGAGCTGACCCCGGCCCAACAAACCCTCGCGCACGGCGGACGGCGGCGTGGACCCGGTCCACGCCGCCGTCCGCCGTGCGCCGGTCGCCGAACGCGGCGCACGGCGCATCTTGTCCTTTGTGGACGGTAGGGTTAAGAAGGCCTCGCCGGAGGCGGCGATCCCGATCGGGCGACCGTCGAACGGATTCCCAGACTGAATTCCGCCTTAATGCGGTCACGGAAATGGCCATAAACCCACCGTCGCACAACCCCCGCCGCCATCACCCGGTTCCGTGAACCAGCCGTCTCCCGACCGGGCCGCCGTTACAGCAACAGCCGTCCCGTCAGCCGATGGGATGAACGCGGTCACACCTGCCACGACCTGTCCGGGTGATGTTCGAGTTCACCCCTACCTCCAGCACCGGGTCGCTGTTAGCTTGCCGCCAGCAATTCGTCTTCGTGAGGAGTCGACGTGAAAGCCGACCTGACCGACACCCGGACCTGAACCGCGTGCCGACCACCCGCACCCCGCCCGATGCCGTGGAAAGGGCGCGCGTGTCCCTCGACCTCGTCGTCGTCGGGGTCGGCTACGTCGGCCTGCCGCTGGCCGAGGCGGCCACCGCCGCGGGCCTGGCGGTGGCCGGTCACGACATCGACCCGGCGGTGGTGGCGACCCTCGCCGCGGGCCGTTCGCACGTGCCCGACGTCCCGGACGAGCGCCTGCGGTCCATGCTGGCCAAGGGCTTCACCGCGACCGGCGACCCCTCGGTCGTCGCCACCGCCGCCGCGGTCGTCATCTGCGTGCCCACCGGCCTGGACGCCGACGGCCGACCCGACCTGGGCGCGGTGCGCGCCGCCGCGACCGCCGTGTCCGACCACCTGCGGCCCGGCACGCTGGTGGTGCTGGAGTCCACCAGCTACCCCGGCACCACCGACGAGGTGGTGCGACCGATCCTGGAGCGGCACGGCCTGGTCGCCGGCGAGGACTTCCCGCTGGCGTTCTCGCCCGAGCGCGTCGACCCGGGCAACCCGCGCCACACCCTGCGCACCACGCCCAAGGTGGTCGGCGGCCACACCCCGCTGTGCGCCAAGCACTGCGCCACCTTCTACAGCCGCTTCGTCGACCGGGTCGTGGTCGCCCGCGGCACCCGCGAGGCCGAGATGGCCAAGCTGCTGGAGAACACCTACCGGTACGTCAACATCGCGCTGGTCAACGAGGTCGCGGTGTTCTGCGACCGGCTCGGCCTGGACGTGTGGGACGTGCTGCGCTGCGCGGCCACCAAGCCGTTCGGGTTCGAGCCCTTCACCCCCGGGCCCGGCGTCGGCGGGCACTGCATCCCCGTCGACCCCCGCTACCTGCTGGACAAGGCCCACCGCGAAGGCGTCCGGCTGGGCGTGGTCGAGGCCGCCCGGCAGGTCGACCGCGCCATGCCGGACTACGTGGTGGCGCGCACCGGGCGGCTGCTGGCCGGCGCGGGCAAGGGCATCGCCGGCGCGCGGGTCCTGTTGCTGGGCGTGACCTACAAGGCCGACGTGCCCGACACCCGCGAGTCCGCCGCCCTGCGCATCGCCGCTCGGCTGCGCGAGCTGGGCGCCGCGGTGTCCTACCACGACCCCGTCGCCGGGCGGGTGCCCGAACTCGGGCCGCAGGTGCCCGACCTGCACTCCGCGCTGCGCGCGAGCGACGCCACCGTGCTGCTCGTCGCGCACCGCGACTACGAACCGGACCGCCTGGCCCGGGAGGCGGTGCTGCTGCTCGACGTGACGGGCAGCGTGCCGGGGGAGGAGGTCGACCGCCTGTGACCACCGGGGGCGCGCCGGTCACCGCAGCAACCCGGCCATCGCCCGACCGGCCGCCACGAACG
This sequence comes from Saccharothrix xinjiangensis, assembly GCF_039527585.1. NCBI lineage: Bacteria > Bacillati > Actinomycetota > Actinomycetes > Pseudonocardiales > Pseudonocardiaceae > Saccharothrix > Saccharothrix xinjiangensis. Next base: position 337,454 of record NZ_BAAAKE010000006.1, on the reverse strand, counting down.
CCGCCGCCGCGCCGGGCGCCAGGACGCCGGACTCGTGCGGGCGCAGCGACACGTGCGGCTCCAGCGACCACGCTCCCCGGTAGCCGTGCGCGCGCAGCAGCGCCACGCAGTCGGCCACCCGCGCCCCACCGGTGCCCGGCGGCACGAACCGGCCGCCCACCGCGTCCTTGACGTGCACGTGCGCCACGTGCCCGACCACCTCGCGCAGCAGCGCGTACCCGTCGTAGCCGTGGGCCGCGCCGTTGCCGGTGTCGAACAGCAGCCGCACCGCCGGGTTGTCCACCGCGGCCAGCAGCTCCAGCGCCCGTTCGGCGCTCGTGCCCGCCCACCCCGAGCAGTTCTCGTGCAGCAGCACCACCCCGGCCCGCGCGGCGCGCTCCGCCAGCCGCGACACCCGCCCGACGACCTCGTCCCGCCACCGCCGCTCCGGCAGGCCCCGGTTGGGGTAGGACATGATCCGCACGTAGCGGGTGCCCAGCTCCGCGCACCGGCGCAGCAGCACCTCCAGCTCCGCCAGGTCCACCGGGAACGGCGTGTCGACCGGTCGCGCCCACCCGCCGATGCGCGAGTCCAGGCACACCACCCGCACCCCTCGCCCGGCCAGCGCCCCCGCCACCGCGGCGAACGCGGCGTCATCCAGGTCGGCGACCGCGCGCCCGTCGACCGTGCGCAGCTCGACGTGCGACCAGCCCAGCTTGGCCAGCACCGCCAGCTGGGTGGCCAGGTCCGGCCCGGCCTCGTCGGTGATGCCCGCCAACACCGGCTCGACGGCGCCGCGCGTCACCGACCCGCCGCCCACCGCGTCCCGCGCCGACCTGTCGCTCCGCCCGGCCCTCACCGACCCGCCGGCCACCCAGCCCCCTCACCGCACCACCGGCCACCAGCCACCCGCGCCCCGCCCGCGCCGAACCGCCGTCGTCCCGCGCGGTCACCGGCTCAGCGGACGTGCGCCGCCACCACCCGGCCCGGCGACTCCGCTCGGGCCGCGGGCACCACCGGCTCCGCGCAGATGTTCTTGGCCACCGACAGCAGCTGCACCACGTCGGTGGCGAAGGCGAACCCCCGCGCGTGCTGGTCGCCGGAGGCGTGGAACAGCCGGTAGGCCCGGATGACCCACTCGGTCAGCGAGTCGTCCCGCAGCACCTCGTGCTCGCGCCGCCCGTTGATCGTGACGGTCAGCTGCGAGTGGTCGTCGTCGTCGCTGACCGCGAAGTGGCCCACCGCGACGCCCCGCTCGAACTCCACGGTGATCCGCCGCTCCCGCACCGGCGAGGTCAGGTCCGAGCTGATCTCCGTGCGCACCCCGTTGTTGTGCCGCAGACCCACCCGCGCGCCGCCCATCCTGGGCACCACCGCGTCGCCCACCACCAGGTCGAACCCGGCGGCGTGGGTCACCCGGGCGCTGCCCGCCAGCCGCAGCGCCAGGCCCACCCCGTGCGGCAGCTCCACGTCGAACGCGGTCGGGTGGCTCGGCGTGGTCAGCGACCGGCGGAAGCGCGGCTTGTTCTGCACGATCGAGATCGACCGCGGCTCGCCCAGCGACGCGCTCCGCACCAGCCCGATCAACCGCTCGGTGAGCGCGCTGGTCAGCCACGGCTCCACCACCGCGACCCGCAGGCCGTGCTTGCGGCGCAGCCTGGTGATCCGCGCGAGGTCGTCGGTGTCCGCGGCCAGCGGTTTCTCCACGATCACGTTGCGGAACCCGCGCTCGGCCAGCTGCGCGACCACCTCGGCCCGCACCGTCGGCGGCGTGCACACGTGCGCCACCGTCTCGGCCGGGTCCAGCAGCGCGGCCGCTTCGGCGAGGCTGCCCACCATCGCCAGGCCCGGCCGCTCCGCGGGCAACCGGCTCGGGTCGCACGCGACGACCGGCCGGTCGTCGAACAACTGCCTGACCGAGGCCCGAGCCCTGGCCAGCACCGGCAGGTGCAGGTCCGCCCCGGCCCGCCCCAGCCCCACGACGAGTGTCCGCACCAGAGAGCCCCGCCTGTCCCGTGTTGTCGCAGAAGACGTCAAGAATATCGACCGGAATACTCGCCGATTACGTTAGTCGGCGATGTGCCGACGTTGTCAACACCGCGACGGCGAGTTGACCAGGAAGAGTGAACTGGCCGGTGCCCCAAGGCTCCCCGTGATGCCTGACATACGCTCGCAGTCGGAGTGACGACAGCGGAGGTGAGGACGCTGACCGTGCCATTCTTCACGCAATCGGCGACATTTCCGGATTTGCGGGAGACTGCTCGGCCGCACATTGCCGCGGCGGTCGAGAACGTCCGGTTCTCCAGTCGGGGCGAAGCGCTCGAATTAAAAAGCGAGCCCGCCTCGTGAGCCGGCGCGCTCGTCCTCCCGCACCGCCGGTCACGCGGACCACGCGAGCGACCGGACGACCTCCACCCCTACCGTGCGGTCAGGCCGGCCGCCCGCCCGCGCCCAGGAGGCAGCAAGCATGAAACCCCGTGACACGGGCGCGCCGTTCGACGAGGTCGCCGCGCGCCGCCCGCGCACCGCCGCGCACCCGGACCGGCCTGTCACCACCGCGCCCGGCGCCGGTCGGCTCCGCCACCCCGACCCGCCAACCCGCTCCACCGCCCGCCGCCGGGACCCGCGGCAGCGGGCGGTGGGCGCGACCACCCGCGCCCCCGACCGCGCGCCGGTCGTCGAGCACCACCGCCGCCCGTCCGCCGCCCACGACCCGCTGATCCCCACCCGCCGCGCCCGGCGGTGCCCGGAGGACGGCGCGCACCGGCTCTCCGCCCGCGCCGGTTCCGCGCCGGCCACCGACGTGGCGCCCGAGCGCGACGCCGTGCCGCCGGCCCCCGGCGCGCGGGACCGCGAAGCCACTGTCACCGCGAGGCCGGCCGAGGCGGGCCCCCGACCGGTCCCACGCCGCCCGCGGCGGATGGGTGCACGGGCGCTGCCGGTCGACCAGAGGTGCGCGGAGACCTCACCGGTGGCGCACCCGGTGCACGGGCGGGAACCCGCATGACCACCTCGACGCTGGCGGCCGTGCCCTGGTCCGGGCCGGTGGACCTGAAGCTGGGCGGCGAGCTGGACGTGCAGGCGGCGTGCGGGCTCATGCACGTCCACGGTCGCCGCTTCGGGCGGCCCACCCCGCTGGGCCTGGACTACGCCTCGATCCTGGCCGGCGAGCTGTTCGCGCTCGGCGCCGCGGCGCTGGAGCCGGCCCGGCTGCGCGGGGCGGCCGTGCGCTCGGTGACCACGTCCGTCGCCCAGGCCGCCCTGCTGGCGGTGTCGCAGTACCTGGCCGCGGCCACCGCGGACGACCCGGTCGGGCCCTTCGACGTCGGCGGGCCGCCGTTCGTGTCCGGCGACGGGGTGGCCTTCGAGCTGGAGGCGTCGGACGCCGAGGTGTGGCGGCGCTTCTGGACCGCGCTGCACGCCGACGCGCGGGCGGTGGCCACGTCGTGGCGGCCCTTCGCCGACCGCTTCGCCACCGCCACCTGCCCGCTGCCGCCCGAGCTGACCGGGGTGACCGCGCGGCTGCCGGTCCAGGTGCTGGAGCGCGCCGCCGCCTCCACCGGGATGAGCCTGGTGCGGGTGGCGAACCGCGTCCTGGACCACCTGCCCGCCTACCGGGTGGCGGAACTGCCCGGCGCGGCGGGCCCCGAGGTGCCCGCGCCGCGCGGCGCGCTGCCGCTGTCCGGCCTGGTCGTGCTGGAGTCGTGCCGGGGGGTGCAGGGCTCGGTGGCCGGGCACCTGCTGCGGCAGCTCGGCGCGGTCGTGGTGCGCGCCGAGCCGCCGGGCGGCGACCCGGCCCGCGGCGCGGCGCCCGTGGTCGACAGCCGGACCGGCCGGGTGTCGGCCCGGTTCCACGCCCTCAACCGGGGCAAGCGGGTGGTCGAGGTCGACCTGACCACCGTGGCCGGGCGGCACGAGCTGCTGGACCTGGCCGTCGACGCCGACGTGTTCCTGCACGACTGGGGTCCCGGCGAGGCGGAGCGGTGGGCGCTGCGGGCCCGCGACGTGGCCAGGGCGCGGCCGGGCGTCGTCTACGCGCACGCCTCCGGGTGGGGCGACGAGCTGGGCGACCGGCCGCCGCTGGGCGCCGACTTCGTGGTGCAGGCGCACGCCGGCGTGCCGCCGTCGCTGATGACCCTTCTCGACGTGTTCGGCGGCGTGGTGTGCGCGCGAGGAGTGGTGGACGGGCTGGCGCGGCGCGTCCGGTCCGGCACGGGCCAGGAGGCGCGCTCCTCGCTGCTGTCCGCGGCGTCGCGGCTCAACGCGCGCGCCACCCGGCGCTGCACCGCGCCGCTGACCTCGCCGGTGTGCACCGACCTCGCCGACCTGGCCGCGGACCCCGGGTTCGCGCGGGTGCTGGTGCGGGACGGGTGCGTGGTGGCGAGGTCGCCGTGGGAGTTCTCGTGATCGGCGACCTCAGTACTCCACCGCCGGGTAGGTCTGGACGACCGACGACACCGGCACGGGGGACACCGCCAACCCCAGCACGACGGCGACCACCGCGACGAACCCGCGCAAATGCGACATGTGCCCTCCTCGGACATCGGCCTGTGACCGGGTATCGCCCGAACCGGGCGCGGCGCTACGCGGGGGCGACCAGGCCCACCACCGGCGCGGGCGTGCCGCCGTAGGCCTCGCGGGCGACCACCACCGCGCCGGGCGCGGCCACCAACCGCACGTCCGACCGGGAACCGGAGCCGTCCAGCAGCACCGCTGCCTCGGTCGGAGGCGACCCGTCCAACGGCTGGGCCACCACGGTCAGCTCCCGACCGGTGTCCCCGCACGCCCGCAGGTAGGTCGTGGCCGTGGTGGCGCCCGCGACCCGCCCCCGGCACGCCTCGACCGACAGCGGCGTCGTGGCGCCGGTCCTCGGGTCCAAGGCGGCGATCGCCGTGCTGCGACCACCCTCCTCCTGCTCCAGCAGCGGCATGGGGCCCAGGTCCACCCGCGCCGTCCACGGCGCTCCCGGCTGCGTGAGCACCTCCCCGGTCTCCGCGTCGAACAGCCCGCCACCGGCCATCCCCGCCGACAGCAGCGAGCCGTCCGGGGAACCCAGCAGGATCACGTCGGCCACCTCGCCGTCGGACGGCCCCGGCGGCCCCTCGTGCCGCCAGCGCTCCCGCCCGGTCACCTCGTCCAGCGCGATGAGCGCCAGTCCGTCCGCGCACTCCTGCACCACGGGCACGGTCGTGCGGCCCCTGGCGGGCAGCGTGTACCGCGACTCGCAACCCTCCGGCGCGGTCCACGTCCACCGCACCCGGCCGTCGTCCAAGTCGTAGGCGGTGACGACGTCCCGGTCGCGCACCGCCAGCGTCCGCGTGCCCGGGACCAGCTCGCCCACCTCGACCAGCACCGAGCGCAGCACCACCTCCCAGCGGACGACCCCGGTGTCCGCGTCCAGCACCACCACCAGTTGCGCGCGCGTGTCCTCCGACGACCCGAACGCCACCACCACGGCCCGCCGGTCCATCGACGCGGCCACCGCCCCGACCCACGCCCCGGGCCGCGCGTACCGCCACTCCTCCCGACCGTCCGGGCCGTGCAGGGCGACCACGGCCCCTTCGCTCAGGCCGACCGCCACCCCGTGCCCGGCGGCCACGACCCCGACCACGTCGGACGTCGGTCGCCACGCCCACTGGCGATCACCGGGCCGTTCCGCGACCGGCTCCGGCGCGAAGTCCCGGGCCTCCCGCGTTTCCGCCTCCACCACCAGGGCTTCCACCCCCGTGGGCGCGACCACCGCCGCTGCCGCCACCACCAGCGCCGCCGCGACGCCGACCGGCCGCACCCGCCAATCCCGGCTCCAGGACGCCCCGGCGGCCACCGCTGTCGCGCCCACCGCCAGCACGGGCAGGTCAACACCCGTCAAACCGGTCCCCACGTCCAGCCACAGCAGCACGAGGGCCGCCACGGCGATCCCGGCGCCCAGCAGCGCGCCGACCACCCGCGCCCGCCCGAGGCTCACCAGCGCCGCCACCACCACCCCGGCGGCCAACCCGATCAACACCGCGTCCGGCTCGGGCCGGGGAACCCCGCCGGGCAGGAACGGCGCGGTCGCGGCGCACAGCGCGCCGACCAGCGTCATGTAGCGAAGCACGTCCCTGGGACGAGAAGTGCGGAAGATCCGTTCCGGGCCTGTGCCAGGGTGCTCCGATGGCCGGCGTCCACGTCTCGTCCACCTACCAGGATTTGAAGGAGCACCGCGAGGCGGTCCGCAACGCCGTTCGGCGGATGGGCCACGTGGACGTGGCGACGGAGCACTACGCGGCCGCCGACGACCGGCCGCTGGACAGGTGCCTGGCCGACGTGCGCGGGGCCGTCCGCCGGGCTTCCGCGCAGGTGCTGGAACGCGAGTGGTCCGGTGACGAGGAGGTGTTCGCCGCGTTGCTCAGGCGGTTGCGGACCGAGCACGGACGTCCTGAGGCGAGGAGCCCTGGATTCACCCGACACGTTCGCGCGGATCAGTGAGATCGCCGCTTCGGACCCCGGTGCGGAGATCCGCGTCACCGCCGTCCGAGTACTCCTGCCGGAGCAGGGCGCCGGTCAGGCAGAATCGATTCGGTGAGCACCAACTGGGCAGGTAACGTCACCTTCTCCGCCGCGACCACCGAGCACCCCCGCTCCCTCGACGAGGTCCACCGCCTGGTCGCGGACGCCGAGGCCGCCCACGTCGTCGGCACCGGGCACTCGTTCAGCACCGTCGCCGACACCACCGGCACGCTGATCGGCCTCGACGGCCTGCCCGAGGTGTTCGAGACCGACGGCAACACCGCCAGGATCAGCGCCGGCACCAGGCTCGCCCGCCTCGCCGACCTCCTCCAGGCCCGTGACCTGGCCCTGCCCGCCATGCCCTCCCTGCCGCACATCACCATCGCGGGGGCCTGCGCGACCGCCACCCACGGTTCCGGCAACGGCGTCCCGTCCCTGGCGAGCCTGGTCCGAGAGATCGACCTGGTCACCGCCGACGGCGCCACCAGGACCCTCACCCGCGGCCGGGACGAGGACTTCGACGGCGCGGTGGTCTCCTTCGGCGCCCTGGGCGTGATCACCGCGATGACCCTCGACGTCGTCCCCACCTTCGACGTCGAGCAGCGGGTCTTCGACGACATGCCCTTCGACGCCCTCGTCGAGCACGCCGACGCCGTCTTCTCCAGCGCCTACAGCGTCAGCGCCTTCACCACCTGGCAGGGCGTCGCCCACGTGTTCACCAAGCGCCGCACCACCGACGACCTGCCCGACCTGACCTGGACCGGCGCCACCGAGGCCACCGGGCCGCGCCACCCGGTGCCCGGCCAGCCGACCGTCCACTGCACCGCCCAGCTCGGCGAACCGGGCCCGTGGCACGAGCGGCTGCCGCACTTCCGGGCCGACTTCACCCCCAGCGTCGGCGCGGAGCTCCAGTCCGAGTACTTCGTCGCCCGCGAGCACGCCGCCGACGCGCTCAAGGCCCTCAACGGCCTCTCCGAGCACGTCACGCCGCTGCTGCTGACCTCCGAGGTCCGCACGGTCGCCGCCGACGCGCAGTGGCTGAGCACGGTCCACGGCCGCGACAGCGTGGCGTTCCACTTCACCTGGCGACCCGACGACCGAGGTGTCCGGCGGGCGCTGCGCCGGATCGAGGACGCCCTGGGCCCCTGGGACCCGCGCCCGCACTGGGGCAAGCTGACCGAGCTCACCGACGTCGCCGCCCGCTACCCGCACCGGGACCGGTTCGTCGACCTCCGACGACGCCTCGACCCCACCGGCAAGTTCCGCAACGCCCTGGTCGACAGCTGGTTCGCCGGGGCGTGACGGCGTCCCGACCCGCGGCCGATCGGCGCCGGGACCGGGACGGGTTCGAGCGGTCGGGTGAATTCCGCCGACGCCGATCGGTGGCGCCGCGGCACGACGCCGGGAACCGCCACCGGTGCCTGGCGGCCCTGGAGCTGCACCGCCACCACGACCCCGTCGGCGAGGCGGACGCGCTGGACAGCCCGGGCCACCTCGACGCGACGCCGGGCGACCCGCCGCCGGACGGGGCGGTCGGCTGAGGCGGGGGAGGGGGCCGGGTTCGGCGCCCGGCCCCGCGCTCACATCCGCGCGAACCGCCGCAGCAGGTCCAGGTCGGGCACCACCACGTCGCGCCGCAGGTGGCTGACCACCACGCCGGCCTTGCGCAGGTCGGCGAACGCCTTCTCCGCCGTGCGCGGCTTCATTCCCGCGATCGAGGCCAGCTCCACCTTGGTCAGCGGGATGCCCAGCACCCAGCCGCCCAGCTCCTGCCTGCCGTGCGCGCCGACCAGCTCGGCCAGCACCCGCGCCACCCGCTCGGCCGCGGTGTGGGAGAGGAAGTCGCGGCGGCGGCGGTTGGCCCAGCGCAGCTGGTCGTCGATCACGCCGATCAGCTCGACGAACCCGTCGTTGCGGCGGTGCAGGAAGCTGTGCAGCTCGGCGCTGGTGATCAGCTTCGCCACCACGTCGCCGCACGTCACGATGGTCGCCGACCGCGGTCTGTGGTCCATCGCGGCCATCTCGCCGATCAGGTCGCCCGCCACCCGCACGGTCAGCACGGCGCTGTCGCCGGCCTCGTCGGTGACCAGCACCTTGACCACGCCGTCGAGCAGCAGGAACGCGTGCGTGTCGGTGGCGTCCTGCACGATGATCTCGCGGTCGGCGGCGTAGCGGACGGTGGTGCCGAGGTTCATCAGCTCCTGCCGGCTGGTCTCCCGCAGCCGGTGCAGCAGCGTGCCCGCCGGCCACTCGGCCGTCGCCGGCGCGCCCTGCCGCACCGCCGGCGCGCCGGGCTTCGCCGTCGCCAGCGAACGGCCCGCGTCGGCGAACGAGGCGTAGCCGCGCTCGAACGACGGGTCGGGCCCGGTGCCGGACACCAGCGCCTCGCACGCCCGCCGCTGCTCGTCCAGCTCCTGCACGGCCGGGTGGTCCGCGCCCAGCCCGGCGGTGGCCTGCCTCGACGCGTCGCGCACCAGGTCCAGCAGGCGCTGCGCCTGCGGCCGGGTGCCCTCCACGTGCGCCAGCTCCAGCTCGGCCGCGGCCAGGTTCGCCGCCGCGATCAACGCGTGCGGGTGGTCCGAGCCCAGTCGCATGGCCGTGCGGTCGGCGGCCGAGCGCAGGCTCGGCAGCGCGAGCCTGGCCCGCTCGGCGGACCGCCGCGACCTGGCCAGCTCGAACTCGGCCGACGCCAGGTTGGCCTGCGCCACCAGCGCCCGCGGGTGGTGCGAGCCCAGCGACGCGACCGCCCGGTCGGTGGCCTCGCGCAGGTCGCCCAGCGACTCGGCCAGCTCGTCCGCGTCGCCCTGCTCGCGGGCGATCCGGAACCGCGCGCACATCAGGTTCAGCCGCACCGCGGCCGTCTGCGGGTGGTTCGAGCCGAGCACCGCCGCGTTGCGCTGGAGGGCCAGCTCCAGCGCGCCGGTCTCGCCGGGGTGGGTCGGTTCGACCGCGACGGCCACCGATCCGACCGCGACCCGGTCGGCCGCCGGCGCGGGGTCGAGGAAGTCGCCGACCACCTGCCGCAGCGGGGCGCCCCGTCCGAACGCGCCGCCCGGCACCCGCCGGCGCGCCTGCCGCGGCGCGGCCGCCCCGGGCTCGCGCCGGCCGCGCGCGACCGCCACCAGCGCCTGCTGGTCGCGCACCCGCGCGGCCTCCGGCGTCGAGGGGCCGACCAGGGCGAGCATCGAGACCAGCAGCACGTCCGCGGCGTCGGCCGAGCCGATCCGGGTGAGCGCGGCGGCGCAGCGCAGCAGCCGGTCCACGTCACGGCGGGCGCTGAGCGAGTCCAGCGAGCGCGCGAGCTCCACCGCCAGGCGCCGCGCCGCGAGTCGATCGGGGGCGGATCGGGACAGGACTGCTTCGAGTTCGACCATTCGGCTGTTCATCCGGCACCCCAGGTGGTTGCTCGGTCCGCGACTGTGCGGTTCCTGCGGTTCGCGCGTTCGGACGCCCTGTTCCGGCGTTCGGGCGCGTCTACTCGTACCGCCGGAGTGGAATCGTCGTCCATAGCGGCGATATCGGTTGCATCGGGCAATCGTTAGCCCGGCTGGTGACATCGTTACGGTGTGAAAGATCGGACGTCCGTCTGACCCGCAATAATGCGGAGAACTTGCTCTGACCTGCGTCCATCAGTGGAGGGTCGGAACAGAGCGTTACCGAGCGGGCGTCGGTTTTGCCCGATCGAATATGAGGTTCACTCGATAGGGGACTCCTGGTCGCGGCGTGCCGGGCTCCGAGTGGTCGACCGTTGGGGTGCGGGTCGCGCCGAGGCGAGGCCGCCGTTCCGCCCGTGACGGGTGTCGAGCCGTCACGTCTCGTGTGGTTCTTTTCGATCCCGATGCGTCTCGCCATTATCGCGGTAACGCGTTCAGCCGCCCCCGACAACCTCGACCGCCTCACGTCGTGCGCGCGAACTCCGCCACGTCGGCGCTGGTCAGCCTTCCGGGGTGGGGTCCGGGATCGGCGTTCCGCCCTGGTTCGCGGCGTTCCGGGTCCCGTAGCGGAACATTCGCATTTGTTTCCACCAGCTCCACTTTCAGTCATCCTATGGCCTCCCCGAACCACCCGGTTGGCGGTACCCCGTTCCGGGGGTCGATCTTGCGCCCCTCGATCAACCACTGCTGACTGGCCGGGTTCACCTCACCGCAGGAGGAGTCGATGACCATCGCCCACGACGACCCCCACGTCGCGCGGCTCTTCGAGAACATGGTCAGGCTGGTCGTCGAGGAGGACGGCGACCCGCTTGACGTGCACGAACAGCTCATCGAACTGTCCCGGGCCAACTCGCCCGAAGTCGCCAGGTACTGGAAGCAGGTCGGCACGGGCGTCGGCATCCCCGACACCGCGTACAAGGGCGGAGGCCCCCACCTGTTCCCCGACGCGCCCGTGGTCCGCGAGTTCCGCACGAGCGGCACGACCGGCAGCACCCGGGGCAGCGTCCGGTACTCCCCGCTGGGCCTGGAGCTCAAGCGCGCCGCGGTCACCGCGCGGGCCCGCCGGGAGATCGACTTCGCCGACGTCAGGCCCGTGGTGCTGCCCTTCGCGCCCTCCGAGCGGGTCGCACCGCACATGGCCATCGCGTTCGACATGGCCCGCATCGCCGAGGCGGTCGGCGACCCCCGGCTGAGCACCGCCGTCGTCCAGGAGGCGGGCGTGGACTTCGAGCTGCTGGCGCAGCGGCTCGACGCGGCCGTCGCCGAGGGGTTGCCGGTCGTGCTGGTCGGCGCGACCTTCGCCTTCGTCAACATCTGCGACGCCCTGGAGGCGCGGGGCAGGGCCTGGCAGCTGCCGCCCGGCTCCCGCATGTACGACGGCGGCGGCTTCAAGGGCCGCTCGCGCGTCATGGCCGTGGACGACCTCCGCGACGCGGTCAGGCGCGTCTTCGGCATCGAGCGGTTCGGCAACATCTTCGGCATGACCGAGATCGCCGGCCCGCTCTACGACTCGGCGGACACCCCGGTCGGCCCGCTGGGCGAGCGGCCCAAGGCGGGCGGGCCCGCGGGCGGTCCGCGGGTCCGCGACCCGCGCACCCGCGAGTACCGCGAGGTCGGCCCCGGCCTGCTGGAGATCACCGACTACGCCCTGCTCGACCGGCCGCACGTGCTGCTCACCGGCGACGTCGGCATCGCCGGACCGGAGGGCGTGGCCATCGCCGGGCGCATCGCCGGCAGCACCAGCCGGGGCTGCTCGCTGTCACTGGACGAGATGACCGGGGGTGCCGCGTGACCGTGTCGTGGATGCCCGACTGGGTGACCCACCCGGGCACGTCGTTCACCCTCCGCTCCGGCGCGCACGAGTGGCGCGGCGAGCGGCCCGACGACTGGGACGCGATCGGCGCCGGGCTCCGGGCCGCGCACGAACGGCTGCGCGCGCTGCCGGTGCGCCGGATCGTGGCCGCGTTCGACGAGGTGGCCGACCGGTGGGCCAAGCGCGACTTCGCCCCGCGCCGCGCCGTGGTGCGGGACGCCTCGCTGGTGACCGGCATGTCGGAGGAGACCGTCGACCGGGCGCTGGACGCCGAGGTGGGCAACCTGCGCGCCGAGTCGCTGCTGGCCGCGCTGACCCGCGAGCTGGGCGACCCCGAGGTGCTCGACGGGTTCCGCGGCGGCACCACGGCGGTCGGGCCGGGCGTCACGCTCGCGGTGTTCTCCGGCAACGTGCCCGGCCTGCCGGCGCGGTCCCTGGTCCGCGCGCTGCTGGTCAAGTCCGGCGTGATCGCGAAGATCCCGGCCAAGGAGCCGCACTTCGCCGCCGCGTTCCTGCGCACCCTGCACGACGTGGAACCGGCGCTGGCGGACGCCGTGGTCGCCACCTACTGGGACCGCGACGACGAGGCCTCGATCACCGCCGCCCTCGCGCACGCCGACGCGGTGATCGTGTACGGCGGCGACCAGGCGTGCGCGGCGGTCCGGGCCAAGGTCCGACCGGACCAGGTCTACGAGGAGCACGCGCACAAGTTCTCGTTCGGCTTGATCAGCGCCGAGTACGCGGCGCGGCACGGTCCCGCCGAGGTGGCCCGGCGCATCGCCGCCGATTGCAGCGACTTCGACCAGCACGCCTGCCTGTCGCCGCAGGTCTACCTGGTGGGGGCCGAGCACGCCCGAGCCGTGGCCCAACACCTGGCCGACGCGATGCGCCGCGCCGCCGCCGACTGTCCACCCGGGACGGTCGAGGCCCACGACGCCATCGCGCTCCAGCACCGCAGGCTGGTCGCGGAGTGGCGGGCCGCCACCAGCGACACCAGCGAGGTGTGGGCGCCCGACGGTCTGGAGTGGACCGTCCTGCTGGAGGACTCGCTGCTCCCGCTCAGCGGCGCGGGCGACCGGGTCGCGCGCATCGTGCCGGTGCCCGACCTCCCGGCGGCCGTCGAGCTGGTGCGCCCCTACGCCAGGCACCTCCAGAACGTCGGCCTCGGCGCGGTCGGCGAGGAGTTCCGGCGCGTCGGGCGCGAGCTGGCGGTGCTGGGCGCGAGCCGGATCTGCGCGCCGGGCGCGATGACCAAGCCGAGCATGTCCTGGCGGCACGACGGGCAGCCGCGCATCGCCGGGCTGGTGCGCTGGGCGGATGTGGAGCTCCACCCCGAGCTGGAAAGCGAATAACCCTCGAAAAGAGGTCACGACATCGCCGTGCCCCGCCCCCGGCGGGTGGGGCACGGCCGTTCGCTGGGAAGGACCTGGCATGCCCGTGACGGAGACCGGTGGCCGCGAGGCGCTGGACGAGCAGGACCTGCGCCGACTGGCGGACGCGGTGGACTTCACCCGGTCCGCGAGCACCGAGCGGGCGTTGGCGACCGCGCTCGACGAGCCCGGGGGAGTGTCCGCGCACCTGGAGTTCGCGCACACCGCCGTGCTGGTGGCGGCGCGGCGCGTGGACGACGTGGTGGCCGCGCTGGTCGAGCTGGGCGTGGACCCGGTGGGACCTGCGCCGACCAGGTCGGCGCGCGTGGGCGGTCGGGACGTGGACGTGCGGCTCGTGCGCGGCGCGGTGCCCGGTTGCGCGCGGGGGCTGGAGGTGTCCGTGCCGGTCGCCGGGGTCGGGTCGTCCGGATCGGACCGCTCCGGGTGGGCGCACCCGGTGTTCCGGGCGCCCGCGGACGACGTGGTGTCGAGAGGCGTCTACGCGGTGCTGGTCGACGCCGGTCTCGCGCCCGACGGCGGCGGTCACGACCCGCGCGAGGACTCGACCTGGCTGCGCCTGCGCGGTCGCGGCCGCGTGGAGCTGCGGCTGCCCGGTCACCACGCCGACCTGCTGCGCCGCCACGTCGGCCGGCCCGACGAGGCCCGGCGCGCGATGTTCGAGCTGGTGACCGGCGCCTGGCGCACCCGCTCCGTGGCGGCGGCGGCCGAACTGGGCGTGGCCGACCTGATCGCCGGCGGATCGCGCACCACCGCGGAACTGGCCGAGCGCACCGGCACGCGACCCGACAAGCTGCGCCGCGTGCTGGCCTTCCTCGGCGCGCTCGGCGTGCTGCGCAGGGACGGCGACGCGTGGGAGCTGACCGAGGCGGGCGCGCTGCTGCGCGCCGATGCCGACGGTTCGCTGCGGGACCTCGCCCGCATCTACGGCGGCCTGTTCTACCGGTCGTTCAGCGCGCTGGAGCACACCCTGCGCACCGGTGGCAGCGCGTTCGAGCACTCCCACGGCGCGTTGCTGTTCGAGCACCTCGCGGCGCACCCCGCCGACGCGCGCCTGTTCGAGGGCGCGATGGCGGCGGGCACGAGCTTCCTGAACCTGGTGCCCGGCCTGCTCGACCTGCCCGCCACCGGCGCCGTGGTCGACGTGGGCGGCGGCGACGGCAGGCTGCTCGGCCTCGTGCTCGCCGCCGCGCCCGGCCTGCGCGGCGTGCTGTTCGACCGGCCGCACGTGACCGGCGCGGCGCGGGAGGTGCTGACCCGCCTGGGTTGCGCGGACCGCGCGGAGGTGGTCGCGGGCGACTTCTTCCGCGACCCGGTGCCCGCGGGCGGCGACGTCTACCTGCTCTCCCGCATCCTGCACGACTGGGACGACGAGCGCGCCTCGGCCATCCTGCGCAACGTCCGGTCCGCGATGCCCGCCGGCGCGCTGCTCGCGGTGGTGGAGCGGCCGATCCTCGACGACCGGTCGGTGCTGCCGCTGTCGTTCGACGTCCACATGATGGTCAACACCCCGCGGGGTGGCGAGCGCACCGCCGACCGGCACCGGGAGTTGTTGGCCCGGAACGGTTTCACGCTGGAGGACATCCGCGGGCTGCCCCTGGACATGGCCGTCCTGGTGGCTCGCGCCACCGCGGTGTGACCGCTCTCATGGCCCACGTGGTGGAAATCGGCTTCCGCGCCGCCGGACCCGCCGGTGAGGATCGGCGGCGTGGATGTGATGAGCGTTGCTCGTGTTCGGTCCGGTTCGAGGCCTTTCGTGCCGCTCGTCACGGTCAGCCTGCTGACCGGCATCGGGTACGCGCTGGTGGGGCCGCTGCTGTCGGTGTTCCTGATCAAGGAGTTGAACGCCGGGCCGTTCGAGGTCGCCGCCTTCCTGCTGACCAGCGCGCTGGGGTCGATCGTGGTCAGCACCGCGATCGGCCGGTGGTCCGACTCCCGGGCGATCCGCCGCCTGCTGCTGCTGGTCGCGAGCGCGGCGGGCGCGGTGGCGTGGGTGCTGTTCGCGTCCATCCGGGAGTACTGGGTCCTGCTGGTGGTGTCGGTGTCGCTGGGGTCCGTCGCCGCCTCACAGATGCCGCAGATGTTCGCCTACGCCCGCCACGCGCTGGACCGCAGCGGCTCGACCAAGGTCCCGCTGGTGATGAGCGGCCTGCGCACCCTGGTGTCGGTCTCGTGGGTCGCCGGGCCGCCGGTGGGCGCGCTGCTGATGGCCGGGACCGGGTTCACCGGGCTGTTCGGCGCGACCGCGGCGTGCTACGTCCTGTCCGCGGTGGTGATCGCGCTGTGGCTGCCGGAGCTGGGCCGGTCGGAACCGGCGTCGACCGACACCACCGCGGACCGGTCGGGCACGCGCAAGGAGATGCTGCTGGCCAGCCTGGCGTTCGTCCTGCTCCAGGGCGCGACGTCGGTCGGCGTGGCGGCGATGCCGCTGTTCGTCACCGAGGACCTCGGCGGCACGATCGCCGACTCGGGCCTGGTGCTGGGCCTGTGCGCGGCGCTGGAGATCCCGCTCATGCTGGCCTTCGGCGCGCTGGCGGTCCGGCGCGGCCAGCGGGTGCTGGTGCTGTCGGGCGGCGCGGTGGCGCTGGGCTACTACGCGATCGTGCTGGTGGCCCAGGAGACCTGGCAGGTGATGGCCGCGCAGGCGCTGCACGCCGTGGTGATCTCCGCGGTGATGGGGCTGGGCATCTCCTACTTCCAGGACCTCGCACCGGACCGCCCCGGTTACGCCACCACCCTCTACACCAACACCTACAAGGTCAGCTCCATGCTGTCCGGACCGCTGCTGGGCGCGGCGCAGCACTTCGGCTACCGCTCCGCCTACGGCATGGGCCTGGTGATGTCGGTGCTGGGCCTGGCGCTGCTGCTCGCCGCCCGGCGTCGGTGAAGACCGCCCGACGCCGGTGAAGGCCGCTCGGCGTCGGTGACCACCGCGCCACCCCCGGTGGCACAGCGGCGACGCAGGATGGACCGACCGTTCGGTTTGCGCTGATCGAGCGGTTCTCCGCGAAAATCGGGTCACTTCGCCACGAGCGTTGCTAAACCTTGCTCGGGGGGAGGTCGCCATGCCGAGGAGCTTCTACACCGACGCCAAGGGCCGCGTGCGCCCGGTCGCGGGCCGGGGCGGCGGCCGGGCCAAGCCGGTGCTGCTGGCGGGGCTGGTCGCGCTCAGCGCGGTGGGGTACGGGGGAGCGGTCGGGCTCAGCGAGGGCGGTGGCGCGGGCGGCGCGGGCCTCAGCCTGACCACGCGCAAGGCCGCGAGCGAGGACCGGGCGCGGGAGGGCGACGTCGAGGGCGCTTGGCTGGCGATGGGGCTGCACGGGCTCAAGCGGACGGACGAGCAGCCGGCCGACTGCGCCGCGGCGTCGTTCGGCGAGGTGCGGGACTTCCTGCGGGACACCGGGTGCGCGTCGATGGACCGGGTGCTGTTCGCGGTGGGCGACGACGCGGGCAACACCGCGGTCGTCGCGGTGGCCTGGGTGGAGTTCGCGTCGAGCGGTGACGCCCGCCGGTTCCAGGGCGTCGTCGACGAGCCGGGCTCCGGTGACGTCGAGCCGCTGGGCGCGGGCGCGCTCGGGCTGGCGGAGGTCGCGTTCTCCGGGGCGAACTACGGCTCCGAGCGGTACCGGGGCACGGTGACCGTGGCCGAGGCGGAACTCGCCGCCGGGTACCTCACGCCGGAGGTGCTGGACGCGTTGGCGGAGGTGGCGGCGCTGCTGCCCCGGTAGGGGTGGTCCGGCGTCAGCGGGTGTCCCGGGCGCGGTGCGCGAGCGGACCCGGACGGCTTCGACCCCCGGCTCCCCGTTCACGCGCGGTCGCCGATCGTCTTTCACGAGCCGTCGTCGTGTCAATCCGCCTGTGGCTCGATGCCCCTCTCAGGTTCGTACCGTTACCGTTTCGACGATTCGATCTGGGGAACGAGGGGTGTGGAATGGCGACTCTGGCGTCTGTGCGCGACGGCCTGGTGGGGTGGGTCGCACGGCGTTCGGCTACGCGGTGGATCATGGGGAAGATCGGTTCACGTGCGTTGTCGCTGCTCCCGGACCGTGCGCTGCTTCCGCTGAAGCGGAACGGGGTCGAGCCGGTCGAGGAGTTGACGCGGATGAGCGAGTCGGGCGCGGTGCACCGCGTGCCGGTTCCGTTCGGCGTTCGCGTGTGGTTGGTCACGGGGGAGGCCGAGGCCAAGAAGGTGCTGTCCGACACAGCGGCGTTCAGCAACGATTACACCCGCCTCGGCGAGGCGGTGGGGCAGCTGGAGCAGTCGCCCGGGGGTCTCGGGTTCGCCGACCCGCCGGACCACACCCGGCTGCGCCGGCTGCTGACGCCGGAGTTCACCATGCGGCGGCTGTCGCGGCTGGTGCCGCGCATCGACGAGATCGTCACCGAGCGGTTGAACGCGATGGAGGCCGCGCCGGGTCCGGTGGACCTGGTCAAGGAGTTCGCCCTGCCGATCCCGTCGCTGACGATCTGCGAGCTGCTGGGCGTGCCGTACGACGACCGCGACCGGTTCCAGCGGCTGGCCGCGGCCCGGTTCGACGTGCTCGGCGGCGCGGGCCAGGCGCTGGGCGCGATCTCCGAGTCGCTGGAGTACATGCGGGAGATCGTGGAGCGGGAGCGCCGCTCGCCGGGCGACGGCCTGATCGGCATGATCATCCGCGAGCACGGCGACGCGGTCGACGACGCGGAGCTGGCCGGGCTGGCCGACGGCGTGCTGACCGGCGGGTTCGACACCACGGCGAGCATGTTGGCGCTGGGCGCGTACGTGCTGCTGCGCGACGACGCGGCGCGCGCGTCGATGCGCGACGACGACGCGGCGGTGGGCCCGCTGGTCGAGGAGCTGCTGCGGCACCTGACCGTGGTGCAGGTGGCGTTCCCCCGGTTCGCCCGGCACGCCCTCACCGTGGGCGACCAGCGGATCGAGGAGGGCGACGCGGTCGTGGTCTCCCTGACGGCGGCCAACCGCGAGGTCGCGGCCGGCTTCGACCACACCCGCACGTCGTCGTCGCACCTGGCGTTCGGCTACGGCGCGCACCGCTGCGTGGGCGCCCAGCTGGGGCGGTTGGAGCTGCGCGCGGCCTACCCGGCGCTGCTGCGCCGCTTCCCGGACCTGCGCCTGACCGAGGACCAGCCGGTGTTCCGCGGCGCCTCGATCGTCCACGGCGTGGACCGGCTCATGGTCCGCACGCGCTGAGGTGACCCCCGGGGTCGGGGCCCTCGACGAAGCGGGCTCCGACCTTGAAGCAGTGCTTAACGCACCCTCACGAGGTTTCACTTTTCCTGGAACCGGAGTTGGGGGATGTTCGTGCCATGACCGGACGGCGCGTGCTGCGGATGGGACTGCTGGCCCTGCTCTGGGGCTCGTGCTTCCTGTGGATCGAACTGGCCCTGACCGGGTTCACGCCCGTGCAGATCGCGGTCGCGCGGTGCGCGCTGGGCGCGGTGGTCGTGTTCGCCCTCGCCCGCCGGGCCGGTGAACGGCTGCCGCGCGGCCTGTGGGGCCGGCTCGCGGTGGCCGCGTTCTTCTGCAACGCCCTGCCGTTCGTGCTGTTCGGCCTCGGCCAGCGGACCGTGGACTCCGGCGTCGCGGGCGTGCTCAACGCCACCACCCCGCTGTGGTCGCTGCTCATCGGCCTGGCCGTCGGCGCGGACCGCGGGTCGGGCCCGACGCGCTTGGCGGGCCTCGGCCTCGGCTTCGGCGGCGTCCTGCTGATCTTCGCGCCGTGGGAGCAGGGGCTGCCCGGACCGGCGGCGCTCGGCCTGCTCGGCGCCGCCGCGAGCTACGCGGTCGCCTTCGCCTACATGGGGCGCGAACTCGTCGGCAAGGGCGGCGCGATGGCGGTGTCGGCGGCCCAGCTCGCCGCCGCCACCGGCCTGAGCGCCCTGCTGCTGCCGTTCGACCACGCCGCGAGCCGGCCGAACCCCACCGCGATCGCCGCCGTCGTCGTGCTGGGCGTGCTCGGCACCGGCGCGACCTTCGTGCTCAACTACCGGATCATCGCCGACGAGGGCGCGACCAGCGCCGCGACCGTCGGCTACCTCCTGCCGGTCGTCTCCGTCGCGCTCGGCGCGGCCGTGCTCGACGAGCCGCTGACCGCCCGGGTGGTGGCGGGGGCGCTGGTGGTGCTCGCCGGCGTCGCGGTGACCCGGTTGGCGGCGGCCAAGACGCCGCCCGAGCGATGTGGTCCTTACCAATTGCCGGTTTTGTCGACCGAGCGTGACGCGGCGGCGGCCGTTCGGCCGAAGCTGGTTGACCATGGCATAAGTGCTGGTCAGGCTGCTGGGATGAACCCGGACGAGTGACTGTCGTCCCCGTCAACCCTGCGTCGGGGCGCACTGGTCCGGGCTCACCCGAAGGAGCCGACAAGTGCGTCCTTTCACCAGAGTGCTCACCCTGCTGTCCGCCTCCGCCACCGCCGTCGGGCTCACCACCGGAGCCGCGCTCGCCGCACCGGCCCACCAGGCCGACGTCGTCCTCGCGACGGCCTCCGCGACCGTCCACCCGATCAAGGACACCTACATCGTCAGCCTGGGCGCCACCGCCCGCAGCGGCCTCGGCGTCGCCTCCGCCGCCGGCGTCACGCCCACCCACGTGTGGGACGCGGCGTTCCACGGCTTCTCCGCCAAGCTCACCCCGGCCCAGCTGCGCAAGCTCAGCCGGGACCCGTCCGTCGCCGCGATCGAGCAGGACGTGCTGGTCACCGACGCGCTCGACGCCACCCAGGCCAACCCGCCGTCGTGGGGCATCGACCGCGTCGACCAGCGCAACCTGCCGCTGTCGGCGAGCTTCACCTACAACTACACGGGCGCGGGCGTCCACGCCTACATCATCGACACCGGCATCACCCCGGGCCACGCCGACTACGGCGGCCGGGCCACCTTCGACTACAACGCCGTCGACACCAACAACACCGACTGCCACGGCCACGGCACGCACGTGGCGGGCACCATCGGGTCCAACACCTACGGCATCGCCAAGGGCGTGCGCCTGCACGGCGTGAAGATGATGAACTGCGCGGGCAGCGCCAGCACCACCGCGGCGCTCAACGCGATCAACTGGGTCACGCAGAACCACACCAAGCCCGCCGTGGCGAACACCTCGTGGAACTTCACCGCGTCGGCCAGCCTGGAGACCGCGATCCGGAACATGATCGCCTCGGGCGTCTTCCTGGCCACCTCGGCGGGCAACACCGGCGGCAACTCCTGCGACCGCCTGCCCCGCAAGGTGGAGACGGCCTCCGTCGTGGCGTCCTCGCAGAACAACGACGCCCGCTCCTCGTTCTCCAGCACCGGCGCCTGCGTGGACATCTACGCGCCCGGCACGTCGATCACCTCGACCGTCCGCACCGGCGGTTCGGGCGCGATGAGCGGCACCTCGATGGCGACACCGCACGTGGCGGGCGTGGCCGCGCTCTACAAGCAGCGGTTCGGCGACCAGTCGTCGGCGACCGTGCACAACTGGCTCAACTCCGCCGCGACCCCGAACGTGGTCGGCGGCGGCGCCACCGGCGGCACCGTCAACCGCCTGCTGTTCAGCAACGGCCTGTGAGACGTCCCGGCGCGCGGGGGCCCTCTTCCACCCCGCGCGCCGGGCGCCCCGTCCCCAGGCCGGCCGAGGCGGTCCCTAGTCGGCCGGCACCAGCGGCCACGTCCGGGCCCGCGACCGCACGTCCGCGATCCGGTCGCGCAACCGGTCGGTGTGCTCGTCCTCGCCGCCGCGGGCGACCCGCTGCTCCCACCGCCGCTCCAGCCGGGCGGCGTACTCGTGCTCCTGCTCCAGGTACCAGCCGACCTGCCGCTCGTGCAGCTCCCGGGGGTCGAGCAGGCCGACCTCGTCGGGGTGGCGCGTGGCCAGCGCCCAGGCCACGCGCGCCGCCGCGATCGCGTCACCGGCGCTGGTGTGGGCGTTGTCCAGCCGCACCCGGTAGTGGGCGCACACGGCGGCGAGGGTGCGCTTGTCATCCCAGCCGCGGACCGGGCGCAGGTGGCGGTCGACGCACAGCGGGTCGACCACCGGACCGGTCCGGGCGAGCCCGCGGCCGTGGTGGCGACGCAGTTCGGCGTCGAGCATGGTCAGGTCGAACGCGGCGTGGAACGCGCACAGCGGCGTGGTGGGGCGCCACACCCGCGCCAGGTGCTCGGCCACCTCGGCGACGACCTCCGCGGCCGGGCGGCCCTCGCGGCGGGCCTGGTCGGTGCTGATGCCGTGGATCGCGGTGGCCTCGGCCGGGATGTCCACGCCCGGGTCGGCCAGCCAGGTGCGCGTGTCGACCTCGGGGCGCTCACCGGGCCCGCGCGGGGTGATGGTGACCACGGAGGCCGTCACGATGCGGTCCCGGTGCGGGTTGACGTCGGTGGTCTCCAGGTCCAGCGCGACCAGCGGACCGCGCGCCCACGACGGTGCGGGGTTGTCCATCCGCGCACCGTAGCGGTCGGGTCCGACACCGCCGCTCAGCCGCCCAGCACGCGCCGAAGGTGGTCGGCGAGCACGGCGACGTGCGGCGGGTCCACCATGGACAGGTGGTCGCCGGGCACCGGGACCACCTCCAGCGACCCGCACGCGTCGGCCCACCCGAGGTCGTCGTCCTCCTGCCGCCGCAGGTACCGGGGGTCCAGCACGGTGGTCAGCGTCTCCCGCTCGGTGGCCCGGTAGAACACGACCCGGCCCGGGAAGCGCCGCGGCGTGAACCGCTCGGCCGCCCGCGCGTCCAGGTAGGACGTGCGCTGGTGCCGCAGCGCGCCGGGGCTGATGCCGACGCCGGCCGCCACCAGCGCGGTCAGCACCGCGTCGACCTGGGCCACGTCGTCCAGGCCGGACAGCGCCTCCCACGGCAGCTCGACCGACGCGCCGTGCACCCGCTCGACGTGCGCCAGGTACCGCTCGAACCGGTGCCGCACCAGCTCGGCGGGCGGCACGTCCGGCGCGGGCAGCGGGCGCACGGTGTCGATCATCACCACCAGCTCGACCTCGTGGCCGCCCCCGACCAGCCGGCACGCCACCTCGTGCGCCAGGCACCCGCCGAACGACCAGCCGCCCAGCAGGTAGGGCCCGGACGGCTGCGCGGCCAGCACCAGGTCCGCGTACCGCTTCGCCTTGGCGGGGATGTCGGGCACGTCGTCGACGCGCTCGTAGCCGCGGCACGGCCGGTCGGGCAGCAGGTCCACCAGCGGCTGGTACACGCCGGTCGGCCCGCCGGCGGGGTGGAACAGGTGCAGGGGCCGCAGCGAGCCGCCCGCGCGCAGCACCCGCACCGGCCCGTCCGCGCCCTCGAACCGCCCGCGCAGGTGCTCGGCCATCGCCTCGACGGTGCGCGCGCCGCCCAGGTCCGCGCCCGGCGCCCGCTGCCGGACCAGCGCCAGCAGGTCGGCTGCCGAACCGCCGAGCGCGGCGAAGTCGTCGTGGACGCCGAAGTCCCGCCGCCCGAGGACTCGGGCACACAGGCCGAACAGCCACCGCTCGGTCGGGTCGCGCGGCTCGACCCGCCGGCCCGGTCGTCCGGCGCTGCCGGCCGGATCGCCGCTCGCGTGATCGCGGCCTGCGTGATCACCGCCCGTGTGATCGCCGCCTGCGTGATCGCCGCCCGCCTCCCCGTCCAGGTGCCGGGCCAGGTCTTGGAGGCTCGCGCCGCGCAGCAGCAGCGGCACCGGCAGCCGCGCGCCCAGCTCGTGCTCGACGGCGTTGCGCAGGCGCATCGCCATCAGGGAGTCCAGCCCGAGCGAGGTCAGGGGCGCGGCGGGGTCGGGCGCCGCGCCCAGCACCCGTTCGACGATCGCGGTCAGCCGGTCCCCGCCGGCCGCGACCAGGTCCCCGGGCTGGAGGAACCCCGCCAGGAACGGCCGCCGCGCCAACTGCGGGAACAGCTCCACCGCCGCGCGCGGGTCGAACCGCGCCACCCCGGTCACCGCCCGCCCGGACCGCACCAGCGCCTCCACCGCCGCCACGCCCTCGGCCGGCGAGATCGGCCGCAGCAGCGGGTTGTCGGTGTCGCGGGCCAACCCGACGCGGCTCCACGCGCCGAAACCGATGCTCGTCGCGGGCAGTCCGCCGGCCCGCCGCCACCGGGCGAAGCCGTCCAGCCACGCGTTGGCGGCGGCGTAGGCGAGCTGGCCGGGCGAGCCGAGCAGGGCCGCGGCGGAGGAGAACAGCACGAACCAGTCGAGCCGGTGCCCGGTGGTGGCCTCGTGCAGCCGCAGCGCGCCGTCGACCTTGGGCCGCAGCACGCGCCGCACGTCCTCCGGTGACACCCGGTCGGCCGGTGCGTCGGCCAGCACCCCGGCCGCGTGCACCACGCCGCGCAGCGGCAACCCGCCGGCCACGGCCGCCGCCACCAGGTCCTCGGCCACACCGGGCTCGGCCACGTCGCCGGTCACCACGACCACGTCGCCGCCCAGCCCCTCCAGCACCCCGGCCGCCGGTTCGCGCCGCCCGTTCAGCACGACCCGCGCCGCACCGCGGTCGAGCAGCCACCGGGCCACGACCCGCCCCAGCCCGCCGAGGCCACCGGTCACCACGTACGCGCCACCGGCGACCACCTCGGCGGGCGCGCCCGCGTCCACCCGGGCCAGCCGCGCCGCGTACCGGTCGCCGCCGCGCCAGGCGACCTCGTCGTCATCGAGGTCGGCGGCCAGCTCGCGGGGCAGCGCCGCGAGGTCGTCCACGTCCACGATCGACGCCCGCAGCCCCGGCCGCTCGAAGGCCAGCACCCGCACCGCGCCGCGCAACGCGGCGGGTTCCGGCGCGCCCGGCTCCCCGTCGAGCACCACCGCCGCCTCGCGGGTCACGACCCACAGCCGCCGCGTCCCCGAGGCCAGGGCGGACAGCCGCACCAGGTCCTGCTCCAGCCCGTCGCGGCCGGGCAGGAACACGACGCCGTCGGCGGGCTCGGCCGGGTCGCCGGTCACCCGGTGCCCGGCCACGACCAGCGCCGCCCTGACCTCCGGGTCGCAGCCCAGCAGCAGCCAGGTGCGCGGACCGCCGCGGGCCGGCAGGTCCTGCCGCTCCCACCGGGCCTCCAGGGCGGGCAGCGCCGCCGCGACCGGCCGCACCCGCACGTCCAGCACCTCGGCCAGCAGGGTCCCCGCGTCGTCGCGCAGCCGCACCGACCCGGTCAGCCCGGTCGCGTCCCCGGCCACCACCGCCTCGCACCGGTCCGCCCGGCGCGGGTCGCCGTGCAGCCGCACCGCCCCGATCCCGACCGGGAGGCACGGCCCGTCGACCGCGAGGTCGAGCGCGGCGGCGGCCAGCGCGTGCAGGCACGAGTCGAGCAGCGTGGGCGGCAGCCGCAGGGCCCGGTCCGGCCCGTCGGGGCGGCGCAGCAGGCAGTCGGCCACCCCGCCGCCCGCCCGCGCCTCCCGCACGCCCCGGAACGCCGGCCCGTACTCCATGCCGACCTCGGCCAGCCGGTCGTACAGCGCGACCGGCTCCAGCCCGTTCCGGCCGGGTCCGTTGCTCTCCGGCCCGCCGCCGCCCGGCCCGCCGCCTTCCACCCCGGGCACGACGGTCGCGGTCGCGTGTCGGACCCAGCCGTCCTCCGCCTTGGCGTGCACCTCGACCCGACCGCCCCGCAGCGTGGTGCTCAGCCGCACCTCCCCGGTCAGCGGCAGCAGCGCCTCGAACTCCACGTCCCGCAGCCCCACCGGACCACCCGCCGCCCGAGAGCCCGCCGCCAGCGCCATCTCCACGTATGCCGCGCCGGGCAGCACCGGGGTGCCCTGCACCCGGTGGTCGGCGAGCCAGGGCAGCGCGGCCACGCCCACGTCCGCCTGCCAGGCGTGCGTGCCGTCGGGCAGCTCGACGTGCTGGCCGAGCAGCGGGTGCCCGCCTCCGCGCGGTCGGGGCGCGGCCCAGTGCTCGCGGTGCGCCCAGGGCGCCGTGGGCACGTCCACCACGACCCGCGGCCGCACCAGCCCGTGCAGGTGCAGCTCGGCGAGGTTGTCGTGGAACTCCTCCACCTCGTCGGCGTCGCGGCGCAGCGTCCCGACCAGCAGCAGGTCCGGCGCGTGCTCGGCGATCGCGGCCAGCGCCACCGGGTGCGGCGAGACCTCCAGGAACGCGGTGCGGCCGTCCGCCAGCGCGGCGCTCACGGCCTGGGTGAACCGCACCGGGCGCCGCATGTGCGCGGCCCAGTAGTCGGCGGTGAACGGCGGCGCGTGCCGGGGGTCGGCCAGCACCGTCCCGTACAGCGGCACGTCACCCGGTCGCCCGCGCACGTCCCGCAGCGCGTCGACCAGCTCCCCGAGCACCGGCTCGACGGCGGGGGAGTGGCCGCTGGTGCGCAGCGGCAGCAGACGGGCGGCGCCGCCCTCCGCCTCGACCCGCCCCACCAGCGCGGCGAGCCGGTCGGCCGGTCCGGACACCGTGCACCGGCGAGGCGCGGCGTGCACGGCCACGGACAGCGCCGGGTCGTCCACCTCGTCGGCGGCCAGCTCGACCGCCGCCATCCCGCCCGCGCCGTCGACCACGTCCAGCAGCCGGGCGCGGGTGGTCATCACCAGCGCCGCGTCGGGCAGCGACAGCGCGCCGGCGACCACGGCCGCGGCCACCTCGCCCACCGACTGCCCGATCACCGCCGCCGGCCGCACCCCGCGCGACGCCCACAGCCGGGCCAGCGCGACCTGCACCCCGAACAGCGCCACCTGACCGGCGCCCAGGCCCTCGCCGGGCACCTCCAGCAGCTCGCGCACCGAGTACGGCGCGAGCAGGCCGTCCAGCTCGTCCACCGCGTCGGCGAACACCGGTTCGGCGGCCAGCAGCCGCCGCCCCATGCCCGCCCAGCCCGAGCCGTACCCGGAGAACACCCACACCGCACCGGTCCGCGCCTCGACCCGCCGCACCCCGGACGGCAGGGCGCGCAGCGCGGCCGCCACCGAGCCCCGGTCGGCCCCGCTCACCACCGCCGCGAACGGCTCGCGCCCGCGCCGTTGGGCCAGGGTGGCGCCCACGTCGTGCAGGTCGGGCAGGTCGCCCGCGTCGGTGCGGCCACCCTCCAACCAGTCGGCCAGCTGCTCGGCGTGCCGGCGCACCCGCTGCTCCGACACCCCGGCGACGACCAGGAACGCCGGTCCTCCGGGCCGCGACACCGGATCGGGCGCGGGCGGCTCCTCCAGCACGACGTGCGCGTTGGTGCCGCCGAAGCCGAACGACGACACGCCCGCGGTGATCCGCCCCGAGCGGCGCGGCCACGGCGTCGGCCCGGTGACCACGCGCAGACCGGTGAAGTCGATGTGCGGGTTGGGTGCGCGGAAGTGCGGGCTGGGCGGGATCTCGCCGTGGTGGATCGCGAGCACCGCCTTGACCAGTCCGACCAGGCCCGCGGCCGACTCGGTGTGACCGAAGTTGGCCTTGGCGGAGCCGAGCAGCAGCACCCCGGGCCCGCCGCCCAGCACCTCGCGCAGCGCGCCCGCCTCGATCGGGTCGCCGAGCAGGGTGCCGGTGCCGTGCGCCTCCACGTAGTCCACGCGCGTCGGGTCCACGCCCGCCTCCGCGTACACCCGCCGCAGCAGGTCGGCCTGCGCCCGCGGGTTCGGGGCCATCAGCCCGTTGGACCGGCCGTCGGAGTTCACCCCGCTGCCCCGGACCACCGCCAGCACCCGGTCGCCGTCGCGCCGCGCGTCGGCCAGCCGCTTGAGCACCGCGACCGCGCACCCCTCGGCGCGGGCGATGCCGTCCGCGGCGGCGTCGAACGGCTTGCACCGGCCGTCCGCGGCCAGCAGGCCCGCGCGGTGGAAGGCGACCGTGACCGCCGGGCCCAGCAGCAGGTTCACCCCGGCGACCACGGCGGTGTCGCTCTCGCCCGCGCGCAGGCTCCGGCACGCGTGGTGCACCGCGACCAGCGACGAGGAGCACGCGGTGTCCACGGCCAGGCTCGGCCCGCGCAGGTCCAGCAGGTAGGACAGCCGGTTCGCGGCGATCGACAGCGCGCCGCCGGTCGCCGTCCACGGCTCGACCCGGTCCAGGTCGGCGGCCTGCGCCGCGCCGTGCTCGCCGCTGGAGATGCCGACGAACACGCCGGTCCGGGTGCCGCGCAGGGAGTCCGGCGCGATGCCCGCGTGGTGCAGGGCTTCCCAGGACACCTCCAGCACCAGCCGCTGCTGCGGGTCCGCGTGCGCGGCCTCGTGCGGCGCGATGCCGAAGAACTCGGCGTCGAAGCCCTTGATGTCGGGCAGGAACCCGCCGAAGCGGGGCGTGCCCTCGGGCAGGCCGGGCCAGCGGTCGGGCGGCGCGGGGGCGACCGCGTCCCCGCCCTCGCGCAGGAAGGTCCACAGGCCCTCCGGGCCGGTGACCCCGCCCGGCAGGCGGCAGCCGACGCCGACCACCGCGATGTCGTCCCCGGTCACCGGTCCGCCGCCGGCGTGCTCGACCCCGGCGCCGGCGAGGTGGCGGGCGAGCCGGGCGATCGTGGGGTGCTCGTAGAGCGCGGTGGCCGGGAGCGGCGCGTCGACCAGGTCGCCCAGCGCGCCCGCCAGCACCACGGCGTCGCGGGACGACAGCCCCAGCTCGGCCAGCGGCTGGTCGACGTCGACCTCGTCCTCGGGCAGGTCGACGAGGTCCGCCACGTGGCGCGCCAACCACGCGCGGAGTTCCGCTTCCGGGGGCGTGCCGGTCATGGGGGAGCCTTTCGGGATTGTGCGCGAAGTGCGGCGGAGTGCGCTCGATCGTGGCCCGCCAAAGGATCGGGAACAATAGTCCGATCGGGTCTCGGGGAGTCGCTGGAAGTAATCGTTGACAGTTGTTCTACTCGTGAGTAGCTTCCGTGCTCAACATGCTGGAAAGCGTCTTGGGAAAATTTGTCGAAGACGCACAAAAGCCATTTTGAAAACTGTCGCACCAGGAGAAAGAGGCTGGCCATGACCGTTGTGCTGACCAGGACGGGCACGGTCGCCGACGCTGTCCGGCGTTGGGCCGGTGAACGCGGGAACCGCACTGCCTTCACCTTCGTCGACCACGACCTGGACCCGCTCGGCGCGCCGGTGTCGATCACCTGGGCGGAACTCGACGCGCGGGCCCGCGGTGTGGCTTTCGAGCTGCGAAAGAGGTGCGTCCCGGGTGATCGCGCACTTCTGCTGCTGCCGCAGGGCATCGACTACGTGGTGGCGTTCGTCGGCTGCCTCTACGCCGACGTGCTCGCCGTGCCGCTGTTCCCCGTGAGCGGCGACGGGCACCGCGACCGCCTGGACGGCGTGCTGCGCGACTGCGCGCCCCGGGTCGCCCTCACCGCCGCACCGGTCGACCTCGGCCTGGACGCGGTGGTGGTGGGCCGCGTGCCGCCGTCCGCCGCGCCCCTGCCCGAGGGCCGCGCGGGCGGGCCCGCGTACCTCCAGTACACCTCCGGTTCGACCCGCGCCCCGGCCGGCGTGGTGGTGACCGACCGGAACTTCCGGGTCAACGTCCGGCAGGCGCTCACCGCCTACGGCCTGGCCGACGCGGCGGCGTCCCCGGTCAGCTGGCTGCCGCTGTTCCACGACATGGGCCTGGTGCTGGGCGTGGGCGTGGCGCTGACCACCGGTGTCGAGGCGGTGCTGATGGACCCGTTGGCGTTCCTCTACCGCCCGTCCCGGTGGCTGCGCGCGATGCACGGCAGGCGCGACGTCATCACCGCCGCACCCAACTTCGCCTACGACCTGTGCGTGCGCCGCGTGGCCGAGGCCGAGCGGTCCGCTCTGGACCTCTCGGGCGTGGTGGCGATGATCAACGGCAGCGAGCCGGTGCACGCGGGGACCCTGGCGCGCTTCCAGGAGGCCTTCGCACCGTGCGGCCTGCGCCCCGACGCCCAGCGCCCGTCCTACGGCCTGGCCGAGGCCACGGTCTTCGTCACCGCCTCGGACGGCCCCGCCACCACGTCCTTCGACCGCGGGGCACTCGCCCTCGGCCGCGCCGAACCCCAACCCGACCCGGCGCGGGCGAGCGTGCTCGTCGACTGCGGCCGAGCCGTGGACCAGCACGTCGCGATCGTCGACCCGGCCACCGGCGAGCCCGCGCCGGCCGACCGCGTGGGCGAGATCTGGGTGTGCGGCGACAACGTCACCCCCGGCTACTGGTCCGGCGGCGACTTCACCGGCGGGGGCGACGGCGACGACGGCTTCGGCGCGGAGTTGGCGGCGCCCGGCCTGCCCCGCGGCCCGTGGCTGCGCACCGGCGACCTGGGCGTGCTGCACGACGGCCGCCTGCACGTCGTGGGCCGGATCAAGGACCTGATCGTCATCGACGGCCGCAACCACTACCCGCAGGACGTCGAGGCGGTGGCCGAACGCGCGGACGAGGTGATCCGCCGGGGGCACGTGGCCGCCTTCGCGGTGCCCGCCGGCGACGGGGAGGCGCTGGTGGTGGTGGCCGAGCGGAGCGCCGAGTCGCCGCGCGCCGCCGTCGACCAGGCCGGGGTGCGCAACCGGGTGCGGGCGGCCGTGTCGCGCCACCACGACGTGAGGGTGCGCGACGTGCTGGTCGTCGAACCGGGCTCGGTGCCGCGCACGTCCAGCGGCAAGCTCTCCAGGGCGGCCTGCCGCGACCGCTACCTGGCCGGCCTGCTGCCCGCGTCGTGAACGGCCGAACTACCCGTGCGTGCCATGCCGTGCAGTGCCGCGCCATGCCGTGTGAAAGCGCACGCAGGGCAGTGCCGTCTGAAAGCCCGCGCAGAGGTCCCCGCCAGGGGGTCCCCTGTCGTTGATCATGCCAGCGGGGTCCGACATTTCCGGGAGAACCCATGTTCCGCGCGCTGCTGACCCTCTCCGCCGCCCTGACCACCGCCCTGACCGCCACCGCCCTGCTCACCGCACCCGCCCAAGCCGCGCCCTCCGTCCCGTCCGACGACGGCGCACGGGTCGTCGCGGAGAGGTGGCTCGACACCCGCACCGCCGACCTCACCATCTCCTCGCCCGCCATCGGCAAGGACGTGCCCGTGCGGGTCCTCACCCCGCCGGGCTGGTCACCGACCGCCAACCGCACCTGGCCGGTCCTCTACCTGCTCCACGGCGTCGGCGACGACTACACGTCCTGGACCCGCGAAACCGACGTCGAGGAGCTGAGCGCCGCCACCGACGTCCTCGTCGTGATGCCCGACGCCGGTCGCGCCGGTTGGTACACCGACTGGTACAACAACGGTCGGGGCGGCACACCCCGGTGGGAGACCTTCCACACCGAGGAGCTGATCCAGCTCGTCGAGCGCAACTACCGGGGCGGCACGGCCAGGTCCGTGGCCGGGCTGTCGGCGGGCGGCACGGGCGCGTTCACCTACTCGGCCAAGCACCCCGGCCTGTTCCGCGCCGCCGCCTCCTACAGCGGGCTGCTGTCGACGCAGTTCATCGGCGTGCCGCAGTTCATCTACACCACCGTCCTGCGCGAAGGCCTCGACCCGTACGGCCCGTGGGGCCGCGAGGCCGTCGTCCCCCTCGTGTGGGCCGCCAACAACCCCCGCAGCCTGGCCCGCGACCTGCGCGGCACCCGGCTCTACGTCTCCTTCGGCAACGGCTTCAAGGGCCCCCTGGACGACAGCTGGCTCACCCTGGACCCGTTCGAGACCATCGTCGGCACGACCTCGCCCGACTTCGTCCTCCACGCCCGCTCGCTCGGCCTGACCGTCACGGTCAACGCCTACGGCGGCGGCACCCACACCTGGAAGTACTGGCAGCGCGAGCTGCACGCGTCCTGGTCGTTGCTGACCTCCGCGCTGCGGTGAACGCCGTCGTCCTCGTCGCCTGCGTCGCGGGCTTCGTCACCGCCCTGGACAACAACGTCCTGGTGGTGGCGCTGCCCGTGATCGGCGCGGACCTCGGCCTGTCCACCGGCGACCTCCAGTGGGCCGTGGTCAGCTACATGCTCGTGTTCGCGAGCCTGATGCCGGCCGCGGGCGCGGCGGGCGACCGGTTCGGCCCGCGCCGGGTGCTGATCACCGGCCTGGTCGGGTTCGCCGCGGCCTCCCTGGGCTGCGGCACGGCCGACGACGCGTGGGCGCTGTCGCTGTGGCGGGCGGCCCAGGGCGCGGCCGCGGCGGCGGTCGTGCCGACCGGCCTGGCGGTGCTGCGCACCGAACTGGACGCCGACCGCAGGCGGCTGGGCATCGCGGCGTGGACGGGCGCGCTGGCGGTGGCCCTGGCGGTCGGGCCCGCGCTGGGCGGCCTGCTCGCCGAGGCGGCGCACTGGCGGTGGATCTTCCTGGGCAACGTCCCGGTGTGCGCGGCGGCGGCCCTGCTCGCGCACCGGGCGCTGCCGTCCCGGCCCACCGCGCCGACGCCCCTGCCGGTCCGCTCCACGGTCGCGTTGACGGTGGCGGTGTTCGCCGTGACGGCCGCGGTGCTCGGCGCGGGACCCGTCACAGCGGCGTCGGCCGTGGTGGCGTGCCTGGTGTTCCGGTCGGTCGAGCGGTCGGCGGCGCACCCGCTGCTCCCGCGGTCCGCGATCGGGCTCAGGGCGTTCGCCACCGGCACGGTCGCGCAGGCGCTGTGGGGCCTCGCGATCAGCGGCGTGCTGTTCGTGCTGCCGCTGCACCTGCACCGCGCCGAGGGCTTCACCCCGCTCGAAACCGGCCTGTTCCTCGTGCCCGCCGCGGTGGCGGTGATCGCGGGCGCGCCCGCCGTGCCGTTCCTGGTCACCCGGTTCGGCGCGACCCGCACGGCCGGTTCGGGGCTGGTCGCGGTGACCGCCGGGCTGCTGGTGGCGCCGGTCGTGCCCGTGGCGGGCGTGCTGGTCTGCCTGGTGGTGGTCGGTTTCGGCTCGGCGCTGACCACCCCGCTGACCACGACCGTGCTGGACGCCGCCGACGAGCGGTTCGCCGGCGTCGCCTCGGCGGCCGTCACCGCGAGCCGCGAGCTGGCGGGCGCGCTCGGCGTCGCCGCGGTGGGCCTGGCGTTCACCTCGTCCGGGTTCGCCGCGGCGGCCTGGTCGGCTGCCGCGGCGACGGTCCTGGCGCTGGCGGTCAGCCGTTCGGGCGGGCGCGGCGGCGGCCGGGACCACCGTCGCGCCCGGCGGCGCCCGCGGCTCACCGGGGGAGCTCCACCCCGTCGGGTCACGGGGAGCTGAACTCGACGCCCTCCAGCTCGTCGCCCCCCACGGCCACCACCCGCACCCACGTCCGGAGGAACGACCGGGGCTCGCCGGCGTTGGCCTCCCGCACCTCCAGCAGGGCCTCGCGGTTCTCCGCCGAGCTGTTGGCCCGTTCGCGGTTCGACAGCCCGACGGGCGTCTCGACGATCTCGGAGCTGTCGGGCAGGTGCGGGTGCGGCGAGTTCGCGACGGCCTGCCGCCCGGTGATCCGCCAGGTCGACCCGCCCCGCTCGCGGACGTCCTCCTCGAACCGGACCGCGCCGTCGCCACCGCGGTACAGCTCCCGCCACGCCGTCCTGGCCACGTCGGGGGTGACGTCCTGGACTCCCAGGTCCCTCGCCGCCAACCACCCC
Organism: Saccharothrix xinjiangensis; assembly: GCF_039527585.1. Classification (NCBI taxonomy): domain Bacteria; kingdom Bacillati; phylum Actinomycetota; class Actinomycetes; order Pseudonocardiales; family Pseudonocardiaceae; genus Saccharothrix; species Saccharothrix xinjiangensis. The sequence goes on along the minus strand of NZ_BAAAKE010000006.1, from coordinate 304,965 downwards.
TCCAGGTGGGTGCCCGAGCAGTCACCGATGGTGGCGACGACCTCGGCGCCGGCGATCGCCGCCCGGTGCTCCTGGTCGACGTGCAGGAACGCGCCCTCCGACGTGGAGTCCAACTCCTCGTACGCGGCGAGCGCGGCCTCGGCGGAGTAGTGGATCCGCCGGGTCGGGGTCGGCGTCGCGTGCCAGACGAACTCGTCCACCCACGACAGGTAGGTGTGCCGGTGCGGGCTCACCCCGCCGCGCACCTCCCGGGTCGCCTCGCCGCGAGCCCGGAGGACCTCGCGCGCGTGCGCCAGCTCCTCCAGGTGGGACTGGGGCAGCAGGAGCCGCCGTTGCCGCTCCGCCCGTTCCTCCCCGGGTTCCGCGAGGTCCGCGAACCACTCCGTCGCCTCGGTCGGCTTGTCGTTGTCGAACACCAGGTTGACGAAGACGTTGTCGCCGGCGGTGTCCTTGTGGAACCCCGGGAACAGGCTGAAACCCCGCCGGTTCGGGTAGTAGTTCACGTCGACGGCGACGACGTGCTCACCCTCCTCGAACCATTCCTGTCCCCTGAGGTAGCTCCACTGCCCGTTGCCCTCCATGAGCCGTTCGACGATGTCGACGACGTCGGACAGGTAGTCGATGCGCAGTCCGCCGATGTGCTCCTCGACCGCTCTCGGCTTCCCGTGCGCGTAGTAGACCGTGCAGAGCTTGACGAGGTCGTACTTCTCCTCGGCCCCGAGGTCGTCGTCCGCCAAGAAGTCGTTCCGCAGTTCGGTGGCGACCCTGGTCCACTCCTCCACCCGCTCCTCGCCGAGGACTTCGGCCAGCGGACCCGTTCTCATGAAGAGCGAGGCCAAGGCCTCGCCGGGGCGGGGAAAAGCGGCGTCGGTGGACAAGTGGAGCGCCTCCTGGATCATTCGTGACCGATGTTCCCGGCTATCGCCCGCATTCGAGGGCGAATACGGGCGCGGCGGTGGCGGCAGAGCCTAGTCGATCACCGAACTCCTCGTCGATCTTGACGGAAAACGCGCACCGGAAATGGCCGCGTGTGCCACGATCGGCCCATGGGAACCGCCCCGCTGGTGCTGCCGCTGGCCGACCCGGCCGCGGACCTGGACACCGTCGGCGGCAAGGGCGCCTCGCTGGCGCGGCTCGCCGCCGCGGGGCTGCCGGTGCCCGACGGCTTCCACCTGACCACCCACGCCTACCGCCGGTTCACCGCCGACCTGGACCTCCCCGGCCTGCTGCGGCGCGAGGACCCGGCCGGCGCGATCGCCGCCGCCTTCGCCGCGCACGAGGTGCCTGAGGACGTGGCCGCCGCCGTCCGCGCCGCCCTGCCGCCCGGACCGGTGGCCGTGCGCTCCTCCGCGACGGCCGAGGACCTGCCCGACCTGTCGTTCGCCGGGCAGCACGACACGTTCCTCGACGTGGCGGGGGAGGACGTGCTGGACGCGGTCAGGCGGTGCTGGGCGTCGCTGTGGACCGCGCGGGCCATCGAGTACCGCGCCCGCAACGGCGTCACCGACGCGGCCCTGGCCGTCGTGGTGCAGCGGATGGTGCCCGCCGAGGTCTCCGGCGTGCTGTTCACCGCCAACCCGGTGACCGGCTCGCGCGCCGAGACGGTCCTCAACGCCGCGCCCGGCCTGGGCGAGGCGCTGGTCGGCGGCTCCGTCACGCCCGAGCAGCACGTCGTGGTGGACGGCGAGGTGCGGCTCGGCGGCGGCCTGCTGCCCGAGGCGCGGGTGCGCGAACTGGCCGCGCTGGGCGCGCGGGTCCAGGCCCTGCACGGCGCCCCGGTCGACGTGGAGTGGGCTCTGTGCGACGGCCGGGTCGCGGTGCTCCAGGCCCGCCCGATCACCGCCCTGCCGGAGGTGTGGAACGACAGCCTCCGCGGCGACCACCTGTGGACGTGCGCGAACCTGCGCGAGGCCGTGCCCAGCGTGATGACGCCCGCCACCTGGTCGTTCGCCCAGGCGCTCGCCCAACCGCCGATCGGCGGGCACCCCACCTCGGGCAACATCGGCGGCCGGTTCTACCTCAACCTCAGCGCCGCCCTGGGCGTCGCCTCGGCCCTGGGCCTGGGCCGGGTGGCGCGCCGCGCGTCCGAGCAGGTCTTCGGCCGCATCCCGCCGGAGGTGGAGGTCCCGCCACTGCCCCTGTCCCGCCCGGCGGTGCTGCTGGCCGCGTTCCGCGCCGGACTGGTCTTCGCCGGGCAGAGCCGCCAGTACCGGGCCCGCATCGCCGAACTGCTCGCCACCGCGCCGGCCACCGCCGACCGCCTGACCACCGCCTTCCGCACCGCCCGCACCCCCGCCGAACTGCGCGCCCTGTGGGACTCCGACGTGGACGAACTGCTGCACGTCCACGCGAGGGTCTACGACACGGGAGCCCGCAACGGCCCCAGGTCCGGCACGAAGGTCCGCCGGAAGCTGGTCGCGCTGGTGGGGGAGGACGACGCCACGACGCTGCTGACCGGCGCGCACGGCGCCGGGGGCGAACTGGCCAGCCTGGGCCCGGTCCTGGGCCTGGCGAGGCTGCGGCGCGGCGAGATCACCCGCGAGGACTACGCGCGGGCGCACGGCCACCGGTTCGCCGACGAGTTCGAGGTGTCCGCACCGCGCCCGGCCGAGGACCCGACCTGGCTGGACCGGCAACTGGCGGGCCCGGACATCGACCCGGAAGAGCTGCTGGCCAGGCAGGCGCGAGCGCGCGACGCCGCGTGGACCGGGCTGCGCGCGGCCAACCCGCGCAAGGCGGCCCGGCTGCGCCAACAGGTCGACCGGCTGGCCGAACTGGCCCGCGAACGGGAACGGGCCCGGTCGGAGTTCGCGCGCGCGTTCGCCGTGCTGCGGGCGTTCCTGGTGAGGGCGGGCGAGGTCACCGGCCACGGCGACGACGTGTTCTTCCTGCCCATCGAGGAGACCCTGCGCGTGCTGGACGGCGACACCGCGCCGCTGACCAGGGTGCCCGCCCGCCGCGCCACCTACCAGCGCTACCGAGCGCTACCGCCCTACCCGACCCTGATCCGGGGCCCGTTCGACCCTGAGGCGTGGGCAGCCGACCCGAACCGCCGCCTCGACGTGCACGCACCGGTCGTCGCCGCCCCGACCGGCGGGATCACGGGCTTCCCCGGCGCGGCCGGCGTGGTCGAGGGCATGGCACGGGTGATCCTCGACGTGGCCGACGGTGACGAGTTGGAGCCGGGGGAGATCCTGGTGACCACGGTGACCAACATCGGCTGGACCCCGCTGTTCCCGCGCGCCGCGGCCGTGGTGACGGACGTGGGCGCACCCCTGTCGCACGCGGCCATCGTCGCCCGGGAACTGGGCATCCCGGCCGTGGTGGGGTGCGGCGACGCCACGGCGCGGATCAGGACGGGCGACCGCGTCCGCGTGGACGGGGGCCGCGGCGCGGTGGCGGTGCTCTGACCTCGACGCCTCCTCGTCCTCCACCGGCAGGCGCCAGGTCCCGGACACCGTGACGCGGCATGAGCCCCGGGGACCGTGGTCAGCTGTTGTCAGGCAATTCGGAGATGAAGTTCGCGTCCTCGAAGTCGCGGACGAGGAACGCCCCGTCGTCCGGGTCGACCAGGACCGTGAGCCTGCCGCCCGGCTTGGTGTTCGGACCGGGCTCGGTGGTGAGGGTCGCCCTGAACGAGGGAACGTCCGGCCCGCTGATCCGCACGGTGAGGATCACCTTCGTCACCTCGCCGCCGTCGTTCCTGGCCGTGAGGACCTCGCCGATCGCGGGCAGCCCCACGGCGTCGAGCCGCAGCAGCCGCTTCCGCGCCCGGGTGACGGCGCGCCAAGCGCCGATCCCCACCGGCATCAGCAGCAACGACAAAACGATGCCCACGTAGAACTGCACCGACTCGTCGCCGGCCTCGCGGTAGCCGAACGCCGCGATCACCGGACCGGTGAGCATGAAGGCCGCGCTGAGCAACCGCCAGAACAGGTTCGAACCGCGTCCCACCGGGGTCACGTCAGGCGGTCTTGGGCGCGGTAGGTGCGGGAGAGGTCGAGCAGTGCCGAGGCGATGGCGTCGGGGTCGTCGTGGAACGCGGTGGCGACGTCGGTCTCGGTGTGGGCCAAGGGCTTGGTCGGCGCTTCGAAGGTCAGCAGCGTGCAGGGGTGCCGCAGGTGCGCGTGGAATCCGACGGCCAGGGGGACGACGCGCACGGTGGTAAGGGGCCATTCGCACATCAGCAGCAGGTGCAGCAGCTGATCACGCATGAGCGGAGCTCTACCCGAACTACCGCGCGATGGCCATCGCCAACGGTCTCGACACGGACGACCCCGTCCTGGCGCCATGCTGCGGGGACCGACCGCTCATCGGGCCCGACCACGAGCAGGACGACGACACCACCGCAGACCTCGACGCGCTGGTGAAGCGCATGGCGTCCGAGTTCGCCGCACAGGACGGACCGGTGCCGCCCGTGGCCGAGCTGTTCCGACCCGATCCCTGGGCCGAAGGCGGGGTGGTCATCCGTCTGGGCATCGGCGCGGACCGCGGCTTCATCGCCCACGCCGACGCCGACGGCTCGTGCACCACCACCAACGGCCGCGAGCCGGACGGCAAGCCGGTGATCTACGACTACCAGGGCCACGTGCGGGAGTTCCCGACCGACGCCGAGATCCCGCTGGACCAGGTCGTCAACGCCGTCCACGACCTCGTCGCCGCCGACGGCAAGCGGCCGTCGACGCTCATCTCCAGCTGCCAGCCGAAACCGGCCAGGACATGGCTGCCTGGAGCGCGCATCTCCGGCGGATACAACCAAGCGGTCAGTTCAGCCAGTCATGCTGTAACAGGCGGCTGCGCAAGGCCCTCGAGGACGCCAAGGGCGAACCTGCACCGCCGACCTCTGCCTCGGCGAGATACAAGCACGCCGCCGCAATACCCGGAAGACCGCATAACGGCTGATCCTGACCGTGTATAAGGCGCTGTCCGCCTACGGGCTGCGCGCTGGTCGGGCGCTAGGCTGGCTGCTCGGCCTGGTCGTGATGCTCACCGTGCCGCTCATGGGCTTCGGGCTGCCCGACACCACCGGCCCCACCCAACGGATGACCTGCACCCTGCAACCCACACGGGCCGCCAGCGCTTCCCGCGCCGCCGACCAGTTGGCGCGGGAGGCCGTCGCGCTCAGTCAGGGGGCCTGGTGCGTCGCCCGCCTGGGCGACCGCGACACCGCCCGCGGCCACTGCGAGACGGCCCTCGCCCTGCACCGACGCCACCACAACCGCGAGTGCGAGGCGAGCACCCTGGCCGGCCTCTGCCACATCGACCACAGCACCGGTCACCACCACGAGGCCATCCACCGCTACCACCAAGTCCTCGCGCTGTAGCGGTCTCTCGGCAACACCGTCGCCGTCGTCCTGCACGGCCTTCCGGTAGCGGGCGTGCAGAAACAACGTCTAGCCGTATTGATGCTGGTCAAGGGCTTGTTAGGTCGGTGTTCCGAAGCCTGATCCGTGTGTGGTCCCGCTGCGGGGTGCGGGTTTGTCGGTGGTGAGGATGTGCCCGTCGTTGATCATGTGGATGGGTGGGGTCGAGGGTGTCGGCGAGGTTGTTCACCGATGAGGAGATCGGGCGGCTGCGGTCGTGGCCGGGTGAGTTGGGTCGTGACGAGTTGATCCGGTTCTTCACGTTGGGGTCGGACGATGTGGCGTGGGTCGACGCGATGACGTGGGGTGCGGGGAACCGGTTGGGGTTGGCGGTGCAGTTGTGCGCGTTGCCGTGGTCGGGGTTCGTGCCCGACGACACCGAGTGCCGGTGGTGGTGTACCGAGGGCGGTGGCCCCGCAGGCAGGGGCACCGCCCTCGGGGCCACCGGCACGGGGTCAGGATTCGCAGTTCTGTCGTGTGCCGTTGTCCAGTCCCACCACGAGGCAGGTGTCGGTGGCCGGACCACCGTCGATGAGGGCCTCGTCGCCGTTGCCGACGACGCCGGTGGCGTTGATGATGTCGTCGCCTCCCTGCCCGAGCAGTCGTCCCAGGTTGCCGAACATGGGAGCGTCGGCGGTGATGGTGTCGTTGCCGTCCCCGCCCCGGACCACTGCGATGAAATCGTTGCCCGCGCCGCCGAAAACGTTGACGGCCGTCGCGAGCAGGATGTCGTCACCGGCGCCGAGGTCAACAGTGTTGCTGTTGCCGGCGAAGCCGCCGTCGAGGGTCACGAGGTCGTCGCCCGCGCCGACGTCGATGGTCCCGAAGTTGCCCTCGCTGCTTGCCCCCAGGTTCAGGGCGATGGCGAGGACGGTGTCGTTCTCGGTGCCGCCGAGAACGGTGCCGATGTTGCCGTAGTTGAAGCCGGTGGTGGAGAAGGCGTCGTCGCCCGGCCCGCCGTCCATGGTGCCCTGGTTGCCGGTGTACCCGACGGCGGCCGTGGCGGTGAGGACGTCGTCGCCGTCGCCGCCCAGCATGATGCCGAGATTGCCGCGGGCGGAGTTGCTGATCCGGGTTTCGGTGGAGGTGATGACGTCGTTGCCGGGGCCGCCGTCGAGGGTGCCGAGGTTGGGACTGAGCATGTTGACGCTGGAGCTGGGGTTGGAAGTGACGGTGATGTCGTCCTCGCCCTCGCCTCCGCTGACGGTGGTGCCCTCGTTGACGCCGAAGGCGCAGACGATCAGGTCGGGGCCGAGGGTGCCGGTGATGGTGGTGGAGGTGACGGTGGTGGTGTCGGTCGGGTCGGTGACCGGGGCGATGGTGCAGGTGCTGGCCGTGGCCGCCGACGCGGGCGGGACGGCGACCAGGGCCAGCAAGACCGTGGTGACGCCGCAGATCGCGAGGGCCGGACGGGGTGTTCTCATGACACGCTCCGATTCCTTCGGTGGCCCGGGCGCCGGATGTGACCCGGCGCCCGGGTGTGGCCGCGCGGGTCGGGATCCGTCCCAGTCGGCCCTTGGGGATGCGAGGGTCGACCGGGGGCGTCCGTGCCGCGGTGGGATGGCGGACCGGAATCCACCAGAGAGTGATGCGCATCACTTGAACGAAGGATGCGCCGCTGCACAGCGCAACGTTGCGTCGCGTTCGGGTGAACGCTGCTACATCCGAAAGATTCACACGAAAGTGCAGAACTTCTAGGCTGAACGGCCTACCACAAGGGTTGTGGACCCTGCACGCCCAAGACCCGCGTCCGTGCCGCGACCCATGATCTGGCTCGACCCCGACGAACGTCCCTCCTCCCGCCGACATCCCCACCACTGACCCATGACCGGCACGGGCTCAGCCGACGGCGCCGCAAGCGCCCATCACCTCAGGTCAGGCAAATCCCCCCGGAATTTCCTGGCTACTACGGGGATCCCACCAAGGTGTGCTCGACCCCGCCGTCGAGCACCTGGCCGAGGAGATCGCCACCCACGAGGCCGGCCACCTCCGGGAGCCGTTCGACACCGCGGTGGAGACCGTCGTACGGCGGCACGGCGTCGACCCCGACGGCTGGGACGTCGAAGACCTGACCGCGGGGGCAAGTGGCGGTCCCGTTTCGCCGCCCGTCGACTGGAGGGCCTGGGCGATCGGCCGCGTCCGGGCCGTCCCACACCGGATCTGGTGTTGAGCCAGGCCGAGCATGCGCAGTTGACCCGGTGGGCGAGGCGGGCGAGGCGGGCGAGGCGGGCGAGGCGGGCGAAGACCGCGCAGTTCCTGGCGTCGCGGGCGAGGATTGTGCTCGCCTGTGCGCAGGGCGGGACGAACAAGCAGGTGGCTGCCGCGTTGAGGGGGTCCCCGTCGACGGTCAACCGGTGGCGTTCCCGATTCGTCGCGCACCGCCTGGATGGGCTGGTCGACGAGCCCCGGTCCGGACTTCAGGCGCAGGACACTGGTTGGCGGAATTGGTGCCGGGCGCGTGGCGCAGACGAGGTTGCCCATGTGACCGACCTCGCCGGTATCGAGCTGGAGGCACCACAAGTAACTAGACCGGCTGGACGGTACAATAAACAGGTGATTGATGATGACGCCCGCGGGGCGCAGAAGGTGGCGACCCCGTATTCACGCAGGTGGGCGGCGTTGTCGGTGCTGGTCGGCTCGATGCTGCTGCTGGCCATCGACGGCACGGTGTTGTACCTGGCGGTGCCGTCGTTGACCGCGGACCTGGCCCCGAGTTCGACGCAGATCCTGTGGATCGGGGACATCTACGCGTTGGCGTTGGCGGGGCTGTTGGTCACCACGGGGACGTTGGCCGACCGGTTCGGGCGCAAGCGGGTGCTGTTGGCGGGTACGGCCGCGTTCGGCGTGGCGTCGGCGTTGGCGGCGTTCGCGCCGAGTGCGGAGATGTTGATCCTGGCGCGGTTGCTGTTGGGTGTGGCGGGGGCGACGATCATGCCTTCCACGCTGTCGATCATCCGCAACATGTTCCCCGACCAGGCGGAGCGAACTCGGGCGATCGCGATCTGGTCGGCGGCGTCGGCGGGCGGGATGGCATTGGGACCGCTGGTCGGCGGGGTGTTGCTGGAGAACTTCTGGTGGGGTTCGGTGTTCCTGATCAACGTGCCTGTGGTGCTGGTGTTCCTGGTGACGGGCGCGTTCCTGCTGCCGGAGTCGCGCAATCCGCGGCCGGGCCGGTTCGATCTGCTGTCTGCGGCGTTGTCGCTGGCCGCGATCGTCCCACTGGTCTACACCGTCAAACACGCCATCGGGTCGGGCATCGATTTCCAGACGGTGCCGGCCGCCCTGGTCGGCGTGGTCGCGGGTGTGCTGTTCGTCCGCCGTCAGCGCCGCTTGGAGACGCCGTTGATCGATGTGGGGCTGTTCGCCAACAAGGCGTTCAGCGGCGCGGTGCTGGCCAATGTCGTCGCGATCTTCGCCCTGATGGGCCTGCTGTTCTTCTTCTCCCAGTACCTGCAACTCGTGCGCGGCCTGGGTCCACTGGCTGCGGGACTGGTGGAACTGCCCACCACGATCGCGGCCATCCTGGCCGTCGCAGTGGTCGGGGTGCTCGTCGCGCGCCTGGGCACCGGGCGCGCCGTGGCCGCAGGATTGCTGGTTGGCGCACTGGGCCTGGGGCTCATCGCCGTCGCCGAAGGGGCCGATCACCACCTCTGGCTGGCCTTGGCGCTGCTCCCTCTCGGCCTGGGTGTCGGGGTGGCGATGACCTTGACCACCGACGCGGTGGTTTCCGCGGTGCCGTCCCAGCGCGCCGGCGCCGCTTCCGCCATCGCCGAGACCGCCTACGAACTCGGCGGGGCCCTCGGCATCGCCCTGCTCGGCTCCGGTGTCACCCTCGTCTATCGGGCGTCGCTGGACCTCCCCGTCGACGTGCCCGGCCCCGCCCGCGCCGCTGTCGAGGACTCCCTGGCCTCCGCCGTGAACAGCGTCGGCCCCGACTCCGGTCTGGCCGAGGCGGCCCGTGAGGCGTTCACCACCGCCATGCAGGTCACCTCCGTGGTCGCTGCCGGCATCACCGTGGTCGCCGCCCTCATCGCCTGGCGCACCATCCCGTCCGGTAGGAAGACCGGGACCGCTGTGACCGCCGGGACCGAGGAGTGACTCCATGCCGCGTGTAGCCGGGCGCACCCGCGAGGACACCCGTCGAGCACTGCTGGACGCTGCGGGCGTGTGCATCCGCGCCCGCGGCACCTCCGCCACCCTCGACCACATCGCCAAACAGGCAGGAGTGTCCAAAGGCGGTCTGCTGCACCACTTCGCCACCAAGGACGACCTGGTCCGGGCGCTCGCCCAGGACCTGTTCGACCGCTTCCGCGCCGACGTCGCCGCCGCCGTGGACCCCGACGACACCGCACCCGGCCGTCTCACCCGCGCCTACATCCGCGTCAGCGCCGCCTTCTCCCACGACCCTGACACCTTCCACGACCTGGTCCCGCTGGTCGCCCACCTCGCCGCCATCCCCGATATCACCGATCTCGCCCACGCCGACACCCGCCGCTGGCACGACGACCTCGCCGGCGACGGCCTCCCACCCCACATCACCGACCTCGTCATCGCCGCCGCCGACGGCATCAGCGCCACCTCCTTCTGGAACCACCACTCCGACCCCGCGGCCCTGCGCAACCTCGAAACCCTCCTGCTCACCCTCACGACCAACACCACCGCGTGGGACCAGCTCGCCCTACCGTCGGGCGAACAGCCTTGAACATTGGCAAGACGGCGATGCCCGCCAACTCTGCCGGACCGCGGTTGCCCGAACGGGACTGGTTCCATGGCCGAATCGCGCTCGTGCCCTGATCCGGCCCCCGCGGCGGCCGAGCGCCCGGCCGGGCGCGGCAGTGGATCAGAGCGTCGTTCCGCCGCAAGGGGTTCGACGCTAGAGGCGTCCCGCCCATGGGTCGAGTGCGCCTGCCGGGAGCGTTCGAGCGTCGTTCCCCTACGCCTTGGGCAGGGGTCTCCCGGCGGGGATGGTCAGCGCCTCGACAAGATCGCGGTAGAGCGGGTCGGTGGCGAGCAGCTCGTCCGGCAGGAGCAGCTCGGGCCGGCGCACCACGGCGCGGGCCAGGGCGATCCGCCGATCGCGGTGTGACCGCGTCCGGGTAGCCCAGGAGGTAGGTGTGCGAGACGGCGCGGTCGTCGCCCAGGGTGGCCAGGTAGAACGACCGCAGCGCCGTCAGGGTCATGCGCCGGTCGTCGGGGATGCGCTCCGGGTAGGCGTTGCCGAGCGCGACCACCTTGTACGCCTCGTTCAAGGTGGTCAGCAGCGAGTAGCTCGTGCCGCCGCCGACGTCGGTGCCCAGGCCGGTCCGCACACCCGCCCGGCTGCACTGGCTCAGGGGGAACAGGCCGCTGCCGAGGAACAGGTTCGAGGTCGGGCAGAACGCCACCGCCGCGTCGACCTCGTCGCGGCTCTCGGCGATGTGGCTCCGCACCCACAGCGGGCGCTCCGAATCGGAGTGCTCCCGGTATGAGGTCACCCGCCAGCCCGAGGGCTTTCGCGGTGGACGTCAGCGCGAAGCGAGGGCTCACGCCGAAGCGCGGCCGGTCGTGGCAGTGCCACCGCTCGATCAGCTCGCGGCACTCGTCCATCGCCCTGTCCGGGCACTTGTCGAGGTACTCGGGCGGGACCGAACCCCGGTGGTCGTGCCCACCGACAGCAGCGTGTCGCAGAAGAACCAGCCGGCGCGGCGCGCGTAGTCCAGGTCGGCGAACCTCATCTCCGCCGGGTACATCGAGTGCTCGAGCCACGGCAGCAACTGGTGCCCGGGACTGGCGATGGCGTCGACCTGGGCCAGGTGGACGTGGGTGTCCACGAACCCCGGCGTGATCAGGCTGTCGCCGTGGTCCACCCGGTCGGCGCCGGCGTACCGCGCGGGCAGGTCGCGCCTCGGCCCGACCCACTCCACGCGGCCGTCGGCCACGACCAGCGCCCCGGGGGTGCAGCGCGTGTCCGGGACAACCCGGTGGTGACCGGTCAAGACACCGGAACCGCCGACTGCGCCGGGCTCGTCCGACCCCGTTCGGTGGCGAGCAGCAACCCGCTCAGCTCGACGGGCGTGGTGATCATGCAGTCGTGGCCGGTCGGGAGTTCCCACACCTGCGCCGGGGAACCGTTGGGCTGCACGGCGGGCACGGGCCGCCGGGTGATGCCCTCCGGCGTCGCTCCGACGCAGTGGATGTGCGTCCGGGGGATCGCGTTCACGGCCGGGTCGTCCAGCCGCACGGGTTGCCGGAGGCAGCGCACCGGCTGGTCCGACAGCATCTCGCGCAGCCAGGCGACGTCCGCCGGGTCGGTGACGCCGAACAGGCCGTGCGGCGGCGGCAACTCGGGCAGCGGCGGGATCCGCCAGCTCTCGCCGGACCGCGCGGCGAGGTCGATCAGGCCCTGCGTCGCGGGCATGACGTCGATCGCGGTCTCGCCGTCCTCCGGGACCATCGCGTCGAGGTAGACCAGGTGCGCGATCCGGTCCGGGACCTGGTTGGCCGCCGAGGAGATGACCAGCCCCGCGTAGCTGTGCCCCACGAGGACGACGTCGGTGAGGTCTTCGTCGACGATCAGCGAGACGACGTCGGAGACGTGCGTGTCGAGCCCCACCTCGGGGCCGAGCAGGTGCGCCTTGTCGCCGTAGCCGGTCAGCGACGGCGCGAGCACCCGGTGGCCGGCCGACTCCAGCAGCGGTGCCACCCGCTCCCAGCACCGTCCACTGTGCCAGGCGCCGTGCACCAGCAGGAAGGTTGACATGGTCGTGCGATCCTCCGGTTCGGGACGGGACGGGGAACAGTGGTGGTCACCATTGGTAACCCGGTACCGTTCGAGAACCATCGTGATCGTTCGACGCACCCCGGGCAACAAGGCACTTCCCGGTGCCCGGGTTCCCCGGAGGTAACCATGACGCGGCAGCAGGACGACGCGTGCCGGACCCGCGTGGTGCTCGACATCGTGGGGGACAAGTGGTCGCTCCTGGTCGTGCGCCACCTGAGGCACGGGCCGCGCCGCTTCACCGAGCTCAACCGGGACATCGACGGGATCAGCCGGCGCATGCTCACCGTCACGCTGCGCGGCCTGGAGCGCGACGGCATCCTGACGCGGACCGTCCACAACGTCATGCCGCCCCACGTCAGCTACGAACTCACCCGCATGGGCAAGACCCTCCGCGAGGCCACCGCGCCCCTCCTGGAGTGGAGCGTCGCGCACCTGGCCGACATCGACGCCGCCCGCGCCGACTACGACTCCCGCGCCAACCACGACTCCTGAACCGACGCGCAACCCGCCCGGTCGGACTGGAGAACACCCGACGCCGAGTGCGGTGCGCCCCTCGGTCCCGGCACCCGCTAGGTTTTCGGCATGATGAGACTGGGGGTCGTCATCCTGCTGTTGGTGACCTGCGCACCGGCCTGCTCGTCGGCCGACGCCGAGTACGGCGTGCCCGTCGAAGCGTGTGGCCTCGTGGACCCGGCGACGGTCGCGGCGCTCGCTGACGGCCTCACCGGGACGACGCCGCGCCAGGAACCGGTCCGGACGCTGACCGACCGGGTCGACGTGATCGAGTGCCGCCACGAGTTCGGCGGTCCCGACACCGTGTCGATCCCGCCGTACGACGAGCTCGCGCCGGACACCCCGGGCACGCCCGCCTACCGCTACACCTCGGTCACCGCCATGCGCTTCCACGAGGTCGACGACGAGTCGGGCACCGACATCGCCCGGCACTTCCTCGCCTCCGACCCGCAGGAGAAGGTGCCGAACCTCGCGGGGCTCGGCCTCGACGACGGCGACATCGGGCAGCGCCTCAACGGCGTGGCGAGCTACACCCGGATCCGGGCCGTCGACGCGAACCTGGTGCTGGTGATCGACTACGGCGGGGCGAACTCCGACGCCAAACCGGCGGGCCTGCCCGCCGACGTACGCCGGGCCGGCGCCCTGCGGCTGCTCGCCGACGCGGCGGCCCGGCTCCCCTGCCCCGAGCCGGACTGCTGAGCCGAGGCGCCCGGGCACGCCGTTCCCGACGGGCTGGGCGAAGTGCCGAAGGGCAAATTATTTCACATTTCCCGAGGGGTGCCCCGCTCGTTCGGGCGTCCAATCCTGCCCATTTTTACCATGAATGGCCGGTGTCGCAAAAATAGGGGGGTCCTCGGCCGTTCGGCTCTGTACAGGGTTATGGAGGCGCTGTTGAGATGATCACATGTACAACGCAATTGTCATAGGTGGCCGGTGCGCCGGCGCGGCGGTCGGGGCGCACCTCGCCCGGCGTGGGCTCCGCGTGTTGGTGGTGGACCGGTCGCGGTTTCCCAGTGATGTCCTGTCCACGCATTTCGTCTGGCCGCACGGAGCTTCCTACCTGAACCGGTTGGGCGTGTTGGACCAGGTGAGGGCCGTGACGCCCGCGCACACCCGGGTCACCGTGGTCAACAACGGCATCGCCCTGCGCGGCAGCGTGCCCGAGGAGCTGCTGCGCAACCAGTTCCGGCTGCTGCACGACGACGACAGCGGCATCACCACGGAGTACTTCTCGGTCCGCCGGCACGTGCTGGACAAGATCCTGGTCGACAACGCGGTGCGCGCCGGCGTGGAGTTCCGCGAGGGGTACACCGTCAAAGAGCTCTTACAAGATGAAGACGGGACCGTCATCGGCATCAAAGGTCGGGATGGAACGGTCGAGCGCGCGCAGGTGGTGATCGGGGCGGACGGGCGGAACTCCTTCGTGGCGCGCGCCCTCGGGTTGGAGAAGTTCGACGAGCGGCCGCGGTGCACCTTCGCCTACTGGAGCTACTTCAGCGGCATCCCCGACGCCGACGCGCAGATCCACCGGCGGGGCAGGCTCGGCATGGCGATGGCCTCGACCAACAACGGGCAGACCATGGTGCTGACGTGGGGGCCGAGCGAGTGGGCCGAGGCGTTCCGGGCCGACGTCGAGGGCAACTTCCACCGCGCGCTCGGCCTGATCAGCGAGGAGGCGGCGGACACCGTGGCGCGGGCGCGCCGGGAGGAGCGCTTCTACGGGACGCTCGACCAGGCCGCCTACCTGAGGCGGCTGCACGGGCCCGGCTGGGTGCTGGTGGGCGACGCCGAGTCGTTCAAGGACCAGTGCACGGCGCTCGGGATCACCCACGCCCTGCGCGACGCGGAGCTGGCCGCGGAGGCGGTCGGCCGGTGGCTCGGCGGCGAGACCGACCGGGACACCGCCATGGCCGGGTACGCGGCCAAGCGCCGCAGCCAGACCGCCGCGGCCTACTACGACTACGTGTGCACGCTCGCGGAGATGAAGCCGCTGCGGCACGACGAGCTGCAACTGTTCGCGATCCTGCGCGGCAACCAGGCCGAGATCGACCGCTTCATCGCCACCCACGTCGACGTGGCGCCGGTCTCGGAGTTCTTCGACCCGTCCAACGTGTTCCTGCTCAACGACACGGCCAAGGAGTCCTCGCGCGACCACAGCGCGTTCGCCGACTTCGAGGCGACCTACCGCGAGCACCAGCGGAACCCGTTCCCGCGCGTGGCGGCGGAGGCGACCCGATGACCGACGCCCTGGCACACCAGCGCGAGGACGGCGAGGTCGTCGCCGCGCTCATCACCGCGGCCGACGGGGCCGACACCGACCTGCTCACCGCGGCCAAGGCGGTCGCCGCCGCCGCGCGCGAGGTGTCGGACATGATGCGGAACTGGGCCGCCCACATCCCGTGGGAGGACCTGGAGGAGCTGGACACCCTCCCGGCCGACGAGGTGGCCCGCTTCTTCGACGAGGACTTCCCGGCGGTCCGGGCCGACCTGGAACCGATGTGGGAACCGGCGACGGCGGCCGCGGCCGCGATCGACCCCGACGAGGACTACGCGCTCGACAAGAACGCCTACGACTTCTTCCGGCCCGTGGGGGCCAACCTGCTCGCCCGCACCGAGGAGTTCCACGGCTGGGTGGAGGCGCGCAGGCGCACCGAGACCTGGCAGTACTCCCGGGTCCTCGAAGCGGCGCCCGGCGGGGTCGCGACCATCACCAACGACCTGAGCAAACCCGCCCGGGGCATCAACTTCAACTCCCAGGACTACCTGTCGTTCAACGCCCACCCGGAGATCCGGGAGGCGGCGGTCAGGGCGATGCGCGACTTCGGCCCGCACAGCGCCGGGTCGCCGATGGTGCTGGGCAACACCCGCATCTCCGACGAGCTGGAGGCCGCCCTCGGCGCGCTGGTCGGCCTGGAGCACGTCACGCTGTTCTCGAACGGGTGGTCGGCGGGGTTCGGCACCGTCACCGGCCTGGTCCGCCAGGAGGACCACGTCCTCATCGACCGCCTCGCCCACTCGTGCCTCCAGACGGGGGCGCGCGCGGCGACCAGGAACATCACCCGCTACACCCACCTCGACGTCGAGGCCGTGCGCACCCACCTGGCCCGGATCCGCGCCACCGACACGCACAACGGCATCATGGTCATCACCGACGGCCTGTTCTCGGTGGACGCCGACTGGCCGGACCTCGTCGCCCTCCAGGAGGTCTGCCGCGCCCACGACGCGACCCTGCTGGTCGACGTGGCCCACGACCTCGGCTCGATGGGCCCCGGCGGCACCGGCGTCCTGGGCATGCAGGACATGCTGGGCCAGGTCGACCTGGTCATGGGCGCGTTCTCCAAGACCTTCGCGTCCAACGGCGGCTTCGTCGCGGCCAGGTCGCCCGCGGTGAAGCAGTACATCAAGATGTTCGCCGCGTCCCACTTCTTCTCCAACGCCCTGTCGCCGATGCAGACCGCGGTGGTGCTCAAGGCGGCCGAGATCATCCGCACCGACGAGGGCGAGGCCCTGCGCGGACGGCTGTTCTCCGCCATCCACGCCCTGCGCGACGAGTTGACGACGCGCGGGTTGACCTGCATGGGCTCGCCGAGCCCGATCGTGCCGGTCCTGATCGGCAACGAGAAGCTGGCCCGGACGGTCAACCGCCTGCTGTTCGACCGCGGGGTGCTCGCGTTCATGGTCGAGTTCCCCGTCACCCCGACCGGCGCCTCGCGCTTCCGGTTGCAGGTGCAGGCCGCGCACGAGCCGGAGCAGGCGAGGGAAGCGGCCCGCATCATCGACGAGGCCCTCCGCGACGCGAAGGAGTACCTGTCCAGCGCGTTCGGCAACTCGTTCTAGCGGGACGGGGCGCTCGCGGCCAACACGAGCGCCCCGCTCCGTGCTCCCGTGCGCGGCCGGCTCGATCGCCCGCGGGCCCGGTCAAATCGATTGCGGTCCGCCCGCCCGGTGGCCCACGATGCACCCACAGCCGGGCGAGCGAGGGGCGGCACGTGGTGGAGCACACCTACCGGGTCATGGTGCGCGGCAGGTTCACCGACCTCGACGACGCCGGGCGCGGCCGGCTGCTGGCCGAGGTCGAGCGGCACGGGCTGCTCACCAACGGCTTCTCCGAGCGGGGCGCGCTGTCCTACGACAGGTCGCTGGACTTCTTCAGCTTCCGCGTGCAGCTGCGCGCGGAGGTGGAGGAGACCGACCGGGCCGTGTGCGATCGCGCGCTGGCGCTGGCGTCCCGCGCGGTCGAGGAGTTCGGCGTGGACTTCCGCGACATGCGCGCCTCCGCCACGGACATGGACCTGGTCAAGGTCCGCCGGGCTCGGTAATCGCCGTCGAACGGCCGCATTCGCGTCCGAGCTAAAGAATTCGCGCCCCTTTTTAGCAATCCACAATGCGCGCGCTCGACCACCCGCGCACCCGTGCGAAACTTTTTCGTCACGTCTTGACCGCCCAGGCGTCATCGGTCACAGTCAGGTGGACGCGGCAAGCGTCGCAGCGGCAATGCCGCGCCCCAATGCACCTCATTTGCCCGCGGTAACGGCAAGCGTGAATTGTTAGCGCTAACATAAAAATCGGATCATCACCTCGACGAAGAGGAGACGCCCATGGCCGGGTCTGGCCACCACCCGCCCACCGCCGTCCCACGAGCCCGCGGTCGCCGCGTGGCCGCTGTCATCGCTGCCGTCACCACGCTGCTCGCCGGGCTGGTGGTGGCGCTCGGCGCGGCGCCCGCGTCGGCGGCGACGGTCGACACGAACGCGTGGTACGTGCTGGTCAACCGCAACAGCGGCAAGGCCTTGGACGTCTACAACCTCGCCACCAACGACGGCGCCCGCATCACCCAGTGGGCCCGCAACGACGGCAACCAGCAGCAGTGGCAGTTCGTCGACTCCGGCGGCGGCTACTACCGGCTCAAGTCGCGCCACTCCGGCAAGGTCCTCGACGTCCACAACCTCTCCACCGCCGACGGCGGCGCGATCGTCCAGTGGACCGACAACAACACCACCAACCAGCAGTTCCGCCTCGCCGACTCCGACGGCGGCCACGTGCGGCTGATCAACCGCAACAGCAACAAGGCCGTCGAGGTCCAGGGCGCGTCCACCGCCGACGGCGGCAACGTCGTGCAGTACAGCGACTGGGGCGGCGCCAACCAGCAGTGGCAGCTCGTCCGCATCGGCGGCGGCAACCCCACCACCACGACGACGACCACCTCGCAGGGCGGCGGGTGCTCGCTCCCGTCGACGTACCGCTGGTCCTCGACGGGCTCGCTGGCGAACCCGAGGTCGGGGTGGGTGTCGCTCAAGGACTTCACCCACGTCATGCACAACGGCAGGCACCTGGTCTACGCCACCACGCACGACACGGGCACGTCCTGGGGCTCGATGAACTTCGGGCTCTTCACCAACTGGTCCGACATGGCCTCGGCGCCCCAGCAGGCCATGAACTCCGGCACCGTCGCACCCACGCTGCTCTACTTCGCCCCGAAGAACATCTGGGTGCTCGCCTACCAGTGGGGCGGGACCGCGTTCACCTACCGGACGTCGAGCGACCCCACCAACCCGAACGGGTGGTCGTCGCCGCAGGTGCTCTCCACGGCGAGCATCACCGGCTCCGGCACGGGACCCATCGACCAGACGCTCATCGGCGACGGCCAGAACATGTACCTGTTCTTCGCCGGTGACAACGGCAAGATCTACCGCCAGGTCATGCCCCTCGGGAACTTCCCCGGCAGCTTCGGCTCCTCCTACACGACCATCATGAGCGACACGACGAACAACCTGTTCGAGGCGCCCGAGGTCTACAAGGTCCAGGGCCAGAACCAGTACCTGATGATCGTCGAGGCGATCGGCGCCAACGGGCGCTACTTCCGCTCGTTCACGTCCAGCAGCCTGAGCGGTTCGTGGACCCCGCAGGCCGCCACCGAGGGCAACCCCTTCGCGGGCAAGGCCAACAGCGGCGCCACCTGGACCAACGACATCAGCCACGGCGACCTGATCCGCACCAACCCCGACCAGACCAAGACCATCGACCCCTGCAACCTCCAGTTGCTGTACCAGGGCCGCAACCCCAGCTCCGGCGGCGACTACGGCAAGCTGCCCTACCGGCCGGGTCTGCTGACGCTGCAACGCTGATCACCTGATCAGGGTCCACTCCCGACCGGGCGGGCGCCTCACCCTCACCAGGTGAGGCGCCCGCCCGGCGCCGTGAGGAACCGGCGGTGCTCCAGGCCGGGACCGCGGCGGGTGAGGAGCAGGACGAGGGCGAGCGCGATCGCCATGGCGACCACGTAGCCGACCTCGAACACGAGGGGGTCGGCCGCGTGCTCGGGCGTGACCAGCGGCGTCCACCGGTCCGACGAGGCTGCCGCCGTCGGACGTGCCACCGCCGGGCAGGACGAGGGTCCCGGTGGGGGTCAGCACGCGCCGGCAGTCGGTCAACGACCGGTTGCCGACCAGGTCCAGCACGACGTGGTGGCGCCGACCGCCGCGGGAGAAGTCGTCGCGGGTGTAGTGGACGACGTGGTCGGCGCCGATCGACCTGACCAGGTCGACGTTCCCGGCGCCGCACACACCGGTCACGTCCGCGCCGAACGCCTTGGCGAGCTGGACTGCGAAGGTGCCCGCACCACCGGGCGCCCCGTTGACCAGGACCTGCTGTCCGGGCCGCGTCGCGCAGGCACGTGAGGGCGGTCGTGGCGGCCGCCTGCTCGAAGGTCGGGTTGGCCGGTTTCGGCTCGACCAGGTCGGCCGGGGCGCTTCGAGTTGGACGAGCACATCGGCGAGGCCCTGCGCGCCGCCGCCGGTTTCCCGGTGGAGAACACCGCGCCCGCCGAACTCGCCAACCGGGAACGGCAGGTGGTCGCGCCGGCCGGCACCGGCCTGTCCAACGACGGGATCGCCGCCCGCCTGGTGGTGAGCCCCGCCACGGCCAGGACCCACGTGTCGCGCGCGATGGTCGAGCTCGGCGCCAGGGACCGCGCGCAGCTCGTGGTGTTCGCCTACGAGGCCGGCCTGGTCCGCCCCGGCCGGCTGCCCTGGTCGGTCACGCCCGGCATCGCCGGGCCGTCAGGTGATCCGGTGGGCGGCGGCGCCGTTGTGCAGGAAGCGGGCCCGGCCGTGGTCGTCGGAGCCGACCAGGGAGAAGACCCGGTGGCCGTCGGGCTCCGGTTGGGCGGTGATGATCGAGCTGCCGTCGAGACCGACGACCTCGACGCGCTTCCCGGGTCCGCCGAGGAAGGACTCGGCGATGTCGTTGCGCGCGCGGTAGGTGAGGAACGCGCGGTCGTGCCCGGTGGTGAGGGTGATGTCGTAGAGGGTGGAGCGGTAGGTGCCGCACATGCGGTCCGCGTCGATCGCGGTCGGGTTCGGGGGCGGCACGGGCAGCGGTGCGGTCTCGACGCCGGCCAGCTCCCCGAGGGCCGTGCCGAGGATCTCGTGGGCCAGCGGCTCACCGCCCGTGCTGTTGGTCAGCACGGCCACCGCCACGCCCGCCGAGGGCGCGACGCGGAGGAACGCCTTCTGCCCCTTGGCGACACCGGTGTGGCCGACGACGCCGTCCCGGTGGAGCATCCAGCCCAGTCCCCAGCCGGTGACGCCGCCGCCGAAGTCCGGGACGGGCTCGACCTGGGGTTCGCGCAGCGCCGCCAGCGCGGGGTCGGCGAGGTGCCGGCGGACGAACTCCAGCAGGTCGCGCGCGCTGGTGGCGAGGTGCGAGCCGCTGGGCGCGGAGTAGTAGGACACCGCCCAGTCCTTCACCGGGACGACCTCTCCGCCGGTCCGGACGTGGCCGACCGCGGCGCGGTGCAGGATCGCCTCGTAGGGGTCGGTGGCGACCGTGCGCAGGCCCAGTGGCGCCACCAGGCGTTCGCGGAGCACGTCGTGGAAGGGCTTGCCGCGCAACACCTCCACCAGCCTGCCCAGCACCACGTACCCGCTGTTGGAGTAGGAGAGGATCGTGCCGGGCGGCAGGAGGTGGTCCGCCTCGGCGAGGGTGGCGACGAACCTCTCGATCGCGTCGTCGTTGCGACCGGTGTCGGTGAAGTGGTTGCCGTCGACACCGCCGGTGTGGGTGAGCAGGTGGCGGGCGGTCAGGGACCCGGTGGCGGCCGGGTCGCCGAGCCGGAAGCCGGGCAGGTGGTCGCGAACAGGGCGGTCGAGGTCCAGCACGCCGTCGTCGACCAGCTGCTGGACCAGCGTGGCCGTCCAGACCTTGGTGATGGAGCCGATCTTGAACACCGAGTCGGTCGTGGCCTCGACCCGCGTGCGCAGGCTCAGCACACCGGCGGCCTCGTCCCGGATCTCCCCGTCGGCCAGCACGGCGACCTGGGCGCCCGGCACCTCGTACTTGGTGATCAGCTCGCCCAGGTCCCACCCCATGCCGCCAGGCTAGCGGCCCGCCTCCACCGATCCGGAGCAGTCGGCGATCGTCAACTACGCACGGCCGTCACCAGGGCGGGACGCCTTCGCGGGAACGGCCGTTGCGGCGGTCGGAGTATTCCGCTGCGGTGACGGGATCGTTACAGTCAGCTTCTGGGAACGCTCCCAGAAACGACAACGAAGGGGTTGTTGTGCGAAATCTGCTGGCGGCGGTCGCCGCTGTCGTCTCCGTGGCCGGGTTGGTGGTGATCGGCGGGAACAGCTCCGCGGGAGCGGCCCCCGCCTGCGCCGTGGACTACAAGCTCAACCAGTGGTCCACCGGTTTCACCGCCAACGTGACCGTGACCAACCAGTCCGCTCCGGTCAGCTCGTGGCAACTCGCCTGGACCTTCCCGGGCAACCAGGCCGTCACCTCCGGGTGGAGCGCCGACGTGAAGCAATCCGGCAACAAGGTCACCGTGACCAACATGCCCTGGAACGGGTCGCTGGGCACGGGCGCCAGCGCCCAGTTCGGCTTCCAGGCCACCTACAGCGGCACGAACCAGGCGCCGACCGACTTCTCGTTCAACGGCGTCTCGTGCAACGAGGACGTGCCCACGAGCACCACCACCACGAGCAGCACCACGTCGACGACCACCACGACCACCACGACCACCACGACCACCACCTCGGACCAGCAGCCGGTCGGCTGCGGCACGGCGACCCTGTGCGACGGTTTCGAGGAGCAGACCGGCTCGACCCCGTCGGGCAAGTGGACCGTGGGCGCGGCCAACTGCACCGGCCAGGGCCGGGTCAGCATCGACAACGGCACCGCCCGCAGCGGCTCGAAGTCGGTGCGCGTCGACGGCGCCTCCGGCTACTGCAACCACATCTTCTTCGGCACCCCGCTGACCGGCTCCGGCACCGTGCACGGCCGGTTCTACGTCCGGCACACCACGAACCTGCCGATGGCGCACGTGACGTTCATGGCCATGAAGGACACCGCCGACAACGGCAAGGACCTGCGCATGGGCGGCCAGAACTCGGCGTTGCAGTGGAACCGCGAGTCCGACGACGCGACGCTGCCCGCGCAGAGCCCGCAGGGCGTGGCGCTGAGCAAGCCGCTGCCCACCGGCCAGTGGAACTGCGTCCAGTTCTCCGTCGACCCGGCCGGCAGGCTGTCGACCTCGCTCAACGGCACGTCCGTCACGGGCCTCCAGGTGGACGGCACGCCGACGCAGGACATCGACGACCAGTGGCTGCGGAAGGCCTGGCGGCCGACCCTGACGGACCTGCGCCTGGGCTGGGAGAGCTACGGCGACGGCGCGGACACCCTCTGGTACGACGACGTCGCCGTCGGCTCCTCGCCGATCACCTGCTGAGACAGGAGCGGGTCTTTCCCCTGTCGAAGGCCTGTCGGCAGGGGGAAGACCCGCTCCCGAGGCCCGCGCCCTCGGTACGATGTGGGGTCGACCGAAGTCAGCCCGGACGTCCCGCGCCCGGGACCCCGCCCACCTGATCGAGGGATGCCCTGATCGGCAAGGATCTCCGCCTGACCCTCCTGGGGCCGCTGCGCGCGTGGGTCGACGGCCGCGAGGTGCCGCTCGGACCGCCCCAGCAGCAAGCCGTGCTGGCGCTGCTGCTCGTGGCCGGTGGCCGGGCCGTGCCGATGGCCGACATCGTGGACGCGCTGTGGCCGGACAACCCGCCGCCCAGCGCGGCCAACGTCGTGCACCGGTACGTCGGCGCGCTGCGCCGGGTCATCGAACCGGACCTGCCGCGCCGCGCCACCGGCGGCTGGCTGCTCCCGGCCCCGGGCGGCTACCAGCCCGTGGTCGACGCCGGCAGCCTGGACCTGCTGCGGTTCCGCGAGCTGGTGCGCCGGGCGGGGGAGCAGGGCCCGCGCGACGGGCTCGCGTCGCTGCTCGACGCGCTGGACCTGTGGCAAGGGCCGGTGGCCGCGGGTGTCGTGGAGGAGATCCGGTCGGGCGCGCGGTTCGTGGCGGTCGAGCACGAGCGCGTGGCCGCGGTGCGGCTGGCGGTGCGGCTCGCGTTCGAGTGCGGCGAACCGGGCGCGGTGCTGCCCGCGCTCAGGCTGGTCGCGCACGGGCACCCGCTCGACGAGGCGCTGCACGCGGACCTGATGCTGGCGCTGGCCGCCACCGGGGCGCAGGCCGAGGCGATCGAGGTCTACGAGTCCTCGCGCGCCAGGCTCGCCGACGAGCTGGGGCTCGACCCCGGTGAGGCGCTGCGGGCGGCGCACCGGTCGGTGCTCGCCCCGGCGGGCGCGCCGCCCGCCGCGCCCGTGGTCCGGCCGGCCCAGCTGCCGCGCGCGCTCGACGCGTTCGTCGGCCGGGAGGACGAGGTCGAGGCGCTGTCGGAGGCCGCGGCCGAGGGCGCCGGGCTGCTCGTGGTCACCGGCATGGCGGGCGTCGGCAAGACGACCCTGGCGGTGCACCTGGCCCACCAGCTCGCCCAGCACCACCCCGACGGCCTGCTCTACGCCAACCTGCGCGGTTTCCACCCCGCCGGGCAGGCGGTGGCGCCGGCCGTGCAGCTGCACGACTTCCTGCACGCGCTGGGCGTGCGGCCCGCCGACGTGCCCGACGGGGAGCAGGCGCGGGCGGCGCTGTTCCGCAGCCTGCTCGCCGGCCGCCGCGCGCTGGTGCTGCTGGACAACGCCCGCGACGCCGAGCAGGTCCGGCCGCTGCTGCCCGGCCCGGGGTGCCTGACCGTGGTGACCAGCCGGGACGACCTGGCCGGCCTGGTCGCCACGGACAACGCCTTCGCGGTGCGGCTGGACGTCCTGGACGAGGACGCGGCGCGGGAGGTGCTGGTCCGCAGGCTGGGCAAGCGGCGGGTCGGGGCCGAGACCCGCGTCGTGGACGCGATCCTGACCGCGTGCGCGCGGTTGCCGCTGGCGCTGGCCGTGGTGGCCGCCCGCGCCGCCACCCGCCCCACCTTCACGCTCGCCGCGCTGGCCGAGGACCTGGTGGAGACCCGCGACGGCCTGGACGCGCTGTCCACCGGCGACGCCGCGCTGGACGTGCGGGCGGTGTTCTCCTGGTCCTACGACGCGCTGAGCCCGGCCGCGGCCGGGCTGTTCCGGCGGCTCGCGCTGACACCCGGCGACGACGTCGGCGCCGCGGCGGTGGCCGCGCTGCTCGGCGAACCCGCGGCGCGCACCCGGCGCGTGCTCGCCGAGCTGTGCGCCGCCCACCTGCTCACCGAGCACGCGCCCGGCCGCTACGCCCTGCACGACCTGCTGCGCCTCTACGCCGCCGAGCTGGCGCACGAGCACGACACCCTGGAAGAGCGCGACGCCGCCGTGCGGGCCGTGCTGGAGCACTACCTGCACACGGCGTGCGCGGCGGCCCTCGCGCTCTCGCCGGATCGGGTGCCGATCCCGCTGGACCCGCCCGCGGAGGCGGTGCGGCCGCTGCGGTTCGCCGACGGCGAGCGGGCGGCGGCGTGGTTCACCGCGGAGCACCAGGTCCTCCTGGCGGCCCAGGCGCGGGCGGCCGCGACCGGCAGGCACGACGTCGCCTGGCGGTTGGCCTGGGCGATGGCGCACCACCTGGACCGCACCGGCCACTGGCACGACCTGAGGGCCACCAGCGAGGCGGCCGTCGCGTCGGCCCGCCTCGTCGGCGACCGGCTCGGCGAGGGCCACGGGCTGGTGGGCCTGTCCCGGGCCGAAGCCGACCTGGGGCGCATCGCCGAGGCGTGCGGGCACAGCGAACGGGCGCTGGTGGCGCTCGACGGCGTGGCGGAACCGCGGCTGCTCGCCGAGTTGCGCCGCGGCATCAGCTGGCTCCACGAGTCCGCGGGCGACTACGACGCGGCCCTGCTGCACGCCCAGGAAGCCCTGCGCCTGCAACGCCTCGGCGGCGACCCGACCATGCTCGCCCGCGCGCTCAACGCCGTGGGCTGGTGCCTGGGGCTGGTCGGCCGGCACGAGGAGTCCCTGGCCCACTGCCTGGAGGGGCTGGCGCTGACCCGGCCCGACGACGGCTACGGCATGGCGGACCTGCGGGACAGCATCGCGAACGCGCTGTTCCACCTCGGCAGGCTCGACGAGGCGGCCGAGCAGTACCGCCGGGCCCTGGCCAGCTACGAGGAGCTGGGCATCCGCTTCGCGGTGGCCGACACGGGGGAGCGGCTGGGCGACGTCGAGGCGGTGGCCGGCCGCGCCGAGCGGGCCGTCGAGCAGTGGCGGGCGTCCCTGACCGCGTTCGAGGAGCTGGGCCTGCCCAGGGCCGACCGGCTCCGGGCCAAGCTGGCCGACCTCCTGGGCGGTAGTGACCCCCCGCCGCGTTGACGTTCACAAGTCGTGCACTTCGCCCTCCTAGCGTTGCGGCAGTCCGGGCCGAAGGAGAACGCGATGGCGACGAACGTGGCGGCAGACCGGTTCACGAGCTCGGTGTTCGAGGAGTACGGGCAGGCGGTGCTGGCCTACGCCAGGAGGTTGACCGGCGACCACCACGCCGCGGAGGACGTGGTGCAGGAGGCGATGATCCGGACGTGGCGGCACGCGGAGAAGCTGCTCGCCGAGGGCGGTTCCGTCCGCCGGTGGCTGATGACGGTGGTGCGCAACATCGTCTACGACCAGGTCCGGGCCCGC
Source organism: Saccharothrix xinjiangensis (assembly GCF_039527585.1). NCBI lineage: Bacteria > Bacillati > Actinomycetota > Actinomycetes > Pseudonocardiales > Pseudonocardiaceae > Saccharothrix > Saccharothrix xinjiangensis. Next base: position 279,357 of record NZ_BAAAKE010000006.1, on the reverse strand, counting down.
CAGGGGCGGCCGGTGGAGGTCGAGGACGTGCGCTCGACCGCCGCGGTGACGGGCGACCACGCCGACCGCGTGGTGGCGGACCTCGTCCTGGTCGAGGCGCTGCGGGGCCTGCCTGAGGAGCTGCGCAGCGTGGTGCTGCACGTGCACCTGCGGGGCGACTCGGTCGCCGAGACCGCGGCGGAGCTGGACATCCCGCCCGGCACCGTCAAGTCGCGCACCCACCGGGCGATGAGCGTGCTGCGGCGCAGGCTGCCGCCGGCGGTCGGCGCGGGTCGGTGGTCCCCGGCGGGCGCCGGGTCCGGTGGACGCCGGGTCCGCGGGCAGGACGCCCGCGGACCCGGCGCGGACCTGATCAGGCCGCGTTGACCGAGATGTCGTCCAGCACGAACGAGGTCTGGTAGGACCAGTCCTCCGTGCCGGTGAAGCTCAGCGTCACGCTCTGCCCGGCGAACGCGCCCAGGTTGAACGTGCGCACCGCGTAGCCGGACGGGTCGAGGTTGGAGTAGGTGGCCAGGGTGGTGCCGTTCGCCTGGACGGTGAAGGTGTCGAACACCGCGGGCTCGTACTCCGAGGTGCTGATCTTCAGCCACAGCGACAGCGTGGTGTTGGCGCACCCGGCCGGGACGGTGACGGTCTGGGACAGCGTCTCGGAGTCGGCGTAGCCGTAGCCGCTGAGCCACGCCGAGCGCGCGCCGGAGCGCGGCGCCCCGGCCCCGGTCCACGTGCCGATCGACCAGGTGGCGTTGGACCACCCGGTGGTGCCGCTCTCGAAGCCGCCGTTGGCGACCTTCTCACCGGGCGCGGAGCACGAGCCGCCCGCCGGGGTGATCGTCCAGGTGAACGCGACCGAGGAGGCCTTGCCCGCCGAGTCGGTCACGGTCGCGTTGACGGTGTAGGCGCCCGCGGTGGTCGGGGTGCCGGAGATCAGGCCGGTGGCCGGTGCGAGGGACAGGCCGGGCGGCAGGCCGGTGGCCGACCACGTGTAGGGCGGCGTGCCGCCGGTGGCCTTCAGCTGGAGGCTGGTGGCCGTGCCGACGCCGCCCGTCTGGTTGCCGGGCGGGGTGATCGCCGGCGCGCCGGGGCCGGGACCGCCGCCGGTGTTGACGAACAGCAGCCGGTTGGGCGAGCCGGTTCCCGGCGAGGTGATCTTGTTCGGGGTGGAGTTGGTGAGCATCGCGCTCTGGACCTGCGCGGGCGTCAACGACGGCGTGGCGCCCAGCAGCAGCGCCGCGCCGCCCGCGACGTGCGGTGAGGCCATCGACGTGCCGCTGATCGTGTTGGTGGCGCTGTCGTTGGTGTGCCAGGCCGAGGTGATGTTCTGGCCGGGCGCGAAGATGTCGGTGCAGGTGCCCCAGTTGGAGAACGAGGCGCGGGCGTCGGTGTTGGTCGACGCGTTCACGGTGATCGCCTCGGCCACCCGCGCCGGGGTGAAGTTGCACGCGTCGGCGTTGGAGTTGCCCGACGCGAGGGCGTAGGTGACGCCGTCGGCGATGGAGTTGCGCACCGCGTTCTCGGTGGCGGCGTCGCTGCCCTGGGCGCCGAGGCTCATGTTGGCCACGGCCGGGCCGGAGGTGTGGTGGCCGGTGACCCAGTCGATGCCCGCGGCGACACCGGCGAACGAACCGGAGCCGGCGCAGTTGAGCACCTTCACCGCGACCAGCGTGACGCCCTTGGCCACGCCGTGGGCGCTGCCGCCGACCGTGCCCGCGACGTGCGTGCCGTGGCCGTTGCAGTCGGTGTTGTTGCCGTCCCCGGTGGTGTTGGTGCCCCAGGACGCCCGGCCGCCGAAGTCCTGGTGGGAGGTCCGGATGCCGGTGTCGATGATGTAGGCGGTGACGCCCGCGCCATCGTTGGGGTAGGTGTAGCCGGAGTCCAGCGGCAGGTCGCGCTGGTCGCTGCGGTCCAGCCCCCACGACGGGGGGTTGGGCTGGGTGGCGGTCGCCCGGACCGTGGCGTTCTGCTGGACGTAGGCCACGGTCGGCTCGGCGGCCAGCCGGCGCGCGGCGCGCTCGGACAGCGTGCCCGCGAAGCCCTTGAGGGCGTGCCGGTAGGTGAACTCGACCTTCGCGTCGTACTTCGCGCTGAGGTCGGCGGTGAGCGCCTCGGCGCTCTGGGCGGACAGCTCGTCGTAGACGACGATGTAGCTGTCCTGGATGGCGGTCGGGTTGCCGGCGCCGAGGACTTGCCCCTCGGCGAAGGCCGGACCGGCGGTGGTGGTCAGCGCCAGCGCGGTGGCGCCGGCGGTGCACAACGCGAGCAGGGCTCGTCTTGATCCGCGAACGTCTCCCATTGCAGGGTTCTCCCTCGTGCGGGGTCTCCGACAGACCCGATGCGGCTCGGGTGGGCCGGGGGAGCGGAGTTTCACGAACACGTACGCGCGGACGTGATCGTCGACGTTAGAGGACCCCCGGACAGGTCGACAATCGGCCGCCAGGGCTAACGACCTGCGGAAACCCGCATCGGAGGGCAATGCGTGTCGCTGTTCTCCATCACTTCAGTGTTGCCTGAACGCAACAGGTACGGTGTGGGCCGACAGGCGAACCGGCGCGGCCGTCCCACTCACGGCCGACGAACGGGCGCACCGCGTGCGGCGTAGGGGAACTCCATTGCGACTCGATGGGACGAGTACGCAGTTCTGCGGCGATTGGGCTGTCCGGGGGCCCGTCCTCACCCGGACGCGAGCGCTCCGCGATGGTCGCCGCAGACTCATCCGGGCGGTTCCCGCTATCGGCGGTGAACGCGCTCGCCCAGCCGGTGTATCAACGGTCACCCCCCTGTCGCTGAATGATCTTCACCCATGAGCAGCGCGACGACATCCGGCACCTGGCCGAGCATGAGCACCACCCCGCCGAACCTCGCCGGCCTGGGCACCGACCACGTCACCTGGGGCGTCCCGGTCGGTGGCGGCAAGAGCGGCTACCTCTTCCGCGGCGGCACGGTGGACGTGCGGCTGGACGGGACGGAGTTCACCCTCGGCACCTTCACCCACGAGAACTTCCCGATCCAGGCGATGCCGGCGCCGCAGTTCGACGTCGACCTCCAGGTGGCGGTCGTGTTCGACGACGGCACCGAGGCTGCTTTCAGCTTTCGGTTCCACCACAACGAGACCCCCAACGCCGGCCCCAACCCCGAGGACGAGGTCGACCTGCCCTCGTTCGTCTCGCCGCAGACCGTGACCGTCGACGGTGAGGAGTACGCCGTCGTCATCAGCGGCTTCAAGCAGGGCGGGCAGGTCGTCCGCAAGTTCATCAGCGCCGAGAACGGCGCCAACAGCGCCGACGTGGTCGCCATCTTCGCCAAGGCCGGCCGCCCCGAGATCGCGATCACCCAGGTCCGGCACAAGGGGGAGGTCAAGGGCAGCCAGGCCGACGAGTTCGTCGAGATCGTCAACCGGGGCAGCGCGCCCGGCAACATCTCGAACTGGGTGCTCGGCGCGGACGACGCGGGGCAGGACTTCACCTTCCCGCCCGGCACGGTCCTCCAGCCGGGGCAGCGCATCCGGGTCTACACCAACCAGGTGCACCCGCAGTGGGGCGGGTTCTCCTACGGGAAGGGCCGCCCGATCTGGAACGACCAGGGCGACACCGCGAAGCTCCGCGACACCGGCGGCACGACGATCTCGACGCTCGGCTACGGCAAGGCCGCCCCGTAGGCCGCGACCGGTGAAGATGTTCATCGGTATCTATAGCTTCAGTGTCAACCAAAATTAACGTCCAAGGCTAAACAGCAGCGCAAAAACCGACCAGGAGCAGGACCGTCCTTGTGGGACACCCGGGCGAGAGGGGTGTCCCACAAGGCTTTCAGCGGCCGACGTACTCGCGCAGGTGTCGGGCGGTGAGCGTGTCGGCGCTGTCGACGAGCTGGGCGGGGGTGCCGGTGAACACGACGCGGCCGCCGTCGTGGCCGGCGCCGGGGCCGAGGTCGATGATCCAGTCGGCGTGGGCCATGACGGCCTGGTGGTGTTCGATGACGATGACGGTGTTGCCGGCGTCGACGAGGCGGTCGAGCAGGGCGAGGAGCTTGTCGACGTCGGCGAGGTGGAGTCCGGTGGTGGGTTCGTCGAGGACGTAGGTGGAGGCCTTCTCGGCCATGTGGATGGCGAGCTTGAGGCGTTGGCGCTCGCCGCCGGAGAGGGTGGTCAGGGGTTGGCCGAGGGCGAGGTAGCCGAGGCCGACGTCGACGAGGCGGTCGAGGATGGCCTTGGCCTGCTTCTCGGTGAAGAAGTCGCGGGCTTCGGTGATGGACATGCCGAGGACGTCGCTGATGTTGTGGCCCCGGAGTTGGTAGGCGAGGACCTGGGGCGTGTAGCGCTTGCCCTCGCACTTCTCGCAGGTGGTGGCGACGCCGGCCATCATGGCGAGGTCGGTGTAGACGAGGCCGATGCCCTTGCAGTGGGGGCAGGCGCCTTCGGAGTTGGCGCTGAAGAGGGCGGGTTTGACGCCGTTGGCCTTGGCGAAGGCGGTGCGGATGGGGTCGAGCAGGCCGGTGTAGGTGGCGGGGTTGGAGCGTCGTGAGCCGCGGATGGGGGATTGGTCGACGGTGACGACGTCGTCGCGGGTGGCGAGGGAGCCGTGGATGAGGGAGCTCTTGCCGGAGCCGGCGACGCCGGTGACGACGGTGAGGACGCCGAGGGGGATGTCGACGTCGACGTCGTGGAGGTTGTGGAGGTTGGCGCCGGTGATGGGGAGGTGGTCGGTGGGGGTGCGGGGGTGGTCGCGGAGTCGGGCGCGGTGGTCGAGGTGGCGGCCGGTGAGGGTGTCGGAGTTGCGGAGGTCGGTGACGGAGCCGGTGAAGGTGATGGTGCCGCCGTTGGCGCCGGCGCCGGGGCCGAGGTCGATGACGTGGTCGGCGATGTGGATGGTTTCGGGTTTGTGCTCGACGACGAGGACGGTGTTGCCCTTGTCGCGGAGTTGGAGGAGGAGGTCGTTCATGCGTTGGATGTCGTGGGGGTGGAGGCCGGTGGTGGGTTCGTCGAAGACGTAGGTGACGTCGGTGAGGGCGCTGCCGAGGTGGCGGACCATCTTGACGCGTTGGGCCTCGCCGCCGGAGAGGGTGGAGGAGGTGCGGTCGAGGCTGAGGTAGCCGAGGCCGATGTCGACGAGGGAGTCGAGGAGTTCGCGGAGGGTGGTGAGGACGGGGGCGACTTCGGGGTCGGTGATGTGGTGGGTCCAGGTGGCGAGGTCGCTGATCTGGAGGGCGGAGCAGTCGGCGATGGTGAGGTCGTTGATCTTGCAGTTGAGTGCGGCCTGGTTGAGTCGGGCGCCGTGGCAGTCGGGGCAGGTGGTGTAGGTGACGGCGCGGTCGACGAATTTGCGGACGTGGGGTTGCATGGAGTCGCGGTCTTTGGAGAGGTAGAGGCGTTGGACCTTGACCAGGAGGCCTTCGTAGGTGATGTTGGTCTTGCCGATCTTGACCTTGGTGGTGTCGCGGTGGAGGAGGGCGTCCCATTCTTGGTCGGTGTAGTCGGCGAGGGGTTTGTCGGGGTCGTAGAAGCCGGAGTTGATGTAGGTCTGGACGTACCAGTTGTCGACGGTGAAGCCGGGGACGGTGATGGCGCCCTGGTTGAGGCTCTTGGTGCGGTCGACGAGTTGGTCGATGTCGGTGGTGGTGGTGCGGCCGAGGCCTTCGCAGCGGGGGCACATGCCTTCGGGGAGGTTGAAGCTGAAGGCGCCGGAGGTGCCGACGTGGGGTTGGCCGAGGCGGCTGAAGAGGATGCGGAGCATGGTGTGGGCGTCGGTGGCGGTGCCGACGGTGGAGCGTGAGTTGGCGCCCATGCGTTCTTGGTCGACGATGATGGCGGCGCTGAGGTTGCGGAGGTCGTCGACGTCGGGGCGGCCGAGGTTGGGCATGAAGGATTGGATGAACGCGGTGTAGGTCTCGTTGATGAGGCGTTGGGATTCGGCGGCGATGGTGCCGAAGACCAGGGAGGACTTGCCGGAGCCGGAGACGCCGGTGAAGACGGTGAGTCGGCGTTTGGGGATGTCGGTGGAGATGTTCTTGAGGTTGTTCTCGCGTGCGCCGCGGACTTGGATGACGTCGTGGCTGTCGGCGAGCGTGCCCATGCCTGTTTCCCCCTGGTTTGTTTATGGCGTAAGGTTACTGTGTCGCACAGTGACTGGGGCACGGTACTTTACGCCGTAAGGAGTGGCAAGTGGCGGTGTTCGCGGGGCAGGGTGACGCCCGTCGGTCGATGCGGCTGCTGTGGCGTGACCGGGCTCCGGGCGCCGGGGCGGCCGGACGAGCGGTGGGGTCGGGGCGGCGGCCGGGGTTGGACGTGGACGCGGTGGTGGACGCGGCGATCGCGCTGGCCGACGAGGACGGCATGGCGGCGGTGTCGATGCGGGCGGTGGGGCAGCGGTTGGGTCGCACGGCGATGGCGTTGTACACGTACGTGGCGGACAAGGCCGAGTTGGTGGACCTGATGTGCGACAAGGTGCTGGGTGAGCTGCCGGTCGACTACCCGCTGGACTCGGGGTGGCGGGTGGCGTTGACCGCGTGGGCGCGGGACAGCCGGGAGTTCTACCTGCGTCACCCGTGGGTGTTGCAGGTGTCGCAGGCGCGGCCGGTGTTGGGGCCCAACGAGTTCACCACGGTGGAGACGCTGGTCCGGGTCCTGCGGGCGACGGGTTTGGAGGCGTCGGTGCTGCGTGGTGTGCTGGGGGCGTTGGTGCAGTTCGTGCGGGGTGCGGCGGCGGTGATCGCGGACGCCAGGAGCGCGGCGCGCGAGACCGGGTTGGGTGACGACGAGTGGTGGTACTCGCGGTCGTCGCTGCTGGAGGAGGTGTCGCCGGACTTCGCCGACCGGTTCCCGCTGTCGACGTGGTTCGGGCAGGAGCCGCCGCCGCCGGTGCCGGGCAACGAGTGCGCGCCCTACCTGGAGCGTGACGCGGTGCGGAACTTCGAGGTCGGTCTGGCGGTGCTGCTCGACGGTGTCGAGGCCACCGTCGCCCGGGGAGGTGCCTGAGGTGGGGCGCGTGACGCTCTTGGACGAGGTCGCGGGGAGGTTGCGGGCGGCCGGGTGCGTGTTCGCCGAGGACGAGGCCCGGTTGCTGCTGGACGACTCCCGCGACCTCGCGCACCTGGAGGCCATGGTGGGCAGCCGGGTCGGCGGGTTGCCGCTGGAGCAGGTGCTGGGGTGGGCGGAGTTCTGCGGGTTGCGCGTGGTCGTGGAACCGGGGGTGTTCGTGCCGCGCCGCCGCACCGGGCACCTCGTGGACCGGGCCGTGGCTGGGTTGGGGCCCGGTGCGGTGGTGGTGGACCTGTGCTGCGGCAGCGGGGCGGTCGGGGCCGCCGTGGCGCACCGCGTGCCGGGGGTGGAGGTGCACGCGGCCGACGTGGACCCGGCCGCGGTGCGCTGCGCCCGCCGCAACCTGCCCCCGGGTCGCGTGCACGGGGGCGACCTGTACGCGGCGCTGCCCGCGCGGTTGCGCGGCCGGGTTGACCTGCTCGTGGTCAACGCGCCGTACGTGCCCACCGACGAGATCGCCCACATGCCGCCGGAGGCGCGTGACCACGAGAACCGCGTCGCGCTCGACGGCGGGGCCGACGGGTTGGACGTGCAGCGCCGCGTCGTGGCCGGCGCGGGGGAGTGGCTGGCGCCCGGTGGGCGGCTGCTGATCGAGACCGGGGCGCACCAGGCGGCCGCCACCGCCGCGGCGTTCCGGGCCGCCGGTCTGGACGCCGTGGTGACCGGCGACGAGGAGTTGGCGGCGACGGTCGTCGGGGGGACGTGGCCGGGCGCGGCCCGGGGTTGAGCGCCGGGCGCGGCCCGGGGTTGGTCGCGCACCCCTCGTCGGCGGTAGAACAGGGGGGTGAACAGGTTCGAGGGCACGGCGCTGGGGCCGGTCGTGCAGGCCCGGCGCATCGACCGGGTCGTGCTGGGCGCCGACGTGCCCCCGCCGTCGGCGTTGGCCGGTCTGCCGCCGGTCGAGGCCGCGTTCACCGGCCGCGCGGCCGAACTGGCGGACCTGGCGGGTTTCCTGGACCCGGGTGTCGAGCCGCCCGCGGCGGTCGGCGTGCTGGTGGGTCCGCCGGGCATCGGCAAGACGGCGCTGGCGCTGCGCGCCGCGCACGCCGCCGTGGCCGCCGGGTGGTTCCCGGGTGGTGTGCTGTTCCAGGACCTGCGGGGTTTCGCGCGGGCGGACCCGCTGGAGCCGGAGGCCGCGCTGGAGGTGCACCTGCGCGCGTTGGGCGTGGCCGGGCAGCACCTGCCGCCCGACCTCGCGGGCCGCGCGGCCCTGCACCGCTCGCTGCTGGCCGAACGCCCCGGCCGGGTGCTGCTGGTGCTGGACGACGCCGGGACCGCCGCCGGGGTGGCGCCGCTGCTGCCCGGCGACCGGCGGCACCGGGTGCTGGTCACCAGCCGCGACGCGCTCGGCGACCTCGCCCCGGCGCGGCGGTGGGAGCTGGGCGTGCTCAGCGGGGACGAGTCGGTCACCCTCGTCGCCCGGCTGCTCGACGTCGCCCGCGACGGTGACGACCGGGTGGCCGGCGCGGGTCGCGCGGCCGACGAGCTGGCCGCGTTGTGCGGGCACCTGCCGCAGGCGCTGGCCATCGCGGGCGGCCTGCTGGCCTGCGATCCCGGCCGGCCGGTGGCCGAGCTGGTGCGCGCGCTGGCCGACCGCGGCGAGCGGCTGGCCGAGCTGGAGACCGGGGCGCGGTCGGTCCGGGCCGCGCTCGACCTGTCCTACGAGCGGTTACCGGCGCCGGCCGCGCGCCTGTTCCGGCTGCTCGCGGCCAACCCCGGACCGACGATCGCCGCCGGGGCCGCCGCCGCGCTGGCCGAGGTGCCCGAGCGCGCGGCGCGGCGCTGCCTGGCCGTGCTGCGGCAGGCGCACCTGGTCGAACCGGCCGAGCCCCGCGGGTGGTTCCGCTTCCACGACCTGATCCGGCTCTACGCCGAGGACCGGCTGCGCGACCAGCCCGACCCCACCGCCCTGCGGCGGCTGCTCGCCCACCACAACCGGATGCTGCTCAACCTGGTCGTCCACACCTTCCCGGACAAGCTGATCACGGTGGAGCCGGGTCCCTCGTCCGGGGGGTTCGCGCCGCTGCCCGAGATGCTCGCGTGGTTCGACGCCGAGCGGCCGAACCTGGTGGCCGCCTTCCGGGAGGCCGCCGCGCGGGGCCTGCACGCGGACGTGGCCCACAACGCCACCATGCTCGGCGTCCACCTCCAGATGCGCGGCGGCTGGGACGAGGCGCTGGCCGCCCACCGGATGGCGGTCGAGGCGGGACGGGCGGTCGGCGACCCCGTCGCGACCGGCTACTCCCTGGCCTACCTGGGCAAGGCGCACTCCGCCATGCGCGACTTCGACCGCGCCGACCACGTCCTGCGCGAAGCGCTCGACGGGTTCCGGCGCGGCGGCGACCGGGGCGCGGCCGACTGGGTCTCGGTCGAGCTGGAGTCCAACCGGCTCCAGGCCCGCCAGGCCGACCCCGGCAGCCGCGTCGGTTCGGGGGCGCCCCCGCCGCGACCGGCGGCCGGGGCTGCCGAGCACGACGTCGTGACGACCGCCATGAACGCCCTCCATGCCCTGAGCAACACCGCGACCGAACTGTTCCGCCAGGGCAGGTACGACGACGCGCTGGCCCGGTTCGAGGAGGTGCTCGAAGTCAGCCGCGAGGTCGGCTTCCGCCCGGGCGAGGCGTCGACGCTGACCAACATCGGCAACTGCCACTACCACCGGGCCGACCTCGGCCGGGCCGTCGACTGCTACACCGCGTCGGCCGAGGTGGCCCGTGAAGTGGGCAACCTGCACGGCGAGGCGCTCACCCGCACCAGCCTCGGCAACTGCTATGACGTCGCGGGCCTGCCCGACGAGGCCGTCGCCCAGTTCGAGCGGGCCCTGGAGGCGTTCCGCGCCCTGGGCGACCGGCACGCCGAGGGCACGACCCTGTTCTACCTCGGTCGCACCCTCGCCGACCGGGACGGACCGGACGACCGCCCCCGAGCCCGCGACCACCTCCGGCGCTGCCTGGAACTGCTGGCGCCGTGGCCCGACTACGAGATCGCCGCCTGGGCGCGGGAACGGCTCGCCGACCTGGACCCCTGAGCACCCGAACCCGCGCGGCCACCCGGGGCTACGAGCCGGTCACCCCGTCGCTCAGCTCGCGCGCCACGTCCAGGTGACCGGTGTGGCGGGCGTACTCCTGCACCAGGTGGAACAGGATCCACGCCAGCGTCGGCGCGGGCACCTCCTCCAGGTCCCACCGCACCGCCCGGTCCGACAGGCGCGCCCCGGCGGCGATGGCCCGCGACCGGTCGCACTGCTCGCGGTAGAAGGCCTTGACGCCCTCGGTGGTGTCGCCGTCCTCGACCACCCACTCGGCGCGCTCCACCGCCGGGTTGCCGCGCGGGTGGGCGATCTCCTCGCCGCGGAAGCTCCACCGCAGCCACCGCAGCTCCACGTGCGCCAGGTGCTTGACCATCGCCAACGGGGCCCAGCCGGTCGGCAACCTGCTGGTGCGCAGCTCCTCCTCCGACATCCCGTCCACCTTGCGCAGCACCGCGTCGCGGTAGAAGTCCAGGTAGGCGTGCAGGAGTTCGGCGGGGTCGGCGATGTCCGTGGGCGGCTCGACCGGCACCGCGACGCGCGCCGAGACCCGCTCGCCCTCCACCTCCAGGACCGCGCCGGCCCCTTTCAGGACGCGCAGCGCGGCGACGTTGCCCGTGGTGGTGTCGGCGACGAGGACGCGCACGTTGCGGCACGGCGCCTCCTCGACCAGCCGCCGCAGGACCTCCCGCCCCACCCCGCGGCCCCGGACGGCGCGGGCCAGCCACACACCGGTCTCGCCACCGGAGGTCAGGCGCGCCATGCCGACCGTGCGGCCACCGTCCACGACCTCGTAGGCGTCGCGCAGGAAACCCCGGTAGAAGGCGCGGAACTCGTCGGGGCGGTCGACCGACCAGCCCGGCGGCATCACGTCGGCCGGGTCGGCGTCGACGACCGCCAGGGCCAGCAGCCGCTCCAGGCCTTCCTCGTCCAACCGCCGCAGCACGATCACGACACCAACTCCTCCTCCGCCGGGGTCCGGGCCGGTGAGCGTCACGGGCCCCATCCTGGGCGATCTACCCTGGTCCGCGAAACCGGAATACCCCAACACCCGGGACGGGGATCATGTCGGCGACACGGCTGCTGGTGCTCGGCGTGGTGCGCGGCCACGGGCTCGCCCACGGGTACCTGGTCGGCACCGACCTGCTGTCCTGGGGCGCGGGGGAGTGGGCCAACGTCAAGTGGGGCTCGATCTACCACGCCCTCAAGCAGCTCACCCGGGACGGCTGCCTCGCCGACCGCACCACCCCGCCCGGCCGCACCGAGTACGAGATCACCGCCAAGGGCGAGACCGAGTACCGCAGGCTGCTGCGCGACGCCCTGCGCCGCCCGGAGACCCGCCCCGACACGCTCGCCGCCGGGCTGGCCCTGCTGCCCTCCCTCACCCGCGACGACGCCCTCGCGCTGCTCGGCGAACGCCTCGCCGCCCTGGAAACCCGCCGCGACACCGCCCGCGACCAGGCCGACGCGTGGCGCGACCCGCCCCACGTGCGCGAGCTGTACGGCCTGTGGGAGCACACCGCCGCGGGCGGCGCGGACTGGACCAGGGGCCTGATGGGCCGCCTCCGCGGCGGCGCCTACCCCATGGCCGGCGACCCGAACTCGCCCGGCGAACCCGGCAGCTGGGCTAAGCTCAAACTTGAACAACCCACCGGGCGCGAGGGGGAACGCTGAACACCGGGTTGGAGCGGTACCCGGCGGTCTTCGAACCGGCCGACCCGCCACGCACGTCCACCATCGCCTTCTACGCCCCACCGGACCACGAGGACGACGGGAGCCACGCGGCCTCACCGGACCACGAGGACGTCGGGGACCGCGGGGCCCGGTCGGGCCACCCCGGCGCCGACCGGCTCACCGTCGCCGCCCCCGACGGCGGCCGCCGCACCGTGCCCGCCCTGCGCCTGCCCCTGACCGAAGCGATCCCGCTGCTCACCCGCGCCCGCCGCGCCGCCGGCGACCCGGCCCGACCCGACGTCCACCCGGCCACCGCCTTCTGGGGCGCCGCCGTCGTCCTGGCCCTCCAGCTCGTCGCCCGCGGCCGGGTGCGGCCCGCCCTCACCGACACCGACTTCGACGCCTGGCGGCTCACCCCCCTGGACCCCGCCGACCACGCCCGCGTCCGCGACCTGGCCGCCGCCATGCCACCGCACGCCCGCGCCGTCCCCCTCGCCGGCCGCGACCCCCTGGAACTGCCCGACGCCGAACCGCTCCTGCGGGCCTTCCTCGACGCCGTCGCCGACACCATGCCCCGCGGCGCGGCCGCGGCCACCGCCGCCGGCGCGCCCGCCTTCGCCGCCACCGCCCCACAACACGTCCCCCACCTGCGCGAATGGGCCCACCAGGGCGTGCGGGTGTCGGTGCGCATCGAGGGCCCGGACCCGTTCCAGGCCGTCCTCCAGGTCCACCACCTCGCCGACCCCACCCTGGTCCTCGACGCCGCCGAGCTGTGGCCGGGCGCGGGCCGCGCCACCCGCGCCGACGCCACCGTCGCCCTGCGCCGCGCCGCCCGCGCCTGGTCGCCCCTGGAACGGCTGCTCGACCAACCCGTCCCCGACCGCGCCACCCTCGCCGACACCGACGTCGAGCAGCTGCTCACCACCGGCGCCGTCCGCCTCGCCTCCGCGGGCGTGGACGTGCACTGGCCCACCGACCTCGTGCGCGACCTCACCGCCAAGGTCGTCCTCGGCGACGACACCGGCGACCGGCCCACCTTCTTCGGCCCCGACCAGCTCACCGCCGTCAACTGGCAGCTCGCCCTCGGCGGCGACCCGCTGACCCCCGACGAACTCGACCGGCTCGCCGAAGCCACCCGCCCCGTGGTGCGGCTGCGCGACCGCTGGACCCTCGTCGACCCCGAACTGGCCCGCCGCGCCCGCGAACGCGCCCTCAAACCCCTCACCGCCGTCCAAGCCCTCGGCGCGGCCCTCACCGGCACCGCCGAGATCGACGGCGCCGAGGTCGAGGTCACCGCCACCGGCCCGCTCGACCGGCTCCGGCAACGCCTCGCGCGGCCCGACGCCGAACCCGCCGACCCGCCACCCGGCCTGCGCGCCGACCTGCGCGACTACCAGCTGCGCGGCCTGCGCTGGCTCGACCGCATGACCTCGCTCGGCCTGGGCGCGTGCCTGGCCGACGACATGGGCCTGGGCAAGACCATCACCCTCATCGCCCTGCACCTGCACCGCAACACCACCCGGAACCCCGAAACCCCCGACACCGACGGCACGGCGGGCCCCACCCTCGTGGTGTGCCCGGCGTCCCTGCTGGGCAACTGGCAGCGCGAGATCGAGCGCTTCGCCCCCGGCACCCCCGTGCACCGCTACCACGGCGCAGGCCGCACCCTGCCGAACCGGGACACCGACACCCCGGGCGGCAGCACCACCGCCGGTTTCGTCCTCACCACCTACGGCACCATGCGCCTGGACGCCGACCGCCTCGCCGAAGCCCACTGGGGACTGGTCGTCGCCGACGAGGCCCAGCACGTCAAGAACCCCGCCTCCGACACCGCCAAGGCCCTGCGCCGCATCCCCGCCCGCGCCCGCGTCGCCCTGACCGGCACCCCGGTGGAGAACTCCCTGACCGAGCTGTGGGCGATCCTCGACTGGACCACCTCCGGCCTGCTCGGCGACCTGCCCCGCTTCAAGGCGCGCTGGGCCAGACCCGTCGAGGTCGACCACGACCACGCCACCGCCGAGCGCTTCGCCCGCCTCGTGCGCCCCTTCCTGCTGCGCCGCCGCAAGACCGACCCCGGCATCGCCCCCGAACTGCCCGCCAAGACCGAGACCGACCGGCCCGTCGCCCTCACCCGCGAACAGGCCGCCCTCTACGAGGCCGTCGTGCGCGAGCTGATGGAGGAGATCCGCAACGCCGACGGCATCACCCGCCGCGGCCGCGTCGTCAAGCTCCTCACCGCCCTCAAACAGGTCTGCAACCACCCCGCCCAGTACCTCAAGGAACCGCGGCCGGAGCTCGCGGGCCGGTCGGGCAAGCTGGAACTGCTCGACGAGCTGCTCGACACCATCCTCGCCGAGGACGGCGCCGTGCTCGTGTTCACCCAGTACGTCGCCATGGCCCGCCTGCTGCGCCGCCACCTCACCGACCGGGGCGTCACCACCGCCCTGCTGCACGGCGGCACCCCCGTGCCCGAGCGCGAAACCCTGGTCCACCGCTTCCAGGACGGCCAGGTCCCCGTGTTCCTGCTCTCGCTCAAAGCCGCGGGCACCGGCCTGAACCTCACCCGCGCCGACCACGTCGTGCACTACGACCGCTGGTGGAACCCCGCCGTGGAGGACCAGGCCACCGACCGCGCCCACCGCATCGGCCAGACCCGGCCCGTGCAGGTCCACCGGCTCATCGCCGAGGGCACCGTCGAGGACCGCATCGCCGCCATGCTGCGCGCCAAGCGCGACCTCGCCGACTCCGTCCTCGCCCGCGGCGACGCCGCCCTCACCGAGCTGACCGACGACGAACTGGCCGGCCTCGTCGAACTCCGGAGCGGCACGTGACCGACCGCGTCAAGGGCTTCCCCGCCTTCCCCAAGGGCGCCCGCCGCACCCTCACCTGGTGGGGCCGCGCCTGGCTCCAGGCCCTGGAGGACACCTCGCTCGACAACGGGCCCCTGCGCCAGGGCCGCAAGTACGCCCAGGCCGGGCTCGTCGGCACCATCACCGCCAGCCCCGGCCGCCTGCACGCCGCCGTCCACGACGGCGACGAGGTCCACCACACCGGCGTGCTGCTCACCCCGCTCACCGACGCCGAGTGGGACCGCTTCCTCGCCCACCTCTCCCGCAAGGCCGGGCACCTCGCCGCCCTGCTCGACCACGAGATGCCCCGCGAACTCGTCGACGCCGCCGCCGACGCGGGCGTGCCCCTGCTGCCCGGCATCGGCGACCTCGACCCCGAGTGCACCTGCGACGCCTGGGAACTGCCCTGCCGCCACGCCGCCGCCCTGTGCCACCAGGCGGCCTGGCTGCTCGACGCCGACCCGTGGGTGCTGCTCCTGCTGCGCGGCCGAGCCCAGGACGAGGTCGTCACCGGCGCCCGCCCCACCGCCGGCGTGCCCGCCACCACCGCCTACGCCCGGCCTGTGCCCGACCTGCCGCCCGCCTGCCCGAACCCCTCGCCCGACGCGCTCGACCCGCTGCCCGAGTTCGACCCGGTCGCTGGCCTCGACGTCGCGGTGCTGCGGCTGCTGGTCGCCGACGCCGCCGCCAAGGCCCGCGCCCTGCTCGCCACCGGCGACTGGCCCGCCGACGACGACCGCCAGGACCACGTCCGCCTCGCCGCAGCCCACCCCGAACTGCGCGACCGGCTCCACGCCGACCCCCGCGCCGTCCACGCCTGGCGGCAGGGCGGCCGCACCGCCCTGCGGGTCCTCGACCAGCCCTGGACCCCGCCCGAAGCCGACACCAACCGCGCCCGCGCCACCTGGCGCGGCCGGGAACTGCCCGAACCGGTCGTGCGGCGCAACCGCTGGACCGTGCGCGACCGCCAACTCCGCTACGGCCCCGACGGCCGCTGGTACCCCTACCGGCGGCGCCCGGACGGCCGCTGGTGGCCCACCGGCGCCCCGCACCACGACCCCGCCACCGCCCTCACCGACCCCGACTGACCCGGCCCGGACAGGCGTGGCGGACCGGTGTCCCGGACCGGTCGCCGTGCGGGCCGCGAGCACACCGGCTTTCGACCCGCACCTGCTCATCGAAGGCGATCGGCCCGCTCGCCGGCTTCCCGGACGTCACCTTCTGGAAGCCTGAGCGACCCCACAGCCGGTCGTGGTCACGCCGTCGGGGGTAACCGGCAGACAGTCGGTGTCACGCCACGTGATCAACACCCCGGAGCCGCCCCACGCCCGCCGTCCACCACCACCGCCCTGGTACCGAACGTGGTCAGCCGATCCGGCGCACTCGGGCCGGACCTGGATTCCGGACGCGACACTGGATCCACGCTTCCGGCAACACCACGAGGCATCGGGGAGATTCGCGATGAAGAACACCAGGGCGGCCACCGCCGCCGCGTCGGTCCTGCTCACCCTCGGCACGCTCATCGCGGGGGCCGCGCCCGCGAACGCGACGACGGCACCGGGCGATCCTGCGGTGATGGCCTGCTACGACACGCAGAAATCCTTCTCCAAACCGGCCGGTGGTCAGGTCTGGCCCACCAGCGGTTGGCTCACCACCACGTCCGCGTGCACCGACATCAACATCAGGTTGAACACGTCCGCGGAGGTCAGGGTCTGCTTCAAGGCCACCAACGCCTGCAACAGCACCAAGTGGGCCGAAACCGGCAAGTGGACGGTGGTCGCGACCAAGGTCAAGGACAACACCCAGTTCTACTTCGGCATCTGGAACATCAACGCGGTCTCGGGCCACGCCGCGTACTGAGCGCGCGCGGCGACGGTCCTCACGGGATGATCGCGGCGACTGCGACTGCGACTGCGACTGCGCGCCCGTCGTCCGGGAGCGCGGCGCCCGTCCCGAACCACCACAGCTGTGGTACCACACCTGTGGTGCCGGGCCGCCCGCACGACCTCGCCGGCACTGGGGGTTGCCGCGTGCGTCGTGCGGGCGGGGAGGGCGCGGGTCGACCGAGGTTCCGAGCCATCGGTCCAGACGCGCCCCGACCGCACGGCGCGAGGTGCCGAAGCCGTGCGGTGGACGAGGTTCCCAGGCCCCGCCGCGGGACCCCCAGGCCCTCCCCGGTGGATGGGCCCCGCGTGATGTCAGGGAGTCTCTCGGCAGCGGCGGTGAGAGGTCAACATCCACCGCGGCCCGACACCGCACACCGAGGTGAGTGAACGCGCCCCGGAACGGTGAGCATCCAATACCGTGGTGCGCCCGCGGCGGGTATGCGCCCGTCGGGGCGAGGGACAGGGGGGTCCATGGTTCCGGTGCGTGAAAGACTTCTCGACGCCGGTGTCGAGCTGCTGTTCGAGGACGGCGCCAAGGTCCTCGGGCGCGGCCTCAACGTCGCCGAGATCGCCGCCCGCGCCGAGGTCAGCGAGAAGACCTTCTTCGCCACCTTCGGCGACAAGGGCCGCTACATCGAGGCGCTGCTGCTGCGGTTCACCCACAGCTCCCACCACGCCTACCACCTGACCGAGGTCATCGACCGGGCCTTCCTGGACTCCCGCGGCGACCCGCGCCGGATGCTGCGCGCGGTCTGCGACCGGGACTACCGGCAGGTCCGCAGCGACCCCGCCACCCTCATGCGGCTGGCCACCCTCGTGCTCGGCGGCGGCCACCCCGGCGTGGTCAAGAGCCTGCGCCAGAGCTACAACGGCTACGAGCGGGCCGGTGTCCGCGCCTACCAGCCCGTGCTGACCCGGTGGAACGCCTCGCTGCGCGCGCCCTTCACCCCCGAACACCTCGCCATCGCCCTCACCGCCCTGGTCGAGGGCCTGGCGCTGCGCCACCTCGCCGATCCCGGCGCCGTGCCCGACAGCCTGTTCGGCGACACCGTCGTCGCCCTCGTCGGCGCCCTGCTCGACCCCGAGCAGGGCCACGGGCACGTCGACGACGTCATGGCGCCCCTGGCCGACGAACTCGTCCGCGCCCACCGCGCCGACAACCTCGACGACCTGCCCGAACACCCCCGCAACGCGGTCATCGCCGCCGCACGCCAGGAGTTCGCCGGTCGCGGCTACTACGCCACCACCCCCGCCCACATCGCCTCCCGCGCCGGGGTGTCGACCGCCGTGCTCACCCAGCTGTTCCCGGTCAAGGCGGGGATCGTCGCCGGCGCGCTGCGCGGCCCCTACGCCGAACTGCGGTCCCTGGTCGACGACGACCTCGCCCTCGGCGTGCCGCCCACCACCATGCTGCGCCGCCACCTCGAACAGCTCGCCGCGTTCACCCTGCGCCACCGCGAGTTCACCGAGGCCCTGCTCATGGCCGCCGCCCACGACCCCGCCCGCGGCGGCGCCGACCCCGTCCGCGAGATCGACCTGCCGGCCCTGCTCATCCCGGCCCTGCGCGCCGGCATCGCCGCCGGGCACTTCCACGGCGACCACGACCCCCGCGACCTCGCCGAAATCCTCGCCCACGCGCTGCTGCTGCGCTGCCTGACCCACCCCGGCGGCGCCGCGGCCGACCACGCCGCCGCGGTCGGGGCACTGGTCCTGCACGGCCTGCTCGCCCGCCCGGGCGAGCCCGTCGAGCAGTGCCCACGCGGAGGAGCCCCACGCGGAGGAGTCCCGGACCGGGCAAGACCGGACGGGGGAAGACCGAACGGGGCAAGACCGCGCGAAGCGGTGATCGAGGGCGGCGGTCAGCGCCACGCGACCGCCAACCGGGGCGCGTGGGGGAGTGAGGTCCCGACAGGGGACCCCGAGCGGACTAGGTGATCACGCCCGGCAGCGCCGTCGCCGTGCGCTTGCGGCGCAACCAGATCTTGCGCGACCCGTCGCCGAACATCAGCGTCCGCGACAGCTCCCAGCCCGAGAACTCCGCGTGGATCGTCAACTGCGTGGTCGCGGTACGAAGCGAGACCCCGGCCGGCAGCCGCAGCGGCCGGTACTCCCAGTCCCCGTCGACCACCTCTTCGTCCATCACCCGATCACCTGCATCCCTTGTCCGCTCCCGGACGCCACGAACACGCGCCCGCTGCCCGGGTCGACCGCCACCGAGTCGGGCTGGCCGACCGTGGCGTGCCGGTGCCGCTCCACCGGCTCCCCGCCCGACACGTCGAAGCCCACCACCTCGTTGCGCTCGGTCAACGTCACCCACAACAGGTCCCGGCCGGCGTCGTAGGCCATCCCGTAGGGCGCGCCCGGCAGCGGGTAGCGCAGCCGCATCAGCACCGGGTTCGCGGAGAACGCCATCAGCTCGCCACCACGGGTGTCCACGACGAAGACCCGCCCGAACCGGTCGGCCACCGCGTTGGTCGCGCCCTCGCCCGCGCGCAGGCCCGCGCCGGGCCGGTCGGCCGAGGGGTCCAGGTCGAACACCGCGCTGCGCGGCCGGTCCAGCACCACCGCCCGGTCGCCCACCGCCACCAGGCGGTCGGGGCTGGAGATGCCGGTCACCGCGTGGTCGCCCGCCACGACCTGCCCGGCCTCCCGCTGCGCCACCAGGGTCCGACCGCCCACCGACACCACGTCCACCGGTCCGCCGGGCACCTCCCGCGAGGACGAGGAGCCGTCCGGGCGGACCGTCACCACGGCGCCCGCCGGCACCACCGCCTCCACCGCGCCGCCCGCGGCCACCAGCCGCTCCGCGGGCCCCGGCAGCGCCACGACCAGCGGCTCCGACGACGGGGCGCCCGACGACAGCGCGTCCAGCGGGAAGCCCACCACCGACGGCGGGTCGGTCACCGCGACCGCCACCCGGCCGCCGGCGACCACCACCGACGAGGCCCGCCCCACCGGCGCCACGACGCCCGGCAGGTCCGAGGACTGGGCGGGCGAGACCGCCGGGCGCGCCGGTTCCAGCGTGGCCGCCACCTGCAACGGGTCGCCCGGGTTCTCCTCGGTCGCGCACCCGGGGACCACCGCTCCGGTGAGCACCCCCGCAACCACCACCGCGGCCAGTCGGCGCAACGTCGGACCTCCAAGCTGTAACCCGTTCGCCCCATGCCCTCCCAGCATCCATCACCAGACCACCATCCTCACGCGGGGGGCGGGTGTTGTCGTTGGTCCGGCAAGGTGATAGTCGGCCGCCACCCGTACCCCGCGGGCGGGGGCGACGACTATCCAAGGTGACACCGGGAGGCGTCGCCATGACGGTCGGACAACTGCGGAGCGCGCACCTGGGGCTGCTGCGCGACCGGCGCGTGGTCGACCACCTGGACCCGCCGCTGCGGCCCGAGCCCGCGCCCGAGCGCTACCACACGTGGACCCTGGTCGCGGCCGAACCGGCGCCGACCAGGCTCGCCCGGCTGCTCGACGCCCGCGTCCGGCCCGGCCCCTACCTGCCCGGCCACCTCCACCAGCAGCAGCGCACCCTCGACGCCCTGCAACCGGAGCTGCTGCACCTGGCCAGTGCCGCCGGCAACCCCCTGACCACCCCCGTGCTGGCCGGCGTGTTCCCCACCGGCACCCTCGACGGCATCGGCGTGCCGGACCCCGACCTGGGCGTGCTGATCCTGGTCAACACCGCACTGCTGGACCTGCTCGACGGGGTGCTCAAGACCATGACCGCGGCGCTGCCCCACTACGGCACCCCACCGCTGCTCAACGGCGACCAGGCCGCCTACGTCCTCGCCGAGGCCCTCAACGCCTACCTCTACGGCCACGGCGCGGCCCGGCCGCGGCGGCTGCCGGAGCTGTCCGGGCAGCGGCTGGCGCTGGTCACGCTCATGGTCCGCCGCGCCACCCAGTTCGTGCTGGCCCACGAGGTCGCCCACCTCCAGGCCGGGCACCTGGTCCACGCCCGCCGCCACACCGCCCTCGACACGCCGGTCGGCGCCCTCGACGCCCGCGCGTTCGGCTGGCCCCGCGAGCACGAGGCCGACCGCATCGCCGCCGGCCTGATGCTGCACACCCTCGACGGGCTCGGGCCCCGCGAACTCGACGTCCACGAACCCTGCCTGGTCGCCGCGCTGCTGCTGGTGCTGTTCCTCCACGAGATCACCGACCGGCTCGCCGACGAACTGGGCCTGGCCGTGCCGTTCGCCGACCTGCACCCGCCGCCCGTGCGGCGCATCCAGAGCCTGGTGGAGCACCTCGCCGGCCGCGTCCGCACGTCCCGCGCCCTCGACCTGGCCGCCGACGTGGCCACCTGGCTGGAGGACCAGCTCGCCGAGGTCCGCACGTGGTTCCGGCTGGTCGACCGGGCTTCGGCCTGACGACCGGCCCGGGACCCCGGTCCTCACCCCATCGGTCGTTCGGGGTAGCCGAAGTCGACGGCGCTCACGTCGTCCAGCGCCGACCTGATCGCCGGCGGCAGCGTCAGGCCCTCCACCGCCAGCGACCCCAGCAGCTGACCGGTGTCCCGCGCGCCCACCACCGGCGCCACCACGCCCGACCGGTCCCGCACCCACGCCAGCGCCACGCACAGCGCGCTCGTGCCCAACCCGTCCGCCGCCGTGGACACCGCCTGCACGATCCGCGCCGCCCGCTCCGTGCGGTGCTGCTCCACGTACCCGGCGAAGTGCGCCGAGGCGCCCCGGGAGTCCGGTGGCGTGCCGTTGCGGTACTTGCCCGTCAGCACGCCCCGCCCCAGCGGCGCCCACGGCAGCAGCCCGACACCGTGGTGCAGCGCCGCCGGCACCACCTCCCGCTCCACGCCCCGCTCCAGCAGCGAGTACTCGACCTGGGTGGACACCAGCGGCGCGTGCCCCGGCAGCGCCGCCGCCGTGCCCAGCTGCCAGCCCGAGTAGTTCGACACCCCCGCGTAGCGCACCTTGCCCGAGGCCACCGCGGCGTCCAGCGCCGACAGCGTCTCCTCCAGCGGCACGTTCGGGTCCCAGGCGTGCAGCTGCCACAGGTCGATGTGCTCCACGCCGAGCCTGCGCAGCGACCCGTCCAGCGCGTGCAGCAGCGCGCCCCGCGACGCGCCGCCGCCGAACGGGCCGTCGTTGCGCCGGGCCACCGCCTTGGTCGCGATCACCAGCTCGTCCCGCGGCACCACCTCGCCCAGCAGGCCGCCCAGGATCCGCTCGCTCTCGCCCTCCACGTACACGTCCGCGGTGTCCACCAGCGTGCCGCCCGCCTCGGTGAACGCCAGCAGCTGCGTCGCCGCCTCGTCCGCGTCGGTGTCCCGGCCCCAGGTCATCGTGCCCAGGGCCAACCGGGACACCCGCAGACCGCTGCGGCCCAGGTATCGCTGTTCCACGTCGGGGAGCCTAAGGGCTGATCCACTTCACCGGAGGCCGCGGCACGCGACCCGTCAAGGGGTATTCCCGCCGGGCCCGCCCTGGCGGCCCGGGTTACCGGCCGGTACGGTCCGCGTGTGCGACTGGGACTGAACCTCGGGTACTGGGGCGCGGGCAACGACGCCGCGAACCTCGAACTGGCCAGGGAAGCCGACCGACTGGGCTACTCGGTGGTGTGGGCCGCCGAGGCCTACGGCTCCGACGTGCCCACCGTGCTGTCGTGGGTGGCCGCGCAGACCGAGCGGATCGACGTCGGCAGCGCCGTCATGCAGATCCCCGCGCGCACCCCCGCCATGGCCGCGATGACCGCCGCCACCCTCGACACCCTCTCCGGCGGGCGCTTCCGCCTGGGCCTGGGCGTCTCCGGGCCCCAGGTCTCCGAGGGCTGGCACGGGGTGCGCTTCGACAAGCCGCTGGGCCGCACCCGCGAGTACGTCGACATCGTGCGCGCCGCCCTGCGCCGCGAACGCCTGCGCTACGACGGCGAGCACTACCGGCTGCCCCTGCCCGACGGCCCCGGCAAGGCGCTGACCCTCACCGTGCACCCCGTGCGCGAGCACATCCCCGTCTACCTGGCCGCCATCGGCCCGAAGAACGTCGAGCTGGCCGGCGAGATCGCCGACGGCTGGTTGGCGATCTTCTTCTCGCCCGAGCACTCCGGCGAGTCCCTCGCCGCGCTCAAGGCGGGCCGGGAGAAGGCGGGCAAGACCCTCGACGGGTTCGACGTCGTGCCCACCGTGCCGCTGTTCGTCGGCGACGACTGGCGCGCCTGCGCCGACCACGTCCGCGCCTACGCGGCCCTTTACGTCGGCGGCATGGGCAGCCGCAAGAAGAACTTCTACAACGACCTCGCCGTGCGCATGGGCTTCGCCGCCGAGGCGGCCGAAGTGCAGGACAAGTACCTCGCCCGCGACTACGAGGGCGCCATGGCCGCGCTGCCCGTCGACTTCCTCGACGCGGTCTCGCTGCTGGGCCCCAAGGAGCGCATAGCAGACCGCATGCGCGCCTACGCGCAGGCGGGGGTCACCACTCTCACCCTCTCACCCATGCTGCAAGATCTTGAGCAGGGGATCGCCGCGCTGCGAACGGCGACCGAAGCTCTGGATCTGGCGGGAGTGGGTAGTTGAGCTGGCTGCAAGCCATCGTTCTGGGACTGGTCCAAGGTCTCACCGAATTCCTACCCATTTCGTCGTCCGGGCACATCCGGATCGTCTCGACGCTGTTCTTCGGCAACGACGCGGGCGCGTCGTTCACCGCGGTCATCCAGCTGGGCACCGAACTGGCCGTGCTGATCTACTTCGCCAAGGACATCGGCAACTTCATCGCCGCCTGGTTCCGCGGCCTGTTCAGCAAGGCCGCCCGCGCCACCGACGACTACCGGATGGCCTGGTACGTCATCATCGGGTCCATCCCGATCAGCGTGCTGGGCTTCCTGTTCAAGGACGAGATCCGGTCCTCGCTGCGCAACCTGTGGATCACCGCGACCATGCTGATCGTGTTCGGCCTGCTGCTGGGCCTGGCCGACCAGTTCGCCAAGCACATCCGCACGCGGCTGGAGCTCAAGGACTCGATCGGCATGGGCCTGGCCCAGGCGCTGGCCCTGATCCCCGGCGTGTCCCGCTCCGGCGGGACCCTGACCGCGGGCCTGTTCCTGGGCCTGGACCGGGCCTCCGCCGCGCGCTACTCGTTCCTGCTGGCCCTGCCCGCGGTGTTCGGCGCGGGCATCTTCAGCATCCCCGACGTCCTGGAGCGCTCCGAGCCCAACGCCGCCAGCGTGCCGCAGATGGTCGTGGCCACGATCGTGTCGTTCGTCGTCGGCTACGCCACCATCGCCTGGCTGCTGCGCTACGTCTCCAAGCACAGCTACTCGGTGTTCGTGTGGTACCGGCTGCTGCTGGGCATGGTCCTGATGGGCCTGCTGTCGATGGGCCTCATCAACCCGACATAGGGTGGCCCGGTGGCTACCGTGATCTTGTTGCGGCACGCCCGGTCCACGGCCAACGGATCGGGCGTGCTCGCCGGACGCCAACCCGGCGTGATGCTGTCGGAACAGGGCGAGCACCAGGCGGACGGGCTCGTCGCCCGCTTCGCCGGCCTGCCCCTGGACGCGGTGGTCAGCTCACCGCTGGAGCGCTGCCGCCAGACCCTCGCGCCGCTGCTGCTCGACCGCGGCGTCGAGCCCGTGGTCGAGCAGCAGCTGGCCGAGGTCGACTACGGCGACTGGACCGGCCGGGCCATCAAGGACCTCTACGCCGAACCCCTGTGGGCGGTCGTGCAGCAGCACCCGTCCGCCGCGGTGTTCCCCGGTGGGGAGGGCCTGGCGGCCGTGCAGGCCCGGGCCGTGGCGGCGATCAGGGCCCACGACGCCCGCGTCACCGCCGAGCACGGCCCCCGCGCCGTGTGGGTGGCGTGCAGCCACGGGGACGTCATCAAGGCGGTGCTGGCCGACGCCCTGGGCGTGCACCTGGACGGCTTCCAGCGCATCGTGGTCGACCCCGCCTCGGTGTCGGTGGTCCAGTACACCGAGACCCGGCCGTTCGTGCTGCGCGTGAACGACAACGGCGGCGACCTGAGCGTTCTCGCGCCGCCGCCGGAGGAGAAGGGGGAGGCGCCGTCCTCCGACGCGGTGGTCGGCGGCAACAGCGGCCCCTGAGGCGGTGCGCCCGGGACGGTGAGACTGGAGCGGTGCGTGGCCCCGGACAGTGCAGGGTAGTCCGGGGCCACGGTGCGCTCGGCCGGGCGGCGGGAGCGGCCTCGTGGTGACGATCGTATTGGCGTTAATGCCCAGGTAAATGCCTTCTTGTCGGACGACCTCGCGGGGGCGGGGGAGCGGCCACGCAGCTCAGGCACCTGCCGCCGGCCGGAAAACCGGCTAAAACCGCAGCTCAAACCACGTGGAAACACCGTGGCAACAAATGGTGGCAAGCGGTCGGGCAGCGCAGTCCGCTGAGCCGGACGGCTCACGCCGGAAGATCCACTCGTGTTAACAGTTAATGACGCACCGTGCGCTCTTGGTCACAGGCCGACGCCATGCCGGTCGATCACTCGACCGTGGACGAGATTCACTCTAACGAGTGTAAAGACTTCAGTGTTGACTAAAAATCATTCTCGACCGCGGGAACTACGATGCTCACCCGTGCGCGCCCTACAACACCCGGACGTGGCGAACATCCCGCTCTCGGCGGTGCTCAACGCGCTCGCCGACCCGGTCCGGCTGCGGATCGTCGCCGAGCTCGCGCGCTCGGGCGGGATCGCGTGCCAGCAGTTCGACGTGCCGGTGAGCATGTCGACGCTCTCGCACCACCTGAAGGTGCTCCGCGAGGCCGGCGTGCTGCGCGTGACGCCGCAGGGCAGCTACCGCACCCACGAGCTGCGGCAGGAGGAGATGGAGCGCCGGTTCCCCGGCGTGCTGGAGTCGATCACGCGCGCGGCGGGGGCGCGTGAGGTCCTGGGTGGGTCGCGCCGGCCGTCCACGTAGAGGCGGAACGGCCGGCCGGGGGAGTGCGCGGGGCGTCGGCCGGGTGCGGGGTTGTTCAGCGGATCGTCACCGTGTCGCCTGGTCGGGCGACGGGGGCGGTGGCGCGTTCGGCGGCTTCGGCGTGGGTCAGGGTGTGGCCGACGTGGGTGAGCAGGAGGCGGTCGGCGCCCCGGGCGGCCGTGGCGGCGTCCTCGGGGGCGCAGTGGTGCGGGCCCTCGCCGTCGGCCTCGCAGAGGAACAGGTCGGCGCCGTCGGCGAGGGCGCGCAGGGCGGGGCAGGGGCCGGTGTCGCCGGAGTAGGCGAAGACGGCGTCGTCGTGGGTGGCGCGCAGGCCGAAGGCGGGCAGCCCGTGGTGGACGGCGTGGCTGGTGAGGGTGAGGTCGCCGACCTCGGCGCGGTGGCCGTCGTGCAGTTCGTGGACGTGGAACGCGGTGCTCGCCGGGTTGGGCGTCGCGCCGGCGAGGAAGGTCTCCAGGCGGTCGGCGAGGCCGGGTGGGCCGAACAGGGGGACGGGTCCGCGGGGGTGTTGGTCGGCGAAGAGCAGGGCGTAGTAGTAGGGCAGCAGGTCGGCGGTGTGGTCGGCGTGGGTGTGGGAGATCCAGACGGCGTCGAGCCGGTCGGGTCGGTGGTGGTGCTGGAGGGCGGCGAGGGTGCCTGGGCCCGCGTCGACCCAGACGGTGGTGCGGTCGGTGCGCAGCAGGTAGCCGGAGCAGGGGTTGCCGGGGCGCGGGTACGGGGTGGCGGTGCCGAGCACGGTCAGGCCGAAGGTCACGCCGCAGTGTGGCGCAGCACGTGCACGCCGGCGGCGGTTTTCAGGTAGGCCCAGGTGGTGGCGCCGGTGGTGGTCAGGCCGACGTGGGAGGCGGAGGTGCCGGCCAGCTGGTCGGGCAGGGGGACGGGCGCCCAGTGCTCGCCGGTCCAGCGGTGGAAGGCGGGGCGGGTCTCGAAGCTGCCGCGGCCGGCGCGGACGCCCCAGGTCCAGCCGGCGGCCACGCCGTGCACGCTGAGGCGGTCGGGGTCCTCGGGGGAGGGGACCTCGTGCCAGGTGGCGCCGTTCCACCGGTGCAGGCGCAGTTCGTGGGTGTCGCGGGCGTGGGCGAGCCAGAGGTCGTGGGGCGCGGCGGCGGCGAGGCGGGCGACGTGGCCGCGTTCGAGGTGGGGGTCGGGCAGGTCGTGCCAGGTGCGGCCGTCCCAGCGGACCAGCACGGGGTACTCGTAGCTGGCGGCGCCGACGCCGGCGAGGCCGCCGCCTCCCGCCCAGAGCTCGCCGTGGCCGGTGTGGGTGATGGTCCGGAGGTGCTCGCGGGCGGAGGAGAGGACCGGTCGCAGGTGCCAGGTGGCGCCGTTCCAGTGGAGGCCGTCGCGGCCGGCGCCGACGACGTGCACGTCGTCGGGCGCGGTGGCGGCGACGGCTTTGGCCCAGGTCATGGGTGGGGTGGTGAGGGTGTGCCAGGTGGTGCCGTCGTAGTGCAGGACCAGGGGGTGGCCGCTGCTGTTGCCGACGGCCCAGACGTCGTCGGGCGCGGTGGCGGCGACGCCGGACAGGCTGGCGGGTGCGGGCAGGTCGGGCAGCGGTTCCTCGTGCCAGGTGTCGCCGGTCCAGCGCAGGACCAGCGGGCTGGACGGTCGGCTGGTGAACACGCCGGTGGTGCCGACCAGCCACGCGTGGTCCTCGCCCGCGGTCGCCAGGTCGGCCAGTGCGGTGCTGGGCGGCAGCGCGGGCACCGGCACGGGTCGGAACAAGCCAACTCCCTATCGATGGGTCCCCCGACGCATCGCGTGGTCCAGCAGATCGGCACGTGCGCGGGTGCGCCAGCCGCCGAACGGCGGGTTGTGGTTGCGCTGCGGCGCCGGTGGGGGTGGAGGGCGGTGGTTGTCCGCTATTGGCGCGAGGCTGTCGGCATGATCAGTTTGCACGCCTATTTCGGTTACCGGGACGCGGTCGCGGCCCTGACCTGGTTGGGGGACGCGTTCGGGTTCGAGACGACGATGAACTTCCCGGACGGGGACGGGGGTGTCGCGCACGCCGAGCTGCGCCTGGGTGACGTGGCGGTGATCGTGTTCAGCGATCGCGAGGGGTATGAGCGGCCGCCGCGCAGGGGTGAGACCGGTGGGTTCGGCGTCTACCTGGCGTTGCCGGACGAGGCGGCGGTGGACGCGGTGTACGCGCGGGCGGTCGGGGTGGGTGCGGTGCCGGTGTGGGAGCCGGGTGGCACGGAGTGGGGCAACTACCGGTTCCGGGTGTTGGACCCGGAGGGTTTCGAGTGGACGTTCGGCATCCACCGGCCGGGGGAGCCGGTGGCGGGGGACTGGTCCTAGGGCACGCCCCGCGGGGTCGGTCGGAGGTATCGCCGGCCGACCCCGCGCGATGCCGCGTCCGGTGGTGAAGCCGGCCGGGTCGCGAAGCGGTGACCGCTGCCGTGACCGCGGACCGGCCGGTGGGGGAAGATCGACCCGTGACCGATCAGAACGGCGCCCGGCTGCTGCGCGGGCTGCACGTGCCCGGTGATCCCGTGGTGCTGCCCAACGTGTGGGACGCGGCGTCCGCGCGCGTCCTGGCCGAGGCGGGTTACCCCGCCGTGGCCACCGCCAGCGCCGCCGTGTCGGCGACCCTGGGCTACGGGGACGGCCACGGCATGCCGGTGGACGAGGCGTTCGCGGCGATCAGGCGCGTCGCCGCCGCCGTGGACGTGCCGGTGACCGCCGACGTGGAGCGCGGCTACGGCCTGCCGCCCGCCCTGGTCGCCGAACGGCTGGCCGAGGCGGGCGCGGTCGGCTGCAACCTGGAGGACTCCGACCCGGCGACCGGGCGGTTGGTCGACCTGGCCGAGCAGGTCGACTTCCTGGCGGCCGTGCGCGCCGCGGACCCCGACCTGGTGGTCAACGCGCGGGTGGACGTGTTCGTCCGGGGCGCCGGGAACCCCGACGAGGAGGCCTTCGACGACGCGGTGCGGCGCGGTCGGGCCTACCTGGAGGCGGGTGCGGACTGCGTCTACCCGATCACCATGCCCGCCGGGCGCCTGGCGGCGTTCGTGCGCGAGGTCGGCGGACCGGTCAACCACCTGCACGTGCCCGGTTCGCCGACCCCGGCCGAGGCGGCCGCGCTGGGCGTGGCGCGGGTCAGCTTCGGCCCGGGTCTCCAGCGGCTGCTGATGGCCCGGCTGGGCGAGCTGGTCGCGGACCTGCGCGCCGGCCGCGGTCCCTACGCCGGGTGAGCGGCGGGGGTCGGCGGTTAATCCGTCGGCCCTCGTCCGGCAACCCGGATATCCTTGACCCAAATGAGTACCACCTCGCATGCTGACCTGCGTAAACGCCTGTCCGACCTGATGACGCGGGACCAGCGGCGGCTGGCGCGCCGCCTCGACGGCGCCCGCAAGGTCCGCGACGACCAGGCCCGGGCGGCCGTCCACGCCGAGATCGAGGCCGAGGTCGAGGCCGCCGAGCTGCGGGTCGCGCTGCGCCGCGAAGCCGTGCCCAAGATCACCTATCCGGGTGAGTTGCCGGTCAGCGCGCGCAAGGACGACATCGCGGCGCTCATCCGCGAGCACCAGGTCGTGATCGTCGCCGGCGAGACGGGTTCGGGCAAGACCACGCAGCTGCCCAAGATCTGCCTGGAGCTGGGTCGCGGCGTGCTGGGCCAGATCGGGCACACCCAGCCGCGGCGGCTGGCCGCCCGCACGGTCGCCGAGCGCGTCGCGCAGGAGCTGAACACGCCGCTGGGCAGCGCGGTGGGCTACAAGGTCCGGTTCACCGACCAGTCCGGTGACGAGACCCTGGTCAAGCTGATGACCGACGGCATCCTGCTCGCCGAGCTCCAGACCGACCGGATGCTGTCGCGCTACGACACGATCATCATCGACGAGGCCCACGAGCGCAGCCTCAACGTGGACTTCCTGCTGGGCTACCTCAAGCAGCTGCTGCCCCGCCGCCCCGACCTCAAGGTCGTCATCACCTCGGCCACCATCGACCCCGAGCGGTTCTCCCGCCACTTCGGCGACGCCCCGATCATCGAGGTCTCCGGCCGCACCTACCCCGTCGAGGTCCGCTACCGCCCGGTGGTCGACCCCGACGACCCGAACGCCGACCCGGACCGCGACCAGACGCAGGCCATCTGCGACGCGGTGCGCGAGCTCCAGGCCGAGGGGCCCGGCGACGTGCTGGTGTTCCTGTCCGGCGAGCGCGAGATCCGCGACACCGCGGACGCCCTGGCCGCGCTGGAGCTGAGGAACACCGAGGTCCTGCCGCTGTACGCGCGGCTGTCCTTCGGCGAGCAGCACCGGGTGTTCCAGCCGCACACCGGGCGCCGGGTGGTGCTGGCCACCAACGTCGCCGAGACCTCGCTGACCGTGCCCGGCATCAAGTACGTCGTCGACCCCGGCACCGCCCGGATCTCCCGCTACAGCCACCGGCTCAAGGTGCAGCGGCTGCCCATCGAACCGATCTCCCAGGCCTCGGCCAACCAGCGCAAGGGGCGCTGCGGCCGCGTGTCCGCGGGCATCTGCGTCCGCCTCTACGGCGAGGACGACTTCGACGCGCGCCCGGAGTTCACCGACCCGGAGATCCTGCGCACCAACCTCGCCTCGGTGATCCTCCAGATGACCTCGATCGGGCTGGGCGACATCGCCGCGTTCCCGTTCATCGACCCGCCCGAGTCCCGCAACATCGCCGACGGCGTGCAGCTGCTCCAGGAGCTGGGCGCGATCGTGCCCGCCGAGCAGAGGCTCACGCCGCTGGGCCGCAAGCTCGCCCAGCTGCCCGTCGACCCGCGCCTGGCGCGCATGGTCGTCGAGGCCGACGCCAACGGCTGCGTCCGCGAGGTCATGGTCATCGCCGCCGCGCTGTCCATCCAGGACCCGCGCGAGCGGCCCAGCGACAAGCAGCAGGCCGCCGACGAGCAGCACGGCCGGTTCGCCGACCCCGACTCGGACTTCGTCGCCTACCTCAACCTGTGGCAGTACCTGCGGGAGAAGCAGAAGGAGCTGTCGAGCAACCAGTTCCGCAAGCTGTGCCGGGCGGAGTTCCTCAACTACCTGCGCGTGCGCGAGTGGCAGGACGTCTACCAGCAGTTGCGGCAGGTCGCCAAGACCCTCGGCGTGCACGTCAACGACCAGCCCGCCGACCCGCGGAACATCCACCTCTCGCTGCTGTCGGGCCTGCTGTCCCACATCGGGCTCAAGGACGTGCCCAAGCGCGAGCCGGGCAAGCGGGCCGCCACCGAGTACCTCGGCGCGCGCAACGCCAAGTTCGCGATCTTCCCCGGGTCCGCGCTGTTCCGCAAACCACCCCAGTGGGTCATGGCCGCCGAGCTGGTGGAGACCTCCCGCCTGTGGGGCCGGATCGTGGCGAAGATCGAGCCCGAGTGGGCCGAGAAGCTGGGTGAGCACCTGGTCAAGCGCACCTACAGCGAACCGCACTGGGACGCGCGGCGCGGCGCGGTCGTGGCCCTGGAGAAGGTCACCCTCTACGGCGTGCCCGTCGTGACCTCGCGCAAGGTCAACTACGGGCGCATCGACCCCGGCCTGTCCCGCGAGCTGTTCATCCGCCACGCCCTGGTGCAGGGGGAGTGGACCACCCACCACGAGTTCGCCCGCCGCAACCGCGAGCTGCTGGCCGAGGTCGAGGAGCTGGAGAACCGCGCCCGCCGCCGCGACATCGTGGTCGACGACGAGGTCGTCTTCGACTTCTACGACCAGCGCGTGCCCGCCGACGTCGTCTCCGCCCGGCACTTCGACAGCTGGTGGAAGAAGACCCGCCGCGACCGGCCCGACCTGCTCACCTTCGACAAGGCGATGCTGGTCAACGACCGCGTCGGCATCACCCCCGAGGCCTACCCGGACCAGCTGCGCCGCGGTGGGCTGAGCCTGCCCCTGACCTACCGGTTCGAGCCGGGCGCCGCGGTCGACGGCGTCACCGTCGCCCTGCCGCTGCCCGCGCTGACCGCCCTGCCCGACGACGCGCTGTCCTGGCAGGTGCCCGGGATGCGCACCGAGCTGGTCGTGTCGTTGATCCGGTCGCTGCCCAAGCCGGTGCGCCGCAACTTCGTGCCCGTGCCCGACGTCGCCGCCGCGGCCCTGCACGGCATCGACCCCGACGAGCCGGTGCTGCCCGCCCTGGAGCGCGAGCTGCGCCGGCTCACCGGCGTGGTCGTGCACCGCGACGACTGGCAGCTCGACCAGGTGCCCGAGCACCTCAAGCTCACCTTCCGCGTCCTGGACGAGGACGGCCGCGAACTGGCCACCGGCAAGGACCTGGCCGCGCTCAAGGCCAGGCTGCGCGGGCAGCTGCGGGAGTCCCTGGCCGCCGCGGCGAGCAACCTCGCCCGCACCGGCGTGACCCGTTGGGACATCGGCGACCTGCCGCGCACCGTGCAGCGCCGCCAGTCCGGCATCGTGGTCACCGCCTACCCGGCGCTGGTCGACAAGGGCGACTCGGTGGCCGTGGAGATCCTCGACACGCCGGGGCGGCAGCGGCAGGCCATGTGGCGCGGCACCCGTCGGCTGCTGCTGCTCACCGTGCCCTCGCCGGTCAAGGCGCTCCAGCGCGGGCTGAACAACGCCGAGAAGCTCGCCCTGACCCGCAACCCGCACGGCGGCGTCGCCCCGCTGCTGGCCGACTGCATCTCCGCGGCGGCGGACGAGCTGCTGCGCGGGCACGGCGGCCCGGTGTGGGACGAGCAGGACTTCGGCAAGCTCGTCGAGCACGTCCGCCGCGGCCTCGGCGAGACCACCTTCGACGTGGTCCACCAGGTGCGGCGCGTGCTGGAGGCCGCCCAGGACGTGGAGCTGCGCGTCGGCGCGGTGCGCGGCGCGGTGTTCGACGAGTCCTTGGCCGACGTCCGCGCGCAGCTCGCGGGCCTGGTGCACCCCGGTTTCGTCACCGAGGCGGGCGCCCGCAGGCTCGCCGACGTGCACCGCTACCTCCAGGGCATCGCCCGCAGGCTGGAGAAGCTGCCGCACAACCTCGACCGCGACCGCGAGTGGATGGACCGCGTCCACGACGTCCACGCCGAGTACCGGGAGCTGCGCGCCTCCCTGCCCGCCGACGAGCCGCACGAGGAGCTGGACGAGGTGCGGTGGATGATCGAGGAGCTGAGGCTGAGCTACTTCGCCCAGACCGTCGGCACCCGCTACACCGTCTCCGACAAGCGGATCTACAAGGCTTTGGACGCCGTACCGCGCTGACCGGGCACGCGCTGACCGGGCCGGACGACCCCGGCTCCGGCGGTCGGCGTTGTCGATCACCCGATCGGTGGTGTCGGACGACTCCGGCCTCCTTCCACGGCGTTCGGCCGGGTGGGACGCTGGTCGTCATGGCGGGGGAACCGGAAGTCCACCCGGAAGTCCACAACGAGGTCGGCGGCCAGGTCGCCGCCGGGCGGGTGGTGCAGGCCCGCACCATCACCGGCGGGGTCCGCGAGACGGCCCAGCACGCCCGGGTGTCCGGTGACGCGGACATCCGCCAGTCGGGCCGGGACCAGTACAACATCGGCGGGGACGTGCACGTGCACCCGTCACGGCCCGCGGTGGTGCCGCGGCAGTTGCCGCCGGCGCCGCGGTGGTTCACCGGCCGGGCCGATGAGCTCGCGGCGTTGACCGCCGCCCTGGACGAGGCGGCCGGGTCGGACGGGCCGGTGGTGATCTCGTCCATCGGCGGGGCAGGCGGGATCGGCAAGACCTGGCTGGCCCTGTGCTGGGCCCACCGCCACGCCGACCGCTTCCCCGACGGGCAGCTGTTCGTGGACCTGCGCGGCTTCGCCCCCGGCGGCACGCCCATGACCCGGACCGAGGCGGTGCGGGGGTTCCTGGACGCCCTCGGGGTGGAGCCGCGGTCGATCCCCGTGGACCCGGAGGCCCAGGTGGGGCGCTACCGCAGCCTGGTCGCCGGCAAGCGCCTGCTGGTCGTGCTGGACAACGCCCGCGACGCCTCCCAGGTCACCGGGCTGCTGCCGGGCAGCCCGACCTGCGCGGTGCTGATCACCAGCCGGGACCGCATGGAAGGGCTGGCCATCGCCCACGGTGCGCGCCAACTCACCGTGGGCGTGCTGGACGAGGCCGACACCCGCGTGCTGCTGGCCCGCCGCCTCGGCCAGGCGCGGGTCGACGCCGAACCGGAGGCGGTCGCCGAACTGCTGGGCTGGTGCGCGGGCCTGCCGTTGGCGTCGAGCGTCGTCGCCGGCCGCGCCGCCACCCGACCGGACTTCCCGCTGGCGGCGCTCGCCGCGGAGTTGCGGGACGCCGCGACCCGGCTGGGCGCGTTGGACACCGGGGATCCCCGCACCGCGGTGGAGGTGGTGCTGTCCTGGTCCTGCGCCGTGCTCACCGACCAGCAGGCGTCGGTGTTCGGGCTGCTCGGGTCGGCCCCCGGCCCGGACATCGGCCTGGAGGCCGCGGCCTGCCTCGCCGACCTGCCCGTCCCGCACGCGAGGGCGGTGCTGCGGGCGCTGGGCCGCGTGTCCCTGGTGGACGAGCACACCCCCGGCCGGTACCGGATGCACGACCTCACCCGCCTGTTCGCCACCGGCGAAGCCCACCGCGACCTGCCCTCGCGGGACCGGGAAGCGGCGCTGCGCAGGCTGGTCGGCTTCTACCTGCACACCGCGCACGCCGCCGACGAACTGCTGAACCCGCACGGCGAGGACCGGATCGAGCTCGGGCAGCCCGAGGCCGGCTGCCACCCCCGCCCGCTGGCCGACGACGCCGCGGCCTCGGCGTGGTTCGACGCCGAGCACCTCAACGTGATCGCGGCCCAACAACTCGCCGTCGAACGGGGCTGGGACGACGCGGTGTGGCAGCTGGCCTGGACCCTGAACCTCTTCCACGTGCTGCGGGGCCACCAGCTCGACAACATCGCCTCCTGGCGGAGGGCCCTGGCCGCAGCCGACCGCCGGGCCGACGCGGCGGCCCGGGCCAGGGCGCGGGCGCTGCTCGGCTACGCGTGCGCCGTGGGGGGACTGCACACCGAGGCCCTGGACCACCTCCCGCGAGCCCTCGCCCTCGTCGAGCAGGGCGGGGACCTCCGCAAGCAGGCCCACGTCCACTTCGCTTTCGCGGTCGCCCGGGGGAAGCGGGGTGACGACCGGCGGGCGCTGGAGCACGCCCTCCGCGCCTTGGACCTGTACCAGGTCGTCCAGGACCCGGTGGGCGCGGCCGAGGCGCTCCAGCAGGCGGGCTCGTGCGCCACCCGGCTGGGCCACCACGACCAGGCCCGGCGGCACCTGGAGGCCGCCTTGGCCCTGTGCCACCACATCCACCCGATCGGGGCGGCCATGGCCTTGGACGGCCTGGGGCACCTCGCCCACCGCACCGGCCGCCACGACGAGGCCGTGGACCACTACCGGCGAGCCCTCACCCTGTACCGGGAGACCGGCGGCACCTACGAGAGCGCCAACACCCTGGACCGGCTCGGCCACGCCCACGTCGCCCTGGACCGGCACGACCTGGCGCGCCGCCCGTGGGAGCAGGCCCTGCACCTGTACCGAGCCCAGCTCCGCGACGCCGACGCCGACCGCGTCCGGCGGCAGCTGGACGCCCTCGACGAGCCCTCGGGCGCCACCGGGCGCTGACGAGGCGGCGCCCGATCGGCCGCCGAAGGAATTCCACGCGGTCCCGGGGCGACGTGAAAGTGAAAAACATTCCTGAGTGGCTCGCAATTATCGCCAATTCCTACCGGGCCTGCACCGCAACAATGCGCTTCTCACCCTTTAGTGGACCAATGTCGCTGGTCAGGGCAGCCGATGCGGGGTAAAGACCTTTTCGATACAGTGCGCGACACCGAAGAGTTCAGGCACTTCTCGTGGCCAGCCTTCGAGTCCCCTTCGAGGAGGCGTCAATGCGCGAGGACGAACGAGCACGAGACACCGGCGCCCCCGGACGACTGCCGCCACCCGCCCCGGAACCGGCCGCGTCCCGGCCCGCCCGGTTCGCGGGCGGACCGGGCGGCGCGCGCCGGTTCGTCCCCCTCGCCGCCGTCGCGGCCGTGGCGCTCGCCCTCGCCGCGCAGGCCGTGCTGATCTTCGGCGTCGTCGTCCCCTACTGGATGATCGACTTCGCGGTCTACCGGGGCGCGGCCCAGGCCCTCCTGCACGACGTGCGGCTCTACGAGCTGGGCGTCGACACGGCCTTCTTCCCCGGCATGATGTACACCTACACGCCCTTCTTCGCCGTCATGATGGTCCCGGCGGCGCTGGTGCCGGCCGCGGTCGCCCAGTTCGCCTGGACCACCGCCGGCTACCTCGCGCTGGCCGCGTCGATCTGGCTGGTGCTGCGCATCACCGGCGTGACCACGACCCGGCAGCGCACCACCGCGCTGGTGACGGCGGGCTTGATCTGCGCGGCGATGCTCGGTCCCGTGCAGTTCAACGTCCTGCTCGGGCAGGTCAACCTGTTCCTGGTGGTGCTGGTCCTGCTCGACTTCCTGCCCTCCCTGCCCGAGCGCTACCGCGGCATCGCCACCGGCATCGCCGCGGGTATCAAGCTCACACCCCTGTTCTTCGTCGCCTACCTCTTCTTCACCGGCCGCCGCCGCGCCGCCTTCCAGGCCCTGGGCTCCTTCGCCGCCACCGCCCTGGTCGGGTTCGCCCTCCTGCCCACCGACTCGCGCGCCTACTGGTTCCACGGCGTCTTCTTCGACTCCGCGCGCGCCGTGCCCACCGACGTGATGGTCAACCACTCGCTGCCCGGGTTCTTCGCGCGCCTGGTCGGCGAGCGGACCGCCCCGGACTGGTCGCTGCTGCTGGCCGCGGCGGCCACGGCGGCGTGCCTGGCCGCCGCGGTGTGGGCGCACCGCCGCGGCCACGACGTCGTCGGGCTGCTCGTGATCGCCTTCGCCGCGCAGCTCGTCTCGCCGGTCACCTGGGTGCACCACTGCGTGTGGGTGGTGCCGGCCCTGGTCTGGCTGGCCACCGTCGCGTGGCGGCAGGCCACCCCCCTGCCGCGGGTGCTGCTGGGCCTGGTGGTCTTGTGGTACCTCGCGCCGGTGTGGTCGCTGGGGCACCGGATCTTCGACGGGGTCCCGTTCCAGCACACGCCGACGGGCAACCTCCTCGTCACCCTCACCGGCACCCTCGTGCCCGCCGTGGTCGCGATCGCCCTGCTGCCGGTGTGGCTGCGCAGGCTGCGCCCGCCGGAGCGGGCCGAGGTCGCGCGGCCCGAGGTCGCGTCCGCCGGCTGAGCCGGATCAGCGGCAGCTCCCGTCATTCGCACACCTCCAGCAGCGTCCGCAGCGCGTCGGCGACCACCAGCCTGGTCCGGTCGTCCAAGGGCTCCAGCAGCCGCGCGTAGTGGGCCACGTGCTCGCCCAGCATCCCGTCCACCAGCTCCCGGCCCCGCAGGGTCAGCTTGATCCGCACCGCCCGCCGGTCGGCCGCGTCGGGCACCCGCTCCACCAAACCCTTGGCCGCCATCCGGTCGATGCGGTTGGTGATCGCGCCTGCCGTGACCAGCGACGCCGACAGGAACGCGCCCGCGGTCATGCCGTGCGTCGCCCCGGCCCGCCGCAGCGTGGTCAGCACGTCGAACTCGCCGGGCTCCAGCCCGTAGTGCGCCAGGAACTCCCGCAACTCCCGCTCCAGCAGCCGCGACAGGCGCGTCACCCGCGACAGCACCGCCATCGGCGAGGTGTCCACGTCCGGTCGCTGCACCGACCACTGGGCCAGCACCAGGTCAACCGCATCGGCCATCAACCCCTCCAAGGAGTCTCCAGATCTGCTCCGGTGCTCACCGGAACAGCACGCCGAGCAGGATCGGCGCCGAGTTGACCGCGCCGTGCACCACCAGCAGCGGCCACATCAGCCGGTAGCGGCTCCACAGGCAGCCCAGGAACAACCCGAGCACCCCCTGGTTGACCACCGCCGACGCCAGGTCCACCGGCAGGTCGCCGGTGCCCTGGATGGCGACGTGCCACACCGCCCACAACAGCGACGACAGCACGATCGCGGGCCACGCGCCCAGCGCGAACTCCCACCGGGTCTGCAACCAGCGCCGGTAGAACAGCTCCTCCAGCACCGCGTTGGCGAAGAACCCCACGACCAGCGCCGCCACCAGCGCCGCCGCGTCGAGCCCCGGATCACCCGCCGGCGGCGCGAGCGGCGTGCCGTGGGCGACCACCAGCCACCCGGCCACCGGCGCCAGCGGGACCCAGCGGCGGTCGGGCCGGGCGGGCGACCACCGGGCACGCCACAGCAGCGCCACCGGCACCGCGGCCAGCAGCGCGACCTTCACCACCGCGTAGCCCAGGTCACCGTCCACCAGCGGCAGCACCAGCGCGAACGCCACCGCGGCCGCGGTGAGCACCGCCAACTCCGCGCGCAGCCGCCGCGGCGGCTCGCCGAGGGGCGCCGCGTCGAACGGCACCAGCCGCACCAGGGCGATCCCCACCAGCACCGGGACCCACCGGAACCACAGCGGGACCGTGCCGTCGTGGTCGGCCGAGTACCGCACGCCGGTGCGCCCGGTCAGCACCAGGTACAGCGCCGCACCCGCGATCACCGCCGATCCCGCGACGAGAACGGCGGTCCCCCCTCTGATCCGCACCCGACCACCGTAGGGGCGTGATCGACTCGCGCGTCGGCGTTACGCGGAAAACCCCCGCGACGGCGCACACGGCACTGGGCTGGTCGGCGGCCCGTTCACAGACCCGGTCGTGTGGGAGCGTTCGCTCGGTAGGGGTGTTCGACCTCTCGGCGTCGGTCCCGGCGTGGTGCTGTGGGTGGGCAAGACCTGGTCCACCCACGAGGAGGAACGACATGCGAGGACTGATTCTCGGGACCGTGCTGCTGGCCGCCGGCGCCGTGACGGGCGCGGTGAGCGGCACTGCCGCCGCGACGGTCGAGGCGCCCGCCACCGCGCGGACCGCGCTGCACACCGACTTCCGTTGCGAGCGGGTCGAGGATCACATGGACAACATCGCGGCCTATGGCTGCCAACCCGCGCCCGAGGAGGAGATCACCGAGACGTTCGTCGTGCGGGACTACGGCGACGAGGTCTACGAGTGCCGGCACGGCGTCCCCCACAGCGACGACGGCCTGCTCGGCGAGTGGTGCGAGCAGATCAGCTGACCGCTTGAGCGCGGATCGGGTCGGGGGTTCCGATCCCCCCCGACCCGATCCGCGTGCGGCCGGGATCGGAACCCGGGTGTCCCCCAACGCCCGCCCGGGACCCTCGGGTGATCGTCCGGAGTGGACCTCCCGGAACACCTCGACGGCGGGCTCAAGACCCGTGCCCACCCCGCAGTTGGACGACGACCACCGTGATGTTGTCGTGCCCGCCGGCCTCCAGCGCGACCTCGACCAGCCCCCGCGCCACCTCCGCCGGCGGCACACCGCGCGGCAGGGCCGCCACCAGGTCCTCCGGCTCCGGCAGGTAGTTCCACAAGCCGTCGCTGCACAGCACCAGCAGCCCCGGCGTCTCCACCTTGAACGTCACCGCCTGCGGCTCCACCGCGCCCGCGTCGGCGCCCAGCCAGCGCGACAACACGTGCGCCCGCCGGTCGGTCAGCGCCTCCTCCTCGGTCAGCACGCCCTCCGCGACCAGCTGCGCCGCCCACGTGTCGTCCACGGTCAGCCGCGCCGCGCCGGACCCGGCCACCAGGTAGGCGCGGCTGTCGCCGACCCAGCCCACGGTGGCCGCCTCGTCGGTGACCACCGCCGAGACGAACGTGCACGACGGCGCGACCTCCACCGCCCCGGGCCGCGCCAACCCGGCCACCGCCGCGTTCGCCGCCGCCACCGCGTCCCCGGTGGACGCCTCCCCGTCCGAACCCGACTGCAACCCGGTCAGCAGCACGTCCGCCGCCGTGTCCGCGGCGACCTGCGAGGCCTGGTCGGCCCGCTCCGACGACGCCACCCCGTCGCACACCACCACCGCGACCCCGCGACCCCGGACCCGCCCGAACGCCATCGAGTCCTCGTTGCGCCGCCGCCGATTGCCCCGGTCGCTCACCCCGGCCACGCCGGGCAGCGCGAACTCCACCCGGTCCCGCGCCGCGCCGCGCACCCGGCCGCACCGCGCGCACGACCCGTCCGCGCCGAACTCCGCGCCACCGCACGCGCACCGCGCCGGCGCGGTCCCGGACCCGCCCACGGGCGTCCGCTGCACGCGCAGGTTGCGGCCGCACTCCTCGCAGAAGCGGTCCTGCGGCGTGACCGGAGCCGCGCACTCCGGGCACGAGTCCCTCGGGGAGTCCATCGTCATCGCGCCATCCTGCGATCCACCGTTCCGGGTGTCACCGCCGCGGGTGACACCCCGATCATCATCCCGGGTGACACCCTCCCGGGGGCCGCCCTCACACCAACGTCCTGGGCCGCACCGCGTTCGCCCGGTCCACCAGGGCGATCCGCTCCTCGGCGGTGTCCGCCAACCGGGCCAGCTGCCGGTAGCAGCGCTCCAGGCCCAGCCGCAGCCCCACCTCGTCCAGCTCGCACCCCAGCAGCCTCCCACCCGGCCCCGACCCGCCACCCGGCAGCAGGCCCAGCGCCACGTCCAGCAGCTCCGCGGTCAGCACCGCCCGCCGGGCCACGTCCAGGTCCACCGACTCCAGCCTCGCACCCGCCGCGACCACGTCCGGCAGCGCGCCCGACGCCTGCACCCGCACCGCCGCCACCTGCGCGGCCACGTGGTGGATCGAGGTGTCCGGCACCGCGTGCAGCACCCCCACCGCCGCCTCCCGGTCGCCGCGCCCCGCCAGCACCCGCGCCAACCCGAACGCCGCCGACACGTACGAGTGGTCCGTGCGCCACACGACCCGGTACCCCTCGGCCGCCGCACCCGGCTCACCGGCCAGCTCCGCGCACACCGCCGCCGCCAGCTTCGGCGCGGCCTCGCCCGGCAGCACGTCGCACACCCGCTCGAACTCCGCCCGCGCCGCGCCCGGCCCGCCGGCCACCAGCGCGATCACCCCGCGGTACCAGCCGGGCCGCCAGTCGCCGGGCTCGGGCGCCTCGGGGTCGTCGGGGTCGAACAGCGACGGGCCCGGCGCCGAGGCCAGCTCGTCCAGCTCCACCGCCGCCTCGGCCGGCCGACCGGCCTCCACCAGCGCCCGCACCACCTGCAACCGCACCTCGGCCGTGCGCACCGGAGCCGCGCGCAGCGCGGTCACCGTCTGGTCCGGGCCGCCGCCGGCCGCCGTGGCGAGGAACCCCGCCGCCGGGTCGGCCGGGTCCACCTGCGGCACCGGCAGCCCCGACGCCACCGCCCGCGCGTCCGGCGCCTCGCCCGTCCCGGTCACCTCGGCGCCGAACGCCCGCCGCTCCGGCGTGAACTGCCGCGACAACCCCGGCCGCGGCACGTCGTCCTGCTGCGCCAACACCTCCCGCAGCACCCCGGTCAGCTGCTCGGCCATCTCCTCGGCGGTGGCGAAGCGCTGGTCGGGGTCCCGGTGCGTGGCGCGGGACAGGAACCGGCGCAGCGAATCGTGCCCGCGCAGCAGCGGCTGGTCGTCCGGCGGGGGCAGCGAATCCCTGAAGTCGCGGCGGAAGTCGAACTGGAAGGTCATCACCGCCAGCGCCCGACCCACCGTGTACAGGTCGGAGGCCACCGAGGGCCCTGCCGAGCCGATCTCGGGCGCCTGGTAGCCGATGGTGCCGTAGATGGGGGAGTGGTGGTCGTCCGCGCGCCGCACCGCGCCCAGGTCGATCAGCTTCAGCTGCTCCTCGGTTTGGATCACGTTGTCCGGTTTGAAGTCGCAGTACAGCAGGCCCACGTCGTGCAGGTAGCCCAGCGCGGGCAGCACCTCCAGCGCGTAGGCGATGGCCTGCGCGGGCGGCAGCGACCCGTGCCCGTCGCCGCGGGCGCGCAGCTCCGTGATCATGTCCTTGACCGAGGTGCCGCCGACGTACTCCATGACGATGTAGTCGACCAGGTCCCCGGTCCGCCGGTCGGCGTGCCGCACGAAGTTGTGGATCTTGACGATGTTCGGGTGCTCCACCTCGGCCAGGAACCGCCGCTCGGCGATGGCCGCGGCCATCGCGTCGGCGTCGCCGGAGTCCAGCAGGCCCTTGAGCACCACCCACCGGTCGCTGACCGCGTGGTCGGCGGCCAGGTAGATCCAGCCGAGGCCGCCGTGCGCCAGGCAGCCCAGCACCTCGTACTGGCCGTGCAGCACCTCGCCGGGCTCCAGTTTCGGGGTGAAGGAGTAGCGGTGCCCGCAGTGGGCGCAGAACCCCTCCACCCGACCCTGCCGCCCCTCCCGGCTGCGCCCGACCTCCTTGCCGCAGCCGGAGCAGAACCGCTTGGCCTCGGGCACCTCCGGATCGGTCAGCACGGCGGTCTTCGGGTCCCGGTAGGGCACCCGCGGCACCTCCACCAGCCCCGCGCCCAACCGGCCGCGCCCCGACGAGCGGGTCGAGGCCGACGCCCGCCGCGCCCGGCCGCCCGACGGCGCCGACCACTGGGCGGTGCCCGGACCGGTGCCGGGGCCCGTGTGGGGCCCGGTCGCCGGGCCGGAACCGGGGCGGGTCGCGGGCCCGGTGCCGCTGACCGCACCGGGCACACCCGGCGCCGCACCGGGCCCGCTCGGGACGGCCGCGCCGCTGCCGGACCTGCCCGCGGCACCGGCCTCGGCTCCCGCGCCCGCTGCCGCACCGGTCTCCGCACCACCTCCGGTCGGGGCCCCCGCACCGCCGGGGGACGCCCCCTCCGGGAACGCCCCGCTGCCCGCGCCGCCGCCGCCCACGTCAGTCCCGGTACACCGCGACGGGCGGGGCCGGCGGCTCGCCGAGCCAGCGCCGGTGGATCGACGCCCACGTGCCGTCCGCGCGCAGCCGCTCCAGCAGCGCGTTGGTGAACCGCACGAAGTCCTCGTCGGCCTTGGGGAAGGCCATCCCGTACGGCTCCGCGGTGAACTGCGGGCCGACCACCTTCGTGTAGGGGTCCTGCGCGGCGAACCCGGCCAGGATCGTGTCGTCGGTGGAGATCGCGTCGACCTGGCCCTGCTGGAGCATCACCAGGCAGTCCGTCCAGTTCCGCACCGACACCGGGATCGGCCCGGACGACGCCGCGGCCACGTTGGCCAGCGAGCTGGACCCCTTGGTCGCGCACACCCGCTTGCCGCCGAGCGAGTCGATGCCGGTCGCTTCCGAGTCCACCGGCACCAGCACCCGCTGCCCGGCCTGGTAGTACACGGTGGAGAAGTTCACCTGCTCCCAGCGCTCGCAGGTCGCGGTCATGGTGCGCACCACGACGTCCACCTCCCGCTCCCGCAACGCCGGGATGCGCTGGTCGGAGGTCAGCACCGTGAACCGGATCGCGCCGGGGTCGCCGAGGACCGCC
This sequence comes from Saccharothrix xinjiangensis, assembly GCF_039527585.1. Taxonomy (NCBI): domain Bacteria; kingdom Bacillati; phylum Actinomycetota; class Actinomycetes; order Pseudonocardiales; family Pseudonocardiaceae; genus Saccharothrix; species Saccharothrix xinjiangensis. Next base: position 236,746 of record NZ_BAAAKE010000006.1, on the reverse strand, counting down.
CGCGCGACCTCGCGGGCCAGGTCCACGTCGAAGCCCTCCAGCTCGCCGGAGAACGGGTTGCGGAACCCCATCAGGTAGGTGTTCTGGTCCACGCCCGCGATCAGCCTGCCCCGCTGCCGGACGCGCTCCATGGTGGACCCGGCGGGCAGCCGGTCGGGCGGCGGCAGCGGACCCGAGGGGCGCAGGCTGGCGGTCGGGTCGCACGACGCGGGCGGCGCGGTCGCGGCGCCGGGCCGCCCGGTCAGCTCCGAGGCGTCCGCCGGCCGCGGCGCCACCGGCGGTGAACCCCCGATCGGCGGCGCGGCGCTGGGCACCGGCGCGCACGCCACCAGCAACGACGCGAGCACGACCACCACCGGCCACCTCATCGGTACTCCTTGAGCCGCTGCCACAGCCCGAACGTGGCAGCGACCGCCGAGAGCAGCGCGAGCACCACCACCGCGGGCACCGCCCCGCCCAGCGCGCCCCGCGCCCGGCCCATCGTCCCGGTCAACCGCGACCGCGACGCCCCGATGGCGTCCACCAGGCTGTCGTCGAGGGCGTCGAACGCCGTGGCCGCGCCGCCCTCGTCGTACCCGAGCGCCAGGGCCACCGCGATGGTGTGGTCGCCCCGCTCGTCGGCCTCGCGCACCTGCCGGTGCACCTCCTGCCACCGCGCGTGGTGCTCCAGCGCCGACGCCACCGACGACGCGTCGCTCCACCCGTCCGCCCGCGCCAACAGGTCGGTCAGCTGCCCGGCCCGCTCGACGAAGTCGTTCTCGTAGTCCGTGCCGCTGCCACGCGCCACCAGGGTCAACGTCTCGTCGCCGCGCGCGGTCAGGGTGGTGATCCGCGCCCGGGCCAGCACGTCGACCAGCGCGGCCTCCTCCTTGGCCGTCGTCGAGCGGTAGACCACCAGCAGGCTGGCCGCGAGCACCCACAGCAGCGAGAGCGCGGTCAGCGCGGTGGCCACCACCAGACCGGGGTTGAGCACCCGGTTGGTGCGCCGGGTCAGCCACCGCTGGGCGAGCACCAGCACCACCAGCGCGCCCACGCCCAGCAGCAGCTCGGGCCAGGGCAGCGACCCGGCGCCCTCCAGGTCGCGCACCACGTTCCCGGTCTCCACCCGGTACAGCTCCCGCGCCGCGGGCAGCAGTTCCGAGCGCATCAGGTCCGACGCCTGCCGCAGGTAGGCCGCCCCCACCGGGTGCCCCTGCCGGTTGTGGGTGCGCGCGGTCTCGACCAGCCCGGTGTAGACCGGCAGCCGCCCCGACAGCGCGGACAGCGCGGCGGTCAGCTCCGGGGAGCGGCTGCCGCCGGCGGTCGCGGCGGACAGCGCGGCCGCCGCCTCGGCCACGTCCTGCTCGTACCGCTGCCGCAGGGCCGCGGACTCCACGCCGCCGGACAGGAACGCGCCGGCCGCGGTGGCGTCCGCGTCGGCCATCGCCCGGTAGACCTCGTGGGCGGCGAACGCCAGCGGTTCGCTGCGGTCGGCCTGGGCCTCCAGGGCGGCGGCGCGGCGCTGGACGGACGTGGCGGTCAGGCCGCCGGCCAGCAGGGCCACCACGACCAGCAGGAGGGCGAGCAGGCTCAACCGGCCCGGCGTGCTGCGGGCCAGGCCGGTCACCCGGCGCACCGCGCGGCGGCGGGGTTGAGCTCCGACCGGCACGACCGCCCCCCTTCCCGAGGTGATCGGCGTCACTCCCCTCCGGCGTTAGCGTAGATCGGAAGCGCACGGGTGGGGGGCGTGATCGACCCGGCGCGGCGCGGCGCCCGTGGCGGGGCAGCGGACGATCACCGGTTCGTGGCCCGATCCTTCCGGGAGTTGGCCCGCGGACCGCTGGTACCCGCCCACGACGTCGGTGATGATCGACTCCATGACTTCGATGCGTGCCATCAACCAGAGCAGGTTCGGCGGACCGGAGGTGCTGACGGAGGTCGAGCTGCCCAAACCGCAGGCCGCGCCCACCGAGGTGCTGGTCGCGGTCCGCGCCGCGGGCGTCAACCCGGTCGACGCCAAGTGGCGGGCGGGCAGCGCCGTGTTCGGCGAGCCGCCGTTCGTCGTGGGCTGGGACGTCTCCGGCGTGGTCGAGGAGGTCGGCGTGGGCGTCACCACCCACCGGCCCGGCGACGAGGTGTTCGGCATGCCGCTGTTCCCCCGCCCGGCCGGCGCCTACGCCGAGTACGTCGTCGCGCCCTCCCGGCAGTTCGTCGCCAAGCCCGCCGCGCTGGACCACCCGCACGCCGCCGCGTTGCCGCTGGTGGGCCTCACCGCGTGGCAGAGCCTGGTCGAGACCGCCGACGTGCGGGAGGGGCAGCGGGTGCTCGTGCACGCCGCCGCGGGCGGTGTCGGGCACGTCGCGGTGCAGATCGCCAAGGCGCGCGGCGCGCACGTGATCGCCACCGCGAGCGCCGCCAAGCACGACTTCGTCCGGGACCTGGGCGCCGACGAGGTCGTCGACCACACCGCGGTGGACTTCGCCGAGGTGGTCCGGGACGTCGACGTCGCGTTCGACACCGTCGGCGGCGACATCGGCGTCCGCTCCGTGCCGACCGTCCGCGACGGCGGGCTCGTGGTCACCATCCTCGGCAACACCCAGCAGGACCTGGAGCGGGCCGCGGGCGACCGGGTGCGCGCCGCCGCCGTGCTGGTCGAACCCGACCGCCTCGGTCTGCTCGCCCTGGTCGACCTGGTCGACCGCGGCCTGCTGCGCGTCGAGCTGGACTCGGTGCTGCCGCTGGCCGAGGCCACCAAGGCGCACGAGCTGATCGAGTCCGGCCGCACCCGCGGCAAGATCGTGCTCACGGTGTGAGCACGGGTCACGCCCGCAGCCGCTCCCGCACCCTCATCAGGGCCTCGCCGAGCAGGTTCAGGCCCCGCCAGGAGGCCGGGTCCCGCGCCCGCTCGTCGTCGGCGGCCAGCCCGATGCCCCAGACGCGGTCCACCGGGCTGGCCTCCACCAGCACCCGGTCACCGGTCGAGAGCAGGTAGGTCCGCAGGTCGTCGTGCGCGCCGAACTTCGCCAGGTTCCCGCGCACGACGACGTCGACCCGGTTGGCCACCCAGGTGTCCTCGTCGAAGTCCCGCACCTGCCGGCCCAGCGACTTCGCCTCGCGGGGCGTGCGGGCCGCGAGCACCCGGCGGGCGGTGTGCTCGTCGCCGAACAGCAGCGCCTTGCCGGTCATCATGTAGTGCTCCGCCGTCGGGTACGTGCGGCCGTCCTCGGTGAACGGCGCCTCGTACCACTGGCTCAGGCACTGCTTGCCGACCGGCGCGCCCGGCTGCGCCTCGTGCCCCCAGAAGAACAGGTGGTCCGTCGCCATGACGCGGGACGATGCCACACCGGGGCCCGCGCGCAGAAGCGGATTCGGAGTCCGTGCCGACCCGGCCGCTCAGGCCGGGACCACGAGCACGACCTTGCCACGGGCGCGTTCGGCCTCGACCCGCCGGATGGCCTCGGCGGTCTCGGCCAGGGGGAGCGTCCACTCCACCGCGGGCACCAGCTCCCCGGTCGCCACGAGCCCCGCGAGGTGGGCGAGGTCGTCGGCGTCGGGCCGGGCCGTCAGCAGGCGCAGCCGCCGTCCCGCGAACGGCGACAGCGCGACCACGCCCAGCAGGCGCGGCAGGGGCCCGAGCACCCGGCCGCCGTTGCCGGTGGAGGAGACGTAGACCCCGGTCGGGGTCAGCAGCTCCCGCATCGCCGACAGCGGGTGGTCGCCGGCCAGGTCGACGACGACGTCGTAGCGGCCGGCGCCGGCGGTGACGTCCTCCCGGTGGCGGTCGACGACGTGCGCCGCGCCCAGGGACCGGGCCTGCTCGGCGTTGCGCGCGCCGCACACCGCGGTCACCTCCGCGCCGAGCAGCGCGGCCAGCCGCACGGCGAACGTGCCGACCCCGCCGGACGCCCCGTTGACCAGCACCGCGTGGTCGGCGCGGACGCCGCCGAGCCGCAGCGCCTGGAGGGCGGTGACCCCGGCCACCGGCAGCGTGGCGGCCTGTTCGAAGCCCACGCCGTCGGGGACGCGCGCCAGGCGGCCCTGCGGGGCCGCGACGAGCTCGGCGAAGCCGTGCTGGTCGACCTCGCCGAAGACCCGGTCGCCGACCGCGAACCGGGTGGCGCCCGACCCGACCGCCTCGACCACGCCGGCGACGGCGCGCCCCAGGATCGTCGCCTTCGGCCGGCGCAGCCCGAAGGCGACGCGGATCAGCCGGGGTTCGCCGCGCAGGGCGGCCCGGTCGCCGAAGTTGAGCGAGGCGGCCCGGACCCGGACCAGCACCTCGTCGGGCCCGACCTCCGGTTCCGGCACGTCGGTGTACCGGAGCACGTCCGGTGACCCGTAGCGGCTGTAGGTGACGGCTTTCATCGTTCCTCCGAGAGGTCAGCGGCGGGTGCGCGCGGCCGCCCCGCCGACCGCGTGCAGGACGGTCGTGGCGGCGAGCGCGCAGAGGCAGATCTCGATCGCCCGCACGAGCCCGCCGGACCAGCCGGCGGCGGCGACGAAGGCGGGGTTGAGCACGCGGTCGTTGGCGACCAGCCAGACCAGCGCGACCGCGCAGGTGACGTCGACCAGGGCGGCGGCGACCGCGACGGGCGAGCTCCACCGCGCGTAGTGCCTGGCGTAGACCAGGCCCAGGGCCACCACCAGCAGGGCGGTGAACAGGTGGACGAAGCGGGTGTCCCACAGCCACGGCGACAGCGGGCCGATCGGGTCGCCGTCGCCGTCGGTCACGGTGCTGGTCGTCGGCGACAGCAGGACCAGCGAGACGCCCAGGACCAGCGCCGCGGTCGAGGCGACCAGTTCGGCGTGCTTCGCGCGCCGGCCAGGCAGCTCGGGCAGCTGCTCCGGCGCCCAGCCCCGGGAGGGTGCGCGGCGCAGCGCCGGCACCCGCTCGATCAGGGCGAACACCGCGGTCGTCCAGAGCGCGATGTGCCCGCCGGTGGTGGCCGCCGCGCCCAGCGCGCCCAGGAGCACGTCCGCCACCGGCTCGCCCCGCCGGACCCCGACGAACCCGACCACCGCGGCCGCGATCGGCGTCACCGTCGCCAGCAGCACCGTCAGCAGCCGCCGGTAGTCGAGGTAGTAGGCGGGCCCGACCAGGTGCAGCGGCCGGTCGGCGTACCCGGCCGCCAGCCGCACCGGGTCGCCGAGCGCGTCGAGCGCCGCCCGTTCGGCCGCCGCGGGGTCGGCCCCGCCGTCGACGTGGGCGTCCACGGCGTCCGCGATGGAGGCCCGCAGCTCCCGTTCGACGTCGGGGCGGAGCCGGGTCGGCAGCCGGCGCAGCGTCGCGTCGACGTACCGCTCGGTCAGGTCGGCGGTGCTCGTCATGACTCCCCCCTCAGGGCGCGGAACGCGGTGTCCAGCCCGTCCCAGTCGCGGCTCAGGGCGTCCGCGAGCCGTTCGCCGTCCGGGCTGGTCCGGTAGAACTTCCGCGGCCGCGACTCGTCGGTGTTCCAGTCGCTGGTCAGCAGGCCCTGCTTCTCCAGCCGTCGCAGCAGCGGGTAGAGCGTGTTGGCGTCCACCGCGAACCCGCGGCGGTCGAGCAGGTCCAGCAGGGCGTAGCCGTAGTTGGGCTCCCTCAGCACGAGCAGGCAGGCCAGCACCGCGGTTCCTCGGCGCAGCTCCTGCAAGTGGGTGGAGAGCAGCTCGTCGTCGGGCACGTGTCACACTATACCGTGTGCCACACACTATAGTGCAAGAGGCAGGTCCCGTCGGTCCGTTCGGGTCGCGTCCGCGCCGCCCGGGCGCGGGACTCACGCCTCGGCGATGGCGATCAGCGTGTCCGTCTCACCCATCCGGGTCAGCCGCTCGTGCAGGGCGTCGGAGTACAGCCACTCCCTGATCGGCGCGCCCGGGTCCTCCGGCCACCACCACAGCGTCGGGTCCGGGAAGTCGCTCCACCGGTCCGCGAGCTTCGCCACCGCGGCATCCGCCTCGGGTCCGGTCAGCGCGTCGAGGTGGGCGAGCCAGGGCCGCAGGTCCCGGCCGGCGTGGGCGGCGCCCAGGACCAGGTCCTCCAGCTCGGCCGCCGGCGCGCCGGCGGCGACGGCGCGCCCCAGCACATCCCGCAACGCCGCGCGCACCGCCTCCCGCTCCTCGGCGGGCCACCCCGCGAAACCGGGGTTGGCGAAGCCCCGCACCACCATCGGGTCGGGCGCCTGCTCGAACCGCCGCAGGAGCCGCGGCGCCAGGCGGCGCACCAGCAGGTCGTACTGCTCCGGCGGGTCGAAGTGGTCGGGCGTCTCGCGGCCGAAGGCGCCGACCAGGTCGTCCGGCACCAGCGCCGGGTCACCGGCCAGCGCCACCAGGTCGCCCTCGGAGTAGCAGGCCTGGCAGCCGTGCACCACGCCGGGCGCGGGCACCCGGGCGAAGACCGCGTCGAGGTCGGCGGTCACCGCGGCGGGAGGGGCAGCGGCAGCGCGGGCAGCCCGTCGATGCTGGCCGTGTTGTGCTCCTTGCCCGCGCAGTAGGCGGCGAACTCCTCGTCGGTCTTGCGGCCGAAGTACTCCGCGTGCAGCGTGCGCTCGCCCTGGTAGTCCATGAGCGGCACGGCGAACCCGCACGTGTCGCTGATCAGCTTCGCGGTGACCACCACGACGGCCCGCAGCGCGGGTCCGTCGGCGTCGCCGAACCCGGCGACCAGCCCGGGGAAGCGCGGGTCGTCGCGGAACACCGGCTCGCCGTCGCCGTGGACGCGCACGATGTTCGGCGGACCCTCGAAGGCGCACCACATGAGCGTGATCCGCCCGTTCTCCCGCAGGTGCGCGAGGGTCTCCGCGTGGCTGCCCCCGAAGTCGAGGTAGGCCACCCGGTGCTCGTCGAGCACCCGCCACGTGCCCCGACGACCCTTCGGCGAGAGGTTCACGTGCCCGTCGGCCGCCAGCGGCGCGGTGGCCGTGAAGAACAGCGGCTGCGCCTCGATGAAGTCCCTCAGCCGTCCTTCGATCCGCTCATAGATCTTGCCCATGGGCTGAGTATCACCGAAGGGGGGTGCGGGCGACGACGACAAAACCCGTGATCCAGGCGCCGGCCCCGGTGGGCGCGGCGGTCACCCGCCACGGCTCCCCCCACGCCGCGGGGAACTCCGGCCGCGATCGGGCACGGCAGCCCACGCGGCAAGACCTCCTCGGAAGAGGTCTTGCCGCGTGCGGGTCCGGCCGGTGCCCGGGGCGTCAGCCCTGGAACGGGCGGACCTCGATCGGCAGGGTGATCGCGTGCTGGAGCCTGCGGCCCCACTCCAGCGCGGCGTCCAGGTCGGGGGCCTCGATGATGGTGAAGCCGCCCAGGTACTCCTTGGTCTCCACGTACGGGCCGTCGACCACCAGCACGCCGCCCTTGCCGTCCGGGCGCAGCGTGGTGGCGGTGTCGGGGGCGTGCAGGCCCGCGCCGAACACCCACGCGCCGGCCCGCCGCATGTCGTCGTTGACCGCCTCCACGTCGACCATGATCTTCTCCAGCACCTCCGGGTCGGGCACGCCGCCGGTCGGCTGGACCACGCTGAGCAGGTACTTGGCCATCTCGTCCTCCTGGGTGAGCGTCTTCCCACCCCCTATACGAACGGCCCCGGCCCGGTTCGACACCCGGGGCGGGAAAATCTCCTGGACCAACCCGACGAGCTTGCCGACCCGGCGGCCGTGCTCCAGGTCGTCGTGCGCCAGGCGGATGTCCTCCAGCCGGTAGACCGTGGTGGGGCCGAGCGCGGTCTCACCGCCGGCGACCTGGTCGAGGAAGCGTTGGAGCACCTCGGCGGGCAGGTCGGAGCTCTCGCCGCCGTAGGCGGTCAGCCGCACGCCCTTGGGCAGGTAGCCGATGGGGTAGAAGTCCGGCACGACCCACTCGTCGGAGAGCATCCCGGTGAAGCAGACGGTGCCGTGCACCCGCGTCGCGGCCAGGGTGTCGGGCAGGGTGGGCGTGCCGACCAGCTCCAGCGCCGCGTCCACGCCCTCGGGGAACAGCTCGCGCACCCGGCCCGCCACCTGCCCGTCGTCCAGCAGCGGGTGGGTCACGCCGTGCTCGCGCAGCACGTCGAGCCGGTCGGCGCGGCGCGTCGTGGCCAGCACGGTGGCGCCCAGGTCGACCGCCAGCGCGGTGGCGGCGAAGCCGAGCGCGGACGTGCCGCCGCGGATGAGCAGCGCCTGCCCCGCCCGCAGGTCCAGGCCGGTGGTCAGCGAGCCGTAGGCGGTCTGGAGGGTCTCGGGGATCGCGCCCAGCACCTCTCACGGCAACCCGGACTCGAAGGGCACCAGGACCTCGCGCGGCACGACGGTGTACTCGGCGTACCCGCCGTCGAACACCCGGCCCATGCCGCCCATCATGGCCGCGACCCGCTGCCCGATCGGCAGGTCGCACTCGCTGTCCACCACGCCGACGGCCTCGATGCCCGGCACGCGCGGGAACGTGACGCCCTCGGCCAAGCCCAACCGCGTGTGCAGCTCCGACCGGTTGAGCCCGAAGGCCGCGACCTTGACCCGCACCCACCCCGGCGGCGGTTCGGGCACCGGCAGCTCGGCCACGACCAGGTTCTCCACCGGACCCGGCCCGCTCAACACGACCGCCCGCATCGTGCCGGTCCGACTCCGAAGACGTCGCCGGCGCGGTGGTCGCCCGGGTTCTGCGGTCGTGGTCGCGCTGGAGCGCGGTGGAGCACGAAGGGGCCTACCTGCGCAAGGCGGTGGTGAACGAACTGGGCCGGACGTCGAGGAGGCAGGCCGCCCGCCGGCTCGCGGAGACGCGGTGGGCGTGGGACGCGATCAGGGACCGACCGCGTGATTCCGTCGCCGACACCTACGAGCACGCCTGCGAGTCCGACGGCGTGACGCAGTGCCTGACCACTTTGCCGGACCGACGCCGACAGGTCCTGGAATGGCTCTACCTGGCCCAGGTGGCGGGGTGGCGCCCCGCGGACATCGCCCGGGAACTCCGTTTGCGGCCCGCGACCATCCGGTGCCAACGCCGGCACGCGCGCCGTGACCTGACGCCGTTCCTCTTCGGCGCGGAACACGAGCACAGGCGGTGGTTGCGCCACGGGCAACGCGTCCACGAGACCTTCGGCGACGGGGTCGGCGGACGGGCACTGCCCCGTCCCGTCATCGCCGACGGGTGGACGCGGCTCAGGGCGGGCGGCCTGAAGCCGGACCGGGGCACGCTGGTGGAACTCGTCGACCCCGACGAGCTGCGACAGCGCCGGGCGCCCGCTGGAGCCGGGTGGCCCGTCATCGCGGCGATGATCGATCTTGCCGCGCGCAACGACCTGCCGGCGGTGGTCGTCGACGCCGACCAGGTCGTGCTGCACCGCGGCGGCCACCGTGGCGCGATGGCCGCCGCGGACCGGGTCGGGTTCGTGGAGGGCGCGCGCTGGGACCTCGCGCACGCCGGTCTCACCGCGGTGGGGCTCGCCCGCGCCCTTGGCGCCCCGGCCACGGTGAACCGCTGGGAGCACTACTTCCCCGACCAGCACGGGCTGTGCTGCGTGGCGATCCCGGCGCCGGTCGAGGGCGGCCGGCACATCACGCATGCGTGACCACGTGGGAAGCGCCCGGCGTCGGAGCCCGTGACGTGCCGGCCGCTCGGAAACGACAGGGGAATTCCGTTGCCCTGAATAGGTGACGCAGCTTCCACATGACCGGCCAGTCCAATTCCACTGGAAAATACTCTTTTGGTCGATCGGTGCCCCCCCTGTCAGGTGACCTACGGGTTCGCCGAGGTTCCGTCGCCGTCCTGTGTTTGCTACGTTCATTCTTCGCTTGACATATGCGCGAACAGGGGGAATTGAATAATGATGCACGCCATACGACCCATAATCCGCATCGGCAGGTCACTCGTGGCGGTGACCGTCACCGTGGCCGCCGTGGGCTTCGCGGCATCACCGGCTGCCGCGACACCTGCCGACGCGACACCTGCCGACGCGACACCTGCCGACGCGACACCTGCCGACGCGACAGCGCCCCTGCCCGGCGACACCTGCACGGCGGCCGACCTCGGTGTGCGCCACCCGTACGTCAAGACCACCGAAGTGTCCCCGACGATCACCCACTTCAAGGGCTGGTACGTCACCCAGGGCACCACCGGCTCCCACACCGTCACCACCAGCACCGAGACCGTCATCTCGGTCGTCGTCACCGGCACCGCCACCGTCGAGGGCAGCTTCGGCGTCGACGCCCTCCAGAAGGTCGGCGCGAAGCTGGGCCTGGAGGTCAAGGTCACCTACACCTCCACCAGCAGCGAGTCGAACGCGGTCGTGTGGAACTTCAGCCAACCCGCTTACTACGGCGTCTACAAGGGCACCAAGAAGGTCACCGGCACCTACGGGAGCCTCAACTGCAACCGCGCCCAGCAGGGCGACGGCAGCTGGGCGTTGAAGTGGATCGAGGGGCCAGGCGGCGGCAGCTTCACCACCTACACCACCCTTGAGGAAGGCGCGGTGCGCTGCGAGGACACGGTGCCCGCGAACAGCATCATGGCCAAGGCGAAGAGCCTCCTCGACTGCGGCTCACCCGCCGGGCACGCGGCGGCGCCGACGGCGAAGCACACGCAGGACCGTCCCGTGCAGCACCCGGCCCCCACCGTCGGCGCCACGTCCGCCGGGGACGGCGTGCGGGCCGCTCTCAGCTGCGGGACCGGCGTCTACAAGATCGACGTCCCCGGCCAACCCCTGAACTGGAGTGCGCCGCTCCTGCCCAACGACGGCATCCGCCTGCGCAAATCGACGGTCTTCAGCGCCCACCTGGACAACTGGCGGCTGTGCAACGTGACGGAGAACAACGGGGTCCTCGAGGCGTCCCTGTGGAACTGGGGCAACGGCGGGTGCGCGACCATCCCGGCGAACAGCGCCAACCAGGAGCGGGCCCACCTCACGACGGCCACCTGCGTGGAGGACGACCTCCAGCGGTTCTACATCTACCGCGACGTGCCCGGCAGCTCGAAGATCGGTGTGCAGAACAAGTACACCGGTTCCATGATGGGCTACGACCGGTACGCGGACGGGGAGCTGATCCGGCAGTACTCCAGCGGCAGGCAGGACGGCACGGGCACGTACACCCTGACCGGAGTCTGACCGCGCCCTCCCCGTGTACGCGGTCCCGTGGTGCGAGACGCGGAAGAGGCCATGCCCTCGCCGGCGACGATTACAAGAGATCGAAGGGGGCGGGGGAGTGGCCTTCCCAGATCCGGCGGGATGCCTGTTCGGGGTAGGGCAGGGTCTTCGACTCGGTGTCCAGGACGCGGGTGAGGTGCTCGCCGGGCCGGTGAGCGGACCAGCCCGCGTCGCCGGTGGTGACGAAGCGGACCCACGCCTGCTGGAGTTCGCGGGAGAGCGCGACGGCCTCGGGGGTGGGCTCCTCGCCGATGAGCCGGGTGCCGACGGGGCTGTCCAGCGTGCCGAACGCCAGGGGCACGTCGAGGCTGTGGCAGGCGCCCAGGATGCCGCCGAGGGCCGGGGCGGCCCAGCACAGTTCGAACAGGTACGAGGTGCCGCCGGCCGCGGCGTTCGCCTCGGCCAGCTGCTGTGACGGCATGCGGAAGAGGGCGTCGGAGTACACCGCCTCCACCAGCTCCTCCGGGCCTGCCTGCGGGAACGCGGCACGGTAGGCCCGCGCCCCGTCCGGCTGCGGGGCGAGCAGTTCCAGGGCTGCGTGGGCGTCCTCCTCGGTGAAGGTGCCGTACCGTCCGCTCATGACGCTGAAGTACCGGAATTCGTCCCGGGTGTGGCCGACGAGCAGTTCGGTCCCGCTCGCGCGCGCGCCGGTCAGCGCGGGCCAGGGCGTTTCCGGGAGGACCTCGCCGTCGACGACGGGGCACAGCGCGGTGCCGGTCTCCGTGAGGCGTCCCCAGCTCTCCCGGTGCGCGTGGAGGCCGGCGTTGAAGGAGGTGAGCTCGGCGGCCAGGCGCCACGGGTCGATGTCGCGCAGGGCCTCGGCGGTGGGGGCCGTCGCGCCGAGCCGGTCCGCGAATGCGGCGGTGACCTGCCGTGCCAGCGCGGGGGTGCTGTGCAGCCCCGGCACCGAATGCGCGATGGCCCGCCGGAACAGGCCGCGCGCGGACTTCATCGTCAGCAGGGCGGCGACCGAGCCCGCCCCGGCGGACACCCCGCCCACGGTGACCCGGCCGGGGTCGCCTCCGAAGGCGGCGATGTTGCGCTGCACCCACTCCAGCGCCGCGATCTGGTCGAGGAACCCGCGGTTGGGCGGCACGTCGTCGAGGAACGCGAACCCCTCCGCGCCCACGCGGCAGTTGATGGTCACCACGACGACTCCCGCCTCGGCCAGCGCTGCGGGGTCGTACATCGGGTCGCTCGACGCCGCCGCGAGGTAGCCGCCCACCGGGATCCACACCAGCACCGGCAGTCCCGCCGCGCCGGGATCCGGAGTGCCGATGTTGAGCGTCAGCCAGTCGGTGCCCTGCGGGGGCACGTCGATCGGCAGGGACAGCGGCACCACGGGGCCGAACTCGACCGCCTGCCTCGTCCCCTCCCAGCGGTGCGGCGGCGCGGGCGCTGCGAAGCGGAGCGCTCCGACCGGGGGCTGGGCGTAGGGGATGCCGCGGAACACCGCGTGCCCCTGCCGCCGGCGCCCCTGCACCACGCCTTCCGTGGTCCGCACCTCTGGCTGTTCGGACACGACGACCCCTTCCCCCGAGTGGACCCCAGGATTATGGGTCAGCTGTATTATGTCAAGTGTATTGGAACAGTCCCGGGGCACGAGGGAGGGGCCGGCGATGCCGAAGCAGGTGGATCACCGCGGACGCCGCGAAACGATCGCCCGCGCACTGTGGCGGGTGGTGGAGCAGCGCGGCGTCACACAGCTGACGATGCGCGTGGTGGCGCAGGAGGCGGGCATGTCACTCGGGCAGTTGCAGCACTACTTCGCCTCCCGGACCGCCATGCTCTCCTTCGCCATGGATTTCGCGTCCGAGCAGACCTCGGTGCGCGTGCACCAGGGGCTCGACAAGCTCGGTGACCGCCCGCACCCCCGTGACGTGCTGCGACTGACGCTCGCGGAAATGCTCCCCCTGCACGCCGACGCCCGCGCGACCAGCCGGATGAGCGCCGCCTACGTCCTGGAGGCGCTGCACGACGAGGCCGTGCACGAGCAGGCGCGCCGCGGCCTCGCCCAAGGGCTGGCCCTCGTCGAGCAGTTGGTCCGCCAGGCGATCGCCGACGGGCACATCGACTCCGACCGAGACCCGGCGACCGAGACCCACCTGCTCCTCGCCCTCACCGGCTTCACCTCCCTGATCGAACTCGACGTGATCGAGCCCCAGGCCGCGCTCGCCGCAATCGACGTGCATCTGGACCGGCTGTTCAGGAGTACGCGACCCGCGCGGTAGCGCAGCCCGGCGTCGTTGGCGCGGTGGACCCCGCCCGAAGGCCTGCCGGACGGCGCCGCTCCCGTTCAGCCCGGGACCAGGCCGGGGTGCCCGAACTGGGCGATCCGCAGACCGCCCTCCACCACGACCGTGTCCACCAGCCGGAACCCCAGCCCCTCGTACAGCTCGATCGCGGGGGCGTTCGCGGCGCCCGTCGACACGATCGCCGGCCCGCCCTCGGCCAGCACCTGCTCGACCAGCCGCCGGGCGAACCCGAGCCGGAAGTGGCTGGGCGCTACGCACAGCCGGTCGATGTCGAGCACCCCGTCGACCCGCGCGTACCCGACGAACGCCACCAGCACGTTGTCGACGAAGCCGCCGAGCCAGCGCAGCGGCAGCGCCCGCAAGTCCTCGGCCGTCTCATTCAGCGCCGGGATCGACGCGGTGCCGATCAGCTCGGCCTCCACGGCGTAGGACTGCCGGCCGAGCTCGTGGACGGCCGACACCGTGGCGTCGTCGGTCATGTCCAAGGGGACGATCATGCGGACCACCGCCTGACTGTGCGTGGGAGAGGTAGGCCGAAGATTGCCATTCGGTGATCCGTTTAACCACGATGACGTGCGGCGCGGCAAGGACGGGAGCGAGAAGAGGCGCCGTTGCGAGGCCGAGCGGCGGGTGTCCGCGCCTCAGCCCGCCCGCCGGCCGGCGATGAACGCGTCCAGGTTGGCGCGGGTGGCCTCCAGTTCGCCGATGGCCTCGTCGATCCGCTCCCGCTGCCGCACCAGCCCTTCGACCAGCCCGGGGCAGTCGGGGGTCAGCAGGCCGTCGACGTCGACGACGCACGGCAGCACCTGCTGGATCTGCGCGGTGCTCAGACCGGCCGCCAGCAGGACCCTGATCCGCCGCACCGCGGCCACGTCCTCGTCGTCGTACACGCGGTAACCGCTGGGCCTGCGCCGAGGGGTCAGCAGACCTTGCTCCTCGTAGTACCGCAGGGCGCGTTCGCTGACGCCCGACCGCCGCGCCAGTTCCCCGATCCGCATCGCCGCTCCAGGCTTGACCCTCACGTCAACGTGAAGGTTTAGCTTAGCCGGCATGACCTCAGTGACCGTCCTCGGACTCGGCCCCATGGGACACGCCCTGGCCGCCGCGTTCGCCGCCGCCCACCACACCACGACCGTGTGGAACCGCACCCCGGGTCGGGGTGACGACCTCGACGCCACCACCGCCGGCGCCGCGGCCGAGGCGATCGCGGCCAGTCCGCTCGTCGTCGTGTGCGTACGCGACCACGAGGCGGTGCGGTCGGTCCTCGACGCCGACGCGCTCCAGGGCCGCACCCTGGTCAACTTCACCGGCGGCTCGCCCCGGCAGGCCCGCACGATGGCGGCTTGGGCGGAACAGCACGGTGTCGACCACCTCGACGGCGTGGTCGTGGCGACGCCCGAACTCGTCGGCGGCCCGGGGGCGACCCTGTTCTACAGCGGGCCGAGCCACGTCTACGAGGCGCACCGGTCCACGCTGGCCGCGCTCGGAGGGAACGCGAACCACCTCGGTGAGGACCCCGGTCGGGCCGCCGCGTTCGACGCGTCGTTGCAGGACCTGTTCTGGACGGCGATCAGCGGCGTGGTGCACGCCTTCGCGCTCGCCGCCGCGGAGGGCATCGACGCGAACGACCTCGCCCGGCACGCCAAGGCCGTGCTCGGCCTCTTCCCCGACCTGGTCGACCACATCGCCGACCAGGTCACCGCGGGGCGCTTCCCCGGTGACTCGTCCACGATCACCGCCGCGGCGGCGGCCATGGACCACGTCCTGGACACCATCCGGGCCAACGGCCTCGACAACGGCGTGCTCGGCGCCGCGCGGGCCGAGGTGCGACGCGCGATCGACGCCGGGCACGGGTCAGAGGGCTTCGCCCGGCTCGCCGCGCTGTAGCTCGTCCCGCTCGTCCCGGTGTGACCCGGCGCGTTCGCGCGCGAGCAGGGAGACGGTGCGCAGCACCGCGTCCACCTGTTCCACCTGTTCCGCCGCCTGCTCTGTAGACGCGTCGACCCCGGCGTCGTGGAACCTCCCGACCGCGTCGGAGATGCGGTCGAGCAGCGTCCGGTAGTGGTCGCGGTCCCGGCCGAGGCGGTCGGCGCGTTCGGTCTGGGCGCCGAGTTCGGCGACCCGCGCGTCGTGCCCGGCCCTCAGCGCGGCGGTGTCGGCGCGGGCCTGGTCGACGCGGCGCTCGGCGTCGGCGGCGATCCGCTCGATCCGCTGCTCCGCCTCGCCGCGCACGCGCTCGACCGCCTGCTCGGCCGCCTGGAGCCGGTGGTCCTGCTCGGCCAGCCGGTGGTGCAGCGCTTTCAGCTCGGCACGCAGCTCCGCGGCCTGTTCGCGGGCCGCGGTCTCCCCGGCGGTCGCCGCCAGCACCCGCTGGTCGGCCGCCGCGGTGATGGCCGTGACCGTGGCGGCGGCGGTGGTGGCCGCCTGCTCGGCCTGGCGGTGGGCGGCGTCGCGTTCGGCGGCGACGCGCGCCAGTTCCAGCTCGGTCCCGCGTTGGGCGGCGACGGCCTGGGCACGGGCTCGCAGTGCCTCGGCGTGCTCCTCGCGGGCGGTGCGGGCGTCCGCGAGGGCCGCGTCCCGGGCGGTCTCGGCGGCGACCTTGTCCTGTCCGGCCCGTTCGGCCTGCTGCGTCGCCGCCTCGCGCAGCCCGCGTTCACGGGCGGCCTCCGCCTCCGTCCGCTCGACCTGCTCCGCGGCGGCGGTCAGTTCGGTCGCCGCGGAGGTGCGCAGGTCTTCCAGGGCGGCGGCGAGCGCGGCCATCGGTTCCAGCACGCGTCCGGCCGCGTCGACGAAGGCGCTCGCCGCGCCCGACAGGTGCGGCACGGCGGTCTTGCCCAGCGCCTCGGTCAACGCGGCCTCGGCCCCCGCCAGTTGCTTGCAGGTGTGGCCGCCGGGCCACTCGCGCTCGGGGCAGTACTCGAACGGCCGCCCGCCGCGGGGGCCCGGCGGCGGGAGAGGAGCGCGGCAGCGGCCGAAGGCGCACAGCGCCGCCCTCTCCGGAGCTTGAGTCATGATCAAATCCTAGTAACTAGTTGTACAACATGCAACCCAGGGTTGTAGATATATAACTTCAACCTAACTCAGCTACAGAAGGAGGCTTTTGTAGCTAAGATGGATTACGACGGTCAGGACTACGCAGAGACAGGTATGCGGACACTGTGAGTGACATCGAGCGGGCGTCGGGCGATGGGGTCGACACCCGGAAAACCGGGGGCCCCCAGGACGGGCCCTGGCCCGGGGTGGAGGACCCCGCCGGGTTGCTGGGGGAGATCGCCGAGTGGCTCGCCGCCTACGGCAACGCCGCGACCCGCCGCACCTACGCCGAGGGGCTCGGCCTGCCGGTGGGGGCCGCCGACATCCGCGAGTGGACCGGGCACGACGACCCGGCCTGGGCTCACGCCGTCCTGAAGTACGCCACCGCGCTGGGCCTGTCCCTGCACCCCGTGGGCGATCGGCACCGGCCACCGCCCGCGCCGCGCGGGCGGCTGCGGCACCTGCACTGGTTCCGCTGGTGCGCCCAGCGGGGACTGGACCCGCTGCGGGCTCGTTCGACCGACGTGAAGACCTGGCTCGCCCAGCTGGCGGACGCCGGCGCGGCGGTGAGCACCCGCGACCGGCTGCTGGCCACCGTGAAGGCGCTCTACACGCACCTGGCCGACGCCGGACTGGCCACGGGCAACCCGGCGGCGCTGGACCGGCGCAGGCTCGGCCTCGTCATCGCCCGCGACAGCGCCACCAGCACCGTCACCCTCACCATCCGGCAGGTCCGCGCCCTCTACACCGCCGCCGTGGCGCCCCGCCGCGGTGCGAGCCCGGTCGACACCACCCGCGCGGGTGCGGTCGTCGCCCTGTTCACCCTCGGCCTGCGGGTCAGCGAGATCTGCGGCCTCGACCGCGCCGACCTGCACGTCACCCGCGGTCGCCGCGCGCTGCGCGTGGCGGGCAAGGGCGGCAAGACCCGCATCGTCTACCTCCACGCGCTGGCCGACACCGCCCTGATGGACTACCTGCACCACCGGGACAGCCGCAGCACCGAGGTGGTGCGGGCGCAGGGCCAGGCCGCGTGGCGTGCCCAACCGCTGCTGACCACCCGCACCGGCAACCGCTACCAGCGCCAGGCGCTGTGGCAGCTGCTGCGGCGCACCGCCGCCTCGGCGGGTGACGCGCTGCGCGACGTCGCCGACGCCATGCACCCGCACGCGCTGCGCCACTTCTACGTCACCACCGCCGTGGAAGCGGGGGCGGAGATGGTGCACGTGCAGGCCGACGTCGGCCACAGCAGCCTCGACACCACCGAGCAGGTCTACAACCACGCCGCCCGCGACCCCGCCCGCAGCGCCGCCGACCTGGTGGGACAGGCCCTGCTCGCGCCCGAACCCACCGCCGGACCATTGTCACCGTGACGAAAAGCGGTGGGGTCCCGGGTTGAACGGGAAACGCGCTGAAAGGCCGAACCGGGGACACGCTATCCGGCATGATCGTCGGGCCGGCGGAGCAGGCTGACGGCGGCGGCGACCGCGAGGGCGAGGCGCACGGCGTTGCCGATCTCCCACACCACCACGGCGGAGCGCACGTCGGCGACGCTCGCCGCCGGGTCGCGCAACGTCGGGTTGACCACGCCGACCAGGACGCCCGTGCCCGCCGCCGCGATCGTCACCAGGACCGCGGCCCGCAACACCGCGCGCCGCGAACCCGCCCCGCCCCGGTGGGTGCGCACGACCAGCGCCCACAGGAGCACCAGCAGGGCGACGACGGCCGGGACGAAGTAGAACACCGGGCTGCCCACCGCGAACTCGTCGGGCACCGAACCGGGCGGCAACCGCCACACCCACGGCATCAGCACGACCGCCTCGTACAGGTTGCCGAAGCCCCACCAGGCGATCAGCACGACCACCGCGGTGACGTGCGGGTGGTGGGCGGGTTGTCGCGACGGTTCCACGGAGGTCTCCTCGGGAGCGGACGGTGGGGCCGCCGAGGTGACGGCCCCACCGGTCATGACGCGGTCAGCACCACACGGTGATGGCGTCGGCCTTGTCCTCCCAGGGACCCAGGACGACGTTGAGCCCGGCGCCGATCTCGGCGAGGATCACCCAGTGGTCCGGCTGGCTGTCCCAATCGTTCCAGTTCCAGAGGGTGATGGGGTTCCCGTGGGTCCGGACCGAGGACGTCTGGTTCTGCATCCAGCCGTCGAGCATGTGCGGGCCGCAGCCGTTGGCGTCCCAGGTGGGACCGTCGAAACCGGGCCACGCGAACAGGCACGCCTCGCCGTAGTCGCAGACCTGGTTGCCGACCCCCGCGATGCCGACCTGGGCCTCGGTCGAGGCGGTGGAGGCCGAGGCGGTGCCGAACGTCGTCGTCGCGGCCATCGCGGCCGCCACCACCGCACCGGCGAGCAGTTTGCGCATGATCACTTTCCCCCTTGATCGTGCTGGTCCGAATCCGTTCGAGGGGAACGCTAGGGCGAAGCGGGCCCGGTGCCCTGTCGTCCCGCTTGCACCGCGCTGTCACCGGCCCGACCGCCGGTCAGCAGGTCGCGGAGTTCGTCGGCGTGCTCGTCGTGGTCCCCGGCGGGGCACCGCTCGTACGCCGCGCGCCACACCCGCACCGCCTCGTCGCGGTCGCCGGCGGCTTCCAACTCCCGGCCCAGCGAGATCCGCAGGGGCACCGCGAACCGGGTCGCCTGGGCCTCGTCGGCGACCGCGACGGCCTCGCGGTAGGTGTCGGCGGCCGCCGGGTGGTTCCCGGTGGCCGACTGGAGCTCGCCGAGCGTCATCAGCGCGACGGTCAGCCGGGCGGGCTCGCGGCCCCCGCGCAACGCCGCGATCGCCTCCCTCGCACGTTCCTGCGCCTCCTCGTGGCGGCCCAGGCCGCCGAGCGAGTGGGCGAGGTTGTTCATCGCCATGCCGGCGGACACCGGGTTGCCCAACCCCAGGTGGAGGCCGATCGCCCGTTCGAGCGCGTCGACGGCCTCCTCGAACCGGTTCACGCCGTTGTACGCCGATCCCAGGTTGAGCAGCGAGGTCGCCTGCTCGTGGCGGTCGCCCAGGCGCTCGAACACGGCCAGCGCCCGCCGGGAGGAGGCGATCTGCTCGTCGGTGTGACCGGTGTGGTTGTAGCCGGTGCCCACGCCGTTGCGGCACTTGCCCTCCAGGAACGCGTTGCCGGCCGTCGCCGCGCTCCGGCACGCGGACTCGCCGAGCGCCACGATCTCCCGGTGGTGGCCCCGGATGTAGGAGTGGTGCCAGACGAGCTGGAACAGCGCCGCCGCCTGTTCGTGCAGGCCGTGCCCGTCGACGTCCAGGACGAGTCGTGCGTTGGTGACGCGTTCCCGGTCGAACCACGCGATCGCCTCGTCGCGGTCGGCGAAGTCCGGCGCGGGGACCTCGCCCGGCTCGGCCCGCGGTACCGGCACGCGGTGCGGTTGGCTGGTCAGGTGGGCCCTGGCCCGTTCGGCGGTGCGCAGGTGGAGACGCATCAGCCTGGCCACCGCGGCCCGCGTGTCGCTCCGGCGCGCGGCGTGGTCCCGCGCGTACTGGCGGAGCAGGTCGTGCAGCTCGTACCGGCCGGGCGCCCGCTGCCGCACGAGGCTCGCCTCGACCAGTCGCCCCAGGGCCGCGGTCGTCGTGGCGGGCGGCAGGCCGGCCAGCGCCGCCGCGGCGGGCCTGCCGATGTCGTCGCCGGGGTGCAGGCCGAGGACGTCGAACAGGCCGGCGGCCTCGCGGTCGAGCGCGTCGTAGGACCAGTCGAAGACCGACCTCAGGTCGGTGTCGGTGTCGTCCTGCGCGGAGACCGACAACGCGGTCAGCCGGTCGCGCTGGTCGGCCAGCTCGTCGCGCAGGGACGCCAGCGACCACTCCGGGTGCCGGGCGGCCTGGTCGGCGGCCAGCCGCAGCGCCAGCGGCAGTCGCGCGCACAGCTCGGTGATCGCCGTGACGGCGTCCGGTTCACGTTCGGCCCGCTCGACGCCGACCGCGTCGGCGACCAGGTCCAGCGCCTCGGCCGGGGTGAGCAGGTCGAGGGTGATGTGCCGGGCTCCTTCCCGCGCGGACAGGCCGCGCAGCTTGCGCCTGCTGGTCACGATGACCAGCGATCCGCTGCCGGGCAGCAGCGGCCGGACCTGTGCGCTGTCGCGCGCGTTGTCCAGCACGACCAGCACCCGGCGGGCGGCCAGCTCGCTGCGCCACCGCGCGGCGCGTTCGTCGACGTCGCGGGGCAGCCGGTCCGCGGCCGGGTGGAGCGAGCGCAGCAGCGCCTCCAACGCGTCCAGCGGCGACACGGGGGAACCCGGGCCGTAGCCGCGCAGGTCGAGGTGGAACTGGCCGTCCGGGAAGTGGTGCTTCACCCGGTGGGCCCAGTGCACGGCCAGCGTCGTCTTGCCCACCCCCGGTGAGCCGTCGATCGCCGAGATCACGATCGGCCGCCCGGTGGCCGCCGGGTCGAGCACGGGCCCGATCAGCCGGTCCAGGGCGTCGGTCTCGCGCTCCCTGCCGACGAACCCGCGGATGTCGGTGGGCAGCTGACGCGGCACCGGGGCCGCCCCGGGCGGGTGTTCGGGTCCGGACGGTCGGGCGGGTCCGAGTGGACGTGCGGGTTCGGTCGGGCCGGTGAGCGCGGCGTCGTCGGCCAGGATCGCCTGGTGGAGTTCCGCCACGGCCCGCCCCACGTCGAGCCCCAGCTCCTCGCGCACGGCGCTGGACACCGCCCGGAACGCCTCCAGCGCCTCGGCGCGCCGCCCGGTGCGGTGCAGCGCGAGCATCAGCCGGGTCCACAGCGACTCCCGCAACGGGTGCGCGGCCGTGAGACCGCGCAGCTCGGCGATGACCTGGGCGTCGCGCCCCCGCGCCAGGGCGAGGTCGAGCGCGCGTTCCCGAGCGGTGAACCACAGCTCGGCGACCTGGGCGCCGACCTCCGCGCGCAACGCGGGCGACGGCACGTCCTCCAGCGGGGCGCCCCGCCAGAGCCGCGCGGCGGAGCGCAGCAGCGCCGACTCGCGCTCCTCGTCGCCGTCCTCGGCGGCCCGCGCGGCGAGCCCGACCAGCTCCCGCAGCCGCAGCAGGTCGAGGTGCTCGGGCCCGGCCCGCAGCAGGTAGCCGCCCTCGGTGGTCTCGATCAGCCGCGTGCCGAGCCGCCGCCGCAGCCGGCTGATCAGCGTCTGGACCCCGTTGCGGACGTCCTGCGGCGACTCGCGCGGCCACGCGTGGTGCAGCAGCTTCCACACCGGGACCACGTCGTTGGCCGAGAACGCCAACGAGGCGAGCACGACCCGCTGCCGACCGCGCACCTCCACCGGCCCGGCCCCGGTCTCGACCTCGAAGGGCCCCAGCACCCTGATCCGAACCTGTTCCGCCACGCCCCGAACCCCCTCGGCGGCCTCCCCGACCGCACCCCCGAGCGTGCCACGACCGGCGGACGGGCGGGTGCCGGTCGCGGATCCCGGCCGGTCAGGCGAGGGTGACCGGTTTGCCCACCAGGCTCGTGGTGACCAGCCGGTCCACCCCGGGCAGGTGCGACAGCCGCATCGCGACCCGCCGGGCGCGCAGCCGCAGCGGCGAGGCGGGCAGGAACCATTGCGCGCCCGACCGGGCGACCCGCTGCCGGTCCTCCACCACGGGACGCCAGGCGCGCTCGTAGGCGGCGGGGTCGTCGAGGTGCGCGGCCAGCACCCACGCGCCGCCGATGCCCAGTGACGCGCCCTGGCCGGCCAGCAGCGACACCGCGCCGCAGGCGTCGCCCGCGAGCACCACCCGCCCGGACGACCACCGCGGCAGCTCCACCTGGGCGACCTGGTCGTAGTAGAGCTCCGCCGGGCAGCGCGCCAGCGCCCGGGGCACCACCCAGCCCAGCGAGCCGTAGGTCTCCAGCACCGCGGCGCGGGGGTCCTCGGGCAGTTCCGGCGAGGACGTGCGGTGCACGGTGAACGCGGCCACCCGCCCGTCGCGCAGCCCGTAGAACCCGACCTGGCGGCCGACGGTGTCGGTGAGGCAGAACCGGTCGCGCACCAGCTCGTGCACGTGCGGGTCGTCGAACACGAACGCGGCGGTGTGGAAGCCGAGGTGGCGCAGGTGGCCCTCGCCGAACACCAGCCGCCGCACCGCCGAGTGCACGCCGTCCGCGCCGACGAGCAGGTCGCCGGTGGCGGTCGTGCCGTCGGCCAGGCGCGCGGTCACCCGGTCGGCGTCCTGCTCGACGCCGACGACGCGGGCGCCGAACCGCAGCCCGACCGCTGCCGGCAGGTCCTCGCGGAACGCGCGTTCGAGGTCGGGGCGCATGATGCTCAGCAGCCGCCCGTCCACGGCGCGGGCGACCCGGTCGAAGCGCATCCCGGCGACCCGGCGGCCCCGGTCGTCGAGGTAGGCGGCCTCGACCACCCGGTAGCCCAGCTCGCGCAGCCGGGGCAGCAGTCCCATGCGCTCGGCGGCGTCGTAGCCCGGCCCGAAGAAGTCGATCATGTACCCGGCGGTGCGGGGCGCGGGCGCCTGTTCCAGGACCACGACGTCGTGGCCGAGGGCGCCCAGCCGGTGGGCCAGGGCCAGGCCGGCGATGCCGGCGCCGCTGATCAGGACCCTCATCGCAGCGTCCTCCCCAGCACCGACGCGACCGTGTCGAGGGGCGGGTCGGGGGACAGGGCGCGGTGCAGCAGCACGCCGTCCAGGGCCGCGGCGAGCACGGCCGCGGTGCTCTCGGGCGTGGGCACGCCGCGGCGTGCCAGCCAGGCGGCCAGCTCGGCGCGGAACTCGACCAGCACCTCCCGCACGGCCTCGCGCAGCACGTCGTCGCGGGTGGCGGCGAGGATGGTCTCGATGAACAGCTCCTGGCCGCTGTGCCCGTCCAGCGCGCCCAGCAGCGCGGCCAGCGCCTCGTCGGGCGTGGCCGAGTCCTCCAGCAGGCGGGGCAGCTCGGCCAGGGCGGCGCGCAGCGCACCCACCGAGGCCTCCACCAGCACCGCCCGCAGCGAGTCGAAGTGGTAGTGCACCACCCCGGACCCGACCCCGGCGCGGTCGGCCAGCACCCGCGTGCTGACCGCGCCCCACCCCTTCTCCGCGATGAGTTCCGTAGCCGCGTGCAGCAGCCGTTGTCGCACCGTCATCGGACGATCGTACTGGACGATCGTCCAAACCGGGTGCGGGCCGCTCCGATCGCGGTCACGGCGGTGTCCGGGTCCTCGGCGCGGAAGCTGATCCTGGTCACCAGGCCGTCCGGTCGGCGCACCCGGAGCGGCCGGGACAGTTCGAGGTGCACGTCGGTCTGGTTGCCGACCGACAGGACCAGTTCACCGTCGTCGACGTGACGGGGTTTGCCGGTGTGGGAACGCCAGTGGGCCCGCACCGAGGTGATCGCGTCGAGCGGGACGCGCACGGCGAACCGGCCGCCGTCGCGCAGCAGCAGGGCGTCGTGGCCGACGACGTGCGGGTGGACCACGAGCCCCGCCGCCGCGGAGAGCACGCTCACCAGCGCCACCGCGTCCAGCACGTGCAGCCAGGGCCACCGGACCAGGAGGCCGACCGCGACCGCCTCGACGACCACCACACCGGCGAGCACGAGCGACGTGCGGACCTGGCCGCGGGCGTAGTCCAGGGCGACGTCGCCGGGGCCGACGCCGACGCGCCGCCGGCACAGCCACCACCACAGGCCCTTCAGTCCCGTCACGCCGTGCCCGCCCGTCGCAGCACCCGCCGCACCACCTCGGCCTGCGCCGGGCCGAGGGTGTCGAGCACGGCGGCGGCGAACGGGCCGCCCGCGTCGCCGCCGGCCAGCAACTCGGCGGGCAGCGCGGCGGAGAGGTCGGCGGCCAACGCCTCCACCCGCGGGTCGTCGACCTCGGCGTCGGCCAGCGCGGTGAGGCGTTCGCCCAGCTCCTGGTCCCGCCGCGCGGCGGCGGGGTCGGCGGCGCGGTCCCGCAGCGCGGCCACGACCCGGTCGCGGTCGGCGCGGGTCGCGGTGGTGTCCATCAGCGCCAGCAGCTCGCGCTCCCGATCGGCCAGCGGTGTGGGAGGCCGGTCGGCCAGGTCGTCGAGCAGGGCCAGCAGCTCGGGCGCGACGGCGTCGTCGGCGTGCGGCCCGGTCCGCTCGATCAGCCCGGCCAGGCGGGCCCGCCGCTCCCTCAGCCGGGTCTCCTGCGCGGCCAGGTCGCCGTCGAGCTCGACGAGGATCTCGTGCAGGTCGCGGCCGTTGCCGAGGGCGTCGCGCACCTCGTCCAGCGACAGGCCCAGCTCGGTGAGCCTGCGGATGCGGGCCAGCACGACGACGTCGCGCAGCCCGTACTCGCGGTAGCCGTTGGCTTGGCGCGCGGGTTCGTCCAGCAGTCCGCGCTGGTGGTAGTGCCGCACCGCCCTGGTCGACACGCCCACCAGGGCGGCGAGTTCTCCGATTCGCACGCGACCAGTAGAAACCCCGACGTCGCGACAAGGTCAAGTCCTCGACGCGGGCGCTGGTGGCCGCGACGGGTCCGTTCGCCGCGGCCACCAGCCGGTCCTCAGCCGCCGGCGGTGCGCGCGTTGACCTCCCGGCGCAGGGCGATCGCGTCGGCGCGCACCCGCTCGGGCGACTCCCGGGCGATCAGGGCGCGCCGCACCAGGTCGGCGATCGCGGGCTGGTCGTCGGGGGTGAACCCGCGGCGGGTGATCTCCTGGGTGCCGATGCGCAGGCCGCGCAGCCCCTCGTCGATGCGCTGCCAGGGCAGGCTGATGCCGGACAGGTAGACGCCCGCCTCGCCGAGCAGCGCGGCGGCCGCGTCGCCGCCGCCCAGCGGCAGGGCGTCCACGGCCAGGTGGTGGGAGCGGGTGAACACGCCGTCGTGGCGGGCCACGTCGATGTCGCGCTCGAACAGCGCCGCGCCCAGCGCCTGCGCGTTGGCCACGCACGCCCGCGCGTACCCGGCGCCGTGCTCGGCCAGTTCGGCGGCGGTGACGGCGAGCGCGCCGAGGCGGCCGGCGTCGTAGTTGGCCAGCATCCCGGGGTAGACGACGGTGGAGACCCGTTCGGCCAGGTCGGGGTCGCGGGTGGCGACGCAGCCGCCGGAAGGGCCGCCGAAGGACTTGTAGGTGGAGAAGGTCATCAGGTGCGCGCCCTCGTGCAGGGGGCGTTGGAACACCCCGCCCGCGACCAGGCCGGCCACGTGGGAGGCGTCGTAGACCAGGATCGCGCCGACCTCGTCGCAGGCGGCCCGCACCGCGGCCACGTCGTGCGGGAACAGCATCAGGCTCGCGCCGATCACCACGATCCGGGGCCGGTGCACGCGCAGGAACCCGGGCAGCCTGTCGTAGTCGATGTCCAGCTCGTCGGGCAGGTAGGGCAGGTCGACCACGGTCAGGCCGCGGATCGCGGGCACGCCCTGGGCGTGGTGGCTGGCGTGGCCGCCCGCGAACTCGGGCAGCACGGCGATCTTGTCGCCGGCGCGGGCGAAGGCGGTGTAGACGGCGAGGTTGGCCAGGGTGGCGCTGGGCAGCCGCACCTCGGCGAAGTCGGCCTCCACCAGGGAGGCGACCAGCATCGGGGCGAGCACCTCCAGGGTGTCCAGGTGGTCCAGGCCGACCTGGTACTTCTCGCCGGGCCAGCCCATGCTGGGCCGGCTGGACACCGGGACCGAGCCCGCGGCCGCGGCGGCGGGGCTGAGCACGTTGGTGCCCGCGTAGAGCACGATGCCGTCGTCGTCGAACTGGGTGGCGTGGGCGTCGAGGGCCTTGCGGACGGTGTCGGCGACACCGTCCGCGCTCAGGTCGGCGGCGACGGCCGCTTCGACCTCGGCGAGCCTGCGCCGCGCCCGCGGTGAGGCCCAAGGTGCGATCCTGCTGTTCGTCACGGTGCGGAACGCTAGGGCGTCCGCCGCGGTCGGGGCGACCGTCGGGCGGAGGGAGTTGTTCCTACAGTTGTCGGAATGCAGGAGCTGCTCGACGAGCTGTCCCGTGAACTGGGGCGCGGCGTGTCGGTGGACGACGTGGCCGGGCGGGTGGTCGCGCACAGCGCGCAGACCGACGAGGTGGACCCCGCGCGGGTGCGGGCGATCCTGACCCGGCGGGTGCCCGCGGACGTGGCGGCGTGGCAGGAGCTGCACGGCGTGACCACCGCGACCGGCCCGGTGCGGGTGCCGGCCAACCCGGAGCTGGGGTTCCACGAGCGCGTGGGCTACCCGCTGCGGCACCAGGGCGTACTGGTGGGCTACCTGTGGGTGCTGGGCGGGCCGGCGGGGGCGGACGTGACCGGGGTGGACCTGACCGAGGTGGACCTGTCGGGGCGGCTGCCCGCGCTGGCCGCGCAGGTGCCCGCCGGGGAGCGGGGGCCGGTGCGGGTGGTGGTGGCGCTGGAGCCGCGCGCGGTGCGCACGGTGCCGGTCGGCGAGCCGCTGCCGGAGCTGCCGGGGCACGTCGGGGTCAGCGACCCGCACCCGCCCGACCGCGCGGGCGAGGCCTACCGGCAGGCGTTGGCGGCGGCGGAGCTGGCGCGGCTGGACCCGGCGCTGCCCGACCGGGTGGGGTTCGCCGACCTGGGCGCCTACCGGCTGCTGCTGGGCGCCGCGCCGGAGGAGGTGCTGGCCGGGTTGTCGGAGGTGCAGCTGCGGACGCTGGAGACCTACCTGGACGCCGGGTGCGACGCCCGCGCGACCGCGGAACGGCTGCACCTGCACCGCACCAGCCTGTACTACCGGCTGGGCCGCATCGCGGAGCTGACCGGCCGCGACCTGGCCGACGGGCGGGTGCGGCTGGAGCTGCACCTGGCGCTGAAGATGGCCCGGCTGGCGCGCCGCACGTGGGTGCCGAACACGCCCCGGCCGACCGACGCCCCACGATAGGGTGACCGCTCCGACGTCGAGGAGTGACGTGCCTGACGACCTGGGTCTGCTGCTGTTCCTGCCGCACCGCGAGCTGGAGAACCGGGTCTTCGCCGCGCTGGCCGAGGCCGGGTTCGACGACGTGACGCCCGCGCAGGCGCGCGTGTTCCGGCGCATCGGCCGCGACGGCTCGCGACTGGCCGAGCTGGCGGAGGCCGCGCAGGTGGCCAGGCCGACCGCGGGGTTCCTGGTCGACCAGCTGGAGCGGGCGGGCTACGTGGAGCGCACGTCCGACCCGACGGACGCGCGGGCCCGGTTGATCCGGGTGACGGAGCGGGGGCTGGCGGCGTGCTCGGTGGGGTTGGCGGCGACCGCGGAGGTGGAGCGGGAGTGGACCGCGCACCTGGGCGCGCGGCGGATGGCCGCGCTGCGCGACGCGCTGGGCAGGCTGGGCGAGATCACCGCGCCCTGCCCGTAGTAGTCCCGGGTCCCGGCCCCCTGCTCCCGGTCGCCGCCGGTGTTCAGGACGACATGAAGCGGTCGAGCACGCGCGCGCCGAAGCGCAGGCCCTCCACCGGCACGCGCTCGTCCACGCCGTGGGTCATGGCCCGGTAGTCGAAGCCCTCGGGCAGGAACAGCGGCGCGAAGCCGTAGCAGTCGATGCCCAGCTTGCTGAAGGCCTTGGCGTCGGTGCCGCCGCCCATGCAGTAGGGCACGACCACGGCCTCGGGGTCCTCCGCGCGCAGCGCCGCGGCCATGGCGTCGAACGCGGGGGAGTCCACGGGCGCCTGCACGGGCGGCTGGTGGTTGAGGAACTCGCGCCGCACGTCGGGGCCCAGCACGGCGTCGACGGAGGCCAGCAGTTCGTCCGCGGTGCCGGGCAGGGTGCGCACGTCGACCTCGGCGGTGGCGCTGCCCGGCACGACGTTGACCTTGTACCCGGCCTGGAGCACGGTGGGCGTGGTGCTGTTGCGCACGGTGTTCTCCACCAGCTTCGCGGCGGGGCCGAACCGGGCGATGGTGGCGTCCACGTCGTCCCAGTCGACCGGCACGTCCAGGGTGGCGGCGACCTGCTCGATGAACGCCCGCACCGGCGGGGTGAGCCGCACGGGGTGCTCCAGCGCGGCGATGCGGCCCAGCGCGCCGATCAGCTTGACCACGGCGTTGTCGTCGTTGCGGCGCGAGCCGTGCCCGGCGCGCCCGGTGGCGGTCAGCCGCAGGTGGGCGGTGCCGCGCTCGGCGGTGCCGATGGGGTAGACGCGGTGCGGGCCGACGCGGTGGGAGAAGCCGCCGGACTCGCTGATGGCGGTGGCGCAGCCGGCGAAGAAGTCGGCGTGGCGCTCGACCAGCCAGTGCGCGCCGTACCCGCCGGTGTCCTCCTCGTCGGCGACGAAGGCCAGCACGACGTCGCGGCGCGGGCGGCGGCCCTCGCGGGACCAGGCGCCCAGCACGGACAGCACCATGGCGACCATGTCCTTCATGTCCACCGCGCCGCGGCCCCACAGGTAGCCGTCGCGCTCGACGCCCGCGAAGGGCGGCACGCTCCACTCGCCCGCGTCGGCGGGCACCACGTCCAGGTGGGCCTGCACCAGCAGCGCGGGCAGGTCGGGGTCGGCGCCAGGCACGCGGGCGAGCACGTTGGCGCGCCGCGGCGCGGGTTCGAGCAGGGTGGCGGGCACGCCGACGGTCTCCAGGTGACCGGCGACGAACTCCGCGGCCTCCCGCTCACCGGCGGACTCGCCACGACCGTAGTTGGTGGTGTCGAACCGCAGCAGGGCGGCGCACAGGTCGACGACGTCCTCAGCCACGGACCACCCCCGCCGCGGTGGTGGTCCCGGCGCGCCTCACCCCGTCTTCCGTGATCAAGATCCTTCGCATTTCCTCAACGTACCCCGGAGCGGTCGTCCGTTCACGTGGTCGTGCGCACAGTCGTTGCCCGTTCACGATAGGTCGGGCGCTCGCCGTTCCGACCCGCGACGCGGGGAGCGGTATCAACTGTCAGCGCCAGCGCGGCTGATGCCGTCGAGATGGTCGATTTGGCTCTGGACACGTTGAGCATCGCTGTCACGGCCCTGCTGCCGGTACAGCTCCAACACCTCCTGCCACACCGTGCGGACCTGGTCGTGATGACCGAGGGCGGCGTGGGCATGACCCACGCGGTCGAGGATCTCCACGAGCATGTAGGCGTCGCCGAGGCCGCGCAACAGGGTGACCGCCTGGTGATAGTGGTCGAGGGCCTGGCGGTGGTCGCCGATGCGGTGGGCGATCAGCCCGAGGCTGTCCAAGGTGGCTGCTTCACCCTCGGGGAAGCCATGTCGGCGGTGCAGGACGAGGGCTTCGAGGCAGTGATCCCGGGCGGCGTCGTAGTCACCCAGGTGAACGAAGTGCCAGCCGACCGCGTTGAGCGCCACGGCTTTCCGCACCGGCTGGTCGAGGTCGCAGTAAAGGTCCAGGGCACGGCGGGCGTGTTCCAAGGCCTGCTGGTGGTTCCCCTGTCGCTCCCAGGCCTGCGCCAGCGCGTAGTGGGTGTTGGCGCTCTGGAGGGAGTCGTGGTGGTGCTCGGCGTGAGCGAGGGCCTGACGCAGGTGCCCGGCTGCCTGCTCATACCACCCCAGTTCGGCGTAGGCGCGCCCGAGGCGTCGGTGGGCGAGGATGCCGGCGGCAGGGTCGGGCAGATGGGCGGCGGCGTGCACAGCAGCCTGCCACACGGCCAGGTCGTCGTGGCGATGTCCCCGCCGGATGTGGAAGGTGTCCAGAGCCCAGGCCAGGTGCAAGACGACCTGGTGACGACCGTGTGTGGCGGCGGCCTGCTGGGCTGCCAGCAAATGGGAGTGCCAGGTGTCCAGCCAGGCCAGCGCCGCTGCGGGGTCGGGTAACGGGTGGGGACGAGCACCGGGGACGGGCGGGTCGAGCCGGATTGGCTCGGCGTGGGGGTTCAGGAGCTGGTCTGCGGCGTGAGCGGTGTGCAGGTAGAAGTCGACTGCCCTGGCCAACGCCGCCTCTCGCACAGGCTTTGACAGGTTGTCGCGAGCTGTGGTGGTGGCGTAGGCGCGGACCAGGTCGTGCATGGTGTGCCGCCCGCCTGGGCGCCGTTCGAGCAGCGACGCCTCCTCCAGCGCGGACAGGGCCCTGCGAGCGCGGGCCGGGGGCAGGGCGGTGAGGGCGGCGGCGGCGAGCAGGGTGGTGTCGGTACCGGGGGCGATCCCGAGCAGGGCGAACACGGTGCGCTGCTGTTCGGTGAGGTGTCGCAGGGACCACGAGAGCACGGCCGGCAGGCTGGCGGCGGGGTCGGTGTCGTGGTCGAGCATCTCCAGCCCGAGTTCGCGCACTTCGGCGGCGACTTCGGCCAGCGGGGTGTGGATGCGGGTGTCGACGGTTCGGGCGATGATCGACAACGCGAGTGGGTGACCCCCGCACAACCCGACCAACTCGTCTACAGCCTCGGGTGCGGCGGCGGTCCGGTCGGCCCCCAGGCGGTCCGCCAACAGGACACGGGCCTCGTCACCGGTGAGGATGCCCAGGGGAAGGTGGCGGGCGCCGTGCCGGTCGATGAGGGAAGCAAGCCGAACGCGGCCGGTGACCAGCACCGTGCAGGTCGGCGAGCCGGGCAGCAGGGGCACGACCTGCTCGCTGGCGGCGGCGTTGTCCAACACGATCAGCATCCGCCGCCCGGCCACCAGGCTGCGGTACAGCGCTGCCTGCGCGTCGAGGTCGGTCGGGATGCGATCGGGATCGACCTCCAGTGCGTCGAGAAACCCGCGGACCGCCACCGCCGGCTCCATCGGCTCACCCACAGGGCTGAACCCCCGCAGGTCGACGAACAACTGCCCGTCGGGAAACCGGTCCAGGTGCCGGTGCGCCCACGCCAATGCCAACCACGTCTTGCCTATCCCGCCCACCCCACCGATCGCCGAGACCAGCACCGTCGTCCCGGCGCCTGCCAAGCCGGCGGGCGGATCAGCGGTGGCCGGTCCCGCTTCGTCGATGTCCGACCCGCGCCACCCGGCGGTCAGGGCGCGGTCCAGCCGGGCCAATTCGCCCGCTCGCCCGGCGAGCAGGCCCGGCGCGGCGGGCAGTTGCCGCGGCACCACCGGTGCGGGCGACGGGCGCGCGGTGTGCAGGTGCACCCCGCCGTGCACCGCACCGGTTTGCAGCGCCACGCTTGCGATGCCCGACATGGTGTTGCGGACATCGGCAGGGCCGTTGTCACCCGTGTCGGGCATCGGGTCGCTTGACACGGGGTCATCGGGCTGCCGCAGTCCGGGCGTCACCACCACCGACCACCCCACTTGGTCGTCGACCTTGGCACCAGCGTGGCATCGCGCCACCGCTGCGCCGACTGGCAGCGGCGGAATTCACCCGACCGTGCCCGTCCTTTCCGCACAACGACGGTTCCACTGGCCAGGGTGCCGACCCATCGGGCCTCCGAGCCCCTGACAGCCGGACGTGCGCGGCCCGCCGCATCTCCGCCTATTCCTGGTCGTGCTCGCCCAAGTCGCGGTGAACGCCGGCGAGGTGACGCTGGGTGCAACCCACATGGACCTCGCCCACCACCACCCGGTCCAGTTGTTCGGGCTTGCACCATCCCAACAGCAGTGCGGTCAGTTCCCGAGCCCCGACGCCGCGGCCGGGGCGGCCTGCTCGGCGGTGGTTCGGGAGTGCGCGGCCGCCGAATCAGGAAAGGCGGGTGAGTCGACCGACGCACCTCGTGGGCCGATTCGCCGGCAGCAGGGACAGGCGCTCAGCCGCGTCCACCGCATGGCAGGTACCAGTCCGGCAAACGGGTCAGGGGCGCGTGTTGCTCCGGCACGGGCTCGTCGCGCGTGGCCATCGACAGCCCACCGCAATGCCGGGTGATGACCGCCGACCCGTGGTCCGGCGATCATCACCCGGACGTGGTCACAGGTAGCGCTTGAGCTCCCGCTTGGCCAGCGACATGCGGTGCACCTCGTCGGGCCCGTCGGCCAGGCGCAGCGTGCGCGCCGAGGCCCACAGCTCGGCCAGCGGGAAGTCCTGGCTGACCCCGCCCGCGCCGTGCGCCTGGATGGCCTTGTCCAGCACCCACTCGGCCATCAGCGGGGTGGCGATCTTGATGGCCTGGATCTCGGTGTGCGCGCCCTTGTTGCCGACGGTGTCCATCAGCCACGCGGTCTTGAGCACCAGCAGCCGGGCCTGTTCGATGCGCACCCGGGACTCGGCGATCCACTCCTGGACCACGCCCTGGCGGGCGATGGGCCCGCCGAAGGCGACGCGGCCGACCGCGCGGCGGCACATCAGCTCCAGGGCGCGCTCGGCGATGCCGATCAGCCTCATGCAGTGGTGGATGCGGCCGGGGCCCAGGCGGGCCTGGGCGATCGCGAAGCCCTCGCCCTCGCCGGCGATGAGGTTGCCGGCGGGCACGCGGACGTCGTCGAACACGATCTCGGCGTGGCCGCCGTGGGAGGCGTCGGTGTAGCCGAACACGTGCATGCCGCGCTCGACGCGCACGCCCGGGGTGTCGCGCGGGACCAGGATCATGGCCTGCTGGCGGTGCCGCTCGGCGTCGGGGTCGGTCTTGCCCATCACGATGAAGATCGCGCAGTCGGGGTTCATCGCGCCGGAGGACCACCACTTGCGGCCGTTGACCACGTAGGAGTCGCCGTCGCGCTCGATGCGGGTGGCGATGTTGGTGGCGTCGGAGGAGGCGACCTCGGGCTCGGTCATGCAGAACGCCGAGCGGATCTCGCCGTCCAGCAGCGGCCGGAGCCACCGCCGCTTCTGCTCCTCGGTGCCGAACATCGCCAGCACCTCCATGTTCCCGGTGTCCGGTGCGGCGCAGTTGAGCGCCTCCGGGGCCAGGTGCGGGCTGCGGCCGGTGATCTCGGCCAGCGGCGCGTACTGGAGGTTGGTCAGCCCGGCGCCGTGCTCGTCGTCGGGCAGGAACAGGTTCCACAGGCCCTGGCGGCGGGCCTCGGCCTTGAGCTCGGCCAGGACCGCGGGCCGCGCCCACGGGTCGGCGGCCTCGGCCAACTGCCGCTGGGCGACGGGTTCGGCCGGGTAGACGTGCTCGTCCATGAACCGCAGCAGCCGTTCGCGCAGCTGTTCGGTCGTGGTGTCGTAGGCGAAGTCCATCAGCGCTCCCCTGCGCTCGCGGCGAGTCCCTGCCGGACCAGCGGCAGGGTGAGTCGGCCGATCTGGTCGAAGCCCGCTCCCACGGTCTTGCCGCGGGTGAAGCGGAAGTGGATGCCTTCGAGGATGACGGCGAGCTTGAAGTAGCCGAACGCGGTGTACCAGGCCAGGCCGTCGACGTCGGCGCCGCTGCGCTCGGCGTAGCGGGCCACCATCTCCTCGGCGCTCGCGAAACCGGGCAGCGTGGGCACGGTGCCGGTGATCGGGTCGTCCTCGACGCCCACGCCGTTCCAGTACACGCACAGCAGGCCGAGGTCGGCCAGCGGGTCGCCCAGGGTGGCCATCTCCCAGTCCAGGACGGCGCTGATGTCCAGCGGGTCGGTGGTGACCAGGACGTTGTCCAGTCGGTAGTCGCCGTGCACGATCGTGGTGCGCCGGGTGACCGGGACGGTGGCGGCCAGGTGGTCGCGCAGCTCGTCGATGCCGGGCAGCTCGCGGCTGCGGGAGGACTCCAGCTGCTTGCCCCAGCGGGACACCTGGCGGTGCAGGAACCCCTCGGGGCGGCCGAAGTCGGACAGGCCCACCTCGTGCGGGTCGACCGCGTGCAGGTCGGCCAGCACGTCGACCAGCCGGTCGGACAGGGTCTCGGCGAGGTCGGGGGTGAGCCAGGGGCACTGGTCGCGGTGCCGCAGCGCCACGCCCGGCACCTCCTGCATCAGGTAGAACGGCGCGCCGAGGACCTCGGTGTCGGTGCACAGCAGCTCGGCGCGCGGCACGGGCACGGCGGTGTCGGCGAGGGCGGAGATGACCCGGTGCTCACGGGCCATGTCGTGGGCGGTGGCCAGCACGTGCCCGAGCGGCGGGCGGCGCAGCACCCAGCGGTGCTCGCCGTCGGTGACGCGGTAGGTCAGGTTGGAGCGGCCGCCGGGGATCAGCTCGCCGGTCAGCGGGCCGGTGCCCAGGCGGTCGGCGAGCCGGTCGAGGTCCAGGCCGGGCAGCGCGGCCGTGCCGCGGGAGTCGACCGCGCCGGGGTCGGGGGTGCCCGGTTCGCCGGTACCGAGTTCGGTGATGCCGGGTTTGGCGGTGCCGTGGGAGTCGGTGGTGCTGGGTTCGGTGGCGTGCGGTTCGGTCATGCTCGGGCTCCCCTGAGCCGGTCGATCACCGCGCGCGTGGAGTCGGCGTCGGTGTGGCGGTGGGCGTGCAGGCCGACGGCGCGGGCGCCTTCGACGTTGACCTGCGCGTCGTCGAAGAACACGCACCGGTCGGCGGGCAGGCCGATCAGGTCGAGGGTGTGCTCGAAGATGCGCGGGTCGGGCTTGCGCAGCCCGACGCGGCCACTGATCACGATGGTGTCGAACAGCTCCAGCAGCAGGTCCTGCGGGTAGCCCTCGCCCCAGCTGTTGGACAGCAGCACGGTGGTCAGGCCGTCGGCGCGCAGCTCCCGCACGAGGTCGACCATCTTGGGGTCGGGGTTCGCGCTGCCGAACATGCGGCGCAGCAGGCCCTTCGCGGCGACCTCGCGCCCGTCGAGGGTGACCAGCTCGGCGGCCAGCAGCCCTTCGAACTCGGCGACGGACAGCTCGCCGGTCTCCAGCCTGAACACCGGGTTGCCCGGGGCGGCGTCGCGCCCCATCCAGCCGCGCATGGTCACGCCGTAGCGGTCCCGGTCGATGTTGTCGGCGGTCAGCCACTCGTCGATGAAGTCGGGCACGGAGACCGTGAGCACCCCGCCCCAGTCCAGCACCACCGCGTCGATGCGCCGTTCGTCCACGTCGCGAGGGTACCGACCGGTCGGTATGTCAGCAAGGGGCCGTGGCCGGAACCCGGTCGCCCTTTCCTCGTCGAACCGCCACTCCCTCCTCGCCGCGAACAGGACCATTCCACGTCGCGAACTTCCCGACAATCCCTGCACGGTTGGCATCACCGCAGGTCAGGCTGTCGTGATTGATTTCTGTCGCCAGCGCGCGCAGAAACGTGAACGCGGTGTTCGCGTTTGACAACCCGACATTTCTTCCGACACCCTCCTCCCAGTCGATCCGATTCGTTCTCCAAGCCTCTCACCAGGGCTTGTTCGTCATGCCCGGAGGAATGATGCCGATCCTGGTCACCGGTGCGACCGGCACCGTGGGTGGTTGCGTGGTCCGCAGGTTGCTCGCCGCCGGTCACGCGGTGCGCGCCCTCACGAGGAATCCGTCCGCCGCCCGGCTGCCGGCCGGGGTCGAGGTGGTGGCAGGCGACTTCGCCGACCCGGCGTCGCTGGTCCCGGCGTTGCGCGGGGTGGAGCGGGTGCACCTGGTGGCCATGGACGGTGACGGTCCGGCGATCGTCGACGTCCTGGTCGAGGCGGGCGTGCGCCGCCTGACGCACCTGGGGCACGACGACCCGAGCCGCCCCGACGACGACCCGCTGGAGTCCTGGCACCGCGTGCTGCGCAAGGCGATCGAGTCCTCGGTGCCGGAATGGACGCACCTGTTCCCGGGCGAGTTCATGGCCAACACCCGGGAGTGGGCGCCGTCGATCCGCGCGGAGGGCGTGGTGCGGGCCCCGTTCGGCGACTGGCGGAGCACGCTGGTGCACGAGGACGACATCGCCGCCATCGCCGTGGAGGCGCTGCTGACCGACGACCACGTCGGCCGCACCTACCAGCCCACGGGCCCGGAGCCGGTGGGGCGGCGTGACGCGGTGCGGATGATCGGCGAGGCGATCGGGCGCGAGCTGCGCTTCGACGAGTTGACCCCCGAGCAGGCCCGCGAGCAGTGGCAGGACGTCTACCCGCCCGAGATCGTGGAGTGGTTCCTGGAGATGGGCCGCTACCCCGAGGGCAACAGCTGGGTGTCACCGGACGTGGAAGAGGCCCTGGGACGTCCCGGTCTGACCTTCGACCGGTGGGCCCGCGACCACGTCGCCGACTTCACCTGACCCCTGACCCCTTGGCCCTGCGCCACCTCTGCGCGATCACCTCCACTCACGACCTGTTCCCAACCGATCACCTCCGTCTCTGACGTGTCCCCAACCGATCACCCCTGTTCCTGAACCGCGTTCTCCAGGACGGCTCTTTCCAGGACGGCGTTCTCCTGGACGGCATTGCGCAACCGGATGCCGCTGAACCCGAGCGTGCTGGCCGCGACCCGCCGCCACGACGGCCACAGGTTGGCCACCACCCGCAACTCGATGCCGGCCTCCTCGTGCAGGGCCAGCAGGTCCCCGACCGGTTCGGGAGCCCCGAGCGGCTCGACGGCCTCGGTGGCCACGTGCGCGTGAGGCGGGTCCCCGAACGGTCGGAACGGTGCGGCGTCGAACCGGTAGGCGTACAACCGCACCGCCTGAACCCGCCTCAACCACCCGTACTCGACGGCGTGCACGCGCGACGCACCCAGCCAAGCCCGATCCTCGGCGTCGGTGGTCGGCTCCACCCAGGCCAGGACCCGAGGGCACTGGCGCGGGAACCAGTAGTCGGGCGCCCTCGTGCGGTCGACCGCCCAGACGTAGGCGTCGGGCTGCCGTGCGGTGGCGGCCACGTGCGGCCGGAAGCGTGTGATGGTCGGGTCTTCCGAGAAGTGCAGCACTTCCCCCGGCGCCGGTCGCATGGTCGGCGATCCTGGCGGAGAACCCGGCGGGGTGTGAACCGGGTTTTCCGCCGTCGACCGATCGACCAAGCCATCACCGAGCCCGTCACAAGCCCTCGCGTCGGCCGCCGAGCCCGTCACGCCGGCCACACCCCTGTCACGCCGGCCACACCAGCTGGCTCCGCGAGCCCGTCGCGCCGGTCGCCGACGTGCCGCGTCAGTCCACCACCTGCCGGATCAGGCGTTGATCTGCTTGGGCTCGTTGTCGGTGTTGCCGATGGCGATCTTGCGCGGCTTGGCCTTCTCCGCGATCGGGATGCGCAGGGTCAGCACCCCGGACTGGTAGTCGGCCTTGATGTGGTTGACGTCGAGGGTGTCGCCGAGGAACAGCTGGCGCGAGAACACGCCCAGCGGCCGCTCGGAGACCTGCATCTCGATCCCTTCGCCCGTCCGGCTCGGGCGCCGCTCGGCCTTCACGGTGAGGACGTTGCGCTCCACGTCCAGGTCGATCGCGTCGACGGTGACACCGGGCAGGTCGAACTCCACCACGAACTCGTCCCCGGCGCGGTAGGCGTCCATCGGCATGGGCGTCGGCCGCGACCAGGTGCCCGGTCCGGTGAAGAACTGCTGCGCCAGCCGGTCCAGTTCCCGGAAGGGGTCGGTGCGCATCAACATCGGGGAACACCTCCTGATCGAGTAGTCGTCTGCTGCGGTCAATGCGCTGCGCCACCATTTCTACCACGTCGTCAAGACGTTGACAACCCATCATGTCGTCGGTATGTTGACTTCATGGCGATCAACGATTACGAGTCCGTCCGGGCTGCCGCCACCGGCGAGGACCTCAGTGCGGGTCAGGTGCTGTCCGCGCTGGTCCTGCTGCGGCGGCTGCGCGAGGAGCTGTCCGGGTGGGAGCCCCAGCTGATCGCCACGGCACGGGAGTTGGGCGCCAGCTGGGCCGAGTTGGCGCCCGCGCTCGGGGTGGCCAGTCGGCAGGCCGCCGAACGCCGGTACCTGAGGTTGCGCCCCTCGGAGCTGGGTTCGACCGCCGAGGGCAGGGTGCGTGCGGAGCGGGACAAGCGCGCGGGCGACCGCGCGGTGTCCGTGTGGGCGCGTGACAACGCCGCGTCGCTGCGCAGCCTGGCCGGTCAGGTGGGCCGGGTGGACGTGGTGGTCCGCAACGCGTTGGCGGAGGACGACGCCGTCGCGCTGATCGGCCCGCTGGTGGACGCCCTGTCCAAGGTTCGAACGGTCAACCCCGAGTTGGCCGACGAGATCCAGTCGCTGAGCGACCGGGCGGAGGAGGTGCGACGCGACACCCAGGAACTGAGGAACAACAAGGGCCTGCGTGACGGCTCCGCGTGATGCCCATGCGCTTGGCACCTCCGTGCTTGATACCTGAGCGCTCGGTCCCACGTGAGTTCAGCGCGACTGAAGTTTGATCATGACGAATCCACGGCTTTTCGGCATGTGCCGCTCAGGATCACCTCGGGTTCCCGGGTGTGGTCCGGTCTGAGCCGGAGACGTTGGAGCTGTGGCCGGGTGGAGGCTGTTCGGCGGGCGAAGGTGGGGACCGTCGTCGTGTCCGGAGCTGGTTGACGGCGTTCGGGGGGAGTTGGCGGGACTGGTGGCGGGTCCGGGGCTACTTGGCTGGAGACGTGGTCCCGAAGGACCGTCCGCACCCCGGATTCCCCGGGGTGCGGACGGTCCGCGAGGTCAATCGGTGACGGTGTGGCTGATGTCGGTGCCCGCGGGGTACTGCTGGTTGACGTAGTTGGAGGTCTCGAAGATCAGGCTGGTCTCGCCGACCTGGCTGCCGTCGGCGCGGAAGCTGCGGATCTCGTGGGTTTCCGACCACAGGGCGCCGGAGGTGTGTGGCGGTGTGACCAGGGAGTGGGTCTTGGTCTCGGAGCGCAGGACGGTGACGCTGCGACGGCGTTCGTAGCCCAGCTCGACCGTGGTGCTGACGCTCGCGCCCAGTCCCAGTCCCTTGACCTCGATGCCGGCGCTGGCGGAGACGGTGACGCCGGTCTTCTTGGTGAACGCCTCCTCGTCGGTGCCGGACACGCCCGTGGTGATGGCCCTACTGTCGGTGTGGGGTTCGCTGCTGCCGTTGTAGCGGTGGAGCTGGCTGGTGTAGAAGCGTCGGCGTTCCAGTGTGTAGAACGGCGAGTGCTCCAGTTGCCACGCCGGGGCGCGGTGGGGGTCGCGGACCACGGTGCACGGGATGACCACGACGCGGTCGATCACCGGCTGGGTCGTCTCCGGCGGGGCGTCGTGCGAGGTCAGGGTCGGCCGCTGCGGGCCGTGGGACTTCACCACCGAAGCGGGCAGGTCCAGCACCCAGGTCGTGTCCTCCGGGCTGGGCGGGCTGTGGTGGCCGTAGGCGGTGAAACCGCCGGTGGGCAGCAGCAGCCGCTCGATGCTGTCCTCGGGGTAGCCCGGTGCCAGGATCGGGTACAGCGACACGTCGCGGTCCGCGCCGGTCCCCTTGTCCGACCACAGCAGCGGACCGAGCGTGCCGCGCCGGACGTACTCGTGTCCGTTGTAGGTCTTGCGGATGCAGGTGATCTCGGTCAGCGGCGGTTTGCCGTGGCCCTGCCACATCACGTCGCCCAGCGCGACGTAGCCGGCCGGGGGGACCGGCCGCCACACCGAGCCGTCCTTGTCCGCCCCGGAGCCCGCGTCGGTCCAGATCAGCCGGTAGTCGGTCGGGTGCGCGAACATCCGGGCGGCGGCGTCGACCTCCCGGACCATCACGGTGCCGTGGTTGCCGCTGATGTCGTTGTGGTTGCTGCCGTTGCCCAGGTGCGCCAACCGCCGCCATCCCGTCCCCGGCGCGACCGGGCTGAAGAACGAGCCGTGGTAGTCCCCGCCCGACCCCCGGTCGTCCCAGGTTCGCGTGTAGCGGGAAACGACGCACACCTCCAGCGGTCCGAAGCGCTTCACGACCAGCGCACGCTCCGCAACGTCCGGTGTGCCGTCGGCGGCGGTGCTGTCCGCGAGATCCTGCGACATTACGAAACCCTCCATGTGGTTACTCAACGCATCCGATTCGGCACTAAACGCAATCAATGCTGATGTGGGGGCACATCACCCGTTGGTGAAGACCCGATCCGTGGGTGGAAGCGATCTTCGCCGTGGGTCACCGCGACCGACGGGCATTGGCGTGACGGAACGGCGGGACGGCCCGGTGAGACACCCCTGAGCGCTACCGCCTGAAGACGGACCTCACTCACGACCCACCGGCGGGTGTCCCCACGGTGCCGGGGCAGACGCGCGGGCCGGGCGAGGCCGACAAGGCCACGTCCGACGGCCGGGTGCTCCAACGCCGGTTCGACACAGGCGGTGTTCCGGGTGACGACCGCGTTCACCACTGTCCTGCACTTCGGGCCGGCTGCACGACTCCCGGGCCGCGTTCAGCGGTCGGGGTTGTCGATGGCGCGTTGGAGGATGTTGAGCGCGGTGTCTGCGTAGGCCGTCGCGGTGGTGGGGTGCAGGTCGAACATGGTGGCCAGGTGCAGTGGGTCGCCGCCGGTGGCCAGGGCTTCGGTGAGGATGCGGTCGCCGCGGATGTGTTCGAGGTGGACGCCGCGCAGCAGCAGGTGTTTCTTGAGGTAGAAGTGGCTGACCGGGTTCTGGTCGAGCGCGGTGTGCGCGGAGACGAGCAGGTGCGGGTTGGTGGTGCGTGGCCAGGTCGCGCGGCGGTGGGCCAGCCAGTCGAGCAGGGCCTCGCGGACGAAGTCGCCCAGGGCGTGGCGGTGGCCGGCGATGGTGATGCGGTGGGCGGCGAGGTCGATGTGGTCGAGGCGGATCTCGCGGGTGGTCTTGGCGCGGGCGGCGTGGACTGCGGCCAGGGCGACGACCAGCCGTTGGGCCGGGGTGACGGCGGTCTGCTGGACGGCGGTGATCTCGTCGTCGGTCATGGGCAGGACTTGGCGGTCGGGGTCGCGGCCGACGCGGACGTCGCTGGCGAAGCCGGGCGGCAGTTCGGCGCCGGCCCGCCACCGCCGGGCCGGGGTGTGACCGCCCAGGTCTGGCCGACCGCGCGGACCTGCTCCTCGGTGGGCGCGGCGGCGGCCTGGCGCTCGGGGATCATCAGGTCGCCGACCTGGCAGTCCAGCACCGTGCAGAGCACAAGGTGCCCAGCTCCCAGTGCACGTCGTCCAGGTTGAGCATCCGCAGCTCGTTGATGCGCAGGCCGACGTCGGCGGCCAGCCGCGCCACGGTGTAGTTGCGGGCGGCCGGGGCGAACTTGCGGGTGGCCGACAGCTCCTGGCGCCACCCGGCGAACAGCTGCTCGATCTCGGCCTCGGTGGGCGGGATGCGCAGCTGCGGCTCCACCGAGCGGCTCGGCCGGTTCGCCTCGTCCAGCGGGCACTCCACCGGCCGCCCGCTCAGGTTGTAGACCTCGGCGCGGTGGCGCAACTCCAGGAAGTCGAAGTACAGCGTCAGCGCACCGGCTCGGCCCGTGCGCGTCGACGCCGCCACCGTGCGCAGCTCCCGGCCGAAGTAGGCGTCGGCGTCGGTGGGCCGCATCTCCCACAACGGCCGGCCGAACCACTCCCGCATCGCCTCCAGGTGGCCGGCGTCGTTGCGGATCGTGCTGTCGGCCAGGCCCGACGACGCCCGCGCCGGCGCGAACTCCGCCGGTCGGTGCGGCTGTCGGTGAGAAGGCCGGCGGTGGCCGGGGCTAGTCGTTCACGAGTGCGGGCGGATCAACCGATCGGCTGGGTCGGGGGTCAACCTTCTCCCGAGGGCATTCGGTCCGTTCTCCTGTCGTGAGTCCTTCGTCCCGCTGCCACGGTGGAGTTGTTTTCCACCAACGGCAGGGGGAGATGGGATGACGATACGGAAACGGGTCGTCGCGTTGGTCGGGGTCGCCTCGTCGGTCGTGTTGCTGGGCGCGGGTGCGACTTCGGCTTCGCCGCACCGGTCGGGTGACTGGGCGACGTGGTCCAGGGATGCGGCCGGGTCGCGGTACGCGGCGGGCGAGTGGCGGATCACCCCGCACAACGTGCGGGGCTTGAAGCTGAAGTGGGCGTTCGCCTTCCCGCGGTCGGCGGCGCCGGTGCGCAGCCAGCCCGCCGTGGTCGACGGGACCACGTTCTTCGGCGGGCCGGACGGGAAGTTCTACGCCCGGGACGCGCGGACCGGGGCGGAGCGGTGGACGACGGACCTGTCCGGTGTCGCGCCGGGTGCGCGGCCGGCCATCGTGTGGGACAGCCCGTCGGTGTCCGGTGGGCGGGTCTACTTCGGTGACCTGCGGGGTTATGTCTACTCGCTGGATCAGGGCACCGGTCGGGTGGTGTGGGCCCAGCAGGTCGACGCGCACCCGGCGGCGACGGTGACCAGTTCGCCGATCGTGCACGACGGGAAGGTCTACGTCGGCACGTCCAGCGGGGAGAACGCGGCCAACGGGTCGGACGGTTCGGACGACCCGAACTACCCGTGCTGCACCTTCCGCGGGCACGTCGACGCGCTCGACGCGCGCACCGGTGAGCTGGTGTGGCGGCACTACACGGTGCCCGAGCCGCGGGCGGTGGGCACGTGGCCCAGCGGGGCGACGCGTTATGAGCCGTCCGGGGTAGGGGTGTGGAGTTCGCCGGTGGTGGACCCGCGCACCGGTACGGTCTACGTGGGCACGGGGCAGAACTACACCGGCAGCGCGGGCGATTTCGACACGATGCTGGCGCTGGACCACCGGACGGGTGCGGTGAAGTGGCGCAACCAGGTCACCAAGGCCGACACGTGGCGGGGGTTGTGCAACAGCCCCGATCCGCAGGGGTTCTGCCCGGGGTTGGAGGACGGCTCGGCGCTGGACTACGACATCGGGGCCACGCCGAACCTGTTCACCGCGGGTGGGCGCAAGCTGGTCGGCGTCGGGCAGAAGCTGGGCGTCTACCACGCGTTCGACGCGGTCACCGGTGAGGTGGTGTGGCGTCGTCAGCTGGGTGTGCCGTGGCCCAGCGGCGGCATCGGCGGCATCCAGTGGGGGTCCAGCTTCGACGGCCGGCGGCTCT
The DNA here is from genome assembly GCF_039527585.1 of Saccharothrix xinjiangensis. Taxonomy (NCBI): domain Bacteria; kingdom Bacillati; phylum Actinomycetota; class Actinomycetes; order Pseudonocardiales; family Pseudonocardiaceae; genus Saccharothrix; species Saccharothrix xinjiangensis. The sequence continues at coordinate 193,961 of NZ_BAAAKE010000006.1, read as the reverse complement.
ACGTCGCGACCTACTTCGCCGACCCGGGCACGCTCTTCGCGCTCGACCCGGCCACCGGTCGGGTGTTGTGGGAGACGCCCAACCCGGCGGACGGGTGCACCACCGGCGGTGCGGCCGACCACCCAGAGGTGTGCACGTTGGGGCACGGTCCCGCGGTGACCAGCAGCCCCGGGCTGGTGTGGGAGGGCAGCAACGACGGCAAGCTGCGCGCGTACTCGGCGCGTGACGGCCGGGTGCTGTGGACCTACGACACGGTGCGCGACTTCACCGGCGTCAACGGCCTGCCCGGCCGGGGCGGCACGATCTCCGGTGGTGGCGGTGGCGCGGTGGTGTCCGACGGGATGGTGTACGTGCAGGCCGGGTACTCGCCGGAGTACCCGAACCCGGACGGCGGTGACGTGCTGCTGGCGTTCGGCCGGTGAGTGCGCGGTGAGTGCGCGGTGAGTGCGCGCGTGAGTGTTCACGCCGGTGAGCGCTGTCGGTGAGCGCCTCGGTCCCGGTCCCGCCGGCAGGAAACTCGGTGAGACCGGGACCTGGACCGAAGCCAGGGCCAGGGCCAGGGCCAGGGCCGGGGTCGGGGTCGGGGTCGGACGAGCGGGTGGGCAAGTAGGTGGCGCGGGGCCCGAGGTCAGGTGGGCAGGGTGCGGGCCAGGAAGCGGGTGGTCAGCTCCCACGCGGCGGCTGCGGCCTCGGGGTCGTGGAACTGCGGGGCGACGTTGTTGTGGAAGGCGTGCCCGGCTTGTTCCTGGACGTGGATCTCGGCGTTGGGCAGGGCGGTGACCGCGTCGACGACCCGCTGCACGGCCGGGCGGGGGATGTAGGGGTCGCGGCCGCCGAAGTGGAACTGGATCGGGCAGGTGATCTTGTCGGCCTGGTCGAGGCGGTCGGGCACGCCGGAGCCGTAGAAGGACACGGCGACGTCGGGGTCGGTGGCGGCGGCCACCTCGTAGGCGATGGACCCGCCCAGGCAGAAGCCGAAGACGCCGGCTCGGCCGGTGCGGGCGCGCAGCCGGTGCAGGGTGGCGATCACGTCGGACACGCCCAGGGCGGGGTCGAAGCGGCCGGCGACCTCCATGGAGGCGGCGACTCCTGCCTCGTCGTGGGCGGAGGACCAGCCGGGCGCCACGCGCCAGAACAGCTCGGGCACGGCGACGACGTAGCCGAGCGCGGCGAGGTCGGCGGCCACGGAGGTGAGGTAGTCGTCCAGGCCGAAGATCTCCTGGACCAGCACGAGGCCGGGGCCGGTGCCCGTGGCGGGTTCCCAGACGGGCGCGTCGAACGCCCCGTCGGCTACGTCGATCTTCACGTGTCCACGGTTACCACACCGGTGTCGCCGTCGATCTCCACCGACACGCCCAGGGGCACGGTGAGCTGCCCGGCGCAGTGCCCGAAGCAGGTGTCGGCGACCACGGGCACGCCCAGTCGGGTGAGGCGGTCGGCGAGCACGGGGGCGACGTCGCCGCAGCCGGTCCAGGAGCCGAGCACGATGCCGGCGACGCGGTCGAACCAGCCCGAGTTGAGCAGGTCGGTGAGCATCCGGTCGACGCGGTAGGGCTCCTCGTTGACGTCTTCGAGCAGCACGATCGCGTCGTCGGGCGGCGGTGTGCGCAGGAGGCTGAGGGTGCCGCCGACGGCGGTGCCGCGGGCCGTGCCGGGCGCCATGCCCGCGCCGCGGTAGGAGGTGACGCCGGTGAACAGGGCGCGGTGCAGGTGGTCGCGGGCGGCGGTGTCCTCGACGAAGGCGGTGGTGCCGATCATCGGGCCGAACCAGGTGGGGATGCCCGCCTGGCGGAACCTGTCGTGCAGGACGGTGGTGTCGCTGGAGCCGAGGAAGACCTTGCGGTGGGTCGACAGGGCGGTCCAGTCGAGCAGGTCGGCCATGCGGGCGCTGCCGTAGCCGCCGCGGGCGCACAGGACGCCGGCGACGTCCGGGTCCAGCCACGCCTGTCGCAGGTCGTGGGCGCGGTCGGTGTCGTGGCCGGCGAGGTGGGGCAGGGTGGGGTGGGTGGCCAGGGCCGAGGGGGCCACGCGGACGTCGAGGTCCCACTTGCGCAGCCAGGCCACGCCCGCGTCCAGCCGTTCCGCGGCCACGGGGCCCGCGGGGCTGATCACGACCACGCGGTCGCCGGGGTGCAGCAGGGGTGGGCCGCCGGTCGGGGTCACGGGCGTCCCGCCGCGGTCGGGACGGCGACGTCGTCGAGCGGGTGCCCTGCGCCGACACCCGGGCCAGGACCCCGGCCATCACCCGGTGTCCGGTTCCCCGTGGTCGGGCGGGTCATCGGCGCAGGTCCAGGACCGGAACCCCGGGTGGGGTGAAGCCGAGCACCTGTCCGTAGAACGACAGTTCCGCCTCCAGCGCCGCGATGATCGTCGCGGCCTTGCGGAACCCGTGCTGTTCGCCCTCGAAGGTCAGGTAGGCGTGCGGGATGCCGGTGCCGTCGAGGGCGGCGGCGAAGCGGTCGGCCTGCTCGGGTGGGCAGATCTCGTCCTCCAGGCCCTGGAGCAGCAGCACGGGTCCGGTCAGCCGGTCGACGCGGTGGGCCGGGGACCGCTCGGCGTACCGGTCGGCGGTCTCGGGCCAGGGTCCGACCAGGCCGGTGACGTACTGGGACTCGAAGTCGTGGGTCTCGCCGCCGGTTCCGGTCCAGCCGGCCAGGTCCAGGATGGGGAAGGCGACCATGCCGCACCGGTAGGTCTTGACCGAGGTCAGGGACGCCGCGGAGGTGAAGCCGCCGGCGCTGCCGCCGCGGATGGCCAGGCGTTGGCCGTCGGCGGTGCCCTCGTCGGCCAGGGCCTGGGCGACGGTGGCGCAGTCGTTGACGTCGACGACGCCCCACTGCTCGCGCAGCCGTTCGCGGAACGCGCGGCCGTAGCCGGTGGAGCCGCCGTAGTCGACCGCGACGACGCCGATGCCCCGGCTGGTGAAGTAGGCGACGTCCAGGTCGAGCACGGGCAGGTTGCGGCCGGTGGGTCCGCCGTGGACGTGCACCAGGTACGGGGGTCGTTCGTGCCCGGGGTGGGTGTAGTCGGGGTTGTGGGGCGGGTAGACGTGGGCGGGGATGTCGCCGTCGGGGCCGGTGAAGACGCGCTGCTCGGGTGTCGGCAGGTAGGCCGCCAACCCCGCCGACCCGGTCGTCCCGGCGGTGTCGTGGCCGGTGTGGGTGGTCAGCTCGCCGGTGGACAGGTCCAGTGACACCACGGCGGTCTCGGTGTGCGGGCCGGCGGCGGCGCCGACGACCACGCCGTCGTGCACGGCCAGCTGGCCGTGCCAGGTGGGCAGGTCCACGTCGACGTCGGTGACGGTGCGGCTGCGTTCGTCGAGCACGGCCAGCCGCCCGGCGGCGAGCACGGCGTGGCGGCCGCCGCCGATGGTGGCGAACCAGCGGTTGCCCAGCCGCCACTGAGGGCCGCCCAGTTCGCGCTGGACGGGGGCGAGGTTGACGGCGTGCCCGTGCGGGTCGATGCGGTGCAGGTTCCACCAGCCGTCGGGGTCGGTCAGGGCCAGCAGGTCCTCGCCGTCCCACTCGACCTGGCAGACGGCCTCGGTGGGGCCGCCGGCGACGACGCGGTGGTCGGGTGAGCCGACCTCGGCCACGCACAGCTCGGTGCCGTCCCAGGGCATGCGGGGGTGGTCCCAGCCGATCCAGGCGTAGCGGCGGCCGTCGGGTGACAGGCGGGGGCCGGTCATGAAGTGGTGGCCGGCGGCGAGCACCCGCGGCGGGGAGCCGTCCAGGGGCAGGGCGACGAGGTCGCGGCGGACGTCGGTGCGGGTCGGGCCGGTGGAGGTCTCGCGCACGCACCACACCTCCCGGCCGCCGGGGCCCGCGGTGAGGTCGGCGTAGCGCAGGCCGTGGCGGCTGCCGGGTGCGGGGCTGATCGGCTCGGGGCGGGGGTCGTCGGGGTCGAACAGGTAGACGCGCTGGTCGTCCCAGTGGGTGAAGGCCACGCGCGTGCCCTCGGGTGTGTCGAGCACCACCCAGGGTCGTCCGCCGTACTCGTGGACGCGGTTGCGCACGTTCCACGGGGGCGGCAGCAGGTCCTCGCCATCGCGCACGAGGGCGACCCGGCCGCCTTCGGCGGGGCGTCCCTCGGTCCACCACGGCCGGCCCCGGTGCAGGTCGACCCAGTCGACCCCGCCACCGGCCGCGGCGGCGCGGGCCGCGGTGACGGGTGAGTTCCACGTTCCGCACGGTGCGATCTCGACCACCCCGGCACCCTATCCGCACGCCTGGTCCGGCGGTGTCGGGCGCGGGTCGCCGGGGCCCGCCGGGCGGGTGGGCGGCGGAAAACCCGGGGCAGGGCTGCCGATCTTGCTCGGGTGGCCTAGGGTCGTCGTTGTCATGGCACGCGTCATCCACGTATTCCGCCAACCCGACCGGTTCGTCGCCGGGACCGTCGGGCAGCCTGGCGAGCGCACGTTCTACTTGCAGGCCTCTGAGGAGGCTCGGCTGGTCAGCGTGGCGCTGGAGAAGCAACAGGTCGCCGTACTCGCCGAGCGCATCGGCTCGCTGCTGGAGGAGGTGCACCGGCGGTTCGGCGCGGAGGTTCCCGAGGACGTGCCCGAGGACCTCCGGGACACCGAACCGCTCGCGGTCCCGGTCGAGGAGGAGTTCAAGGTCGGCACGATGGGGCTGGGCTGGGACGCCGAGTCCCGCGCGGTGGTCATCGAACTGCTCGCGATCACCGAGGAGGAGGTCGACGAGGCGGTCGTGCTCGACGACACCGAGGAAGGGCCCGACGCGGTGCGGGTGTTCCTGAGCCCGGTGGAGGCGCGGGCGTTCGCCGAGCGCGCGGAGCGGGTGGTCAAGGCGGGTCGCAAGCCGTGCCCGCTGTGTTCGGAGCCGTTGGACCCGGAGGGGCACGTGTGCCCGCGGCAGAACGGCTACCGGCGCTCGGAAGAGGGCTGAGGGGCGCGTGCGGCCGGGCGACGAGGGGGTGCTCGACCTGCTGACCCGTGGCCGCATCGAGGTCGAGGGCCGGTTGGTGGACGCCTCCAACGCGACGCTGTTCTGCCGGATCGGCCTGGACGGCGCGACCGCGCAGTGCGTGTACAAGCCGGTGCGCGGCGAGCGGCCGCTGTGGGACTTCCCGGACGGCACGCTGGCCGGTCGCGAGGTGGCGGCGTTCCTGGTGTCGGAGGCGTCGGGGCTGGGCCTGGTGCCGCCGACGGTGCTGCGGCCGGGTCCGTTCGGCGCGGGCATGGTGCAGCTGTGGGTGGAGACCCGCGAGGACGACGACCTGGTCGACATCGTGGCCGAGGAGCAGGTGCGGCCGGGGTGGCGGGCGGTGCTGCGGGCGCACGACCGCTTCGGCGAGCCGGCGGTGCTGGTGCACGCCGACCACCCGCGGGTGGCGTTGATGGCGGCGTTCGACGCGGTGGTCAACAACGCCGACCGCAAGGGCGGGCACGTGCTGCACTCGGTGGACGGCGCGGTGTACGGGGTGGACCACGGGATCTGCCTGCACGCCGAGGACAAGCTGCGCACGGTGCTGTGGGGCTGGCTGGGCGAGGCGTTGCCGGAGGAGGCGGTGGAGGCGCTGCGCCGGCTGCGGTCGGGTCTGGACGGGGAGCCGGGCGAGGCGTTGCACGAGCACCTGACGCGCGCGGAGGTGCGGGCGTTGGCGGAGCGGGTGGACAAGCTGCTGGCGGCGGGGGTGTACCCGGAGCCGTCGGGTGAGTGGCCGGCGATCCCCTGGCCGGCGTTCTGACGGCCTGATCGCGGCGTCCGCCGGTGGCCGAGGTCCCGGTGGTGGCGCACGCGGAGGTGGGGACGTGGCGGAGTTCGTCCTGGGGGTGGACCGTTGACGGCGGGCGAAGTCACCGGGAGTGGTGTTCCCGGGAACGGTGTTGGCGCGGGTGACGGGGGCTTGGCGCGGCGGATGGAGCGCCGCTTCGGCCAGGGGGTGCGGCCGTGGCTGGTGGGGTTGTCGTCGCTGGTGGCGGGCCTGTGCGCGGACTGGGGACTGGAGGCGGAGCGGCCGTTGAGCGGCGGCACGTCGCACGCCCTGCTGTGCCGGCGCGGTGGTGAGCCGGTGGTGTTGAAGGTGACGCCGGAGCCCGCTCTGGCCGTCGCGGAGTGCGCGGCGCTACGGGCGTGGGAGCCCTCGCCGCGGGTGGTGCGGGTGCTGCGGGCGGATCCGGGGCGGGGCGCGCTGCTGCTGGAGGGCCTGGTGCCGGGAACCCCGGCGTCGGACGGTCCGGGGCTGCTGGAGGTGCTGCGGGGGCTGCACGTGCCGGCGCCGGAGGGGTTCCCGCCGTTGGCCGAGCGGGTGGACTTCGTGTTCGGGATCCTGGCCCGCCGCCACCCGGGTGACCACTCGCGGGCGCACGAGGAGGCGTCGCGGCTGGCACGGGACCGGGTGCCGCGGGTGCTGCTGCACGGCGACCTGCACCCGGGCAACGTGCTCGACGCCGGGCCGCGGGGGCCGGTGGCGATCGACCCGCGGGCGTGCGTGGGTGACGCCGCCAGTGACGCGGTCGACTTCGCCTACCTGCCGGGTGACGACCTGGAGCGGCGCGTCGAGTGGCTGTCGGCGGTGGTCGACGGCGACCGGTTGGCGGCGTGGTGCCGGGTGTACGCGGCGTTCTACCCCGACCACCCGGCGGTGCGGCGGGCGTAGGGCGGGCGCGCGGTCGCCGCCGGCGATGGTCGGTGGCGACGGTCGGGGGGCGGTAACGTCGCGCGGCGTGCGATCACAGGATTACGGCCGGGATGTGCTGTCGGGGCGCGAGCGTCGGGTGGTGCCGGAGGTGGCGGCCGAGGTCGGGCTGGTGGTGGAGGACCCGGCGTCGGGGTTCTGCGGCGCGGTGGTGCGCTTCGAGTCGGGCGGGGTGGTGCTGGAGGACCGGCACGGCCGGCACCGGGTGTTCCCGCTGCGCCCGGCGGCGTTCCTGGTGGAGGGCCGGCCGGTGACGCTGGTGCGCCCCGCGCCCGCGCCGGCCGCGCCGAGGCGGTCGGCGTCGGGTTCGGTGCGGGTGGAGGGCGTGCGGGCCCGCACGGCGCGGGACAGCCGGATCTGGGTGGAGGGCGTGCACGACGCGGAGCTGGTGGAGCGGGTGTGGGGCCACGACCTGCGGGTGGAGGGGGTGGTGGTGGAGCCGTTGGACGGGGTGGACGTGCTGGCCGCGCGGGTGGCGGGGTTCGGCACGGGCCCGGGGCGGCGGCTGGGGGTGCTGGTGGACCACCTGGTGGCGGGCAGCAAGGAGTCGCGGCTGGTGGCGGAGGTGCGCGACGAGCACGTCCTGGTCACCGGCCACCCGTTCGTGGACATCTGGCAGGCGGTGAAGCCGTCGTCGGTGGGGATCGCGGAGTGGCCGCGGGTGCCGCGGGGGGTGCCGTGGAAGGAGGGGGTGTGCGCGGCGCTGGGCTGGGGCGAGCCGTGGGAGGGGTGGCGTCGGGTGCTGGCGGGGGTGTCGGGGTTCCGGGACCTGGAGACGCCGCTGCTGGGCGCGGTGGAGCGGTTGATCGATTTCGTCACCGAACCGGGCTGAGGCCGGGCGGTCGTGACCGGGTTTTGACCTCGCCGTGAGCCTTGTCGCGGCACGGGGCTTCCCGGGGGTGTAAGGATGGTGGTGTGGCCGCGTCGTTGATCTGGTTGATCCTCGGTGTCGTGCTGGTGGCCGCCGAGGTCCTGTCGGGTGATTTCGTGCTGGTCATGCTCGGGGTGGCCGCGCTGGGCGCGGCGGGCGCGGCCGGGTTGGGCGCGCCGGTGCTGATCAGCGCGGTGGTGTTCGGTGTGGTGTCGTTGGGTCTGGTGCTGGGCGCCCGGCCGGCGATCAAGCGGCGGATGGCGCTGGGCACCGGGCACAGGTCGGGGATCGAGGCGCTGGTCGGCAGCACCGCGGTCGTGGTGTCGCGGGTGGACGCGCACGGCGGCACGGTGCGGATCGGCGGCGAGGTGTGGTCGGCGCGGTCGTTGGACCGCGGGGTGGTCGAACCCGGCGGGGAAGTGACTGTTGTGGAGATCTCGGGCGCGACCGCGGTGGTGCTGTCCGGGGCCTGAGCGGAGGCTGGAGCCTGTGACCACCACGTTGATCGTCATCGCGGTGCTGGTGCTGTTCGTGTTGATCGTCACGGTCAAGTCCGTGCTGGTGATCCCGCAGGCCACGGCCGCGGTGATCGAGCGCCTGGGCCGCTACCGCACGACCGCGGCGCCGGGCCTGAACATCCTGGTGCCGTTCTTCGACCGGGTGCGGGCGCGCATCGACCTGCGCGAGCAGGTGGTGTCGTTCCCGCCGCAGCCGGTGATCACGCAGGACAACCTGACGGTGTCGATCGACACGGTCGTGTACTTCCAGGTGACCGATCCGCGGGCGGCGGTGTACGAGATCTCCAACTACATCGTGGGCGTGGAGCAGTTGACGACCACGACGCTGCGCAACCTGGTGGGCGGGATGAGCCTGGAGGAGACGCTGACCTCCCGCGACCAGATCAACAACCAGCTGCGCGGGGTGCTGGACGAGGCGACGGGCCGGTGGGGCATCCGGGTGGCGCGGGTGGAGCTCAAGGCGATCGACCCGCCGCCGTCGATCCAGGACTCGATGGAGAAGCAGATGCGCGCGGACCGGGAGAAGCGCGCGATGATCCTGAACGCGGAGGGTCAGCGGGAGTCGTCGATCAAGACCGCGGAGGGCCAGAAGCAGTCGCAGATCCTGGCCGCGGAGGGCGCCAAGCAGGCGGCGATCCTGGCGGCGGAGGCGGAGCGGCAGTCGCGGATCCTGCGGGCGCAGGGTGAGCGGGCGGCCCGCTACCTCCAGGCGCAGGGTCAGGCGAAGGCGATCGAGAAGGTGTTCGCGGCGATCAAGGCCGGGCGGCCGACGCCGGAGGTGCTGGCCTACCAGTACCTCCAGACGTTGCCGCAGATGGCGCAGGGTGACGCGAACAAGGTGTGGCTGGTGCCGTCGGACTACGGCAAGGCGCTGGAGGGTTTCGCGCGGATGCTGGGCGCGCCGGGTGAGGACGGTGTGTTCCGGTACGAGCCGTCGAAGGAGGAGCCGCCGGTGTCGACGCCGGAGGCCGACGACGAGTCGGTGGCGGACTGGTTCGACACCGCGCCGGACCCGGCGGTGGCCGAGGCGGTGCGGGCGGCGGAGGCGGTGGCCCGCAAGGAGGTGCCGGGTCCGCTGGAGACGCCCGGTTCGCTGTCGTCGGGGTCGTCCGCGGCCGGCGGGGCTCCGGGGTCGTTGTCGGCAGGTGGGCCGTCGGCGCGGGAGCTGGGCGGCGGGGTGGCCGAGCCGCCACGGGGGTGACCCCCGGTTGGTGATCTTGCTCGCACCGGGTGGGTGTCGGGGCGTCGGCGTGGGCCGGCGCCCCGTCTTTTTGCGGTGGTGGCGGGCGGTGTGATCACGGGACGGGCGTCCGGGTGGGCGTCGTGGGCGGGCGCGGGGTGCGGTTGGATGTCGCGGTGCACGCTTTAGCGACCCGCGCCGCGACCGCGTTGGCCCCTTCCGGCGCCCCGTGGGCGGCGCGGTGGGACGAGCTGGCCGCGGTGGTGGCGGGGTTGTCGGACCTGGTGCGCGGTGGTCCGGGCGCGCGGCAGGCGGCGCAGGACGTGGCGGAACTGCTGGTGGCGGCGGTCGCGGAGGATCGGGAGCACCGGGCGGCGTTGGCGGAGCTGGTGGACCGGGTGGTGGACCTGCACGCGGTGGCGTGCGCGTCGGACCCGCCGGAGCCGGTCGGGCTGGCCGAGTGGCTGCTGTGGTTGCAGACGGGGTTCGCCGAGCCGCCGGAGGTGCGGTTGTCGGCTTACGCGGGGGCGTTGGGCGCGGAGGGGTTGGCGCTCTACCGGGCGGAGGCGGTGGCGCGGTTCGAGCGGCTGCCGGTGATCGGGTTCGGCCGGACCGGGACCTACGACCGGGAGCGGTGGGCGCTGCTGCGGGTGGTGGAGGAGCTGGCCGAGCACACCGGTGACGTGGACCTCCAGGTGTTGGTGTTGTCGCGGGACCTGTCGTCGGGGTGGCACTACCTGCGGGTGGCGACGGTGCTGCGGGACGCGGACCGGTCGGAGGAGGCGCTGGGGTGGGTGCGGCGCGGGCTGGTGGCCACGGGTGGTCGGGGCGCGGCGGCCCGGTTGGTGGACCTGGGCGTGGACGAGTGCCTGCGGGTGGGGTGGGTGTCGCGGGCGGTGGAGCTGCGGCGGGACCTGGTGCTGGCGCACCCGGTGTGGGAGGCGTGGGAGCGGCTGCGGTCGTTGGCCGCGGGGCTGGGGATGTGGCCGGCGGTGCGGGAGGAGGTCCTGGCCCGGTTGTCGGCGCCGGGCGCGCCGTCGGGGGCGGTGGAACTGGTGCGCCGGGCGACCGGGGAGCCGTCCCGCTGACCGCGTTCAGGGTGTGGTGGGTGGGCGGCGGTCGGTCCAGGGCCGGGCCCGTTGGAGTTGGCCGGCGGCGGTGAGGATGGTGGGTTCGCCGTCGGGCGCGGCGACGAGCTGCACGGACAGGGGCAGGCCGGTGCGGGTGTGGCCGGCGGGGACCGCGGCGGCGGGGTTGCCGGTGATGTTCCACAGGGGCAGGAACGTGGTCAGGCGGGCGGCGGCGAGCAGGGCGGCGGTGGTGGGCAGGCGGCGCCACTGGCCCACGCGCAGGGGCGGGCGGGTGAGCACGGGGGTCAGCAGCAGGTCGTGGTCGGCGAAGACGCGGTTGGCGTGGTCGGTCAGGCCGGGTTGCTGGGCTAGGGCGGCGCGCACGGCGGGCGCGGGCAGGGAACGGCCGAGGGCGGCCACGGCGCGGGTGGCGCGGTCGAGGCGGTCGGGCCGGTCGAGGGTGGCCTCGGTGTCGGCGGCGTGGTGCAGGTAGCGGGCGGCGAACCCGGTGGAGCCGGCCAGTTCGCGCAGGTCGGGGTCGAGGCGGGTGACGTCGTGGCCGAGGTCGGTGAGCAGGCCGGCGGTGTCCAGGACGGCGTCGCGGACGTCCTGGTGCAGGCCGATGCCGGGGCCCCAGGGCCGCAGGGACACCGCGACGCGCAGGGTGCGGTGGGCGGTGACGGCGGCGGTGTGGTCGCGGCCGGGCGCCAGGACGTCGAGCAGCAGGGCGGCGTCGCGGACGTGGCGGGTGATGGGTCCGGCGGCGACGAGTCCGCCCCAGGTGTGGGTGCCGGGGGTGAGGGGGACGAGGTCGCGGTGGGGTTTGAGGCCGAACAGGCCGGTGCAGGCCGCGGGGATGCGGATGGAGCCCGCGCCGTCGGTGCCGATGGCGGCGCCGACGAGGCCCGCGGCGACGGCGGCCGCTGATCCGCCGCTGGAGCCGCCGGGGGTGTGCCCGGGTGACCAGGGGTTGCGGGTGGCGCCGGCCCAGGTGGTCTCGGTGTGGGGCCACAGGCCGAGTTCGGGCATGCGGGTGCGGCCGACGATGACGGCGCCGGCGGCGCGCAGGCGGCGGACGATCTCGGCGTCCGCGGGCGCGGTGGTCTCGACGGCGGCGGTGCCGCGGGTGGTGGGCAGCCCGGCCAGCGGGATGTCCTCCTTGACCGCGACGGGCACGCCGAGCAGGGGCGCGTCGTGGCCCCGGGCGCGCAGGGCGTCGGCGTGCTCGGCGTCGGCGAGGGCCTGGCGGGCGAAGACGAGGCGGAAGGCGTTGAGCCGGCGGTCGTGGCGGTCGATGCGGCGCAGGCACTCGGTGACGAGGTCGCGGGCGGTGAGCGCGCCGGAGCGCATCAGCTCGGCTTGTCGCGCGGCGCCGGCGAAGCACGCGTCGGTGAGGTCCATGTGCGCACCCTAGGGCAGGGCCGGCGTGCGCGGTGGTGGTTGCGGGCCGGGTCCGGGCGCCGCGGTTCGAGGGCGGCCGCCGGGTGCTTCGGTGTGCCGGCTTCGGGTGGGCCGGGGGCGCCCGGGTCCGGGGTGGGGGCATGATCGGGGTATGTCCTCGTGGCTGGTTCCCGTGGCGGTGGCGGTGGTCGTCGTGGTGTGGGCCGGGGTGCGGCACGCGCGGGCGGCGCAGGCGGACGCGTTGCTGGACGAGCACGCCCGGCGGCGGCTGGCGCCGGGCGTGGCGGCGGTGTCGCCGGTGTCGGTGTGGCGGGAGGCCAACCGGTTGTTCCGGTCGGGGGACCGGGAGGGGCTGTTGCTGCTGGCCGAGATCGGCCGGCAGGTGCCGCGGCGGCGCCAGGCGGTGGTGGACGCGTGGTCGGCGGCGTTGCGCGGCGGGGTGAGCCGGGGCCTGGACGTGGCGTGGCGGTCGGCGGTGCAGCGGGAACTGGTGTCGCACCTGCGGCCGGGTGGTGATTTCTGGCCGGGGATGGACGTGGTGGCGCCGGGGGCGATCCTGGTCGACCTGGACCTGTCGGGGTGCCGGGTGGGTCGGGTGGACCTGGTGGGCGCGGTGTTCGTGGGGGACGCGCGGTTCGAGGCGGCGACGGTGACCGGGGACGCGGATTTCTCCGGGGCGCGGTTCCTGCGGCACGCGGTGTTCACCGACGCGCTGTTCGCGCGGTCGGCGTCGTGGTCCCTGGCGGTGTTCACGGGCAACGTGTCGTGGCGGTCGGCGCAGGTGGCCGGTGATCTGGCGGCGTCCGGGGCGAAGGTGTCCGGGCGGGCGGACCTGCGCGGCGCCGAGGTGCACGGCACGGCGGACTTCCGGGGTGCGCGGTTCGGGGGCCGGGCGCTGTTCGGCGGGGTGGTGCTGCACCGGGACGCGTTGTTCGGGCACGTGTGGTTCCGGGGGCGCACGGACGTGGGGTCGGCGTTGATCGGGGAGTCGGCGGAGTTCGGGCACGCCCGGTTCGGTCGCCGGGTGCTCAGCGGGGACGGGGGCGATCAGCGCACCTGACCCGCCGGCGCCGCGCCGGCCCGGTCGGTGTGGTGCCGGCGGCGGTGGTCGGCGACGTGCACGCGGTTGGCGCAGCGGGTGGTGCAGTAGCGGCGGCGGCCGTTGCGCGAGGTGTCGACGTAGGCGGTGCGGCAGTCCGGGCGGGCGCAGCGACCCAACCGGGCGGGGTCGTCGCAGACCGCGTGCGCGAGGCCGGCGGCGGTGAAGGCGCGCACGCGGTGCGCGGTGGGCGCGTTCTCGGGGGCGAAGTGCAGGTGGGGCGCCCGCTGGTCGTGGGTGGAGATGTAGGGCTTGCTGGCCGTGCCGGCGAGCAGGGCGTTGACCAGGTCGACCTGGTCGGGGGTGTGGTCGAACACCGGGGACAGGCGGGCCGCCCAGTCGGTGAGCTCGCGGGCCTGGGCGGCGTCGAGGGCGCCGAGGGGCTTGTAGCCGTGGTCGCGCAGCAGCCGCAACAGGTCCTCGGGGCCGCTGCGGGGGTCGGCGTTGACCAGGGCGGCGGCGAGCGCGGCCGCGGAACCACCGTAAGGGTTGAAATGCACTGAACCATGACACCACGCTGGGCGGTGTGAACTCCAGGTGCCCCGCGTGCGGGTGGCCCAGTGCCGAGCGCGTCTACCCGGTCTCCTCCCACCCGGTGTCCTCCCGCCGGGTGGTGGACTACGTGCGCTGCGTGTGCGGGGTGTGGCTGGTGCTGGAGGCGGGGCGCGTCGTGGCCGCCGCGGGCGGGGCCGGATCGGAGGTCGACTAGGGTCCCCTCCTCGTGAGTGGCCGCCGGGAGTCCAACCGCTGGGAAGCCGACCGCCGTCGAACCGGGAACCGGGAGCCCGGCGACCAACCCGGTGGACGTCGTCGGTCCGACCGCCGTCGGGAACTGCTGTGCGACTGCGCGATCTCGGTCCTGGCGGCCGAGGGCGGGCGCGGCCTGACCCACCGGGCGGTGGACCGGGCCGCGGAGGTGCCCGAGGGGACGACGAAGAACTACTTCCCGACGCGGGAAGCGCTGCTGGAAGCCGCGGCGGGCCGCATGACGCTGCTGCACGCCGAGGCGGTGGGCCGGTTGCGGGAGACCACACCACGGGGGATCACCCCGGCGGAGGTGGCGCGGCTGTACCCGGGATTGCTGCGACGGGCGGTGCGGGAGGACCCGACGCAGCTGCTCGCGATGGTGGAGCTGTACCTGGAGGCGGTGCGCCGACCGGGGGTGCGGGAGGCGTTGGGGCGCATGGCGGTGTCCAACGCGCGGGCCTCCGCGGGGTTGCACGCGGCGGCGGGTCTGCCGGGTTCGCCGCGCGGCGCGGGGGTGCTCGACGCCTACTTCCTGGGCATGGCCGTGACGTTGCTGGCACTGCCGGAGGAGGCGGTGCGCGCGATGGGCATGGACGACCTCCAGGCGCTGGGCTCGGAGCTGTTCCGGGCCGCCGTCCCGGAAGCCGCCGACCCCGCTCCCGCCGACCCCGGCGACGCCGTGCCCGGCGACGAGGGGTTCGCTGCCGCCGGCGGCGCCCCGGCCCCGTAGGTTCGGCCCCATGGTGATCAGGGGAACGGACGACGTGGTCGAGGGGACCGCGGCCGGGGTGCGGTACGTGGCGCTGCCCCCGACGGACGACAGAACCGGGGACGACCGGGCAGGGGAGGACCGGGCAGGGGAGGACCGGCAGCCGGGCGACCGGGTGGTGCTGGTGTGGCACCTGCTGGGCGAGCCGGGCAACCCCCGGGACATGGCGACGGCACTGCCGCTGCACGGCGTGGACGCCTGGCGGGTCTACCCCGCCCTGCCGGTGACCGAGCCCGACCCGGCCCGGTCGGACGTGGTGACCTCCTGGTACGCGCCGCTGGTCGAGTCCTCGGTCGCGGCGGTGCCCGCGCTGCTGGAACACCTGCGCGACGCCTTGGGCGTGAACCCGGGACCGGTGGACCTGGTGGGTGGTTCGGCGGGCGGGCACGTGGCGCTGCTGACCGCGGCACGCGGCGTGACACCGGTGCGCCGGGTGGCGGTGGTGAACCCCGCCGTGACCGCCGAGTCCGTGGTCGCCGCGTCGACGGAGCACGTCGGACTGCGCTACGAGTGGTCGCCCGAGGCCAGGCGGGTGGCACGGGAGCTGGACGTGTCCGCCCACGCGCCGCGATGGCGGACACCCCTGCTCGTGGTGCGCGGCGAACAGGAGTACCCGGCGTTCCGACCGGTGCAGGACGCCCTGGTCGACACCGTGCCGGACGCACGACTGGTGGAGGTGCCGGGCCTGGCGCACATGCTGGTCTCGCACACGCACGAGGTGGACGCGGAGGTGACGGCATGGCTGGCCTGATCGTGGTGACCGGCGGGAGCCGGGGCATCGGCGCCGCGGTGGTGCGCCGCGTCGCGCGCGAGGGCAACCGGGTGGTGATCGGCTACCGCACCGCCCGCGAACAGGCCGAGGCGCTGGCCCGAGAGGTCGGCGGGGTCGCGGTGCGCGCCGAGGTCTCCGAGGAAGCCGACGTGGAGGAGCTGTTCGACACCGCCGCCGAACTGGGCCGGGTCACCGGCGTGGTGATCAACGCCGGCATCACCAGCCCGGTCGGCCCACTGGCGCAGCTGCGCACCGAGGACCTGCGCCGCGTCCTGGAGGTCAACGTCGTGGGCGCGCTGCTGTGCGCCCGGCGCGCGGCCCGCGACCTGCGCGAAGGCGGGTCGATCGTGTCACTGTCCTCCGTGGCGGCGACCCTCGGCGCGCCGGGGGAGTACGTGCACTACGCGGCGAGCAAAGCCGCGGTCGAGGCGATGACCGTCGGCCTGGCCAAGGAACTGGGACCGCGGGGGATCCGGGTCAACGCCGTCGCCGCCGGCACCGTGCGCACCGGGATCCACGAGCTGTCCGGCGTGCCCGACCGCCCCGACCGGGTCGCCCCGCTCATCCCGCTGGGCCGCCCCGGCGAACCGGAGGAGATCGCCGAGGCCGTCGCCTGGCTCCTCGGCGACGGCGCCTCCTTCACCACGGGCGCGGTCCTGAAGGTCAGCGGAGGACTCTGAGCACCCGGTGCCCGTCCGGGGTGCCAGCACACCGGACGGGCACCCGCACCGCGATGATCACACCGCCCCCAACCCGCACCACCCCCGACACCAACCACTCCCAGCCCAGGAACCGCCACCACGTGGACCGCGACCACCCCACCGACTTCATCCGCGCCGCCACCACCCTGCGCACCCCACCCCTCACCCCCGAACTCCGCCTGCACACCGCCGACGACGTCATCACCCTCTGGCAGGACACCGGCACCACCGAACCACCGTTCTGGGCCTTCCCCTGGGCAGGCGGCCAAGCCCTCGCCCGCCACCTCCTCGACCACCCCCACCTCGTCGCCGGCCGCACCGTTCTCGACATCGCCTCCGGCTCCGGCCTCGTCGCCCTCGCCGCGGCCCACGCGGGCGCCCACGTCACCGCCAACGACATCGACCCCCTCGCGGCCGCCGCCATCGCCCTCAACGCCGCCGCCAACCACCTCACCCTCCACATCACCACCGACGACCTGCTCGACACCACACCCACCGTCGACGTCCTCCTCGCCGGCGACGTCTTCTACGACCGCGACATGGCCGCCCGCTTCGAACCCTTCCTCCTCGCCGCCCACCACCGCGGCGCCCTCGTCCTCGTCGGCGACCCCCAACGCTCCTTCCTGCCCCGCCACTGGACCCCCGTCCACGCCTACCGCGTCCCCGTGCCCCCCGACCTCGAAGGCGTCGACACCAGGACCACCACCGTCTGGCGCCCACCCGACCCCGCCTGACCACCCTGCGCGTCGCCGCGCTCCACCCAAAAGCAACAGCACTGTTACATTAGGGGAGTGGACCACCGATCCTTCCTCGGCACCCGCCTGCGCCACCTGCTCGACCAACTCGACGGCGACATCGCCCGCATCTACACCGACCTCGGCCTACCGGACTTCCGCCCCCGCTACACCCCGATCATCCAACTCGTCCACACCCACGGACCCCGATCCATCCGCTGGCTGGCCGACACCATCGGCATCACCCACTCCGCCGTCAGCCAAACCGTCAACCAGATGCGCCGCGACGGCCTCGTCGACCTCGTGCCGGGGGAGGACGCCCGCCAACGCCTCGTCCACCTCACCGACCACGCCCACACCCTCAAACCCACCCTCGACGCCGAGTGGCAAGCCACCAACGCCGCCACCCTCCGCTTCGACGCCGAACTCCCGCACTCCCTGTCCGACACCATCGACGCGGCACTGCGCGCACTCGCCGACAAACCCATGCGCGACCGCATCCACGAACACCTCGACCCACCACCCACCGAACCGACAGGGAAGCAGCACCCCAACATGTGATCCCCGCACGACTTACTTAACATAATGTAGATTATCGGCCTTACGGCACAGGGCGCTGACCAGGCCATCCAGGACGAGGGCCGCCCACGGGCACCCAACGCGCACCGCGCACACCGATACGTCGCGAACGCGCGCGCCCGCAGCCACGCGCACCGGCCGGCGTCGAGCGCGCACCGCCGGACGCCTCGACGGGCAGGAGGCCGAGCCGCCCGGGAGCCGGGAGTGCCCCGACGGCCGCGACGAAACCAGGCCTCGCCGCACCACCCTTGATACGTCACAGTGACGTATCAAGGGTGGTGAAACCGGAGGCGCGAGCGCCGCGCACCGCGTCACGTGCGACACCGCCGTGATGATCAACGCCCTGGCGCCTGCCCGGCCTGTGCGGCACCGTGCACCCGCAAGCCCTCGACGCCCACGTCCGAGCGTCACCCGGCGCGCGCACGTCGTGCATGACGTCGCGAGGCCGACCTGGAGATCGTCGGAGGGCGCCGGAAGTGGCATCCCCCGGTCGGGGCTCCATCCCCTTCCGGACCCGTAATTCATGGATAATCGGCATTATCCATGAATCAGCACGGTTGTCGGGGGGATCCGCGTGGGTGGGACAGCTCGATCGCCCGGTTTTGTCGGTGCGGTGCGGTAGGAAGATCGACATGCGTGTTCTCGCTGCCCAGGAGTCGTTCTTCCTCGCCCGTCGCCCGCGCAAGGACTCCCCTCACACGACGGCCGCGTACCGGCGTGACCTGGCGGGGATCACGGTGTTGTTGGCGGAGGCGGTCTCCACTCCCCCGGACGAGCTGGTGGTGGAGGACTTGACGGCGGGGAACCTGCGGGCGGCGTTCGGGGTGTTCGCGGATTCGCACGCGAAGTCGTCGGTGTTGCGGGCGTGGTCGACGTGGAACCAGTTCTTGACGTTCTGCGTGGCGGAGGAGTTGGTGGCGGGGAACCCGATGGGTGCGGTGGCGCGGCCGAAGACGCCGCCGTTGGTGCCGAAGCCGTTGCGGGGTGAGGACACGCCGGAGCGGTTGTTGGCGGCGGCGGCGGAGGGGGTGCGGCGTGGGCGTGATCCGTGGCCGGAGCGGGATGTGCTGGTGTTGGCGTTGGGGTTGGTGGCGGGGTTGCGGTCGGCGGAGATGCGGACGTTGACGTTGGGGTCGGTGGTGGGGCGGCCTGGTGAGCGTCGGTTGCACGTGGCGGGCAAGGGTGGTCGGGATCGGTCGGTGCCGATCGAGCCGGCGATGGATCGGGTGATCGAGGGTTATCTGGCGTCGTGTCGGGCGCGTTTTCCTCGGGCGCGGTTCGATCGGGGGTCGGCGTTGGTGCGGGATCGGCATGGTGAGCCGATCGGTCGGGGTGGTTTGGAGTATTTGGTGCGGTCGTGCTTCCGGTGGGCGGGGTTGCACGACCGGGTGCCGTCGGGGGCGAGTTTGCACGCGTTGCGGCACACGTTCGCGACGCGGTTGGCGGAGGACGGTGCGTCGGCGTCGGAGATCATGGCGTTGTTGGGTCATGCGTCGTTGGCGACGTCGCAGAACTACATCGAGGCGACGGCGCGGGAGCGGCGGGCGGCGGTGGCGGGGAATCGGACGTACGTGTCGTTGGGGCGGTTGCCGGGTTCGGGGCGGGAGTAGGCGGGGGTCTCCCCCGGTGTCGGGTTGGTGTGGGGGTGGTTGTGGTGGGTCGGGTGGTGTTGGTGGGGTATGACGCGGCGTGGCCGGGGTTGTACGAGGTGGAGGCGCGGCGGGTGCGGGCCGCGTTGGGTGTGTCGGTGTTGGGGTTGTGGCACGTGGGGTCGACGTCGGTGCCGGGGTTGGCGGCGAAGCCGGTGGTCGACGTGGTGTTGGTGGTGGCTGATTCGGCGGATGAGGGTGCGTACGTGCCGGCGTTGGAGTCGGTGGGGTACGTGTTGCGGTTGCGGGAGCCGGAGTGGCGTGAGCACCGGATGTTCAGGGGGCCGGGTGCGGCGGTGAACCTGCACGTGTTCACGGTGGGTGATCCGGAGGTGGGGCGGATGGTGGCGTTCCGTGATCGGTTGCGGGTGTGCGGGGCGGATCGGGTGTTGTACGAGGGGGTGAAGCGGGAGTTGGCGGCGCGGGAGTGGGAGTGCTTGGAGGGGTATGCGGAGGCGAAGTCGGGGGTGGTGGCGGAGATCTTGGGTCGGGCGGGTGGTGGGGTGTGCTCTTAGGGTGGGGGTATGCCGAGGGTTGCCACTGTCGAGACGGTGTCTCGTGAGGGTTTGTTGGAGTTCGTGCGTCCGCGTCATCGGGCGTTGTTGGTGACGCGGCGTGGTGGTGGCGGGGTGCAGCTGTCGCCGGTGACGTGTGGGGTGGACGGGGAGGGTCGGGTGGTGGTGTCGACTTATCCGGGGCGGGCGAAGGTGCGCAATGCGCGTCGTGACGAGCGGGTGTCGTTGTGCGTGTTGTCGGATGATTGGGATGGTCCGTGGGTGCAGGTGGACGGGCAGGCGGAGGTGTTGGACCTGCCGGGGGCGTTGGAGCCGTTGGTGGAGTACTTCCGGTGCATTTCGGGTGAGCACCCGGATTGGGAGGAGTACCGGGCGGCGATGGTGCGGCAGGGGAAGGTGTTGATCCGGGTGTCGGTGGATCGGTGGGGTCCGGTGGCGACGGGTGGTTTTCCGCCGGGGTTGGGTGGCTGATCGTCGGGGTCCGCTCCCCTGTGGGCTGCGGTGTTGTGCCCGTGTCGCCGAGTTGCGCGGTCTCCGTCCGGAGGAGCTGGGCGGCAGGGGCTCGACGGGTCCTGGATTCCTGCTCCGAGGGCGTCTGCGCGACGGTCTGGTCGTGTGTACCGGGTGCGGGGTCGTGGCGTCGAGGCCCGGTGTGTGGAGGTTGAACTCCGCTCCCCCGGGTGTCGTCGGGTGGTTTTAGCGGTTGGCCCAGGTGCCGCCCCAGCCGGTGGGGTTCTCCAGGATGGCGAAGGTGTTGCCGGCGGGGTCGGTGAGGGCGGCGACGGTGCCGGTGGGGACTGTGGTGGGGCCGATGAGGGTGGTGCCGCCGAGTTGTTTGGCGGTGTGGGTGGTGCGGGTGGTGTCGGTGACGGCGTAGTAGCGGGTCCAGCCGCCTTCTGCGGTGGTGAGGCGGCCTGCTACGGGGCGTGGGTTGTCGCCGGTGGTGTCGTAGAGGGTGAATTCGGCGTGGGGGTCGCGGGTGGTCCAGCCGAGTTCGGTGGTCCAGTGGTGGTCGTCGGTGGGGCCGTGGTGTTCGACCCAGCAGGGTTCGCCGGGGCGGGGTGGGGGCGCCCAGGGGCCGTGGAGGACTCGGCCTCGGTCGGTGGTGGCGCCGTGGTGGAGGTCGCGGGGGTGGGTGTCGGCGAAGACGATGCGGGTGCCGGTGTCGCCGGGGTGGATGCGGGTGGCGAGGCGGTCGCCGACCCAGCCGGTGAAGGCGCCGTCGGGTTCGGCGATGAGGATCCAGCCGAGGAGGTCGGCGTAGAACTCGGCGACGGGTTGGGGGTCGGGGGTGGCGAGTTCGATGCGGCGCAGGCCTCGCGAGGGGTGGTGTGTTCCGGGCACGGCGGGTGGTGTTCCCCTCGGGCGGTGGGTGGTGGGGCGGGTCGGGTCAGGGGTGTGCCCCATCTTCGGCAGCGGCCAGGTGGGGCGACAATGCGCCGTTCGGCGTCTTCGGTTGGTCCGCGAGGACGTGGGCGAGGGGTATGGGGCGGCCGAGGTGGAAGCCTTGGCCGACGCGGACGCCGAGGCGGGTGAGGACGTCGACCTGGGCGGGGCGTTCGACCCATTCGGCGACGGCGGAGAGGCCGAGGCCTCGGGCGATTTCGATGATGCCGGAGACGAGGACGGCGTCGGTGGAGCGTTCGTCGATGTTGCGGACGAATTCGCCGTCGATCTTGATGCCGGTGATGGGGAGGTGTTTGAGGTGGACGAAGGAGCCGAAGCCGGAGCCGAAGTCGTCGAGGGTGATGCGGCAGCCGAAGGCGCGTAGTTGCAGGGCGAGGGCGCGGGCGGCGTCGAGGTTGGTGACGGCGGCGGTTTCGGTGATTTCGAGGCCGAGGCGGCCGGGTGCGACGCCGGCTCCGGCGAGGCGGTCGAGGACGAAGCCGGCGAAGTCCTCGTCTTCGAGGGTGCGGCCGGAGACGTTGACGTTGAAGCGGAGTTCGGGGTCGGGGTGGGTGATGAGGGCGTCGATGGCGGTGGAGAGGACCCAGCGGTCGATGTCGAGGACGAGGTCGCTGCGTTCGGCTTCGGGGAGGAATTCGGCGGGGCCGAGTGGGGGTTGTTGGCCGTCGTTGAGGCGCAGGAGCAGTTCGTGGCCGAGGGTGCGGCCGGTGGCGAGTTGGACCATGGGCATGGCGTGGAGTTCGAGGCCGCCGCGGTCGAGGGCGGTGCGGAGGCGGTCGAGGACGGAGACGCGTTTGGCGGTGTCGGCGTAGTGGCCGGGTTCGTAGACGGTGACGCGGTTGCGGCCTGCGGCTTTGGAGGCGTAGAGGGCGAGGTCGGCGTTGGCGAGGACGAGTTCCCAGGTGTCGCCGGGGCCGTATTGGGCGACGCCGGTGGAGACGGTGATGCGGGAGGCGGCGCCGACGAGGGGTAGGGAGGCGACGGCGTCGCGGAGGGTGTCGGCGGTGTGGGCGGCGCGGGTGAGGTCGTGGTCGGGCAGGACGACGGCGAATTCGTCGCCGCCGAGGCGGCCGATGAGTTGGGTGGGGTCGAGGCGGGAGCGCAGGGCGGTGGCGAGGGTTTTCATGAGTCGGTCGCCGACGGCGTGTCCGCGCAGGTCGTTGACGTCTTTGAAGTTGTCGAGGTCGAGCAGGAGCATGGCGCCGGAGCCGCCGGTGGCGAGTCGGCGTTCCAGTTCGCGGGTGACGGCGCGGCGGTTGGCGAGGCCGGTGAGGGGGTCTTGTTCGGCGAGGGCGAGGAGTTCGTCGTGGACGCGGCGGGCGCGGGTGATGTCGTGGGCGGTGCCCAGGACGCGCAGGGGTGTGCCGTCGGTGTCGGTTTCGACTTCGCCGAAGCACTCGAACCAGCGTTCGGTGGTGTGGTCGGCGAGGGTCATGCGGTGGGTGTAGGTGAAGCCCGCGCCGGTGCGCATGGCTTCGGCGAGGGTGGTTTGGATCATGGGCAGGTCCTGGGGGTGGACCAGGGTGGTGTAGGTGTCGAAGTCGAGGGTGGTGCCGGGTGGGAAGCCGAAGAGGGCCAGGAGGGTGTCGGACCAGGTGACGCGGTCTTCGGGGACGCGCCACTCCCAGGTGCCCATGCGGCCGAGGACCTGGGCGCGGCGCAGGGCGTCGGCTTCGTGGGTGGCTTCGAGTTCGCGGTCGCGCCAGGCGGTGACGTCGGCGACGCGGTAGAGCAGGCGTCCGTCGCCGAGGGGGTGGCAGGCGACTTCGAGCCAGCGGTGGCCCTGCCAGTAGGCGCTGGGGGTGAGCAGGGCGATGCCGGCGCGGGGGCCTTCGGGGGTGCCGGGGAGCAGGGTGGGCAGGGCGATGCCGGGGGCTTGGTCGGCGGGGATGCCGAGGAATTCGGCCAGTGCCGGGTTGACCCAGGTCAGGGCTCCGTGGGGGTCGGTCACGCCGAACCCCACGTCGGCCCGGTCGAGCACCTCGCGGTGCAACGCGCCGTCGCCGTTCACGCGTTCCTCCTCGCCACCCCGGGCGTCATGATGGTGGAGATCACGTGGCGCGGGCAAGCCGGGGCCGGGTGGTCCGGGGCGGCGGGGTGATCTCGGGTCGGGTGATCCGGGGTCGGGGGTACCGGGGTCGGCTGGTCCCGGGGGCGGGGTGCTCAGCGCAGCCGCTCCAGGCCTCGGGCGGTGTGGACGAGTTCGTCGGCGAGTCGGCGCAGTTCGGCGCGGGCCGCGCCGTCGGCCGCGGCGGTGGCGACGTCCTCGGCGGCGCAGCGCAGCTGGAACAGCCGGTCCTGGAGGTCGGCCAGCTCCCCCGCGGAGAGCACGACGGCGTCCTCGGGCAGCCCGCCGCGTTGGACGGCGGCGCGGCGTTCGTAGGCGCGTTGCCGGCAGGGTTGGGCGCAGTAGCGGCGTGGACGGCCGATCCGGCTGCTGTCGGGCAGGCGTCGCCCGCACCAGGCGCAGTGCCTGGCTTCTTCCCGGCGTCCCGCGACGGCCTCGGTCACCAGCTCCATGGCGGCCGACGGTATCCCGCTACCCACCGGTCACCGCAACGCCACGCCGCCAGGGCAGACTCTGCCGTTGTGACCGCGACCCACCCGTACCTGACCGGACCGCACCCGCGCGCCTACGCCCACCGGGGCTGGCACCTGGACGAGCTGGCCGGGATGGAGAACTCGCTGTCGGCGTTCACCAGGGCTTCCCGGGAGGGGTTCCGCTACCTGGAGACCGACGTGCACGCCACGTCGGACGGCGTGGTCGTGGTCCACCACGACGCGGTGCTGGACCGCACCACCGACCGGGTGGGCGCGGTGGCGGGGCAGCCGTGGTCGGTGGTGTCGGGGGCGCGGGTGGGCGGCCGGGAGCCGATCGCGCGGCTGGAGGACCTGCTGGAGGAGCTGCCGGAGGCGCTGCTCAACATCGACGTGAAGGCCGACGCGGCGGTGGAGCCGGTGTTGGGGGTGTTGCGGCGGACGGGCGCGCTGGGCCGGGTGTGCCTGGCGTCGTTCTCCGACCGGCGGTTGGCGCGGTTGCGGCGCCTGGGCGGGCCGGGGCTGTTGACGTCGATGGGGCCGCGCAACGTGGGCGCGCTGTGGGCGGCGGGGCGGCTGCGGGTGGCGAACCTGCCGGTGCGGGGCATGATCGCGCAGGTGCCGGCGGTGCAGGGCCGGTTGCGGGTGGTCGACGGGCGGTTCGTGCGGGCGGCGCACCGGCGGGGGTTGGAGGTGCACGTGTGGACCATCGACGAGGAGCCGGTGATGCGCGCGCTGCTGGACCTGGGGGTGGACGGGCTGGTCACCGACCGGCCGGACCGGTTGCGGGAGGTCCTGGCCTCGCGCGGCGCCTGGACCTCCTGAACCTCGTGGACCCGACCCTCCAGGCCCTGAACCGCTGAGCCCGGAACCGAACTCCCGGGGCCCGTTCCCGGGGCGCCCGTCCCCCGGTCGGCCCCCTCCCCCGACGCCGCGACCGGCCCCGGTTGTCCGGCGGGCGCACATCGGCGGTCCGGAAGGCAACAGGTTGGTGGTGATCACCACCAACGGGGGAACCACCGGCTACAGTCCGCCTCCATGAGCGTGGCCGACAGCACCACCCCCGCGGTGGACCGCAAGCGCGAACAACGCGGCTGGACCTGGTACGACTGGGCGAACTCGGTGTTCCCCACCTCCGTGGCCCTGGTGTTCCTCTCCGGTTATCTCACCGCGGTGGCCGAAGAGGCGGCCAAGGCCGACACCGCCCGCAACGGGCCCGCGGCGTGCGCCGAGTCGGCCCTGCGCGCCTGCGACATCAGCCTGTTCGGCCTGTACTTCCCGGCGGGGTCCCTGTGGGGCTACCTGCTGTCGGTGGCCACCGTGGTGCAGGTGCTGGTGCTGCCCCTCATGGGTGCGATCGCCGACCGCACCCAGAACAAGCGCCGGATGCTGGGCGCGCTGGCGTTCGCCGGTTCGACCGCCACCGTGGCGCTGTCGTTGGTCTCCGGGGACAACTGGCACCTCGGCGTGGTGCTGTTCATCCTCGGCAACATCTGCTACGGCGCGTCCGTGGTGGTCTACTACGCCTTCCTGCCCGAGATCGCCGACCCCGACGAGCGCGACGCCGTCTCCGCCCGCGGCTGGGCGTTCGGCTACCTCGGCGGCGGCATCGCCCTGGCCGTGCACCTGGCCCTGTTCGTCGGCCACGACGCGATCGGTCTGTCCGAGTCCGCGGCCGTGCGGATCGCGTTCGTGCTGTCGGGCCTGTGGTGGGCCGGGTTCACCCTCGTCCCCCTCGCCCGCCTCAAGCGCCACCAGGCGCCCCACGGCACCGAGTCCGGGGCCTCGGTGATCACCGCCGGGTTCACCGAACTGCGCGCCACCGCCCGCCAGGCCCGCATGTTCCCCCTGACCCTGGCGTTCCTGGCCACCTACCTGATCTACACCGACGGCATCGCCACCGTCGCCAACGTCTCCGCCCAGTACGGCCGCGACGAACTGCTGCTCGACGAGACGGTCCTGATCACCACGATCCTGATCGTGCAGTTCGTGGCGTTCTTCGGCGGCGTGCTGCACGGCCGCCTCGCCCGCTCCTGGGGCGCCAAGCGCACCATCATGGTCAGCCTGTGCGTGTGGATCGTCGTGGTCGGCGCCGCGTTCTTCGTGCAGGCCGGGCAGCAGGTGCAGTTCTACGCCCTGGCCGCCGGCATCGGCCTGGTCCTGGGCGGCACCAACGCCCTGTCCCGCTCCCTGTTCAGCCAGATGATCCCGCCGGGCCGCGAAGCCCAGTACTTCTCCCTCTACGAGGTGGGCGAGCGCTCCACCTCGTGGCTGGGCCCCCTGGTGTTCGCCGGCGTCGGGCAGGCCACCGGCTCGTTCCGGTTGGCCATCATCAGCCTGGTGATCTTCTTCGTGGTCGGGTTCGTGCTGCTGATCTTCGTGCCGGTGCGGCGGGCCATCATCGCCTCCGGCAACCCCGTGCCCACCAACGTCTGACACCCGGCGAGGGGTGCGGCCACCGGACCACGGCCGCCGCACCCCCACCCGGTCAGCCGCCGGCCGGGGCCCGCCGGCGTGCGGCGCGCCACGGGCGGAACACCGCGACCACCGCCGCGGCCACCACCCAGGCCCACAGGAACGACAGCCACGACAACCACACCGCCGCCGGCGACCACGTCTGCCACACCACCGATCCGACCACCACACCCGCCACCGCAGGCGCCCACCACCGCGACGACGGGCGCGGCGCCTCGGCGTGGAACCCGACGACCACCGCCGCCGCGGTGATCCACACCGGCAGCGCGAACAGGGCCGTCCACCACCACGACATGCCCGAGGCCACCGCGAACACCCACGGCGCCGCGGCCAGCACCCCCGTCACGGCCGCGGCCACCCGACCCACCGCCCGGTACCCGGCCACCAGCGCCGCGAACGCCACCACCACCGGCACGTCCGCCCACCAGGCCACCTGCACCGGAGCACCGGCCAGCAGCACGGCCGACGCGACCTGGCCGACCATCGCCAGCTGCGCGACCAGGCCGGTCAGCCCGACCAGGCGCACCAGCTCCCCCGCCGGCCGGCGCGCGCCCAGCCGCACCCGCACCGCCAGCCCCAGCGTCGCGGCCGCCTCGCCCCACCCCGGCCAGCCGTGCTCCAGGTCCAGCTCGTCGTCCCGGTCGGCCAGGAACAGCCCGACCATCTCCTCCTCGCGCTCGGCCCGGTACCAGCCCGGCAGGACCCGCAGCAACGCCCGGTACCTGCGCTCCAGCCTCGACGACCCGCTCACAGCGCCCCCCTCGCCCGCAACACCGACGACGCCGCCCGCACGTTCGCCGACAGCCGCGCCACCTCCGCCGACAACTCCCGCACCCCCGTGTCGGTCAGCCGGTAGTACCGGCGCAGCCGACCCTGGTGCACCTCCTCCCGATCCGGCTCGGCCCACCCGTCGGCCACCAACCGGTCCAGCACCCCGTAGAGGGTGCCCACCCGCAGCCGCACCCGGTCCTCCGAGAGCTCCTGCACCGCGCGCACGATCGCGTACCCGTGCAGCGGTTGCTCCGCCAACGCCGTCAACACCAGGAACGCCTGTTCCGACAGACCTTTCACACCACAGGTTATATCGCGTCGCGGTATATCTCGTCGAGCGAAACCCGTTTGCCTCCGTGCTGGTGTTGGGGTGTGCAGGTCGGACTTCGGCACGCCGCTACGTGTTGCGTTCGGGCAACACTGAAGTCATGGAAACGCCGAACAAGGCCGATGACCCCGGGACGATCACGACGGGCCGCGCCACCACACCCCCGACCGGCGCACTAGGGTGGCCCGCCGTGGAACCCACCAACCCTGCCCAGGACCCGACCGACGCGCTGTCCCCCGTGCCCCCACCCGGCACCGGACACGCCCTGTCCCCCACCGGCAGGCTGAGGTTCTTCTTCGGCCCCATGGACTGCGGCAAGTCCACCCTCGCCCTCCAGATCGACCACAACCAGGCCCGCCAGGGCCGCCGCGGCCTGCTGCTCGTCCGCCACGACCGCTCCGGCACCCCCACCATCTCCAGCCGCATGGGCCTGGCCCGCACCGCACTGGAGGTCCACGAGGACATGGACCTGTGCACCGTGGTCCGCGACCACTGGGCCCGCGGCGCCCGCATCGACTACCTCATCGTCGACGAAGCCCAGTTCCTCTCCCCCGACCAGGTCGACCAGCTCGCCGAACTCGCCGACGACGCCCGCCTCGACGTCCACTGCTTCGGCCTGGCCACCGACTTCCGCAGCGCCCTGTTCCCCGGCTCCCGCCGCCTGTTCGAACTCGCCGACGAACTCCACGCCATCCAGGTCGAGGTCCTGTGCTGGTGCGGCCGCCCCGGCCGGTTCAACGCCCGCGTCCACGACGGCGAGGTCGTCCGCGCCGGCGACACCGTCATGGTCGCCGACACCGCCGTCACCGCCGACGAGGTCCGCTACCAGGTCCTGTGCCGGACCCACTACCGCACCGGCGACCTCGGCCCCGCCACCGTCGCCGGCCGCCAACTCAGCCTCACCTGACCCGACAGGCGCCCGCGCGCCGGCGGCACGACACCACCCTGTCCCACAATGGACAAACACCGTTGCCGGAACAGGGACAACCATGGACGACGTGCTCGACAAGGTCGGCGAACGACTCCGCCACATCCGCACCACCCGCGGCGCCACCCTCGCCGACCTCGCCGCCGCCACCGGCATCTCCAAGAGCACCCTCTCCCGCCTGGAGTCCGGCCTGCGCAAACCCAGCCTCGAACTGCTGCTGCCCATCGCCCGCGCCCACCGCGTGCCCCTCGACGAACTCGTCGGCGCGCCACCCGTCGGCGACCCCCGCATCCGCCCCGTGCCCGTCCGCCGCAACGGCATGACCATCCTGCCCCTCACCCAGCAACCCGGCGGCCTCCAGGCCTACAAGATGATCATCCCGCCGCGCGGCGAACCCGACCCGCGCACCCACACCGGCTACGAGTGGCTCTACGTCCTGTCCGGCCGGCTCCGCCTGGTGCTCGCCGACCACGACGTCGTCCTGGCCCCCGGCGAGGCCGCCGAGTTCGACACCCGCCTGCCCCACTGGTTCGGCCCCGCCGACGACGAACCCGTCGAGATCCTCAGCCTGTTCGGCAAGCAGGGCGAGCAGATCCACATGCGCACCCACCGCAAGACCCGACCCACCCGCACCGCCACACTGGAACCATGACCGGCAAGCGCAGCGCGGGCATCGTCCTGCACCGCCACCACGACGGCGAACTCCAGGTCCTGCTCGGCCACATGGGCGGCCCCTACTGGGCCGGCAAGGACGCCGGCGCCTGGTCCATCCCCAAGGGCATGCCCGAGGACGACGAGGACCCGCAGGCCACCGCGCGCCGCGAGTTCACCGAGGAACTCGGCCTGCCCCTGCCCGAGGGCGAGCTGCGCCCCCTCGGCGAGGTCCGCCAGGCCGGCGGCAAGGTCGTCCAGGCCTGGGCCCTGGCCGGCGACCTGGACCCCGAACAGGTGATTCCCGGGACCTACACGATGGAGTGGCCCCGCGGCTCCGGCCGGTTCCGCAGCTTCCCCGAACTCGACCGCGTCGCCTGGTTCCCGCTGGTCGAAGCCAAGGAGAAGATCGTCAAAGCCCAGGCCGAGCTGCTGGAACGCCTCCACCGGGACGTTGCGTTCGGGCAACACTGAAGCGATCGTGGCTGCAAAGCGGTCGGGGCGGAGTTTGAGAGCCGTCATCAGGGGTGATACATCCTCGTGTCCGCCACCGACCTCCACCGCGCCTCCGCTCGGCGCGCCGAGCCGCCCTTAGACCCGAGGGAATCACTTTCCGTGACCGCAAACATGACGGGCGTCACTACTGCTGAGTTAAACCCGGCGTAACGTCGCCCTGCGTGTTCGGTCTAAGCTGTCGCAGCCGCACGACCTCTGCCAGGATTACGCCATCCGTGTGATGAACTGATCCGGCAGCTGGATAACGCGTCACGATCCGCCCGCGATTGCATCCCCAGGGAGGAAGCCTTCGTTGACAGGTGAAAGACGTCACTGTGGGCTACGACGACCGTGACACCGGGAACGAACGGAGCAATCCGATCGTTGCACTCGGTAGCAACAAAGCCTGGGCACCGCCCTGAGCCGAGCGAAAGGACACCGCCATGGCCGACCGCGTTCTACGGGGTAGCCGGCTCGGAGCTGTCAGCTACGAGACCGACCGCAATCACGACCTCGCCCCGCGCCGGTCGGTGCGGTACGCCTGCCCCAAGGGCCACGACTTCGAGGTCCCCTTCTCCGACGACGCCGAGATCCCCCACACCTGGGAATGCCGGCTCCACGGCCAGGAGTCGAAGATCATCGACGGCGCCGAGCCCGAGGCGAAGAAGATCAAGCCGCCGCGCACCCACTGGGACATGCTGCTGGAACGACGCACCATCCCGGAGCTGGAGGAGCTGCTCGACGAGCGGCTGGAAGAGCTCAAGGGACGGCGCACCCGCACCGCCTGAGCCGACACGCGTGGAGGGGCCCGCCGGAACGATCCGGCGGGCCCCTCCACGTCCGCGCACCCGGGCGTCGAAGCGCGACCCCACCGCGTCCGACTTCACCGCGTCCGACTTCACCGGGCCCGACGGCCGCCCACGGTGTCCGCCTTCGACGCGAACAGCCCCCGCAGCTGCGTCGCCCGGCGCCGCACACCCCACTTGGTGACCCGCCACAACGCCTCGCGCACGATGTTGCCGCTCATCTTCGACTCGCCGATCTCCCGCTCGGTGAACGTGATCGGCACCTCCACCACCCGGTAGCCCAGCTCGATCGCCCGCCACGCCAGGTCGATCTGGAAGCAGTAGCCCTGCGAGGCCACCGTGTTCAGCTTCAGCCGCTCCAGCACCCCGGCGCGGAACGCCCGGAACCCGCCCGTGATGTCCTTGACCTTCGCGCCCAGCGCCAGCTGCGAGTACAGGTTCCCGCCCCGCGAGATCAGCTCCCGCGACTTCGACCAGTTCACCGTGCTGCCGCCCGGCACGTAGCGCGACCCCAGCACCAGGTCGGCCGACCCCAGCGCGTCCAGCAGGCGCGGCAGGTCCTCCGGGGCGTGCGAGCCGTCGGCGTCCATCTCCACGACCACCGCGTAGCCGTGCTCCAGGGCCCACCGGAAACCGGCCACGTAGGCCGCGCCCAGACCCGCCTTCTCCGTGCGGTGCATCACGTGGACCCGGTCGTCGGCGGCCGCCATCTCGTCGGCCACCCGACCGGTGCCGTCCGGGCTGCCGTCGTCCACCACGAGCGCGTGCACCCCGGGCAGGGCCGCGTGCAGCCGCTTCACGATCCTCGTGATGTTGTCCCGCTCGTTGTAGGTCGGGATCACCACCAGCACCGGCCCGAGCTCGTGGTCAGGCCGCGCCTGCTGGTCCGCCATCCGTTTCCTCCTCGCCGACACCCGCACCAGGGGTCGGACGCGATCGTCGTCGTCTCATTGCCAGGCTGAACGCCGCGGCCGAAAGGCCCAAGGCGGTCATCACCCACTCGGGCCACGCGCCGAGCCGGGTCGCCAGCGTAGCCTCCCGCCCCAACGAGACCTCGGACACCAGCGCGTCCGGGGTGAACATGCCGGTCCGCCGCGTCACCGAACCGTCCGGCGCCACGATCGCGCTCACCCCGCTGGTCGCGGCCACCACCACCGACCGGCCGTGCTCCACCGCCCGCACCCGCGACATCGCCAGCTGCTGGTAGGTCATCTCCGTCCAGCCGAAGGTGGCGTTGTTGGTCGGGATCGCGATCAGGTCCGCCCCCGCCCGCACCGAGTCCCGCACCACCCCGTCGAACGCCACCTCGTAACAGGTGTCGATCGCCACCTGCACCCCCGCCATGGTGAACCCCTCCGGGTCGTGGCCGGGCTGGAAGTTGCTCGCCCGGTCCACCGCGCTGGTGAAGATCCGGAAGAACTCCCGGTAGGGCATCGTCTCCCCGAACGGCTGGAGCTGCCGCTTGGTGTAGGTGTCGGTGGCGCCCCGGCCCGGCTCGAACAGCACCACGGTGTTGCGCGGCAGGTTGTCGCTCCGGTCGACCAGCACCGCGCCGACCGCGATGGGCGCGTCGATCGACGCCACCGCGCGCTGGATCTGCGCCGCGGCGTCGGCGTTGCGGAACGGGTCGATGTCGGAGGCGTTCTCCGGCCAGATCACCAGGTCGGGCTTGCGCACCCGGCCCGCCCGCACGTCCTCGGCCAGCTGGAGGGTCCGCGCGACGTGGTTGTCCAGCACCGCCCGCCGCTGGGCGTTGAAGTCCAGGCCCGCGCGCGGCACGTTGCCCTGCACCGCCGCCACCACCGCCGTCCCCCCGGACGGCTCGACCCGCGCCAACGGGGCCACCACCGGACCCGCCGCCAGCGGCAGCACCACCCACACCGCCGCACGCCACCGCCCGCGGACCGGGCGCGCGCGCACCAGGTGCGCCGCGCCGAACCCCGTCAACGCCACCGCGAACCCCACCAGCGGCGCCCCGCCCACCGAGGCCAGCGGCAGGTACCAGCCCTCCGGCTGCCCGAACGCGATCTTGCCCCACGGGAACCCGCCGAACGGGAACACCGACCGCAACGCCTCGTCGGCCACCCACACCAGGGCCATCCACACCGGCGCGCCCGGCAGCCGCGACACCAGCGCCACCACCGCCGCGCCCACCGCGATCAGCGCCGCGCACATCAACGCCAGCGGCAACCACGCGACCACGCCCACGAACTCACCGGTCCACCGCAACAGCGGCACCGTGAACCCCAGCCCCCACACCAGCCCCAACCCGAACCCGACCCGCGCCCGCCGCCCGTGCAGCAGCACCCCCAGCACGGCGAACCCCAGCGGCGCCAACCACCACGCCGTGCGCGGCGGGAAGCTCAGGTAGACCGCCACCCCACCGGCGGCGGCCAACACCACCTGCGACAACGCGCCGCCCACGTACCGGCGGCGGGGAGCGGGGGCGTCGGCGGCGGGCGATCCCGGCGCCACGATCGGTGCGACCACCAGATCAGCCTACGAGCCCGCCCACGGCGCCCCGCAGCGCGGGCGACCCTCGACGCGGGCGGTGTTCGGGGAGAGCGGTGTTCACCCGACGCGGTAGCGGTAGGCGATCGGCGTGAGATCCGCCTCCACCCGCCACGGGTGCACCACTCCCCCACCCGCCGGTCCGGCTCCATGCCGCTGACACGACCGGGTGACCCCTGACAGGGCGGTCCTGCCACCGCGACGTGTTGATCAAGGAATGGTTGCCCTGGGATTGCGAGCCCGCCGCCGGGGGTAAATCAGGGTCGTCACCGATGCCAGGGGACTCGAACGCGGGGATGGTGGAGTCATGACCACGTTGACCAGGCCGCAGAACCAGAAGGTGATCGCGGGTGTGTGCGCCGGGCTGGCCGCGCGCTACGGGTGGAAGCCCAACACCGTCCGGCTGTTGTTCGTCGTGTCCTGCCTGCTGCCGGGACCGCAGTTCCTCGTCTACCTCGTGCTGTGGGTGATGATGCCCAAGCGGCCCTACTGACGGGACCGCACCAGCGCCTCGATGCCGTCCAGCACGCGTTCCAGGCCGAAGGTGAACGCGTGCTCGCCGTGGTAGGCCGCGCCGTGCTCCTCGCCGGCCGCGGCGCCCACGCGGGCCGCCAGCGGGAAGTGGTCGGGGTCGAGCACCGCGGCCAGGAACGGCGCGGCGGCCCGCCACCACTGCTCGTCGGTCAGGCCCGTGCTCCGGCGCACCAGCTCGGCCTCCACCGCGACCCGCGCGGCCGACCGCACGTGCGCCAGCACCAGGTTGAGCACCGAGTCCATCTCCACGTCGGTCAACCCGATGCCGTCCACGGCGCGCAGCTCGTAGTCGTACTTGGCCACCACGTTCGGCCCCAGCACCGCCCGGTGCGCCACCACCTCCAACAACCACGGGTGGCGCAGGTGCAGCGACCAGTTCTCCCGCGCGATCGCGGCCAGCCCGGACCGCCACCCGCCGGGCTCGTGGGGCGGACGGGCGGTCTCCGCCTGCACCGCGTCCACCATCGCGTCGAGCAGCTCCGACTTGCCCGGCACGTGCGTGTACAGCGACATGGTGCCCACGCCGAGCCGGTCGGCCACCCGCCGCATCGACAGCGCGCCCAGGCCCTCCGCGTCGGCCAGCTCCACCGCCGCCGCCACGATGCGGTCCACCCCGAGGTCCTTGCGCGCGGCGCGCTCGTGGGTGCGCCACAGCACCGCCAGGGTCCGGGCCGGGTCACCGCCGCGTTCGGTCGCCACGGGCGATCACCCTACGTGGGGTCTAGCCGGCCAACGCGGCCCGCACGATCTCCAGCGCCTCCTCCGCGGTCAGGCCCTGCTCGCGCGCCGTGGCCGCGTAGGCGCGGGCCGCGCGCAGCACCCGTTCCCGGCTGCGCTCGCCCGCGGCGCTGACCACGGTGCCGGCTCTGCCGCGGGTCTCGATGAGACCCGCCTCCTCCAGCTCGCGGTAGGCGCGGGCCACGGTGTTGACCGCGATGCCCAGTTCCGCGGCCAGCGCGCGCACCGTGGGCAACCGGGCGCCGGCGGCCAGCTCGCGATCGGTGATCTTGCGGGCCAACTGGGACCGCACCTGTTCGTAGGGCGGCGCGGTGGAGGCCGGGTCGATGCGGATCACACCGTCGATAGTGGCAGAGCGCGACCGCCGAGTCGCCGTGCCACCACGGTCGGTGGCAGGGTTTGTCCATGCCCCCCGCGGTTCGGCTGCTCGCGGCGGCGACGGCCCTCGCCCTGGCCGCCGCCGCGGTGGTGGCGCTGCCGGCGCGCCAGCGCGTGACCGGCGAACCCACGGCCTACTGCACCGACCTGCGACTGCTGTTCGGCACCGACGAGGACATGCGCGCGGCCGCCGACCGGCTGCGCGGCGACCCGAGCGTGCGCGAGGTCCGCGAACAGCGCACCAAGGCCGACAACCACCGGATGCTCACCGGCGCCTCCGACCCCGAGGGCACGGCGCTGACCCCGGCGTCGCTGCGGGTCGTCGAGGCCTTCGGCGTCGACCCCGCCGACCTGGCCGACCGGCTGCGCCACGAGCACCGGGTCAACCTCACCGACGCCTGCCTCGACGCGGACGACGTGGACGGCTGAGACCGACGGGACCGCCGCCGCCGACCGCCGGTTGATCAACGCCCCGCCCACCCGGTTGGATCTCCGGGACACCCGGTCGGGCGCGAGGGGGCAGCGGTGGGGCGGCGGTTCGGGTGGTTGTGGGCGTCCTACGCGGTCAACGCGTTCGGCACGCGGTTCGCCTTCGACGCCCTGCCCCTGATCGCGGTCCTCGTGCTCCACGCCGGGCCGGCTCAGGTGTCGGCGCTGGCCGCCGCGGGGCTGGCCGCGGGCGCGGCGGTGGCGGTGCCGCTGGCGTCGTGGCTGGAGTTCCGGCGCAAGCGGCCGGTCATGGTGGCGATGGACCTGCTGCGGTGCGCGGCCGTGGGCAGCGTGCCCGTCGCGTTCGCGCTCGACCGGCTCGGCTACGCCCACCTGCTCGTCGTCGCGGTCGTGGTGGCCGCGGCCGACATCGCCTTCCAGGCCGCGTCCGGCGCCTACCTCAAGTCGCTGGTGGCGCCCCGCGACCTGCTCACCGCCACCGCCCGCCTGGAATCCACCGCCTGGACCGCCACCGCGCTGGGACCACCGCTGGGCGGCGCCGCGTTCGGCCTGTTCGGGCCGGTGACCACGGTCGTGGTCAACGCGGCGAGCCACCTGCTCTCGGCGACCGGGCTCGGCGCGATCGGCGGCGGCGAACCCAGTCCGGTCCGCACCGGCGCGCCCCGGGCCGGCGACCTGGTCGAGGGCTGGCGGCACGCGCTGACCCACCCGGCGCTGCGGCCGCTGCTGCTCAACACCGCCCTGGTCAACGCCCTGATCATGGCGTCCTCGCCGCTGCTGGCGGTGCTGATGCTCGGCGAGCTGGGGTTCACCGCCTGGCAGTACGGCCTGGCGTTCGCCGCGCCCTGCGTCGGCGGCCTGGTCGGCTCGCGGCTGTCCCGTCGCCTGGTCGCCCGGTTCGGCACGCACCGCGTCCTGCTGGTCTCCGGGGCGCTGCGCGCGTGCTGGTCGGTCGGGCTGGTGCTCGTCCACCCCGGGCCCGGCGGCCTGGTGCTGGTGATCGCGGTCGAACTCGCCCTGATCACCAGCGCGGGCGTGTTCAACCCGGTGTTCGCCGCCTACCGGCTCGACCGGCTGCCGCCCGACCTCGTCGCCCGCACCCTGGCCGCGTGGATGATCACCACCAGGCTCACCACCGCGGCCGTCACCGCCCTGGGCGGCCTGCTGGCCGCCCTCGCCGGTTCCCGCGTCGCCATCGGCGTCGCCGGGGTGCTGCTGCTGGCCACCCCGCTGCTGCTGCCCCGCCGCGCCCCGGCCGACCCCGGCGTCACCGTGCCCTGACCCGTCAGGACCGGGACGCCGCGCCGTGCCGGTAGAGGTCGCGCAGCAGCAGCACCTCCGCGCCGTGGTGCAGCACCTCCCGGTTGACGTGCAGCACCAGCGCCGCCAGCGGGTGCTCCGCGTACGGGCCCTCCGCCGGACCGCACGGTCGCGCCAGGTCCCGCTCCCCCAGCCCCGCCACCCCGTCGCGCCACCGCGCGTAGGCCTCGTCCAGCCGCGCCAGCGCCCCCGCCGCGGTGGCCGGGTAGTCGAAGGTCTCGTAGCCCACCGGCGGGCCGCCGAAGTGGGAGGCCGCCCGCGCGCCGAGCACGCCGACGACGAGGTGCGCCAGCCGCCAGGAGATGGTCGTGACCGGGGCCGGGACCGGTTCGGGCACCGCGAACTCCAGCACGAGGTCCCCGCCGCCCACCGCCATCGGCGCGGTGGACGCGCCGCGGGGCCGCACGCTCCAGCACCCGGCGACCGGCTCCCACGCGTACTCCTCGTCGCCCAGGCCGTCCAGCCGGGGCCGCAGGTGGTGCTGCCAGTGCCAGTCCAGCTGGTCGACCAGCTGCGAGGTCCAGTCGATGCGCGTGTCGGTGCCCATGACGCCGACGCTAGGACCCATCGCGGACGACTACCGCCCTCGATCGGCAGCCCTCGATCACCGGCCCAGGATCGACGCGGCGGTCACCTCGGCGGCGCGACCACCGTGCCCCGCGCCCGCGTGGCCACCACCGGCGGGTCGAGCACGTCGGCCGCCGACGGGCCCCGCTCGGGCGCCGACCGGCACACCACGCGCAGCTCGAACTCCAGCTCCCTCGACCGGGTGCCCACCCGGACCAGGGTGGCGGTGGCCTCCAGCACGTCACCGGCCCGGACCGGGGCCAGGAACTCCACGGCGGAGTAGCCCGCGAACAGCCCCTCGTCGGCGTCGGTGCGGATCAGCAGCTCCGTGGCCACGTCGCCGAACAGGCCCAGCCCGTACGCGCCGTCCACGAGGCTGCCCCCGTAGTGGGCGTGCGAGTGGGGCACGTACCGCCGATGGGTGACGGCGAAACCCTCGGTCGGGCTCACGCGTTCTCCTTCCGCTTGGACCGCACCGCGTGCACCAGGTAGCTGGCGACCTCACCGGGCGTGGTGCCGCGCCCGAACACCCGGTCCACGCCCAGCTCGTCCGCCATCAGCGGGTCGAACCGGGGTCCGCCCGCGACCAGCAGCGGCCGCCGCGCGCCCATGGCCTCCCGGAACGCCGCCGACATCTCCCGGGTGTTGAGCACGTGCGCGTCGCGCTGGGTCACCACCTGCGACACCAGCACCGCGTCGGCCTTCTCCGCGCGGGCCTTGCGCACCAGCTCCGGCACCGACACCTGCGCGCCCAGGTTCACCACCCGCAGCTCCCGGTAGTACTCCAGGCCCTTCTCCCCGGCGAAGCCCTTGACGTTGAGGATCGCGTCGATGCCCACGGTGTGCGCGTCGGTGCCGATGCAGCCGCCCACCACCACCAGCTTGCGCCGCAGCAGCTTCTTCAGCGCCCCGTTGACCTCCGAGGGCGAGAGCAGCGGGTACTCCCGCTCCACCACCCGCACCTCGTCCAGGTCCACGACGTGGCGCACCGAGCCGTAGACGACGAAGAAGGTGAAGTCCGCGCCGATGGGGTGGGAGTGCACCACCATCGCCGGGTCGATGCCCATCTTGTTGGCCAGCTGCTGCGCCGCGCCGTCGGCGCGGGGGCCGAACGGCACGGGCAGCGTGAACGAGGTCTGCACCATGCCGTCGCCGGTGGTGTCGCCGTAGGGCCGCACGTGCCGCTTGCTCACCGCGCCACCCCCGCCCGCCCCGAACCCGGCCGCCCTGGACCTGGCTGTCCCGAACTTGGCTGTTCCGGTTCCGGCTGTTCCGGCGTGGCGCCGGTCAGCCCGGCCTCCAGCAGCTCCGCCGCCGGGTTGACGTAGTCCTCCGCCTTCTCCACCACGCCGTCGGCGCCCCTGCCGCCGTCGGCGGGGCGCTTCATCAGGCCGAAGGTGCCCTCGGCGATGGCGGTCAGCAGACCCCGGTCGACGATGCGCCCCAGCAGGTCCACCGCCTCGCCCAGGACCTGGTGGGCGCGCTGGGCGATGAACCCGTCCGGCGCGGGCCGGAAGTCCTCGGCCAGCCCGCCCGCCGCGCCCAGCACGTAGCGGACGTTGGCCAGCGCCAGGTCCCGGTCGGACAGGAACGGGGTCACCACGGCCTCGGTCATCATGCCGACCAGCAGGATCGACTGGCCGGTGAGCACGCCGGCGAGGTTGAAGAACCCGTCGAGCAGGTAGCCGTGGAACACGTCGCCGGTCATGTGCTTGGTCGGCGGCATCCACTTCAGCGGCGCGTCCGGGAACAGCTCGCGGGCCAGCAGCGCGTGCGCCAGCTCCAGCCGGAACGACTCGGGCACCGCCGGGTTGATCTCGAAGGCGTGGCCCAGGCCCAGCAGGTGGTCGGGCAGCCCGGCCTCGTGGGCGAAGCGCTCGTTGAGCAGCTGGGACACCGTCACGGTGTGGGCGGCGTCCACGGCGTCGGCGGTGGTGAGGTAGTTGTCCTCGCCGGTGTTGATGATGATCCCGGCGCGGGCGTGGACCTGCCGGGAGAAGCGCTGGTCGACGAAGGTGCGCACGGGGTTGATGTCGCGGAACAGGATCCCGTACATCGAGTCGTTGAGCATCATGTCCAGCCGCTGCAACCCGGCCAGCACGGCGATCTCGGGCATGCACAGGCCCGAGGCGTAGTTGGTCAGCCGCACGTAGCGGCCGACCTCCTTGGACACCTCGTCCAGCGCGGCCCGCATGATGCGGAAGTTCTCCTGCGTGGCGTAGGTGCCGGCGAAACCGTGGTGGGTGGCGCCCTCGGGCACGTAGTCGAGCAGCGACTGGCCGGTGGAGCGGATGACCGCGATGACGTCGGCGCCGGCGCGGGCCGCGTTGCCCGCCTGCACGACGTCCTCGTCGATGTCGCCGGTGGCCACGATCAGGTAGATCCACGGCCGCCGCGGCGGGTCGCCCAGCCTGGCCACCAGCCGGTCGCGCTGCGCTCGGTTGCGGTCGACGGTGCGCAGGCCGCGGGTGACCGCGGCGGTGGCGGCCCGGCGGGCGCGGTCCCGGTCGCGGCCGGTGGGCAGCTCGTAACGGACCTGCCCGGCGGCGGTGGCCTCGGCCAGCTCGGTCAGGGAGGGCAGGCCGTGGCGGCGCAGGGCGTGGAAGACCGGCAGGGCGACGCCGTGCTCCAGGCCGCAGTGCTCGCGCACGGTGTCGACGACCCGGTTGACCCACGGCACGTCGCCGGCGCGGTGGGTGGAGTCCGCGCCGGTGATGCCGGCCAGCCGGAGCGTGGCGCGCTCGACCGCCACCGTGGTGTGGGCCTTGGCCAGGGCCACCACCGGTTCGGCGGCGCGCGCGGCCAGGGCACGCGCCCCGGCCACCACGCGCGGGTCCAGGTCGAGCAGCGCCATGTCTCACGTCCTCTCGGCGGATCGGTTCGCGCGGGTCGCGGCGGCCACGCGGCAGGGCTTCACGACAGGACTCCCGCGTCGTGCGCGGTGCGCCCGCGCAGCACGGTGCGCAGGCACGTCGGCGCGGGCCCGTCCAGCGCGGGCAGGGCGGGCACCCGGGAGCGCGGGTCGGTCGACCAGCGCTGCACCCGCGAGTCCGGGGCGGCGACCTCCAGCTCGCCGGCCTCCCACACCGCGTAGGTGGCGGGCGCGCCGGGCTGGAGGGTGCCGGTGAGGCCGTCGTCGACGCCGGCGGCGCGCCAGCCGCCGCGGGTGTGGGCGTTGAACGCCGCCCGCGGCGAGATGCCCGAGCCGTCGGTGCGGTGGCGCGCCGCGGCGCGCACCGCGGCCCACGGGTCCACCGCGGTCACCGGCGCGTCCGAGCCCAGCGCCAGCACCAGGCCCGCCGCGGCGAGCCGGGAGAACGGGTTGAGCGCGGTGCCCCGCTCGACGCCCAGCCGCTGGGCGTACATGCCGTCCGGGCCGCCCCACTCGCGGTCGAACAGCGGCTGCACCGAGGCGACCACGCCGTAGGCGGCGAGCCTGGCCGCCTGCTCGGCGGTGATCATCTCCAGGTGTTCGAGGCGGTGCTTGCGGGCGGCCAGCGCGGGCGCGCCCACGACCGCGGCGGCCTGGTCGAAGCCCTCGACGACCGCGGCCACGGCGGCGTCGCCGATGACGTGGAAGCCGCCCTGGAGCCCGGCCCGGGTGCAGGTCACGAGGTGGGCGGCGATGGCGTCGGCGTCCAGGTACAGGGCGCCGGAGGTGTCGGGCGCGTCCGCGTAGGGCGAGCACAGGGCGGCGGTGCGCGACCCCAGCGCGCCGTCGACGAACAGGTCGCCCGCCAGGCCGCGCACGGGCAGGTCGACCGGCTCGGGGCCGCCCCAGTAGCCGACGACGTCGAGCAGGTCGGTGGCCAGCAGGTCGGCCAGGTCGTCGAGGCCGGAGATGTCGGGGCCGGCGCACTCGTGCACGGAGGCGATGCCGCGGGAGGCGGCGTGGCGCAGGAACGCCGCCTGGGCCGCGCGGCGCCGGTCGGCGGGGATGGCGTCCCTGGCCGCGCCGCGCACGTGGTGGTGGGCGGCGCGGGACAGCGGCCCGTCGGGCGAGAAGCCGTCGGCGTCGCGGGCCGCGGGCGCCAGGTCCAGCAGGGCGGTGGAGGCCAGGGCCGAGTGGACGTCGACGCGGGAGAGGTAGACGCGCTTGCCGCCGGCGGCCTCGTCCAGCTCGGCGCGCGTCGGGGGCCGCCGGTCGGGCCACCGCGTCTCGTCCCAGCCGTGGCCCCACACCAGCGGCCCCTCGGCGGCGCGCACGGCGTCGAGCAGCTCGCGCGACGACCGGCAGCCGGTCAGGTCCAGGCCGGTGAGCAGCAGGCCGGCGGAGGTGGCGTGCACGTGGGCGTCCACGAAAGCGGGCGCGACGAACGCGCCGCCCAGGTCGACGACCTCGGCGCCGGGGTGCAGGGCGCGGCCGACGGAGTCCTGCCCCAGCCACACCACGGTGCCGTCGGTCACGGCCATCGCGGTGGCGTCGGGGTTGCTCGGGCTGTGGATGCGCCCGCCCACGAGAAGAGTAGTCACGCCTGCTGAGTCTGCCTGTGCTCGAACAGGCCGCGCACGGCAGGCTCGGTGCGCACCAGGTCCAGGGCGAACGCGGCGTGACCAGGCACGTAGCCGTTGCCGACGAGCATCTCCACGTCCGCGGCCAGGCCCTCGGCGCCCAGCGCGGCGGCCGGGAAGGAGGTGGCCATGGAGAAGAACACCACGGTGCCGCCGGCGGCGGTGGCGAGGATGGCGCCGTGCTCGCAGCCGGGCACGTCCACGCACACCACGGTCACCTCGACGGGCTCGCCCACCGCGGCGGCCACGGCGACCGGGTCGCGGGCGTCGGCGACGACCACCTCGTCGGCCAGCCCGGCGGCGCGCACCGCGGCGGCCTCGCGGTCGGTGGGCACCAGCGCCACCAGGCGGTCGGCCCCGGCGCGGCGGGCGGCGGCCAGCGACAGCGACCCCGACTTGCCGCCGCCGCCCAGCACCAGCACCGAGCGGGCGTCGCGGCGGCGCACCACCCGGTCGGTCAGGGCGGGCGCGCCGCACACGTCGAGCACCGACAGCGCCAGCGCGTCGGGCAGGTCGTCGGGCAGCACGGCGGCGATGGAGCGGCCGAACAGCACCGCGGTGCCCGCGCAGGGCGCCTGCTCGTCCGCGCCGTCCCAGCGCTCCAGGTCGTCGGTGATGCGCAGCGGGGTGAGGGTGAGCGAGACCAGGGTGGCGATGCGCTGCCCGGCGCGCAGGCCCAGCGGCGAGTCCGGGCCGACCTCGCGCACCACGCCCAGCAGCATGCCGCCCGACCCGGTCACCGGGTTCTGCACCTTGCCGCGCTCGGCGACGATGTCCAGCACCGCCCGCCGCACCCCGGCCACGCCGTGCGCCTCGCGCAACTGCCGGTAGGAGGCGGCGTCGAGGTTGAGCCGCTCCACGTCGACCAGGACCTCGTCCGGCCCGCACACCGGGGTGGCGTCCAGCCGCCACGCCTGCTGCGGCAGCACGCCCGCGGGTTCCAGGACGCGGTGCAGACCATACGGCGAAGTCATGGAAATCCTTCGGTCCAGGACAGTGCGACCCGGATATCTTCACGCGAAGTGTCAATCTTGCGCAAGAGACCGCAGCCGTAGGCTCGTGGGCATGAACGACAGCGAGGACGTGGTGATCCGGGACCTGCCCGCCGACGTCGTCGCGGTCGGCAACCCCGCGCGCGTGGTGCGCACGCTGGGCACCTGACCGCCGAACGCGCCGGGGACCCCGCGGTCGGGATCCCCGGCGCACCCGTCTCAGGCGGGCGGCGCCGCCGCCGGCCGGGCGGATCGCCGCCGCAGCCGCAGCACCGCCGCGGTCACCAGCGCCACCGCCAGCAGCACGTAGGCCGCGGCCGCGAACGGGCTGGTCACCAGCGCCGACAGCTCGCCCTGGCTGATCTGGAGGGTGCGGCGCACCTGCTCCTCGGCCATCGGACCCAGGATCAGCCCCACCACCAGCGGCGCCACCGGGTAGCCGTGGCGGCGCATGAAGAACCCGACCAGGCCCACCACCAGCAGCACCACCAGGTCGTCCGCCACGAAGTTCACCGAGTAGGTGCCCAGCGCGGCGAACAGCAGGATCCCCGCGTACAGGTAGGGCCGGGGGATGCGCAGCACCTTCACCCAGATCCGCACCAGCGGCAGGTTGAGCACCAGCAGCATCACGTTGCCCAGGTACAGCGACGCGATCAGCGCCCACACCAGCGCCGAGTCCTGCGTGAACAGCAGCGGGCCCGGCTGGATGCCGTAGCTCTGGAACGCGGCCACGATGACCGCCGCGGTCGCGGTGGTCGGCAGGCCCAGGGTCAGCAGCGGCACCAGCACCCCGGCGGCCGCGGCGTTGTTCGCGGCCTCCGGACCGGCCACGCCCTCGATGGCGCCGCGCCCGAACTCCTCGGGCCGCTTCGACAGCTTCTTCTCCGCCGCGTAGGACAGGAACG
Organism: Saccharothrix xinjiangensis; assembly: GCF_039527585.1. NCBI lineage: Bacteria > Bacillati > Actinomycetota > Actinomycetes > Pseudonocardiales > Pseudonocardiaceae > Saccharothrix > Saccharothrix xinjiangensis. Next base: position 151,390 of record NZ_BAAAKE010000006.1, on the reverse strand, counting down.
TCGACACGTCCGCGCCACCCGCGGGCACCGTGCCGATCGGGAAGCCGATGGCGGTGCCGCGCAGCCACGGCTTCCACGAGCGCCGCCAGAACTCCCGGTCCATCCACTTGCCGTCGACCGGCACCACCTCGATCGGGCCGTGCCGCAGCCGGGCCGCCACGTACAGCGCCTCGCCGACGGCGAACACGCCGACCGCGACCACCACCACGTCGATGCCGTCCGACAGCGTGGACACCCCGAGGGTGAACCGCTGCTGCCCGGTGAGCGTGTCGGTGCCGACCAGGCCCAGGAACAGGCCGGCCGACAGCGACGCCAGGCCCCGCACCGGGGAGGCCCCCAGCAGCGCGGCGACCGTGGTGAACGCCACCACCATCAGCGCCACGTAGTCCGCCGGGCCCAGCTTCACCGCGTACTCGGCGATGGTCGGGGCCAGGGCGGTGAGCAGCAGCGTGGCGATGGTGCCCGCCACGAACGACCCGATGGCCGCGGTGGCCAGCGCCGCCGCGCCGCGCCCGGCCCGCGCCATCCGGTTGCCCTCCAGCGCGGTGACGATCGAGGACGACTCGCCGGGGGTGTTGAGCAGGATCGAGGTGGTCGACCCGCCGTACATGCCCCCGTAGTAGATGCCCGCGAAGATGATCAGCGCGGCCGCGGGCTCCAGGGAGTAGGTCAGCGGCAGCAGCAGCGCCACGGTCATGGCCGGTCCGATGCCCGGCAGCACACCGACGGCCGTGCCGAGGGTGACGCCCAACAGGGCGTAGAGCAGGTACTCGGGCTGCGCGGCGGTCGCGAAGCCCTCCAGCAGGGCGGCCCAGTCACCCATCGAGCAACGGCACCCCCTCGAAGATCCCGGCGGGCAGCGACAGGCCCAACCCGGAGGCGAACACGACCTGCGCCACCAGCGCCAGCACCACCGCGACCGGCAGCGCCTTCCACCACACCGCGCCCAGCGTCCAGGCCGCGCCCAGGAACAGCACCGCGCCCGCGACCGGCCAGCCGACCGGCTCGATCAGCACCAGGTGCGCCACCAGCACCGCGACCAGCTTGGCCACGGTGAGCCAGTCGGTGCGGGCCGACGGGTCGACGTCCTCGGCGTCCTCGGCCGGGCCGAGCCTGCCGCGCAGCACGGCCACCAGCGTCGCCAGCCCGGTGGCCAGCAGCAGCGCGCCGACCGCGTACGGGAAGGCGCGCGGCCCCACCGTCCCGGCCTGACCGGCCGCGGGGATCGCGGGGGTCTCCAGCAGGGTGAACACCCCCAGCGCCACGACCAGCGCGGCGAACGCGCCCTCCTCGACCTTGGCGGCCGTGCGCGCCCGCGGCGGGCCGGCGACCGGCCCGACGTCGGGCGCGGAACCGGGGGCGGTCACTTGACCAGGCCGATTTCCTCCAGGATCGGCTTGATGCGGCCGATCTCGGTGGTCAGGAAGGTGTTGAAGTCGTGGCCGGTCTGGAAGGTGTCGGTCCAGCCGCGCTTCTTGAGCTCGTCCTGCCACTGCGGGCCGGCGTGCATGTCGGTGACCAGCTTGACCAGCCGCTCCTTGGCCTCCACCGAGATGGAGCCGGGCGCGACCACGCCGCGCCAGTTGATCAGCTCGACGCCCGTGCCGAGGGTCTTGAAGGTCGGCGCCTTGACCTCGGGGTGCTCCTTGGGGCCGGAGGTGCCCAGGGCGCGCAGCTTGCCCGCCTTGATCTGCTCCAGGTACTCGCCGACACCGGAGATGCCCGCGTCGACCTGGCCGCCCAGCAGAGCCGCCAGCGACTCGCCGCCGCCGGAGTAGGCGATGTAGTTGAGCTTGGCCGGGTCGATGCCCTTGGCCTTGAGCAGCATGGCGGCCAGGATGTGGTCGGTGCCGCCGGCCGAGCCGCCGGTGATCGACACGCCCTGGCCCTTCTCGTCGACGGCGGCCAGCAGGTCCTCGATGGTCCGGTGCGGCGAGTCGGCCGGGACCACCACGACCTCGTCCTCGGCGGTCAACCGGGCGATGGGGGTGGTGTCCTCCAGGCGCTTGTCCACGCCGGCGGTCTCCACCGCGCCGACCATGACCAGGCCGGTGATCATCAGGTAGGACTCGGAGCGCTCGTTGGCCAGCTTCTGGAGGCCCACCGTGCCGCCCGCGCCGCCGACGTTGCTGACCTGCACGGAGTCGACCAGCTCGGAGCCGGTGATCGCCGCCTGCATCGACCGGGCGGTCTGGTCCCAGCCGCCGCCCGGGTCGGCCGGGGCCATGATCTCCAGCCGGTCGATGTCGCCGCTCGCCGTGCCGCCGCCACCGCAGCCCGCGAGCGCCAGGCCCGCGGCGACCGCGGTCGCGAGGAGTCGGGTGCGTCGTCCTGCCATCAGGTCCTCCGTGTTCCACCCCGGGCGCCGCCCGGCCGTCTCCCGACCGGCGCCGTCGCCGTCGGTGGCCGCGAACGCTAAGAGCCACGAACGGGTGAACAGGGGCAATGGTCGTAAGGGCCGTATTGGTCGTTTAGGTCGTGGCCCGGCTCACAGGCCATGGGTCAGAATGTCGCCTCATGCGCCGCCGTTCGGTCCCCCTGGGTGTCACCCTGCTCGCGTTGCAGGTGGTCATCGTGCTGGCCACGGTGTGCGCGGCGGGCCTGATGGCGGCCAAGCTCCAGAGCGACCGCATCCGCGAGGCCTACAAGGACCGGATGCTGTCGGTGGCCGAGAGCGTGGCGCGGCTGCCCTCGGTGGTGGAGGCGTTCGACTCGCCCGACCCCAGCGCGACCATCCAGCCGCTGGCCGAGCTGCTGCGCAAGGCCTCCGGCGTGACCTACGTGGTGGTCACCGACCACAACGGCGTCCGCTACGCCCACCCCGACCGGCGGCGCATCGGCGAGCGGGTCTCCACCGACCCCAGCACCGCGCTGTCCGGGCAGGTGTTCGTCGGCACCGAGACCGGCACGCTGGGCACCTCGCTGCGGGCGAAGGTGCCGGTGCGCTCGGACTCCGGGCAGGTGCTGGGCATCGCGTCGGTGGGCATCCTGGAGAGCGAGCTGGCCGCCGACCTGGCCGAGGACCTGCCCGAGCTGACCGGGTGGCTGGCCGCCGCGGCGCTGGTGGGCGTGCTGGGGGCGGCGCTGGTGACCCGCATGGTGCGCAAGCGCACGTTCCGGCTGGAGCCCGCGGAGATCGCCCAGCTGCTGGAGACCCGCGACGCGATGCTGCACGGCATCCGCGAGGGCGTGGTCGCCGTGGACGAGCGGGAGCGGCTGGCGCTGGTCAACGACGAGGCGGTGCGGCTGCTGGGGCTGACCGAGGACCCGACCGGGCGGCCCGCCGCGCAGGTGCTGGAGCACGGCGGCCTGCTGGACCTGGTGCTCGGCGGCGACGACGTGGTCGACCGGCCGGTGCTGGCCGGCGAGCGCGTGCTGGTGGCCAACCGGATGACCGCCCGCACCCAGGGCCGCCCGGTGGGCGTGGTGCTGACCCTGCGCGACCGCACCGAGCTGCACGACGCGCTGCGGGAGCTCGACGGGCAGCGGACCGTCACCGAGGTGCTGCGGGCGCAGGCGCACGAGTTCACCAACCACCTCCACGTCATCGGCGGCCTGGTCGAGCTGGACCGCAAGGAGGACGCCGTGGCCTACATCGAGCGGGTCGGCGGGACGGGGTCGGTGACCTCGGGGATCCTCGGCGGCGCGATGGCCGACCCGGCGCTGGCGGCGCTGCTGCTGGCCAAGTCGTCCACCGCGCACGAGCGCGGCGTGGCGCTGCGGCTGGACCCGGCCTCGGAGGTGGTCACCCGCACCGGCGACGACGCGCTGACCGTGTTGGGCAACCTGGTGGACAACGCCGTGGACGCGGTGCGCGCGGGCGGGACCGTGCGGGTGCTGGTGCGGTCGGGCGAGGGCGGGGTGCGGGTCGTGGTCGACGACGACGGCCCGGGGGTGGAGCGGTCCGAACGCGGGCGGATCTTCACCCTGGGTGTGAGTTCGAAGGCGCCGCGCGGCGCCCACGGTCGAGGGATCGGACTGGCGTTGGTGTCGAGGGTGGTGACCCGGCGCAGCGGCCGGGTCGAGGTGTCGGACTCGGAGCTGGGCGGCGCGTCGTTCGACGTGTGGCTGCCGGAGGCGGTCCGATGAGCGTGCGCACGCTGGTGGTGGACGACGACTTCGCGGTCGCCGCCGTGCACCGCGGGTTCCTGGCCTCGCTGCCGGAGTTCACCGTGGTCGGCGAGGCGCACGGCGGCGCGGAGGCGCTGCGCGCGGTGGAGGCGCTGCGGCCCGACCTGGTGCTGCTGGACATCCACCTGCCCGACATCTCCGGGCTGGAGGTGCTGGCGCGGCTGAGGTCGCGGTCCGGGCCGCAGGTGGACGTGATCGCGGTGACCGCGGCGCGCGAGCGGGAGACCGTGAAGCTGGCCATGTCCCGCGGGGTCGACCACTACCTGGTCAAGCCGTTCACCCGGACCGCGTTCCTGGACCGGATGCGGGAGTACCTGGCGCGCCGCGCCGAGGTGAGGCGGCTGGGGCCGTGGCTGGACCAGGACGAGGTGGACCAGCTGCTGCAACACCGGCCGCGCGCCGCGCTGCCCAAGGGCCTGTCGGCGGTGACGCTGCGACTGGTGCTGGACACGCTGCGGACCACCTCCGACGACCTGTCCGCGCAGGAGGTCGGCGACCGGGCCGGGTTGTCGCGCGTCAGCGCCCGGCGGTACCTGGAGCACCTGGTCAGCGTCGGGAAGGCCGAGGTGCAGCCCCGCTACGGCATGGCCAACCGCCCCGCCCACGGTTATCGGCTGACCTGACCCCGCACTCCGGTGATCACCCGGTGGTCACGTCCGGCGGTGTCTGCGCGATGCTGTCGGCGCGACCCGGCCGCGGTCCGGGTGCTGGAGGTGTTCGCCGACGCGGACCTCGTGCGCGAGGAGATGGAGAACGAGCTCCAGGGGCTGGTGGAGGGCACAGCCGTCGAGCGGGACCTGCTGGGCCTGCTCACCGCCGCGGGCGATGGCCTCACCGCCGCCGACCTGGCTGCGCTGGTCGAACCGGCCGACTTCACCGAGTGGCAGGTTCGACGGCACGCCGTCGGACGCCGCCCTCGCGCGCGCCACCGCCCTGTGCACCGACGCGGCCCGCCACGACCGCCTGCTGGCCCTCACCGGCGGCGACACCGCGGCCCTGGCCCAGATCACCGCCACCTTCGACAGGCACCTCGCCCGGACCCCGCCCGACCTCTGCACTGCGACCACCTCACCGGCCGCAACACCTCCATCCCCCCTGAGATCCCCTCCCTCTGGGTGCGGTGCGGGCGGCCTCGCCACGCCATCGCACTGGCTCTGTCCCTGAGTTCGCACTACCTGCAGGCCCGCGCGCTGGCGGCGGTGGGAGCGGCCCTGGTCCGGGCCGGACACCGGGACGAGGCGGTCGAGGTGTTCGACCGGGCGGTCGAGCTGCTCGGCCACATCACCGACCCCCACGTGCGCGCGCAGTTGGAGGAGTCGGCGATCGCGGGACTGGTCGCCGCGGGCCGTCACGACCGGGCTTTCGAGGTGGCCGACGGTGCCGCGGCAGGAGTCCTCCGCAAGCCCTGGGCCGCGTTGATCGGGGCACTGGTCGCCATCGGGAGGCACGACCTGGCGGTCGAACCGTTCAGATCCGCCGTCGACCGGATGGAGTGGCACGACGCGGTGAAAGCGATGTCCGGCGGGCGCATCGACCCGGAGTGCCACGACCGCGCCCTGGCTTCGACCCACCACATCCCGGAGCACCACCTGCGGAACGAGGTGACAGCGGAGCTGGCTGCCGCCGCGGCCGGGAGCGGATTGCTCGACCGGGCGGTGTCCACGGCCCGCTCCATCACCGAGCCGCACGCGCGAAGCCGGGCGTTGGCGGCAGTGGCCGAAGCGTTGACCGACGCCGGGCTGCCCGACCAAGCCACGGCGGTGCTCGGGGAGGCGGTGGCCTCCGGGCAGGCGGATGGCGAGGTGCACCGGTACGGCCCGGCGCTGGCGGCGGTGACCGACGCGCTGGTGGGAGCCGGGCGGCACGACCGGGCCACCGCTCTGCTCACCGGGGCGTCGGTCACCGCCGAGGGCATCGGTGCGCCCGTCCAACGGGTCGAGGCGCTCGCGGTGGTGGCAGGGGCGCTGGTCCGGGCCGGTCGGCGCGACCAGGCGGTCACGGTGGCCGACCGGGCGGCGGCCCTCGCCGGGGACATCACCGATTTCTCCTCGTACGACCGGGCGGCGGAGGCCGCGGTGCGGGCGCTGGTCGGAGTGGACCTGCACGACCGGGCCGCCTCGACCGCCCGGACCGTCACCGACCCGGGCCGACGAGCCCAGGCGTGGGTGGTCGTCGTGCGGGCCGCGGTCCGGGCGGGGTTTCCAGGTCGGGTGGCTCGGGCGCTGGACGGGGTGGAATCGGCGCTCGACCACGCCGCCGAAGCCGATCGACAACAGAGCGTCCCCCGGTTCCGTCGACGGGACCACGTGGCGGCCACGGTGGTGGAGACGTTCGCCGCCGCCGGTCGCCCCGGCCGAGCGGTGGAGGTGGCCGGGTCCGTCACCGATCCCGCGGTGCGGGACCGGACGTGGGCGGCGGTGGTGACGGCCTTGACCGGAGCCGGGCTGCACGACCAGGTCACCAAGGTGATCGGGACGATCGAGGACGCCAACCTGCTCACCCGGGCGTGGTTGGCCGTGGCCGGGACGAGGTCCCACGACGAGGCGCTTCGGGCCCTGCGTTCGGCCGAGGCCGTCGCCGGGACCGCCACCGAGGTCCACGACCGGGTCGACGCGCTGACGGCGGTGGCCAGGGCGCTGGCCGATCGCGGCCGCCGCGACGAGGCGGCGCGGGTGTTGGGCCGGGTGGCCGCGGAGGTCGGCTCGATCACCGGAGTGCACCGGCGGGCGCGGGCGCTGGGGACGGCAGCGGAGGCGTTGGTCCGGGCCGGTGATCGGGAGGGCGCCGTGCCCCTGCTGGTCTCGGCGCTGCGGACCGGTCACTGGCTGGACGCGCTGCCCGGCCTGTGCGCCGTCTCGGTGGGCACTGCCGCCGACCTGTTCGTCGAGTACGACGCCCTGATGCGCCCGCCACCACCGGCCCCCGCCAATCCCGTTACCACATGACGAACAGACGGAAAATCTCCCACTTGGCCGCTGTGCCGAAAGCCGCCGGCTCGTAACGTGTCGCGCGGGACGTCCCCTCCCGCGACCGCCGCCCTCGCACTCCGACGGCCGCGGGTGTCCCGTAGCCCACCCTGCTCTCGACCCGGCGCCCCCGGGTCCACGAGGGCTGCCCGCCGAAAGGACACCCATGCGCACCAGCAGGTTCCGCGCCGCGCTCGTCGCCGCGGCCGCCGCTCTGCTCGCCGTCGCCGGCGCCACCACCGCCTCGGCCGCCCCCGCCGGCCAGGACCCGGTGTTCCAGCCCGCCGCCGACACCCCGGTCACCGCCCTGGTGACCAAGCTGACCCACGCCCAGGCCACCTCCCGCCTGCGCGCCGCCGGCATCTCGTGGACCTCCAGCGGCGGGTGCAGCGACCGCTACAACTCGACCTGCACCTCGTTCGAGCAGGTCAACCTGCCGACCATCCAGGGCGCGGAGACCCTCAAGCGCGCCACCGGCTGCGCGCTGACCATCACCGGCGGCACCGAGACCGGCCACGCCAGCGGCACCTACAGCCACTGGAACGGCTACAAGCTCGACTACCGGCTCTCCAGCTGCCTGGACTCCTACGTCAAGAACACCTTCACCTCCATCGGCGGCAGCAAGTGGCGGTCGGGCTCCGGGAACATCTACTACCTGGAGGGCAACCACTGGGACGTCACCTACTACAACTGCGGCGGCTGCTGAGACCGCGGACCGCGCCGGCGCGTGAGGCGCCGCCGACCCGACCGGGACACGGGTGTCCCGCGCCCCCGGAGGCTGAGGGACGCGGGACACCCGCGGTCAGACCTGGCGGAACCAGCGGCAGCCGTAGGGGCCCAGCTCGACGCGGGCCACCCCGTCCTTCACCGGCACCGTGCCGTCCACCAGCAGGTCGGTCAGGTCGCCGTCGAGCCTGTCGACCTCCACGGTCGCGTCGCGGTCGGCCAGGTTGTGCACCGCCACCACGGTGCCGCCGTCGATGTCGCAGCGGTGGGCCAGCACGCCCGGCTCGGCGGTGTCGAGCACCTGGAAGGCGCCCCACGCCAGCTCCGGGCACTCCCGGTAGCGCTCGACCAGCAGCCGCACCCAGGACAGCAGCGAGTCCTCGTCGCGGCGCTGCTCGGCCTCGGCGTCCCACCACATGGGGGCGCGCACGGCCTCCCGGCCCTCCAGCGACAGGTCCTCGGTCATGCCGACCTCCTCGCCGTAGAACAGCACAGGGGTGCCCGGCAGGGAGAACAGCAGGCTGTAGACCATCTTGATCCGACCGAGGTCGCCGCCCAGCATCGACGGCAGGCGGCGGCGCAGCCCGCGCCCGTAGAGCTGCATGTCCTCGTCGGGGCCGAAGGCGGCGAACACCTCCTGGCGCTCGGGTTCGGTGAGCTTGTCCAGGGTCAGCTCGTCGTGGTTGCGCACGAACGTGGCCCAGTGGCAGTCGCGCGGCGGCTGCGGCCGTTCCTTGAGCGCGTGCGCCAGCGGGCTGGCCTCCTGGCGCGCCAGCGACAGGAACATCTGCTGCATGCCGATGAAGTCGAAGCACATGTGCAGCTCGTCGCCCACGCCGTCGTTGCGGCCGAAGAACTTCATGGTCTCGGTGTAGGGCAGGTTAACCTCGCCCAGCAGCACCGCCTCGCCGTTGCGCCGCGACAGGAACGCCCGCAGGTCACCGAGGTAGTCGTGCGGGTCGGGCAGCGCCTCGACCGGCGCCTCCAGCAGGAACGGCACCGCGTCCACGCGGAACCCGGACAGGCCCAGCTCCATCCAGAAGCCCATGACGCGGGCGATCTCGTCGCGCACCGCCGGGTTGGCCACGTTCAGGTCCGGCTGGTGCCGGTAGAACTTGTGCAGGTAGTACTTGCGCGCCTTGCGGTCGTAGGTCCACAGCGACTTCTCCTTGTCGGGGAAGACGACGCCCTCGTCCGCGTTGGCCGGCTTCTCGTCGGCCCACACGTACCAGTCGTGCCGCGGCGATTCGGGGTCGCGGGCCTGCTGGAACCAGGGGTGCTGGTTCGAGGTGTGGTTGACCACCAGGTCGGCGATCACCCTCATGCCCCGGTCGCGGGCGGTGCGCACGAGTTCCACGAAGTCGCCCAGCGTGCCCAGCCGCGGGTCGACGTTGTAGAAGTCGGTGATGTCGTAGCCGTCGTCGCGGTCGGGCGTGGGGAAGAACGGCATCAGCCACAGGCAGGTCACGCCCAGCCGGTGCAGGTGGTCGATCTTCTGGATCAGGCCCCGGAAGTCGCCGTAGCCGTCGCCGTCGGAGTCGTGGAAGGTCTCCACGTCCAGGCAGTAGACGACGGCGTTCTTCCACCACAGGTCCGCGGTGCGGGTCAGCTTCACGCCCGCACCTCCGGCAGCACGTGCTCGCCGAAGGCGTCCAGGAACCGCTCCTGCTCCACGCCCACGTGGTGCAGGTAGATCTCGTCGAAGCCCAGGTCGGCGTACTCGCGCAGGGTCTTGGCGTGCCGGCCGAGGTCGGCGGAGATGTTGACCACGCTCGCCACCTGCTCGACGGTGACGTGCTCGGAGACGACGTCGAAGGTCTCGGCCAGGTCGAGGTCCCAGCACACCGGCGGGGCGAACACGTTGCTGCGCCACTGCTCGTGCGCCAGCGCGGCCGCCTCCTGCTCGGACCCGGCCCAGCTCAGGTGCACCTGGAGGTGCAGCTTGCCCCGGCCTCCCGCCTCGCGGTAGGCGTCACGCATCCGCTCCAGCTGCTCGACGGGCGCGTTGACGGTGACCAGCCCGTCCGCCCACTCCGCGCACCAGCGGGCGGTCGCCTCGCTCACCGCCGCGCCGATCAACGGCGGCGGTTCCTCCGGCCGGGTCCACACCCTGGCCCGGTCGACGGTCACCAGCCCCCGGTGGGTGACCTCCTCGCCCCGCAGCAGCGCCCGGATCACCTCGACGCACTCGCGCAGCCGGGCGTTGCGGGTGGCCTTGTCCGGCCACACCTCGCCGGTGATGTGCTCGTTGCTGGCCTCGCCGCTGCCCAGCGCCGTCCAGAACCGGCCCGGGTACATCGCGCCGAGCGTGCCGATGGCCTGCGCGATGATCGCCGGGTGGTAGCGCTGACCCGGCGCGTTGACCACCCCGAAGGGCAGGCCCGTCGACTGGAGCGCGGCGCCTAGCCACGACCAGGCGAACGCGGACTGCCCCTGCCGGGCGCTCCACGGCGAGAAGTGGTCCGAGCACATGGCCGCGTCGAAGCCGACCTCCTCGGCCCGCTGGACGGTGGCCAGGAGCGCGCTGGGGTGGACCTGTTCGTGCGAAGCGTGCACACCGATGACCGTCATGCCGCTTCACGTACCCAACGTCCGCTTCGGCGACACCCCTCCGACCGCGGCGGGCGTCAGCGCAGCTCGGGCCGCCCCGGAGGCTCCGACCGCACGTCCACCACGTCGCCCCGCACCACGGCGCCGTCGACCACCGCCCCGTCGACCACCGCGCCGCCGGCCATCGGGTCGCGCCCGTGGCGCAGGTTGAGCACCATCGCCCGCTCCCGCTGCTCAGCCCGCCGCGCCATCCGCCCGCCGATCAACCGCCGCACGGGCGGGAACAGCAGGAACAGGCCCGCGATGTCGCTGACGAAACCCGGCACGATGATCAGGAACGCCGCCGCGGCGATCAGCACGCCGTCGGCCACCTCCCGGTGCGGCGCCCGCCGGGTGCGCAGCGCCTCGGAGAACGCCCCGAGCGCCCGCGTCCCCTCCCGCCGCAGCAGCACCGAGCCGGCCACACCACCCAGCAGCAGCAGCCCGAAGGTCGTCAACGGGCCCCAGGCCCCGAAGGCCGCCACCAGGGCGGTGACCTCGACGACCAGACCGATCACCAGTACCGCGAACACGCGCATACCCCACTCAACGCACGACCACCCCAAAACGCTCCCCGCCGAAATATTTACGCCGAACCGGCCTTCTGGCAGCATATCTTCACGCCACTCACGCTGTAGGGAGTACGGATGACTGCGCTGCACGAGGTTGCCCCCGTCACGGCCACACCCCAGCCCTACACCTACACGCGCCGCGAACTCGTCGAACCCGACTGGCGCCGCTTCCCCGGCTGGCGCCACGTCACCGACGCCCAGTGGCGCGACGCCCAGTGGCAACGCGCCCACTGCGTCAAGAACCCCCGGCAGCTCCGGGACGTCACCGGCGACCTGCTCACCGACCGCTTCTACGACGACCTCACCGCCGACCAGCACCACTCGGCCACCATGTCGATGCTGCTCCCGCCCCAGATGCTCAACACCACCGCACCCGACGCCCCGCTCGACCCCGACGGCTTCACCACCGCCTTCCTCGCCGACCCCGTCCGGCGCTACATGCTCCCCGTCGCCTCCGACCGCGACCCCGACTGGCCCAGCCACCCCCACTCCACCCGCGACTCCCTCCACGAAGCCGAGATGTGGGTCGTCGAAGGCCTCACCCACCGCTACCCCACCAAGGTCCTCGCCGAACTGGTCTCCACCTGCCCCCAGTACTGCGGCCACTGCACCCGCATGGACCTCGTCGGCAACTCCACCCCCCAGGTCGCCAAGCACAAGCTCGCGCTCAAACCCGTCGACCGCCAGGACCGGATGATCGACTACCTCAAGCGCACCCCCGGCGTCCGCGACGTCGTCGTCTCCGGCGGCGACGTCGCCAACGTCCCCTGGCCGCAACTGGAGCACTTCCTCATGCGGCTGCTCGACATCGACACCGTCCGCGACGTCCGCCTGGCCACCAAGGCCCTCGCCGGACTACCCCAGCACTGGCTCCAGCCCAAGGTCGTCGAAGGACTCGAACGCGTCGCCCGCACCGCCGCCCGCCGAGGCGTCAACCTCGCCATCCACACCCACGTCAACCACGTCCAGTCGGTCACACCCCTGGTCGCCGAAGCCGCCCGCACCGCCCTCGAAGTCGGCGTCCGCGACGTGCGCAACCAGGGCGTGCTCATGCGGGGCGTCAACGCCACCCCCGACGACCTGCTCGACCTCTGCTTCGCCCTCCAGGGCGAAGCCAACGTGCTGCCCTACTACTTCTACATGTGCGACATGATCCCCAACGCCGAGCACTGGCGACTCGCCGTCTGGGAAGCCCAGGCGCTCCAGCACGCCATCATGGGCTACCTGCCCGGCTACGCCACCCCGCGCATCGTCTGCGACGTCCCCTACGTCGGCAAGCGCTGGGTCCACCAGCTCCACGACTACGACCGCGAACGCGGCATCTCCTACTGGACCAAGAACTACCGCACCGGCATCGAACTCGACGACGACCAGGCCCTCGACCGCCGCCACCCCTACTACGACCCCATCTCCACCCTCGGCGACACCGGCCGCCACTGGTGGACCCAACACCGCGACTGACCACCCACCCACCTCACCCGCCGGCGCCACCCCGCGCACCGCCGCCCGCGTGCAACGCCGTCAACCCCGCCGCCACCTCGAACCCCAGCACCGGGTCCGGCCGACCCGACAACAGGCTCGCGTACAACGGCCGGTAGTGCGCGACCTTCCGCGGCGTCCGACCGTCACTCCCCCACGACGCCACCAACTCGCCACCCCGGCACGCGAACCCCGTCATCGCCGTGTGGTCCAACCACACCTCCACCTCGCCGCACACCACCACGCTCGACTTGCTGCTCGCCCCCGTCCGCCAGTCCACCCGCAACCGCGCCACGCCCTCCGCGCCACGCGACCGGAACCCCACCACCGCCCACGCGCTGTCCGCCCCGTCCCGCAACGACACCACCGCCGCCGGCTCCACCAACCGCGCCAACACCGTCAGCTGGTTGATCCCCGAATCCGTCCACGGCGACACGTACGACGCGAACGCGCCCCGCCCCCGGCCCACGTACGGGTCGCAGAACAACGACGTCGCCCCCGTCACCGGACCCCACTCCGGGTGCGCCGCCACCAGCGCCGCCGCCCACTCCACCTCCGGCGAGAACGCGAAGTGGTGCGCGGTGAACACCCGACCCGGACCCGACTCCGCCAGCCGCGCCAACGACGCCACGTCCAGCGCCAACGGCTTCTCCACCAGCACCCGCGCCCCCGACGACCCCAGCACCAGCGCCGCCAGCTCCACGTGCGAGTCCGCCGGCGTCGCGACCACCACCAGGTCCGGCCGGTGCGCGGCCAACGCCTCCGCCGGGTCGGCGTGGTGCGGCGGGGTCGCGCCCCGGAACACCGGCGGCCCGGCCACCGGGTCCGCGGTGAACTCCAGGTCCACGTCCGACCGCTCCGCCAGCACCTCCAGGTGCGTCGCCGCGATCGTGCCCACGCCGATCAGGCCCACCTTCGTCTTCGCCACTCTGTGGAGTATTCCTGACCACCTGGAAGAGGTGTCCTGTCACCAGATAAGGCGAGTTTAAGTCAACACTAAAGTTACAGAGCGAAGTACACGAAAGAGTCTCGGTTACGCCATTGCGCTGGCGCGCCTGGTGCCACGCCGCGTGGACTGGACAGACTGGCGCCCATGACCGATCCCGCCCTGGCGCTGCCGGCCCACGACCTGTTCTCCCCCGAGGCGATGGCCGACCCCACCTCGCTGCTGCACCGGATCCGCGCCGAGTCCCCGATCAGCGCGATCCCCCGGCTCGACGCCTACCTGTTAACCCGGCACGCCGACATCGTCGCGGCGCTGAAGGACCGCCGCCTGGTCCCCGCGAACATGACGCAGATGCTCGACGCGTTCAGCCCCGAGGAGCAGGAGGAGCTGACCCCGCTGCGCCTGTCCGTCGAGCTGTGGATGGGCCACACGAACGAGACCGACCACGTGCGGTTCCAGCAGCTGCTCAAGCGCTACTTCACCCCCGCCACCGTCAACGGCCTGCGCCCGCGCGTGCGGGAGCTGACCAACGAGCTGCTCGACGCCGCGGCCGACCGCGGCCGAATGGACGTGATCACCGACCTGGCCTACCCGTTGCCCGCCAACGTGATCGCCGAGATGCTCGGCATGCCCACCGGCGACCGCGAGCGGCTCCAGGCCTGGTCGCGGGACATCGTGGCGATCTTCCAGCTCGCCGACGTCGACCGGCTGCGGCGCTCGCAGCGCAGCGTGCTGGAGATGCAGGACTACGTGCGCGAACTGGTCCGCGAACGCCGCGGCGACCCGCGCGACGACCTGATCAGCATGTTCATCGCGGCCGAGGCCGAGGGCGTGGTCACCGAGGACGAGATCGTCGCCAACTGCGTGCTGCTGCTGTTCGCGGGCCACGAGACCACCGCGGGCCTGATCGCCAACGGCCTGGTGCTGCTGCTCGACCACCCCGACCAGCTCGCGCTGCTCAAGGACGACCCGTCGCTGACGCCCGGCGCGGTCGAGGAGATGCTGCGCTGCGACGGCCCGGCGAGCCTGATCGTGCGGCAGAGCACCGAACCGTTCACCCTCGGCGGCCTGGAGCTGCCCGCGGGCAAGCGGTTCTACCTGGCCATGATGGCGGGCAACCGCGACCCGGAGGTCTTCCCCGACCCCGACCGCTTCGACATCACCCGCAAGCCCAACCGGCACACCGCCTTCGGCCTGGGCGCGTTCTACTGCCTGGGCGCGGCGCTGGCGCGGGCCGAGGCCGACGAGTGCTTCCGCGTCCTGCTGGAGCGCTGCCCGGACCTGCGCCTGGAATCCGCCGAGCGGGCGCCGGCGCCGCCCCTGACCCACCGGCTGACGTCCCTGGTCGTGTCGTTCCGGTAGGGGGTGATCCCCGCCCGCCACACTGGGCGTCATGCGCAAACCGAAGGTGTTCGTGGCGGGGCCCGTGTCGTGGAACCGGTTGGTGCTGCTCGACCGGTTGCCCGAGGCGCGGCCCCACACGACCTTCGCCACCGGCCACCGGAGCACCGTCGGCGGCACGTCGGCGGGCAAGGCGCTGAACCTGGCCTCGCTCGACGCCGAGGTCATCCTGCGCACGGTGGTCGGCGACGACGAGCCCGCCCGGGAGGTGCTCGCCGTGCTGGCCGACGCCGGGGTGGAGGTGATCGCGGAGACCGTCGAGGGCGCCACCGAGCAGCACCTCAACCTCATGGACCCGCACGGCGGCCGCGTGTCGATCTACCTGGAGCTGCCCGTGCTGCGGCAACCCCGGCACGACGAGCGCGCGCTCGCCGCGCTGGCGGAGGCCGACGTCGCGGTGATCGACCTGGCCGAGCACGCCCGGCCGCTGCTGGCGCGGGCCCGGGAGGCCGGCGTGCCCGTGTGGTGCGACCTGCACGACTACGACGGCGTCTCCGGGTTCCACCGCGACTTCCTCGACGCCGCCGACCGCGTGTTCCTCAACGACGACGGGTTCGCCCACCACGACGCGCTGCTGGGGTTCCTGGACTCCCTCGGCAAGCCCGCCGTGGCCACCCTCGGCGCCGAGGGCGCGGTGGCCGTGGAGGACGGGCAGGTGCGCACCGCGCCGGCCGCGCCCGTCGAGCGGGTCGTGGACGCCAACGGCGCGGGCGACGCCTTCTTCTCGGGCTTCCTGGTGGCCCACGTGGGCGGCGCCGACATCGGCGCGGCGCTGTCCGCGGGCGCCGAGCAGGCCGCCCGCTGCCTGCTCTCCCCCGACCTGGCGCCCCGGACGTAACTGTCAAGTCTTGCTGAAAGTCCTTGCAAGGTCTTTCCTTCCGGTGCGCGTGTCACCCACCGGAACGGAGAGGAACGACATGGAGGGCCACCCCGGCGAGGTGACCGCCGGCCGGGTGAGGGCGCTGCGCATGCGGGCGCAGCGCCTGACCGAACCCGCCCGCAGCCTCGTCGAACTGCTGCGCGACGTGCTCGCCGTGCAGGCGCAGGACCCGGTCGCCGCCGGGCTGGCGGTCCGCGCCCGCACCACCGGCCTGTCACCCGCCGACCTGCGCGCCGCGCTGGAGCGGGGCGAGGTGGTGCGCACCTGCGCCATGCGCGGCGCCGTGCACCTGGTGCGCCGCGAGGACGCCGGCCCGCTGGTGGCGCTGCTCGGCCCGGTCAACATCGCCCGCGGCCGGTGCCGCCGGCTGGAGCTGGGCCTGACCGACGAGGTGTGCGAGCGGGCGCTGGCGGCGCTGCGGGAGGTGCTCACCGAACCCCTGACCAGGGGCGCGGTCGTCGCCCGGCTCACCGAGGTCGGCCTGCCGCTCGACCCCGCCGGCCCCGCGCCCGCCCACCTGCTCGCCTACGCCGCCAACCGCGGCGTGCTCTGCGCCGGCGAGGCGACCTACCGCCTGCTCCCCCGCACCGACGACGCCCCGTACGACGTGCCCGACCTCGTCCGCCGCTACCTGCGCGCCTACGGCCCCGCCACGGCCGAGGACTTCACGGCCTGGAGCGGCCTGCCCGCCGACCGGGTGCGCGCCGAGGACTTCCCCGACCGGGTGCCGGACGTGCCCGGGCTCGACGGGGTCGTGCGGCTGCTCGGCCCGTTCGACACCTTCCTGCTCGGCTACCGCGACCGGGACCTGCTGCTCGACCCCGCGCACGCGCCGCTGCTGCGGACCGCGGGCGGCGTGCCCGGACCGCACGTGGTGGTGGACGGGCGCGTGCACGGCACGTGGCGGCGGCGCGACGGGCGGGTCGTGGTCGAGCAGTTCGGCCACATCCCGGTGTCCCAGCTCGACCTGGAGGTCGAGTCCGTGCTGGCCTGGCCCTGACGGTCGGCGGCCCGACCGGGCTCCCGCGCCGGGGTCAGCGGACCGCCGGGGCCGGCGGCGCGACCACCTCGCGCAGCTCGGCGGCGGCCCGGGCGACGAGCCCGGGGAAAGTCGGCCCGGGTCGGCCGGCCAGCGGGACGTGGCGCGCCGGGAGATCGCGATCGCCACGTCGACGGCGAAGCGCGCCTCGCCGGGGTCGACGCCGCGGCGTTCGAGCTCCCGGGTCGGCCGCCTCGGTCCGGGCGACGAGGTGGGCTTCGAGCTCGCCGCCGGCGAAGAGGACTTCCCGCTCGTCGGGGAAGCAGCGGTAGAAGGAGCGCTCGGTCAGGCCGGCGGCACGCGCGATCTGCGCGACCGCGGTGGGCTCGAACCCCTGCGCCTCGAACAGCTCCAGCGCCGCGCGTTCGAGCCGGCCCCGCGCGTCGGACTCCCATCTCGGCATGCCCACGAGGTCATGGCAGCAGGGGCTGTCGTCGTCTGCCAGGTTTGATGGCAACAGGTGCTGTCACCACTCGGGGGATCGTCATGAGGGCTCTTCAGTTCGACCGGTTCGGCTCCCCGGACGAGATCGTGCTCCGCGACGTCCCGGAACCGGAGCCGGGACCCGGCCGGATCCGGATCGCCGTGCGGGCGTGCGGCCTCAACCCGGCCGACTGGGCGGTGGTCGACGGCCTCCTCGCCGACCGGTTGCCGCCGCTGCCGCGCGGGCTCGGCCTCGAAGTCGCGGGCGTCGTCGACGCGCTCGGCGAGGGCGTCACCGGCGTCGGGATCGGCGATCGCGTGTTCGGCCCGGCGACCCTCGACGGCCCGACGGCCGGGGCCGCCGAGCACGCGCTCATGGCGGCCTGGGCGCGCACTCCCCCGGGCGTCACCGACGAGCAGGCCGCCGCGCTGCCGGTGGCGACCGAGACCGCGTGGCACGCGCTCGACGACCTCGGCGTCCAGCCGGGCGAGCTGCTGCTCGTCCACGGCGCGGGCTCCACCGTGGGCGAGGCGGCGGTGCGCCTCGCGCTGCACCGGGGCGTCCGGGTGATCGCCACCGCCGGGCCGGCGCGGGCCGCCGCGCTGGAGGAGGTCGGTGTCAGGGCGACCGGCTACGGCGACGGCGTGGCCGAGCGCGTCACCGCGCTGGCGGGGGGCCGCGTCGACCGCGCCCTGGACGCGGCCCCGACCGGCGGCCGGGTCGACCGCGCCGACCGGGTCAGCCCGGCCGGCGGCGCGCTGCCGACCCTGATCGGGCTGACCGGGGACCCCGACCGCGTCCTCACCGTCTCCGACTTCGCCGCCGCGACCGACCTGGGCGCCCGGAGCACCCGCATCGAGCTGCGCTACGACCGGCTGGGCGAGTTCGCCCGGCTGGCCGCCGAAGGCGTCCTGGCCGTGACGGTCGCCGGCGCCTACGCGTTCGACCGGGTCCGGGAGGCGGCCGAGCTGAGCCGGTCCCGCCGGTCCGGCGGCAAGCTCGTGCTCGTCCCGTGATCGCCTCGCCCGGTCGGGCGGGCCGTGCCCCGGCGAGGAGCACGGTCCGCGCCCGGTCCGCTGCGGAGGTCGTCCGCTCCTGCGCGCGGCGGTGTGGGAACCGGCGGACCGGCGGCCTCGGGGCGCGCCCGCCCGCCGGTGGCCTCACCGCAGGTACGGGCCGTCCGCGCCGACCTTGCCCGGCGCCGGGTTGCCCGGCAGGTCCAGCACGTAGACCCGCAGGTTGCCCTTGCCGCCCGGCGACGCGGTCAGCGCGCCGCCCGACACGACCCGCACGTCGCCGGTGACCGCGTCGCGGTAGGTGCCGTCGGGCACGCCGGTGAACGTCGCCGACCCGGACACCGCGACCAGGGCGAAGCTGTCCACCCCGCCCGCGGTGTAGCGGCGCTTGAACGCCATGCCGCCGTTGACGCCCTCGGTCGAGTACTGGCCCTTCTGGAGCGCGGGCACGGCCCGGCGGATCTGGTTGAGCCGCTGCACGTGCTTGACCAGCGGCTGGTCCAGGGTGGCCGCGACCGGCCCGGACGCCGAGGACACCACGCCGAAGTCGGCGGCGGTGACGCTGCCCGCGACGCGGTCGCCGAAGTAGGCGCGACCGGTGGTGGCCAGCGGGCAGGTGGGGCCGCAGTCGATGCGCGCACCCGCCTGGAACTCGACCTCCGAGCCGTAGTACAGGGTCGGGATGCCGCGGAAGGTCCACATCAGGCTCATGTTCTCCGCCCACGCGTCCGTGCCGCCCGCGTAGCGCACGCTCGACTTGTTCGGCCCGTAGTCGTGGGAGTCGACGTAGACCACGTTGTAGGTGGCGTCGTTGGTGGCGTCGTCGGAGTCCTTGCCGTTCCAGAACGCGTTGGGCGCGTCGCCGAAGTTCATGTGCACGCGCATGTCGATGATGTTCATGCCGGAGTTCTTCGAGTGGTCGGGCGCGTGGTAGGCGTTGCCGTCGAGGAAGGCGTTGCGGCTGGTCGGCTGGTTGCCGGTGCCCTGGGCCTGCTCCCAGTCGTACTGCTCCAGGGCGGCGGTGGCGTCGTCGGCGCTGTAGTCGCGGCGCTCCTCCCAGGTGAAGAACTGGGCGGAGTGGTTGACCGAGCCGCGGTTCCACTTGTCGTTGACGAACGCGGCGACCTCGCCGAAGACGAAGAAGTCGCGCCCCTTGTCGCCGAACCTCGCCGTCGCGCGCTGCTGGATCGCGGGCAGGAACCGGCGGTTCCAGGTCACCCGCGGCACGTGCACGGCGGTGTCCACGCGGAAACCGTCCACGCCCATGTCGATGAACCGGTTGTAGGCGTCGATCAGGTACTTCTGCACGATCGGGTTCTCGGTGTTGAAGTCGGCCAGGTCCTCGTGCAGCCAGCAGGAGCGGGCGTCCTCGCCCTCCCAGTTGCCGATCCAGCACCGGTGGTAGAGCTGGGCGGGGAACATGCCGGAGGTGGGGCTGGGCCACTGGCAGCCGTAGGTCCGGTAGCCCTCGGGGCTGGTGTGCCGCGTCGGCTTGCCCCAGTCGAGGCAGGTGTTGCCCGCGGGCGCGGTCGTGGACCACAGGTCGCCGTTGTAGTAGGACTTGCCGGTGGTGGGGTCGATGGTCAGGCCGTCGTACTCGAAGCCCTGCACGGGCTGGTCGTAGTACCAGCTCCACTGGTCGTCGCGGACGCCGAACACCTTGGCCTGGAATAGGCCCTTGGCGCCCCAGCGGGAGCTGTGGTTGTAGACCACGTCCTGGTAGATCTTGATGCCCTTGGCGTGGGCGGCGTCGATCAGGTCCTGGTAGGTCGCGCCGGGCGATTCCAGGCGCGGGTCGACGCGGTGGAAGTCCCAGCCGTGGTAGCCGTGGAAGTCGTAGTCGGAGCGGTTGAGCACGACCGGCGTGATCCAGACGGCGGAGAAGCCCAGGCCCTTGATGTAGTCGAGCTTGTCGACCAGGCCCTGGAAGTCGCCGCGGAACATGGGGTCGCCGTTGGCGGCGTTGCCGGAGCGGACGTGCTGGCTGCCGCCGCGGTTGTTGGCGGTGACGCCGTCGTTGAAGCGGGCGGTCATGACGAAGTAGATCGAGTCCTCGCGCGGGTCGCCGCCCAGGGGCGTGCCGCCGGGTGGCGCGGGCGGCTGGTCGCCGGTGGTGACCGACACGCGGTCGGTGGCGGCGGACCTGTTGCCCGCGGCGTCGTAGGCGCGCAGCGAGTAGGTGTAGGTGGTGTCGGCGGTGAGCGGGCCGTCGGCGAATCCCACCGCGCCGGTGTTGCGGACAACGGCGCCCAGCGCGCCGCCGGTCCGGGTGACCTCGTAGCCGGCGACCGCGACGTCGTCGGTGGCCGCGGTCCAGGTGAGGGTGACGGTCAGGGCGGAGGCGGTGGCGCGCAGGCCGGTCGGCGCGGTGGGCGCGGTGGTGTCCTGCGCGGGAGGGGGACCGCAGGGGTCGGCGGCGTTGGGGGTGACCACGCCGTCCACGACCGTGGAGCGGCCGGTGCCGAGGGTGTGGTCGCGGCCGCCGTTGTTGTCCCACTGGCCGGAGCCGTTGGTGAACGCGGCCCTGAGGCCGGTGGCGGCGGCCAGGTCGATCGAGGCCCGCGCCCAGTCCGCGCAGGCCCGCGTCATGTCGACGCCGGGCACGGTGGTCCAGGAGCCGCCGTGGGGTTGGTAGTGGATCTTGGTGGTGGTCCAGCCGCGGGACTTGGTGGAGTAGTAGACCTCGGCGTGGTTGCCGGCGCCGGGTTCGGGCTCGGGGTCGGGGTCCGCCGGACAGGGGTCGCCGGACCGGACGACGCCCGAGGAGACGTTGACCGTCCCGGCGTCGAGGTCGTAGTCGTGCCCGTTGTTGTTGTCCCAGGCGCCGGAGCCGTTGGTGAACACGGCCACCAGTCCGCTCGCGCCGCCCAGGGCGGCGGTCCGGCGGACCCAGCCCGCGCAGGCGGCCGGTTCCATCCGCTCGCCGGGCGCCGCGGTCCACGGACCGTTGCGGGGTTGGTAGTGGAGGTAGGCGGTCGTCCAGCCGGACGGCAGCCGGTAGAACACCGTGGCCTCGCCGGCCGCCGCGGCCGCCGGCTTCGGCGCCGGCGCGGCGGTGCCGCCGGGCGCCGCCCACAGCGAACCGATCAGGCCCAGGGCGGCCAGGAGGGCCCCGGCGCGTCGTCGTGATCGCGATCTTGCTCGCATCGCTGCTCCCGTCACGCTTCTTTGCGCAAGGTAGTGCAATTGTTTGCAGGCTAGACCTGGCCTGATTGACTGTAAATGGATCTACTAGGGGTTATCGCGGACGATCTTTGCAACTGTTTGCAGACCCCACTGTTTCGTCGATCTCACGCAGGTACCACGGACGGGTGTCGTACCGTGTCCCGATGACCGAGCGGGGCCAGGCAACCGGTGGTGTGCCGCGGGCGCTGAGTTCGTTCGTCGGGCGCAAGGAGCTCCTCGGCGAACTGCGCCGCAAGCTCGGCGTCTCACCGCTGATCACGCTCACCGGGGTGGGCGGCGGCGGCAAGACGCGGCTGGCGCTGGAGCTGGCCGGGCAGGTGCAGCGGGCCTACGACGACGGCGTGCGCGTGGTCGAGCTGGCGCCGGCGCGCGGCGGCGACCCGGAACTGCTGGCGCAGGTCGTGCTCAGCGCCGTGGGCGTGCCCGACCAGGCGACCACCACGCCGCTGGACACGCTGGTGGACTACCTGCGGTCACGGCGGGTGCTGCTGGTGCTGGACAACTGCGAGCACCTGGTCGAGCCGGTCGCCGAACTGGTGCGGGCGGTGCTCGGCGCGGCGCCCGGGGTGCGGGTGCTGGCCACCAGCCGGGCGCGGCTGCGGGTGCCCGGCGAGGTGCTGGTCATGGTGCCGCCGCTGGAGGTGCCCGCCGAGGACGCTCCGGTGTCGTCGGCCTGCGAGTCGGTGGCGCTGCTGGTCGACCGCGCCGAGGCGGGCGTGCCGGGGTGGCGGGTCACGCCGGAGAACTGGCCGGACGTGGTGCGCGTGCTGCGGCGGACCGCGGGCATCCCGCTGGCGATCGAGCAGGTCGTGGTGCGGATGCGGTCCATGCCGGTGTCGCTGCTGGCCGACCGGCTCGACGACGTGATGCGCGTGCTGACCGCCAACGACACCACCAGGGTGGCCCACCACCAGACCATGGCCGCGATGATCGACTGGAGCCACGCCCAGTGCACGCCCGCCGAAAGGCTGCTGTGGGCGCGGCTGTCGGTGTTCGAGGGCGGGTTCAGCCTGCCCGCGGCCGAGGCCGTGTGCTCGGGCGGCGAGCTGGACCGCGACGAGGTCGCCGACGCGCTGGCCGGGCTGCTGGACAAGTCGATCGCGCTGCCCTCCGCCGACCGCAGCCGCCACCACCTCCTGGAACCGCTGCGGCAGCACGGCGCGGCCCGGCTGCGCGACTCCGGCGAGCGGGCGGACGTGCGCGCCCGGCACCAGGAGTTCTTCCGGCAGGGGGCGACGCGGCTGGCGGGCGGGTTCGCCGGGCACAACGAGGCCGCGCTGCTGGCCGCGGTCGACCTGGACATGGCCAACCACCGGGTGGTGCTGGCCGACCTGATCGGCGACCCGGCGTCCGCGCACGCGGGCCTCCAGATGAGCGTCGACCTGGCCCGCACCCGCTGGTACACCTACGCCGGTCGATTACCGGAGGAGCGGTTGTGGCTCGGGCGCGCGCTGGCCGCGACCCCCGCGTCCGCGGACCCGCTGCGGGTGAGCGCGATGGCGCTGGACGCCTGGATCGCGCTGTGCCTGGGCGTGGACCGCGCGCAGGTGGCGCGCCGCGTCGAGGAGCTGACCGGGCTCGCCGAGGAGGTGGGGGTCCCGCTGCCGCCGGTGACGTTCGTGCGCGGCGCCTACGCGGTGCTCGCGCTGGGCGAGATCGAGGGCGTGGAGCTGCTGCGGCAGGCGCACGAGGGGTTCGGCGCGATGGGCCCGCACTTCGCGGTGGACCACCACCTGGCGCACATCCTGCACACCGTGTCGCTGGTGCTGCTGGGTTCGCGGGAGCAGGCCGAGCCCGCCGCGGAGGAGTTCTTCGCCGAGTGCGAGCGGCTGGGCGCGCTGTGGGGCCTGAGCTGGGCGCACTGGTGCCGCAGCGTGGTGCAGACCCGGTGGGGCTCCCCCGCCCGCGCGCTGGACGTGCTGCGGGAGGGCCTGCGCGTGCAGCGGGCGATCCGCGACAAGTGGGGCCCGCTGTGGACGATCGAGGCGCTGGGCTGGGCGCACGCCGAGGCCGGCGACGCGGCCGCCGCCGCCCGGATGCTCGGCCTGGCGCACGGCCTGCACCGGGTCACGGGCGTGCGGGTGGACGGGCTGGTCCCCTTCGCCCGGTTCAGCGACCGCGCCGCGGCGCGGGCCAGGTCGGCGCTGGGCGACGCCGCGTTCGAGCGCGCCTACGCCAACCCGGCCGAGTCGGTGGAGCAGGCGCTGGCCGCGGTCCTGGACGCGCCGGAGCCCGCCGGGCCGCGCGACAGCCGCCCGGCGGGGCTGACCCAGGCGGAGTGGAACGTGGCCAGGTTGGTGGGCGGCGGTTTGTCCAACCCGGAGGTGGCCGACCGCCTGGTCATCTCGCCCGCCACCGTGCACACCCACCTGACCCGCATCTACCGCAAGTTGGACATCGCCAACCGGCACCAGTTGATCACCCTGCTGGCCAACCTCGCGGAGTGACACTGCGTGGCGGTGCCGGGCCGAGCGCGTTCCCCCAGTCGAACGGACATCGGCGTCAGGGCTCCAGGATCACGGGCACGGAGGAGAAGGTGTTCGGCACGACCTTGTCGTCGCGGGTGAACTCCGCGGCGTCGCCGGCCAGGCGGGCGTTCGGGAAGCGCTCGCGCAGGGCGGTCAGCGCGGCGCGGGCCTCGATGCGGGCCAGGTGGTGGCCCAGGCAGTAGTGCAGGCCGTGGCCGAACGCGGCGTGCCCGAGGGCGGCGTTGCCGCCGGTGGCCACGCGGTGGGGGTCGAAGCGGGCGGCGGTGGGCCCGTGGACGCCCGGGTCGCGCCCGGCGGTGCCCAGGCCGATCATGATGATCGCGCCCTCCGGCAGCACCGCGCCCGGCAGGTCGATGTCGGCGGCCACGCGGTAGTGCGGGGTGACCCGGACCGGCGGGTCCCAGCGGGCCGCCTCCTCCACCGCGGCGGCCACCGCCTCCGGGGTGGTCAGCGCCTCCCAGGCGCCGGGCAGGGCCAGCAGCGCGGTGATGGAGTTGCCGATCAGGCCCGTGGTGGTCTCGTGACCCGCCACCACCAGCAGGATCGCGGTGGTGAGCAGCTCCTCGGGGCTGAGCCGCTCGCCGTCGGCGCTCGCCTGGAGCAGGGCGCTGAGCAGGGCGTCGTCGGGGCGCTCGCGCTTGTACTCGATCAGTCCCGCCAGGTAGCCGAACATGGCGTCGGAGGCGGGCACGACCAGTTCGGGCCGCTCGGTCATCATGTCCGCGGTCCAGCGGTTGAGCTGCCCGCGGTCCTCCGGCGGCACGCCCAGCAGGTCGCAGATCACCGCCAGCGGCAGCGGGAACGCCAGCCGCTCGATCAGGTCGGCCTCGCCGGGCATCGCGGCGACCATGTCGGCGGCGGTGCGCTCCACCACCGGGCGCAGCGCCTCGACGCGGCGCGGCGTGAAGGCCTGCGACACCAGGGCGCGCAGCTTGCGGTGGTGCGGCGGGTCGGTGTTGAGCATCGACGGGCCGATGATCCGCGACAGGTCGGTCGGGCGGCCCTTGTCGGCCAACTGGTGCTGCATGGCCGCGCGCAGCCCGGTGGCGTCCTTGGACAGCCGGTTGTCGTTGAGCAGCGTGCGCGTGGCCTCCAGGCCCATGGTGGTGACCAGCACCTCCAGGCCGTTGGGCAGTTCGGCCGGGTGCGCCGGCCCCCGTTCGGCCAGGGCGTCCTCGTGCGCGTGGTGCTGCCAGCCGCGCAGCGAGCCGCCTACCAGGGCCTGCCGATCAGGGGCGAACTCCGCCGTCAGCTGCACATCTTCTCCTCACGCGAGCTTCCCGTTCAGCGTCCACCTTGGTCGGGGAGCGGTCGCACGCGCATCCACCGACATCCGTATTCGCGGCGGGCACGTACGGATGTCGACGTACACCGCGATGGGGGTGTGGGTACGGAAGTGGATACGGATGGTTGCTGATGTGCGCGTGGACGCCCGTGCGCGAAGCTGGACGCGTTCGGCACCCCGACAGCCGAACACCCACCGGACAGGCGGAAGGGTGGGCCGCCGTCCGGTTCCCGGGGGAGGGGTCGCACCAAGCGCGGCCCCTTCTCCCGTCGGCGGCCGGCCGGCCCGAGCGCGCGGGGGGCGCGCAGGTCAGGGCCGGTCAGCCGTCGGCGGCTATCCGGTCGAGCACGCGGTGCAGCACCCGACCCAGCAGGTCGGCCTCCTCGGCGGACAGCGCGTCGAACAGGTACCGCCGCACGGTGGCCACGTGCCCCGGCGCGGCGCTCTCGATCGCCGCCCGCCCCTCGGCCGTCAGCCGCACCATCGAGCCGCGGGCGTCCTCGGCGCACTCCTCGCGGACGACCAGCCCGCGCTTCTCCATGCGCGCGACCTGGTGGGACAGCCGGCTGCGCTCCCAGCCGACCAGCCGGCCCAGCTCGCGCGAGCGCAGCACGCCGCCCGGCGCTTCCGACAGGGGCGCCAGCAGGGCGTAGTCGGCGTTGGACAGGCCCGAGTCGCGTTCGAGCTGCCGGTCCAGCGCGCCGTGCAGCTCGCGGTGCACGGCCAGGTACGCCCGCCACACCGCGGCCTCACGCTCGTCGAGCCACCGCGGTTCGCCCATGGGGCCAAACTAGCAAGATGTTGACGCGTCATCAAACACGCGTTACTTTGTTGACGTGTCCGCAAATGGTATGCAGCTCGGCGTCTACAGCTTCGGTGACCGGCACCCCGACCCGGTGACCGGCGAGCAGGTCCCCGTCGCCGACGCGCTCCGGCAGTCGCTGGAGCGGATCAGGCTGGCCGACGAGCTGGGGCTCGGCTTCTACGGCCTGGGCGAGCACCACCTGCCCACCTACTCGATCTCCAACCCCGGCACGGTGCTGGCCGCGGCGGCGAGCGTGACCGAGCGGATCACGCTCAGCAGCGCGGTCACCGTGCTCAGCACCGAGGACCCGGTCCGGGTCTACCAGCAGTTCACCACCCTCGACCAGCTCAGCCGGGGCCGCGCCGAGCTGCTGGCGGGCCGCGGCTCGTTCACCGAGTCGTTCCCGCTGTTCGGCGCGAGCCTGGAGGACTACGACGAGCTGTTCGAGGAGAAGCTGGCGCTGCTGCTGCGACTGGACCGCGAGGACCCGATCACCTGGTCCGGACGGTTCCGCGCGCCGCTGGAGGACGCGCACGTCTACCCGCGCCCCTACGGCGAGCGGCTGCGCATCTCGGTGGGCACCGGCGGCAACCCCGAGTCCTCGATCCGCGCGGGCCTGCTCGGCGTGCCCGTGGTCTACGCGGTCATCGGCGGCGAACCCGAGCGCTTCGCCCCGCTGGTCGACCTGTACCGGCGGGCGGGCGAGGCGGGCGGCCAGGAGGGGCTGGAGGTGACGATGAGCGCCATCGGCCTGATCGCCCGCCGGTCGCAGGACGCCAAGGAGGCGTTCTACCCGTACTGGCTGGAGACGATGAAGTACGGCGCGCGGGCGCGCGGCTGGTCGGTGCCCTCCCGGGCCGAGTACGACGACTGGGCGCGCGGTGCGCGGTCGATCTTCGCGGGCAGCCCCGAGGAGGTCGCCGAGCGGCTGGTCTCCGTGGGCCGCCTGGTCGGCGCCGACCGGTACGCCATGCAGATGGACTGGTCGGGCGTGCCGCACCGGCTGGTGATGGAGGCGATCGAGCTGCTCGGCACCGAGGTGATGCCCCTGGTGGAGAAGGAGCTGGGCGCGCCCTCGCGCCGGGACGGGTCGTGACGCCCGTCGGTGGCCGCCGCGCCCCGAGCCGCTTCTGCTCGCGGTCCGCTCCGGCGGCGCGGCGTTCGCCGACGGGGTGGTCCTGACGCCGCGCGGCGCGGACCTGCGGGCGCGTTTTCGGCCGGCCGCGGCGTCGTGACCGGGTGTGACACCACCCACTCGGCATCGCGGCGCTGCGACGATCGCGTTAATCCCCGGTAAAGTTGCTCTTCGGCGGTTCCGCGGTCGCGATCGCCGAGGCTGCCCGACCGGTCCCCACCGGGTGTGCGAGCAGCCGTTCCCACCCCGGAGGACCATTTCAGTGCGTTCGTGCCCCACCGGTGACACCCGGTGACCACCGCCCACGACACCACCACGCTGATCGACGTGCCGGCTCTGTTCCGCGCCGGTCCCGCCGCGCCCGCGCGCACCCTGCTGGACGTGCTCGCCGACACCGCGCGCCACCACCCCCACTCCCCCGCCCTGGACGACGGCGCCACCTCGCTGACCTACCGGGACCTGCTCGGCGAGGTCGACGCGCTGCGCCGCGACCTCGCCGCGGCGGGCATCGGGGTCGGCGACCGCGTCGGCGTCCGGGCGCAGTCCGGCACCGCCGGCCTGTACGTCGCGGTGCTGGCCGTGCTCGCGGCGGGCGCCGCGTACGTGCCGGTCGACGCCGACGACCCGGACGAGCGCGCCGACCTCGTGTTCACCGAAGCCGGCGTCTGCGCCGTGCTCGGCGAGCGGCTCGTCCTGCGCGGCACGCCGATGGGCCTGGTCGGCGCGCCCGGCCCGGACGACGACGCGTGGATCATCTTCACGTCCGGTTCGACCGGCAAGCCCAAGGGCGTCGCGGTGTCGCACCGCTCGGCCGCCGCGTTCGTCGACGCCGAGGCCCGGCTGTTCCTGCCCGAGGACCCGATCGGCCCGGACGACCGCGTGCTGGCCGGCCTGTCGGTCGCGTTCGACGCCTCCTGCGAGGAGATGTGGCTGGCCTGGCGCCACGGCGCGTGCCTGGTGCCCGCGCCGCGCGCGTTGGTGCGCACCGGGTTCGACCTCGGTCCGTGGCTGGTGGAGCGCGAGATCACCGTGGTGTCCACGGTGCCGACGCTGGCCGCGCTGTGGCCGGTGGACGCGCTGGACGACGTGCGGCTGCTGATCTTCGGCGGCGAGGCGTGCCCGCCGGAGCTGGCCGAGCGGCTCGCCGTGGACGGCCGCGAGGTGTGGAACACCTACGGCCCCACCGAGGCCACCGTGGTGGCGTGCGCCGCGCGCCTGACCGGCGAGGGCCCGGTGCGGATCGGGTTGCCGCTGGACGGCTGGGAGCTGGCCGTGGTGGACGCCGCCGGCGCGCCGGTGCCGATGGGCGGTTCCGGGGAGCTGGTGATCGGCGGCGTCGGCCTGGCCCGCTACCTCGACCCGGCCAAGGACGCGGAGAAGTTCGCGCCGCTGCCCGCGCTCGGGTGGTCGCGCGCCTACCGCAGCGGCGACCTGGTGCGCGCGGAGCCCGAGGGGCTGCTGTTCCTCGGGCGCGCCGACGAGCAGGTCAAGCTGGGCGGGCGGCGGATCGAGCTGGGCGAGGTGGACGCGGCGCTCCAGGCGCTGCCCGGTGTCGCCGGCGCGGCCGCGGCCGTGCGCACCACCAGGGGCGGCAACCAGGTCCTCGTCGGCTACGTGGTCGCCGGCTCCGACTTCGACCAGGACGAGGCGTCGGCCCGGCTGCGCTCGGCGCTGCCCGCGGCGCTCGTGCCGCTGCTCGCCACGGTGGACACGCTGCCCACCCGCACCTCCGGCAAGGTCGACCGCGCCGCCCTGCCCTGGCCGCTGCCCGGCGCGGACGACACCACGCCCACCGGCCTGGTCGGCACGCAGGCGTGGCTGGCCGAGCAGTGGGCCGAGGTGCTCGGCTCCCGGGTGACCGACCCCGACGCCGACTTCTTCGCCCGCGGCGGCAGCAGCCTCGGGGCGGCCCAGCTGGTCTCGCTGATCCGCACCCGCCACCCCGGCGGCTCCGTCTCCGACATCTACCAGCACCCGACGCTGCGGGCGCTGGCCGCGCGGCTCGACGAGCTGTCCGGGCACCGGGCCGCCACCCGCGAGGTCGCGCCGACGCCGCGGTGGACCGGCGTGCTCCAGCTGCTGCTGCTCGTGCCGCTGACGAGCCTGGTCGGCGCGCGGTGGTCGGTGCTGCTGGCCGCGTTGGGCACCGTGCTCGGCCTGACCGCGCCGGTGTCCTGGTGGTGGATCGCGGGGGGCTGGCTGCTGTTCGTCAGCCCGCTCGGCAAGATCGCCATCGCCGCCGGCGGGGCGCGCCTGCTGCTGCGCGGCGTGCGACCGGGCACCTACCCGCGCGGCGGGCACGTGCACCTGAGGCTGTGGACCGCCGAGCGGCTGGCCGCGTTCAGCGGCGCGGCCGACCTCGCCGGGTCGTGGATCACCCACTACGCCCGCGCGCTGGGCGCGAAGGTCGGCCCGGACGTCGACCTGCACTCGATGCCGCCGGTCACCGGGCTGCTCAAGCTCGGCCGCGGCAGCGCGATCGAACCCGAGGTCGACCTGTCCGGGCACTGGCTGGACGGCGACCGGCTGCACGTCGGCCGCATCCGGGTCGGCGCGGGCGCGGTGGTCGGGGCGCGCAGCACCCTGTTCCCCGGCGCCCGGGTCGGCAAGCGGGCCGAGGTCGCGCCCGGATCGGGTGTCACCGGTTCGGTGCCCACCGGTCAGCGGTGGTCGGGCGTGCCGGCCACGCGCGACGGCAAGGCGGCCCGGCCCGGCCCGCGCCCGCCGCGGTCGCGCTGGTGGAAGTTCGCCTACGGCGCGACCACGTCCGCGCTGGGGCTGCTGCCCGCGGTGGCGGCCGCGCCCGCGGTGCTGCTGGTCGTGCGCGAACCGCTGACGCTCGGCTCGGCGCTGCTCGCCGCGCCGCTCGCCGCGGTGGTGTGGCTCGGCGCGTACGCGCTGCTGGTGCTGGTGTCGGTGCGGCTGCTCGGCCTCGGGTTGCGCGCGGGCTCGCACCCGGTGCACAGCCGGGTGGCGTGGCAGGCGTGGACCACCGAGCGGTTGATGAACATGGCCCGCGTCGCGCTGTTCCCGCTGTACGCGAGCCTGTTCACGCCCGTGTGGCTGCGCGCGCTGGGCATGAGGGTCGGCCGCCGGGTCGAGGCCTCGACCGTGCTGGCCCTGCCGAAGATGACCACCATCGGTGACGGCGCGTTCCTCGCCGACGACACCATGGTGGCCTCCTACGAGCTGGGCGGCGGGCGGCTGCGCATCGCCGCCGCGCGGGTCGGCAAGCGGGCGTTCCTGGGCAACTCGGGCATGACCGCGCCCGGCCGCGCGGTGCCGAACCGGGGCCTGGTCGGCGTGCTGTCGGCCACGCCGCGCAAGGCCAAGGCGGGCAGCTCCTACCTGGGGATGCCGCCGATGAAGCTGCCGCGCGCGGCCGAGGAGGGCGACCAGAGCCGCACCTTCGACCCGCCGCGGCGGCTGGTGGTGGCGCGGGCGCTGGTGGAGCTGTGCCGGGTCGTGCCGGTGATGTGCCACGTGGCGCTGGTGATCGGCGTGCTGTTCGCGTTGCGCGAGCTGGGCCCGCTGCTGGCCGGACCGGTGGTGCTGGCCGCGGGCGTGGCGGCGTGCGCGGTGGCGGCGGTGGCGAAGTGGCTGCTGGTCGGCCGGTTCCGGGCGCGCGAGTACCCGCTGTGGAGCGGGTTCGTGTGGCGCAACGAGCTGGCGGACACCTTCGTCGAGGTGCTGGCGGTGCCGTGGCTGGTCGGTTCGGCGGGCGGGTCGCCGGTGATGGGGCTGTGGCTGCGGTCGCTGGGCGCCCGCGTCGGCCGCGGCACGTGGGTCGAGTCGCACTGGTTCCCCGAGGCCGACCTGGTGGGCCTGGGCGACGGCGCGACGGTCAACCGCGGGTGCGTCGTGCAGACCCACCTGTTCCACGACCGGATCCTGCGCATGGACCGGGTCGAGCTGGCCGCCGGCGCGACGCTGGGCCCGCACGGCATCGTGCTGCCCGGCGCGCGGCTCGGCGCGCACACCGCCGTGGGCCCGGCGTCGCTGGTCATGCGCGGCGAGCACGTGCCGGCGGGCACGCGGTGGCTGGGCAACCCGATCTCCGCCTGGCGATGACCGGACCGTACCTGCCGGACCACGGCGACGACGGCTACCGCGTCGAGCACTACGACCTGGACCTGGACTACCGGCCGCACACCGGCCGGTTGGCCGGGCGCGCCGTGCTGTCCGCCGTCGCGGCGACCCGGACGAGCCGACTGGTGCTGGACTTCGGCCCGCTGGCGGTGAGCCGGGTGCTGGTGGACGGCAGGCCCGCCCGGTTCACCCACGGCGGCGGCAAGCTGCGGATCCGCCCGCAGCGACCGGTGGAGGGCCCGTTCACCGCCGAGGTCCGCTACGCGGGCACCGCGCGGCCGGTCCGCACGCGCCACTGGGGCGAGCTGGGCTGGGACCACCTCGCCGACGGGGCGCTGGTGGCGAGCCAGCCGATCGGCGCGTCGTCCTGGTTCCCGTGCAACGACCTGGTGCGGGACAAGGCGGCCTACCGGATCGCGGTGACCGCGCCGTCGCACTACACCGTGCTGGCCAACGGCGTGCTGGTCGACGGGCGGGCCGGCGGCAGCACCACCACGTGGGTCTACGAGCAGGCCGAGCCGATGGCGACCTACCTGGCGTCGGTGCAAATCGGGGTGTACGAGCGGATCGCGCTCGCCGACGACCAGGACGTGCACGCGCCGGCCCGGCTGCTGCGCGCGGCCCGCCACGACTTCGCCCGGCAGCCGTTGATGGTGGAGGTCTTCGAGGAGCTGTTCGGCCCCTACCCGTTCCGCCGGTACCAGGTCGTGGTGACCGACGACGAGTTGGAGGTGCCGGTCGAGGCGCAGGGCCTGTCGGTGTTCGGCGCCAACCACGTGGACGGGCGGCGCGGGTTCGAGCGGCTGGTCGCGCACGAGCTGGCGCACCAGTGGTTCGGCAACAGCGTGGGCCTGGCCGACTGGCGCGACATCTGGCTCAACGAGGGCTTCGCCTGCTACGCCGAGTGGCTGTGGTCGGAGCGGTCCGGCGGCCCGAGCGCCGCGGTGCTCGCGTCCCGGGCCCACGCCGGGCTGGCACGACTGCCCCGGGACCTGCGACTGGGCGATCCGGGCGTGGCGAACATGTTCGACGACCGGGTGTACCGGCGAGGCGCGGTGACGCTGCATGCGTTGCGCGAGCGGTTGGGCGACCAGGACTTCTTCGCGGCCGTGCGGGACTGGACGGGCACCTTCCGGCACCGCACCGCGACGACGGCCGATTTCGCGGCGGTGGCGCAACGGCACACGGCCCTGCCGCTGGAGGTGTTCTTCCGGTCGTGGCTGGAGGGCTTCGCGTTACCCGCGCTGTGAGCGGGGGTTCTGGTGGTCGGGCTTCCTCGACGAATGGCGGACACCGGATGTACCTCTTCGGTATATCGCGCGACTCGCGCAGGTCGAAACCGCTGAGAGCGGAAAGGCGCCGCCAGGCGGCAGGACCACCGGTACGGCGGCGGTCTCTCCGCTCGGGCGGTGGTCGCTCAACTGTCGACGTCCGCCGAGCTGACCGAAGGGGTGTTCGCGACCGAGCGCGCCCGGAACGAACTGCTCTCGGCCGTCGCCGAACTGGCCGACACCGCCGCCGGGGTGTGCTTCGACTCGGGGTTGCACGGCCACGCCGAGCGGGCTTTCCGGTTCGGTGCCGGCTGCGCCACCGAGTCCGGTGACTGGTCCATGCGCGCGAAAGCGCTGTCCGGTCTCGCCAATCTGTCGGTGCACCGGGGGAGGCGGACGAAGCGCTCAGCTTCGCCGAACTCGCGTCGGTGCGCGCAGACCGCTTGAGCCCGGAGGTCGCCGCCGTCGTGCACACCCGCCGTGCTCGCGCGCCGGGTCTCGCCGGGGCCGACTGCCGGGCGGCGGTCAGGGAGGCCGAAGACCTGTTCGCGGCCGCCACCCCCGGGAACGAGCCCGCCTGGATCGCCTATTACGACCGGGCGCACCTGGCACGCGATTCCGGGCGGGCGCTCCTGCACTCGGCGCTGAACGGCGGTGAGCACGAGGAGGCCCGCGCGCGGCTGGCCGAGTCCGTCGCCCGGTTCCCGGAAGGGCACTCGCGGGGCAAGGCCCTGGCCAAGGCCAACCTGGCGGTGCTCACCATGGCGCGCGACGACCCCCACCACGCGGTCGCGTTGGGGCACGACGCGCTGGAGTCCCTCGGCGGGGTGCGCTCCGATCGCGTCGACGCCGCGCCGAGGCAGCTCGCCACCGCCGGACGACGGCACGGCCGCTTGGCCGACGTGCGAGAGCTGAACCGGCGGGTCGCTCGGGTCGTCGGCACCGGGAAATGATCCCCTCATGCTTCGGTTGCGCCGCTATGGGGTAGATGTCCGTTTATGACGGGTCGAGTGGTGGTGTTCGCGCCGTCGCCGGAGTTGACGGTGACGGTGGAGGAGCTGGACGGCGCGCCGGACATCCACGTCCACGCGGGCGGGCAGGGCGTGTGGCAGTCGAGGATGATCGAGTCGCTGGGCTCGGAGGTCGTGCTGTGCGCGGCGCTGGGCGGTGAGACCGGGCACGTGCTGCGCCACCTGATCGGTGTGGAGCTCAAGGCCCGCGAGGTGGCCGCCCGCAACGGCGGGTACGTGCACGACCGGCGCGACGGCGGGCGCGACCAGGTGGTGCGGATGCCCGCCGACGCGTTGACCCGCCACGAGTTGGACGACCTGTACGAGATGACGCTCGTCGAGGGGCTGAACGCGGGCGTGGCCGTGCTCAGCGGGCCCGCCGAGCACGACGAGCCGGTGCCGGACTCGGTGTACGAGCGGTTGACCCGCGACCTCGGCGGCAACGGGTGCCAGGTGGTGGTGGACCTGTCCGGCGGGCGGCTCGCCGCCGCCATGGAGGGTGGTCCGGCGGTGGTCAAGGTCAGCCACACGGAGCTGACGTCCGACGGGTACGCGAAGTCCGACGACCTGGCCGACCTGGCGGAGGGGTGCCGGGAGATCGCGACGAAGTCGGGCGCGCGGGCGGTCGTGGTGTCCCGGGCCGCCGAGGAGACGCTGGCGCTGATCGAGGGGTCGTTCTACCTGGTCGAGGTGCCGGCGCTGTCCCCTGTGGACACTCGGGGCGGTGGCGACTCGATGACCGCCGGGCTGGCGGCCGGGCTCTCCCAGGGCCGGTCGCTGGAGGAGTCGCTGCGGCTGGGCGCGGCGGCGGGCGCGGTCAACATCACCCGGCACGGCCTGGGCACCGGCAGCGGCGACGTGGTGAGGGAGCTGACCGAACGGGTAACCCTGAAGCCATGGAACGCGGCGTGAGGGTGCTCATCACCAATGACGACGGTATCGACTCCCCCGGTCTGCACGCCTTGGCGCGCGGCGCGCGGGACCACGGCTGGGACGTGGTGGTCGCCGCGCCCGAGCGCGAGGCCAGCGGCACCAGCGCGGGCCTGACCGCCGCCGAGGACGACCGCCGGGTGCGCGTGACCCGGCGCGAGCTGCCCGGTCTGCCGGGCGTGCCGGCGCACGCCGTGGCCGCCCACCCGGGCCTGATCGCCATGGTCGCGGCGCAGGGCGCGTTCGGCGACCCGCCGGACGTGGTGCTGTCGGGGGTGAACCGGGGCGCGAACGTCGGTCGGGCGGTGCTGCACTCCGGCACGGTCGGCGCGGCGCTGACCGCGTCGATCAACGGCGTGCGGGCCATGGCGGTGTCGCTGGACGTGCCGCTGGACGGCGGGGCGGAGCACCACTGGGACGCGGCGGTCGCGGTGGCGGCGCGGCTGTTCGACCGGCTCGCCGCGCTGCCGCCGGGCGCGGTGCTCAACCTGAACGTGCCGAACCGGCCGGAGGTCGGCGAGCCGAAGCGGGCGAGCCTGGCGGAGTTCGGCGCGGTGCAGAGCCGGGTCAAGGACACCGACGACGGGTCGATCGACCTCACCTCGGTGCTCGTGGAGGGCGACCTGGCGCCGGGCAGCGACGCGGCGCTGCTGGCCGAGGGGCACCCGACGGTGACGCCGCTGCGGTCGGTGAGCGAGGAGCCCGGTATCGACCTCTGACATCCCGGAACGGCTGGGGGCCCGCGCGGATGCGGGCCCCCAGCCCTGTTCAGCGCCCTGTCGGACCCGTCGGGCGCAGGGGCGCGTCCAGGCCGGCGGGCACGGCGCCCCAGGCCGCGACCACGTGTTCGCGCAGGCCCTCACGGGTGGCGGGGCCGGCCGCCCAGGCCTCCTGCGCCCGGTGGAACACGGCGATCAGCACGTCGATGGCCAGCAGCACCGGCAGGTCCTCGGGCAGGTCGAAGCGCTCGCGCAGCACGGCGAGGGCGGCGCGGGTGGTGCGGTCGCAGAAGTACAGGCCGTCCGCCTCGATCGACGGGTTGCGCTCGGCCAGCCTGCGCGAGAGCAGCACGCGGTGCGGCCAGTCCGGCTCGGTCAGCCCGTCCAGGGTGGTCAGCAGCACCCCGCGCAGGAACTCCGCCAGGGTCGGCTCGCCCTCGGGCTCCACCACGGCCAGCTCGCGCAGGAAGAGCGTCCACAGGTCGTGCAGCGGTGCGTTGACCAGGTCCTCCTTGCCCGCGAAGGTGCGGAAGAACGTGCGCTTGGAAACCTCGACCGCGTCGCACAGCTCGTCCAGCGTGGTGGCGGCGAACCCGCGTTCGGTGAACAGGCGCAGCCCGGTGGCCAGCAGGGCTTCGCGCGTGCGCTGCTTCTTGCGCTCGCGCAGCGGCGGGCGGGCGTCGGAGGTGGTGCTCACCGGGCGCAGTCTAATCGAGGAACCGAAAGCCCCTGATAGGCTTATGCCACTCAGTGGCACTTTCTCGCCGGCACCCGCCGGCGCTCCCGGGAGGACACCCGCCATGCGCGCCTTGCTCGTCGACCACTCCACCCCCTCGGGCCTGCGCCTCGGCGAGGCGCCCGACCCCGTGCCGGCCCCGGACCAGGCGCTCGTCCGCGTCACCGCGACCTCGTTGAACTCCGGCGAGGTCAAGGGGCTGGTCCCCGGCTCGCCCGACGGCGCGGTGCTGGGCTGGGACGCGGCGGGGGTGGTCGAACGCGCCGCCGCCGACGGCTCCGGTCCCGTGGCGGGCACGCCGGTGTCCACGCTGGACCTGGCGGGCGGCTGGGCAGAGCTGCGGGCCGTGCGCACCGACCTGCTCGGCGCCCTGCCCGCCGGGGCCGACCTCGGTGCGATGAGCACGCTCCCGGTCGCCGGGCTGAGCGCCCTGCGCGGCCTGCACCGGCTCGGGCCCCTGCTGGGTCGTCGGGTGCTCGTCACCGGCGCGACCGGCGGCGTCGGCCGCTACGCCGTGCAGCTGGCGAACCAGGGCGGCGCGCACGTCGTCGCCGTCACCGGCGACCCGGACCGCCACGGCGCGGGCCTGCGCGCCCTCGGCGCGCACGAGGTGCTGGCCGACCCGGGCGAACTCGTCGACGCGGTCCACGGCGTGCTGGACCTGGTGGGCGGGCCGCAGATGGTCCGGGCCCACGGCAGGCTCGCCGGGCGCGGCACGCTGGTCTCGGTCGGCCGCTCGTCGGGTGAACCCGCGACGTTCCCGTCGGAGGCCTTCGAGGGCATGGGGACGCACGACCGGGCGATCACCACGTTCTTCCTGCTGGACTGCCCGGACCTCGGCCCGGACCTGACGTGGCTGGCCGAGCGGGTGCACGCGGGTTCGCTGGACCCGAACGTGACGTGGCGGGGCAGCTGGCGCGAGGCCGACGACGCGCTGTCGGCGCTGGTGGAGCGGCGGTTGCACGGCAAGGCCGTGCTGGAACTGGACTGAACGGGCCGGGGGCGCCGGCCCGTCACCACGGGCGCTGGTCCTCGGCGACGGGCTCCGAGACCGGCTCGACC
This sequence comes from Saccharothrix xinjiangensis, assembly GCF_039527585.1. NCBI lineage: Bacteria > Bacillati > Actinomycetota > Actinomycetes > Pseudonocardiales > Pseudonocardiaceae > Saccharothrix > Saccharothrix xinjiangensis. Next base: position 114,504 of record NZ_BAAAKE010000006.1, on the reverse strand, counting down.
CGCTCCGCGTCGGTCTGGGTCGCGGCTCCGGTGAGCAGGTCGGGACCGCCCCACTGGGAGCCGTCGGATGTGCCCAGTCGGTGCTTGCCCATGGTCTTACCTCCACTCGATTCATGGACAAGTACCCCGTTCGGGTCGCTCCACACTCGAACGGACTATGGCCCGCCTCACACGAGGCGGGCCATGGTCTGCGCAGCGTGATCAGCCGGCGTAGTGCACGTCCGGCCAGGGCGGGGTGGCCATGCCGCCGCCGATGTGGAAGCTGGGGTGCGGGGGCTGGTTGTAGGCGGTGTTCTGCCAGGCGATGGCGGCCCGGTACTGCGTGTCGTGCATGAGGGTGGGGATCCGCCGGTCGGTCTGGTTGGGGGTGGAGTAGATGCGCAGCGCACTGTTGTCGCTGGTGCGCCAGACGACTTCCTCGCGCCAGTCGCCGAGGATGTCGCCGGAGAGCGCGGGGGTGGACTTGGTGCCGTTGTTGGAGGCCACGCCGGAGCCGGTGAGCAGGCGGGTGTCGCCGCCGGTGCCGTACTTGTCGACGCGGGTCTGGTCCAGCAGCTCACGGGTGGGGTCGCCGTCCCACCAGATCAGGAAGTTCGCCGAGGAGGGCTTGCGGCCGACGTTCGCGCCGCTCGGGCTGCGCAGGTTGCCGTCGGCGTTGGACCAGGACTCCGCGCCGGGGCTGCCGGCGTAGATGTCCCCGGACACGCCACGGCCGTTGTCGCTGCCGCTCGCGGTGGTCCACAACCGCTGCCCGGTCCGGGCGTCGGCGAACCACGAACCCGGCTTCGAGGTGTCCTCGGAGACCTTGAAGTACTCCAGGCCGGGACGCGACGGGTCCAGGTCGCCCACGTGCCCGGCGTCGCCGTGACCCAGACCCGTGGTCCACAGGCCCCGGCCGTTGTCGTCGATGGTGGCCGCGCCGTAGACGATCTCGTCCCGACCGTCGGCGTCCACGTCCGCGACGCTCAACGAGTGGTTGCCCTGGCCCGCGTAACCGGAGTTGCCCGAGGCGTTGGAGTCGAACGTCCACCGCTTGACCAGCTGGCCGTTGCGGAAGTCCCACGCCGCGACCACGGCGCGGGTGTAGTAGCCGCGGGCCATGATCAGCGACGGACGTGCGCCGTCCAGGTACGCCGTGCCCGCCAGGAACCGGTCCACCCGGTTGCCGTAGCTGTCACCCCACGAGGCCACCGTGCCCCGGGGCGGGTCGTAGTTGACCGTGGACATCGCCGCGCCGGTCTGGCCGTTGAACACCGTCAGGAATTCCGGGCCGGACAGAATGTAGCCGCCGGAGTTGCGGTGGTCGGCGCTCGCGTTGCCGATCACCGTGCCCCGACCGTCACGCGTGCCGTCGGCGGTCTTCATCGCCACCTCGGCCCGACCGTCACCGTCGTAGTCGTAGACCTGGAACTGCGTGTAATGCGCACCCGCGCGGATGTTGCGACCCAGGTCGATGCGCCACAACCGGGTGCCCTGAAGGGTATAGGCGTCGATGAAGACGTTGCCCGTCACACCGGACTGGGAGTTGTCCTTCGCGTTGTCCGGATCCCACTTCAGCACGAACTCGTAGTCACCGTCACCGTCCAGATCACCCACACTCGCGTCGTTGGCGCTGTACCCCGAACCCGGCGACTGGATCGGCACATCCCGATACCCCGCACCGAACGACAACGACGCCGGCGACGCCGGCTGCTCCGCACCGTTCACCACCGCGCGCACGGTGTAGGAGGCATCCGCCGCCGCGCCGCCGTCGAGGTAGTTCGTCGACGCGGTGACCGGCGACGAGTTCACCCTCGTGCCACCCCGGTAGACGTTGAACCCCACATCCCGCGGATCACCCGCCAACAACCGCCAGCTCACCAGGTTCCCGCTGCCCGACCGCACGCTCACCACACCGCGGTCCAACCGCTCCACCTGCTTGCGACCCGTCGGATCGACCGGAGCGGGAGCCGAAGTGGTGGTCGTCGTAGTGGTAGTGGTGGTCGACGTCGTCGTACTCGTGGTCGTGGTGGTCGTCGGGTCGACACCGCCCGTGCACGTGGTGCCGTTGAGCGTGAACGACGACGGCATCCCCACCTCCGTCCCGCTCATCGTGCCGTTGAACCCGAACGACGCCGAACCACCCGTCGGGATCACCCGGTTGTGGTCCACGTTGGACGCCGTCACACCCGCACCCGAAGCGGAGAACACCGCGTTCCACCCCTGGCCGAACCGCTCGGAACCGGGGAACGTCCACCCCAGGCTCCACCCGTCCACCGGGTCGCCCAGGTTCCTGATCGTGACGTTGGCGGAGAACCCGCCCTGCCACCTGTTCTGCACCGTGAAGTCGACCCCGCAGCCCGGGGCGGCCGACGCCGACCCCGCGATCACGAAGCCGCCCGTCAGCGCGCTGATCGCCGTGGCGGCGACGATCGCCCGCACTCCGAACGAGTTGGTGAGCACCGTTGCTCCATTCGTCCTCGGATGACCTGGGAGCGCTCCCAGACGGCGGCGGGGTAACGCCCTGCGCGACATCACAGCACCGCGCCGAGCGCGGCGTCAAGGATGAAACGATTCATGCACCGTCTCGAACGGCGGTAGGACCACCTGGCGGGACCAGGCGTTTTCGGCGGCTACAACGGTTCAACGCCTGAACCAATGGGCGGGTGGCCCTGCCCGAACTCCCGCACCACCGGCTCCGGTGTGGACAGCCACCGGGCCGGTGGCGCGCGGCGGCCCGGATGGGGGTCGTCCCGGTGGCGCGGGGTTTCAGTCCAGGTGGAAGACCTCGGCGAGCGGTCGCATGGCCTCGTCGGGGTCCTCGCCGTCCAGGGCGGTGAAGTACTCGGCCATCTCCGCCTGCCACCGGTCGTTGACCTCGCGGTCGCGCATGCCGCGCCGGGCGGCGTCCCAGTCCGGGGTCTCCAGGTAGCCGACGAGGAGGCCGTCGTCGGCCAGGAAGAGGGTGTAGTTGCCCCAGCCGGTCTCCCGCAGCGCCTCGCGCATCTCGGGCCACACCTCGCGGTGCCGCTCGCGGTACTCCTCCAGGCGCTCCGGGCGGACCCGCAGCAGGAAGCACACACGTCGCACGCCTACCTCCGGAATCGGTCGTTCACACGGGACTGTCGGGTCGGGGCGCGGGCCAGGGGGCCCGCAGCTCCTCGGGGACGCGCACGCCGTCGTGGAACGCGGCCCGCACGGTGATCTCGCGCGACCGGCCTGGTCCCAGCACCAGCGGCCGGTCCCAGGCGAGCGCCGAGCCGATGCCCTGGTACTGGCCGACCCGGACGAACCAGGGGTCGGTCGGTCCGGACAGCAGGGCCGTCCACGGCCGGCGCGCGTCGGTCACGACCACCGCGAGCCACGCCGCCGGACGCCCGTTGACCTGCTCCTCCCCCGCGCCGTCGGGGGTGAGCACGTGCACGGTCCCCGGGTCGAGGTCGGGCAGCCGCCAGAACCAGCCGCCGTAGCCCGCGCCGGCGCGGCCCTTGCTGCCGGGGCTGTGCAGCACGACCTCGGCGTCGGCGGACAGCACGCTGGTCCACTCCAGCTCCCAGCCGCCCTCGACGAGCCGGCGGCGCACCCGCCGGCGCTCCGTGAGCAGCACCGCGCCGGCGGAGTCGCACCAGGCCAGCTCGTCGGGGCCGACCTCGCGGACCACGCCCAGCTCTCCGGGCACGTACCCCTGGCCGGGGACGTAGTTGCGGCCGCCCCAGAGGTTGACGCCGTTGACGTCGGGCAGGGCCAGGCCGATGCCGCGGTGCCACGGGTGGTCGTCGGGGTGCTCGCCGGTGACCACGACCCCGCCGAGGGTCCGCACCGGGTGCAGGGCGGGCCTGGGCACGACCAGGGGCAGTCGTCCGGCGTCCCGGCCGTAGCGGGCGGCGGCGCCCAGCGGCGACCACGGCACCTCCAGCTCGCCGAAGGTGCGCAGCCCCTCGGCGGCCCGGGTGACGGCGTGGTCGACGCCGTCGACGTCGACCCGGTTGCCGCTGCGGCGCAGCCACGACGGGTCGATGAGGACCGGGTCGGGCGCGGTGCGCACGGCTTCCAGCACGCGCATGAACGCGCCGGTGTCGACCAGCGGCGCGATCAGCGGCACGGCGGGGTCGGCCAGGTGGTCGAGCAGGTTGGCCAGCGGGGTGTCGTGCCCGAACCGCTCCTCGACGCCGTCCACCACGAGCGCGTGCCGCGTGTAGTGCAGCTCGGCGCGCTTGCGGGCGCCGTGGACGACGAGCACCGGTTCCCGGGCGACCTCGGCGCACAGGGTCACCGCGACCACCACGGGCGTGCCGCGGCGGGTGCGCAGCCGCAGGCACGAGGTGTCGTCGGCCTCGATGTCGCGGGCGCGCAGCAGCTCCAGCTCGATGTCGGCCACGTCGTCCACGCCGGTGCTGCCGTCGAGGGCCAGGGCGGTGGCGATGCCGTGGGCGAACGGGTTGGTCAGGGCGCCGTCGACGACGGGCGCGCCGTCGAGGGTGCGGCGGCCGGCCCAGGGCGCGCGGGTGTAGTAGGAGTCCTCGCGCGACCACGTGCCGCGCACGCCGATGCCGCGGACCTCGCCCAGCTCCCCCGAGCGCGCCAGGTGCGCCAGGCGGCGCAGCGCGTGCGAGCCCAGGCTCTGGAAGCCGACCTGCACCGCGCGGCGCGCCGACCGGCGCAGCAGGTCGCGCCAGTCCTCCAGGGTGGGCGTCGGCGGTTTCTCCAGCAGCAGGTGCGCGCCCGCGGCCAGCACGCGGTGGGCCAGGTCGACGTGGGTGTGGATGGGTGTGGAGACGATGCCGATGACGGGACCTCCCGCCGCGCCGGGCGCGGGCAGCAGCGCGCCCAGGTCGGCGGACACGGGTCGGTCGCCGACGAGCCGCCGGGCCTCGGCGTCCAGGGGCGCGACCTCGCACACGCCCGCCAGCTCCAGCCGCCCGGCCGCCTCCAGGGCGGCGATCTCGCGCAGGTAGAGCCGCCCGTACCCGGAGGCCCCGGCGAGCACCACGCGCGGCGTCACCGGCGTTCCACCGCGACCGCGGCGAGCACCAGCAGGCCGGGCGCGACGACCGCGAACGCGGGCGCCTGCGCGACCACCAGCGCGACCACGGCCAGCGCGCCGGCCAGGTAGGCGTACCCGGCGGGGTCGAGCGGCGGCCGGGCGAGCAGCGCGGCCCAGCGGTCGCCCGGCGACCACCGGGCGGCGGTGCGCAGCAGCACCAGCGCCGCGGCGGCCAGCGCCAGGCCGATCACCGGTCCCAGGGCCGCCGCGCCGGGCAGCCCGCCGGCCAGGGCGAGCAGGTCCAGCGCGCCCACCACGAGCACGGCGAGCGGCGCGAGCACCGCGACCGGGTCGCGCACGGCCCGCCCCAGCAGGACGGCGAAGCGCCGCGCGGTCGGCGTGCGACCGCCCTCGACCAGCTCCCGCAGCAGCACCGCTCCCGCCGCCAGCGCGGGCACGGCCGTGACCAGCGGCAACGCCGCCAGGCACACCAGCACCCCGATCAGCAGCACCTCGGCCAGCAGTGCCAGCGGCCGCGCCCACGCGTTCATCGCTACCCCTTCAGCCCGGAGGTCGCCACACCGTCGACCAGGAAACGCTGGAACGCCAGGAAGAACAACCCGATGGGCAGCAGCGCCAGCACCGACATGGCGAACATCGGCCCGAACGCCGACTCGGTCGCCTGGTCGATGAACAGCTGGAGCGCCAGCGGCAGGGTGAACTTCTCCGCGTCGTTGAGGTAGATCAGCTGCGAGAAGAAGTCGTTCCAGGTCCAGATGAAGGTGAAGATCGCGGTGGTGATCAGCGCCGGCCGCAGCAGCGGCAGGATCACGTGCCGGAAGGTGCCCACCGGTCCGCAGCCGTCCAGGGTGGCCGCCTCGTCGAGCTCACGCGGCAGGGTGCGGATGAACTGCACCATCAGGAAGATGAAGAACGCGTCGGTGGCCAGGAACTTGGGCAGCACCAGGGGCCAGAACGTGTTCACCATGTCCATCTGCTGGAAGATGACGTACTGCGGGATCAGCACCACGTGGTGGGGCAGCATGATGGTGATCATCATGAAGCCGAACAGCGGTCCCCGGCCGCGGAAGTGCAGCCGCCCGAACGCGTAGGCCGCCAGCGAGCACGACACCACGTTGCCCACCACCGCGCCGACCGAGATCAGCAGCGAGTTCCCGAAGTAGTGCAGCACGCCGAACTCGCCCACGCCGTCGAACACCTGCGCGTAGTTGTCCCCGGTCGGCTCCCGCGGCAGCAGCGACAGCGTGGACAGCACCTCGGTGGCGGGTTTGAACGAGGTGGACACCAGCCACACCAGCGGGTACAGCAGCACCAGCAGCACGCCGATCACCACGACGTGCCACAGGACCCTCCTCGACAGCGTCACCGGTCCTCCCCCGCGTAGAACACCCAGCGCTTGGAGCTGCGGAACACCAGGGCGGTCAGCAGCGCCACCACGACCAGCAGCACCCAGGCCATGGCCGAGGCGTAGCCCATCCGGAAGTCGGTGAACCCGCGCTGGTACAGGTACAGCGGGTAGAGCAGGGTCGAGTCGCTGGGCCCGCCGCGCCCGCTGCTGACCACGAACGCGCCGGTGAAGGCCTGGAAGGCGTTGATGGTCTCCAGCACGAGGTTGAACAGGATCACCGGCGAGAGCATCGGCAGGGTGACGCTGAAGAACCGCCGCGCCGGGCCCGCGCCGTCGATCGCCGCCGCCTCGTACAGCTCGCGCGGCACCTGCTTGAGCCCGGCCAGGAAGATCACCATGGGCGCGCCGAACTGCCACGCGGCCAGCGCCACCAGGGTGAGCAGCGCGTACTGGGGCTGGTCGACCCAGCCGCCGGTGTCGATGCCGAGCCAGGCGAGCGCGCTGTCGACGGTGCCGTCGGTGGAGAACAGCGCCCGCCACGCCAGCGCCACGCTCACGCTGGCGCCCAGCAGCGACGGCGCGTAGAACGCCGACCGGTACAGGCCGACCCCGCGGCGGGGCCGGTTGAGCAGCAGCGCCACCGCCAGCGCCAGGGCCAGCTTGAGCGGCACGGAGAACAGCACGTACTTGGTGGTGGTCCACGCCGCGTGCCAGAACCGCTCGTCGCCGGTGAACATGGTGACGTAGTTGTCGACGCCCACCCAGTCCGGGGCGTCGAACAGGTCGTAGTCGGTGAACGACAGGTACAGCGAGGCGGCCATCGGGCCGATGGTCAGCAGCACCGCCCCGACGATCCACGGCGACAGGAACAGGTAGGCGACGCCCTGGCCGCGCCGCCGACGCCCGCGCGAGGGCGTCGGCGGCGGGTCGTCCCGGGCCGGTGGCCGGGTGAGCACGGACTGGGTCACGGTCAGGACCCCAGGGACTGCTCGGCGTCCTGGACGACGCGCGCGGCGGCCTCGGCGACGCCGACCCGGTTGAAGATCACGTCGTCGTAGGTGCGCTGGAAGTCCCGCTTGACGGCCGAGGAGCCGGTGGGCCAGGCGCCGAAGGCGGGCCCGATCTTGTCCTTCTGGGCCTCCTCGTAGTCGCACACCGCCTTGCTGGCCGCGGTCGAGCCGGCGCAGACCTGGGCGCGGATGTCCTGGTTGGGCGGCACGCCGCGGGACGCGCCGAGCAGCTTGCCCGCCTCGGGGTCGTTGAGCAGGAAGTCCAGCAGCTTCACCGCGGCCTCCTTGTGCTCGGAGCGCCGGGCGACGGCGAAGGACACCGGTGGCAGCGCGGCCATGCCGCTCTCGGCGACGTCGCTGGGCAGCGGCGCCAGCTTGAGGTTGGGCCCGAACGCGCCGAAGTAGCCGGTGATGGTGGAGTCGTAGCCGATCTCGGAGGCGGCCTGCTTGGTGACGATGCCGGAGTTCTGCACCGAGCCGTCCATCTTGGTGGTCACCTCGGCGGGCGACACGCCCTTGCCGGGTCGCAGGGCGCCGATCATCTCCCAGTACTCGGTCAGGTCCTCGACGGTGAAGCCGAGCTCGCCCTCCGGGGTGTAGAGCTGCTTGTCGTGCTGGCGCAGCCAGACCTCGAACCAGTCGACGGCCCAGCCGAAGTCGGTGGTGCCGGCGACGGTCCCGGCCGCGCCGACCTTGCCCATGGCGTCGGCGAACTCGGCCCAGGTCCACTTCTCGCCCGGCGCGGTCGGCACCTTCGCGCCCGCCGCCTCGAAGTGGGTGGGGTCGAAGACCAGGACCTGGGTGGTGGCGCCGGCGGCCACGGAGTACTGCTTGCCGTCGACCTTGCCGCCCTCCAGCAGGTTGGCGGGGATCTTGTCGACCTTGAGCGACTTGCCCGCGTACTCGTCGAGCTCGGCGAGCACGTTGCGGCTCGCGTACTCGCCCAGGGTGGCCCGGTCCAGCTGGAGCAGGTCGGGCCCGGCGCCGCCGGCGACCTGGGTCGACAGCTTCTGGAAGTAGGCGTCGTAGCCGCTGTACTCGGTCTCGACCCTGATGTCCGGGTTGCGCCGCTGGAACTCGTCGACGGCGGCCTTGGTGACCCCGGCGCGGTCCTCGTTGCCCCACCAGACGAACCGCAGCGTCACCGGCCCGTCGCCCGGGTCGCCGCCACCGCACCCGGCCAGCGCGGCGGTCGTCGTCAGCAGCCCGACCAGCAGACCGGCCGCGCTCCGGCGAGACACTCGTCCCATCGCCCTCACCTCTCGTTTGAATCGGTTCAAACAACGTAGGTGAGGCGCATCACCACGTCAAGGATAGCGCTTTCCTAGTGAGACCTCAAAGAGTTCCCGAGGGCTTGCCTTTCGCCTTGAAACGGTTCATCGTGTGGCGTCGTCACGCACCTCGCGCACCGTCGCGCCCCCTGGAGGCCGCCGATGACCCGTTCGCGTCCACGTCGCCTGCTCGCCGCGCTGGCGGCGGCCACACTCCTGATCTCCGCTCCCCCGGCGACCGCCGCCGCCGCCGGCGGCGGCGGTCCCCGCCTGGAGCGCCTCGACCGGGGTCTGGTGGCCGTGCGCACCGACACCGGGGTGTTCCTCAGCTGGCGGCTGCTGCGCCACGAGGTCACCGGCCACACCGCCACGGGCCTGGCCGGCCCGGCGTTCGCGGTCTACCGCGACGGCCGCCGGGTCGCCACGGTCACCGACAGCACCAACTTCCTGGACCGGGAGGGCGGTTCGCACTACCGGGTGGCCCCGCTGGTGCGGGGCGTGCCGATCGGGGTGAGCGGCGCGGTGTCCCCGTGGGAGGGCGGCCACCACGACCTGCCGCTGCGCAAGCCCGCCGACGGGGTGACCCCGGCGGGCGAGGCGTACACGTACTCGGCCAACGACGCGAGCGTCGGCGACGTGGACGGCGACGGCGACTACGAGTACGTGGTGAAGTGGGAACCGTCCAACTCCAAGGACGTCTCCCAGGTCGGCTACACCGGGCCGACCTATGTGGACACCTACCGGTTCGACGGCACGCTGCTGCACCGGGTGGACCTGGGCGTGAACATCCGCTCGGGCGCGCACTACACCCAGTTCCTGGTCTACGACTTCGACGGCGACGGCCGCTCGGAGATGATGCTCAAGACCGCGCCGGGCACCTCGGTCACCTCCTACGACCGGCGCGGCCACGCGGTGCGGCGGCACGTGACCATGCCGCGCGAGGACGTGCGGGCGGGCTACTCGCACCGCGACGACTACCGGCTCGACGCCGCCGGCTACCACGAGCACCTGGTCCGGGTCTTCCGCGGCTGGCACGAGCACCCCGAGGTGGTGGCGGGGCGCTGGCCGGCCACCCTGGAGCAGGCCTTCGGCATCGAGCCGCGCTACGCCTACCCGCTGTCCGACGCGGACGCGCGGGCGCTGGTGGACCACTTCGTGGACGTCTACGCGCCCTCCCGCAGCACGCGCAACAACCTGCGGGCGTTCGCGGGGTTCGTGCTGTCCGGCCCGGAGTACCTGACGGTGCTCGACGGGGCCACCGGCCGGGAGCTGAAGACCGTCAGGTACGAGCCGGGTCGCCACGACGACGGGTTGATGTGGGGCGACTACGCCCTGGCCCGGATCGAGCCGGGCAACCGGGTCGACCGGTTCCTCGCCGGGGTGGCCTACCTGGACGGCAAGCGGCCCTCGGCGGTGTTCGCCCGGGGCTACTACACGCGCAGCACCGTGGCCGCCTACCGGTGGGACGGCCGGGACCTGCGGCGGGACTGGTTCGTCGACAGCGGCTGGACGCCGATGGCCAACCCGTTCAACGACCCGGTGCACGGCCGCGACGGCACCTCGCCCGAGCACGGCCGGCTGACCACCCAGGGCGCGCACTCGCTCAGCGCCGCCGACGTGGACGGCGACGGCAAGCAGGAGGTCGTGTACGGGGCGGCCACCATCGACCACGACGGGTCGCTGCGCTACAGCTCGTTCGGCGTGCTGCCGCCGGGCAGCGCGAACCCCGGCGAGTCGGCGCGGCTGGGGCACGGCGACGCGCTGCACGTCACCGACGTCGACCCGGCCCGACCCGGCCTGGAGATCTACATGGTGCACGAGGGCGGCCGCTCCGCCCCCTACGGCTACACGCTGCGCGACGCGTCCACCGGTGAGGTGATCTACGGCGGCTACACCGGGGCGGACACCGGGCGCGGCATGGTGGGCGACGTGCTGCCGGACGTGCCGGGGCTGGAGACCTGGGCGTCGGCGCCGGGCGGCGCGGGCGCGGTGGGCCTGTGGTCGGCCGACGGGCGACGCCTGTCGGACGCCATCCCGGGCACCAACCAGAGCATCCGGTGGGCGGCCGACCTCACCACGCAGGTCGTGGACGGCTCGGGCGCGGCGGAACCGACCGTGCGGGACTGGCGGCGCGGCACGCTGCTGACCGCGACCGGCACGCTGACCAACAACGGCACCAAGGGCAACCCGTCGCTGGTGGCCGACGTGCTCGGCGACTGGCGGGAGGAGCTGGTGGTGCGCACGGCCGACAGCTCGGCGCTGCGCGTGCACGTGAGCACGGAGGTGACCGCCCACAAGATGTACACCCTGATGCACGACCCGCAGTACCGGGTGGACGTGGCGCGGCAGCAGACCACCTACAACCAGCCCGCCTACCCCGGTTTCCACCTCGCGTCGGACACCGACTGGTCGGAGGTGCCGCGCTAGGGTTGAGGTGTGATCACCATCGCCGTCGCGCAGCCGCGCTGCACCGCCTACGACGTGGCCGCCAACGCGCAGGCCCACGCGGAGGTGGTGCGCGCGGCGGGCGCGCGCGTGGTGGTGTTCCCGGAGATGTCCCTGACCGGCTACCACTTCGACGCGCCCGAGGTGTCGTTCGACCTGCTCGAACCGCTGGTGCGGGCGTGCGCGGAGACCGGTTCGGTGGCGCTGGCGGGCGGCCCGGTGGCGGGACCGTCCATCGGGGTGCTGGAGGTGTCGGGCTCCGGCGCGCGGGTGGCGTACCGGAAGGTGTGCCTGGGCCCGCTGGAGGCGGTGTGCTTCGAACCCGGCCCCGGGCCGGCGGTCGTGGAGGTGGACGGGGTGCGGCTGGGCCTGGCCGTGTGCCGCGACACCGGCGTGCCCCGGCACGCCGCGGACACCGCCGCCCTGGGCGTCGACGCCTACGTGGCGGGCGTGCTGGAGCACGAGGAGGACGGCGGGGTGGTCGACCAGCGGGCGCGGCGCGTCGCGGGCGACCACGGCGTGTGGGTGGCGACGGCGAGCTTCGCCGGCTCGACCGGCGAGGGGTTCTCGCGGGCCGCGGGCGGTTCGGGGATCTGGGACCCCTCGGGCGAACCGGTGGCGACGGCGGGCCCCGGCGTCGGGGCGGTGGCCTCGGCGGTGCTGGGCAGGCGGTGACCCGGTCGATCAGCGGGGACGCGGGCGTCCCGGTGCGGGAGGGTGGATGACCAACTCCGACTTACCCGGTTTCTTCCAGGACGCCGACGCGGCGGCGCGCCGCGGGCAGCGGCGCACCCTGCGGTGGAACCGGATCAGGCTGGTGGCGACGGTGGCGGCCGCGGTCGGCGGCGCGCTCCCCTGGAAGATCGGGTCGTTCGAGTTCTGGGCGGCCGTGGCGGTCGCCGGCTTCGCGGTCGCGCTGGCGGTGGAGATCGTGCTGCTGGCCACCCACCCCGAACGGGACTGGTTCAACGGCCGCGCGGTCGCCGAGTCGGTGAAGACGCTGGCCTGGCGGTTCGCCGTCGGCGGCGACCCGTTCCCGGCGACCGTGCCGCCGAAGCAGGCGCGGACCGAGCTGCGGCGGCAGGTCGCGGCCGTGCTGCCGACCGGCGAGGGCCGGCTGGCCCTGGGCTCCGACGACCCCTGCGCCACCCCCGGCATGACCGGCCTGCGGGCCCGGCCGTTCGCCCAGCGCCGCGCCGCGTACCTGGCCGAACGGGTGCTGGACCAGAAGAGGTGGTACGCCGACAAGGCCAGGACCAACGAGCGGCGCGCCCTGCTGTGGCGGCTCGTGCTGGTCGTGGGCGAGCTGACCGCGCTGGGGCTGGCCGCGTGCCGGCTGGCCGGGCTGTGGGACCTCGACCTGTCCGGTGTGATGGCGGCGGCCGTGGCGGGCGGCGCCGCGTGGCTGGGCCTGCGCCGGCACTCCGCGCTGGCCAGCGCGTACGGCAGGGCGGCGGCCGAACTGGCGCTGGTCCACGACCACCTGGTCGACGTCGACGAGGACGAGTGGCCGGCCGCCGTCGCGCAGGCCGAGGGCGTCATGACCGACGAGCGCACGCTGTGGCTGAACACGCGGCCCTCCGACCAGTGAGCGGCGCGACCCCGGCGTGGTTAGGGTCGCCCGGTGGACGTGGCGGTGGTGACCGGGGCGGCGCGCGGGTTCGGGCTGGAGATCGCGCGGCGGCTGCGCGGGCGCGGGTACCGGGTGGTGCTGGCCGACGTGGACGAGTCGGTCACCGCCGCGGCGGCCGGGCTCGACGGGCTCGGGGTCGTCGCGGACGTCCGGGCCCCGGCGGCGCACCGGCAGGTCGCGGCCCGCGCCGCCGACCTGGGCCGGCTGTCGCTGTGGGTGAACAACGCGGGGGTGCTGGTCACCGGCGCGGCGTGGGAGCACGACGACGACGCGGTGCGGCGGCTGGTCGAGGTCAACGTGCTGGGCGTGGTGCACGGCAGCCGGGTGGCGGTCGAGGCGATGCGCGGGCACGGCGGCACGCTGCTCAACGTCTCGTCGATGTCGGCGCTGGGCCCGGTGCCGGGACTGGCGCTGTACGCGGCGACCAAGGCGGCGGTGCTGAACTTCGGGCTGGGCCTGCAAGGGGACCTGGCGCGGGCCGGGGTGCCGGTGCGGGTGCTGACGTGCTGCCCGGACGCCGCCGACACCGACATGGTCCGGGAGGTCCGGTCGGACCCGGCCTCGGCGGTGCTGTTCTCCTCCATCGGAGGGCTGCTGACGGCGGCGGAGGTGGCCGACCGGGCGGTGGGCATGCTGGACGGGCGCCGCCTGGTGCGGGCGGTGCCGGCGCACCGGGCGGTGATGGCGCGGGCGGGCGCCGCGGTGCCGACGGTGGGGTTGCGGGCGATCGAGGTCCTGCGACGGCTGGGCGAGCGCCGACGCCGGCGCGCCGAGGGCTAGATCCGGGGCAGTGCTGAGGGCTTCAGCCGGTGGTCAGCCGGTGGACAGCTGGGGTCAGCGCAGCGCGCGGGGTCGGCGGCGGCCCAGCGCGAGACCGTTGCCGATGTGGTGGCGCGCTTCCCGACCGGTCCAGCCCTCCACCCCGTCGTGCGCCGAAGCCGCGTCGAGCAGCAGGTCCGCCGCGGCGCGCTCGTCGAGCCAGCCCGCGCCGACCAACTCGCCCAACCGGCAGGCGGCCGTGAACACCACGTGGGCCCGGACACCCGGCCGCGCACCCCGCACCCGGTCCAGCTCGCCGGCCACCGCGGCATCCCGATAAGCGCCGACCCGGCGCGACGAGGAGCGCTGCACCGGGATGTCGACGACCTCCTCGGACGGCGGCGGCGCGAGCACGTCGACCAACCAACCCGGCGCGGGCGCGACGGGCAGGTCCCGCAACACCCGGTAGCGGTGGTCGCCGACGCGGGAACCCGCGGCCACCACGTAGCCGCCGATGCCGCGGGTGTCGACGTGCGGGGCCACCTTGCCGACGGTGTTGCCCAACGGCACCTCCGGGGCGAGGAAGTACCGGTGCTCTCCCCCGCCCGCCGTGGCCACGCTGTAGGTGTCCCGCGGATCCTCGGCGCCGTGCTGCCAGGCGCGGCGGGCGAACGCCTCGCGACCGTGGGGCACGTCCAGGTCGACCACGAGCAACCCGGCCGGACCGCAGGCGATGCCGACGTTGCAGGGGCGGCGGACCCACCACCGCCGGATGCGGTCGCGGTCGGTCGTGGCCTCGCGCTCCCAGCCCCGCAGGGCGGGCGCCTTCCCGTGCGGGCGCAACGGGATCACCGGCCAGCCGCGCGCCGCCGCGGCCAACGCCTCCCGGTACCTGGTCATGCGCTCCCCCTCCCGGTCGCGCGGCGGGGGAAGCACCGCTGCCGCATCCAGTGTGCCCGCCCCGAGGGGTCCGCGACACCGCCGGGAGGGCGTTCCACGCAGGTCGCTCCGGGTAGCCGAACGCGGTGCGCGGCGAACGTCCGGCGCAGTCGGCGCACGCGGTCGCCGCGAGCAGCACCAAGAACCCGTTCCGTTCCGACCCGACCCGGACCCCCACCGCCCCCACGCCCCGAACCTGCCGACCGTGATCCACCCCCGACCCCGGTACGAGCACGCCCACCCGGGCACACCCCTCGGACGCACCCTGGCTCGCCGCCGGTCGCCGGCCCTACGCTCGGAGGTCGATCACCGGAGGCGCCCGTGGACGAGGCTCGCAAAGTCGATCGCGGCAGCACCGACGTGGGCTGCCCCGTCCGACAGGACCCCGACGGGACGTGGCGGATCACCGGCTACGCGGCAGGACGGGCGTTCCTGCGCGCCACCGGCACCGTGCAGGCCGGGCTGGGCGTGGAAACCGTGCAGCGGATGCCCGCCCGCGTCCGGCGACCGGTGCTCTACCGGGACGGGCCCGAGCACCGCGAACACCGCCGCCAGACCGCCCGGTTCTTCACACCCCGGCGCGTGGACGAGACCTACCGGCCCATCGCCGAACGCGTCGCGGACGACCAGGTGCGGCGACTGCGCGCGGCCGGCGAGGTCGACCTGGCGGACCTCGCCTTCCGGCTGGCGATCGACGTGACCTCGGCGGTGATCGGGCTGACCGAGAGCAGACCAGGCATCCAGGCGCGACTGGAGCGGTTCTTCCCCGAGCGGTTCGGCACACCCGGGTTCACCAGCCCGCGCGGGCTCTACTGGGTGGGGCGGCAGGTGCACAACTGGTCGGCGTTCTACCTCGCCGACGTGCGACCGGCCGTGCGCGCCCGCCGGACCCGGCGACGCGACGACCTGATCTCGCACCTGCTGGACGAGGGGTGCCACAGCGGCGAAGTCCTGGGCGAGTGCCTGACCTTCGCCGCGGCCGGGATGGTCACCACCCGCGAGTTCGTCGTGGTCTCGGCCTGGCACCTGTTCACCGACGACGCCCTCCGCGCCCGCTACCTGGCCGCGGACGAACCGGGGCGGTTCGCCGTGCTGCACGAGCTGCTGCGACTGGAACCGGTGATCGGCCACCTGCGGCGGCGCACCACCGAACCCGTCGAGCTGCCGGGACCGGACGGACCGGTGACCGTGCCCCCGGGCGCGCTGGTCCAAGTGGACGTGCACACCACCAACCTCGACCCCGACGCGGCAGGACCGGAACCACTGGCCGCGCGGCCCGGCCGCCCACTCGCCGACGGCACCGCCGCGACCGGGCTGACCTTCGGCGACGGAGCACACCGCTGCCCCGGCTCGCACATCGCGGTGCTGGAAACCGACGCGTTCCTGACCAGGCTGTTCGCCCAGGAAGGACTGCGGATGACCAACGCGCCGCGGGTGACGTTCAAGGAGGAGATCGCGGGTTACGAGCTGCGCGGCCTGCGCGTCGCGATCTGACCCGAGCACGGCGCGGTTCGCCGGACCGCACTCGGGTAACCGGGTGATGGGTTCACTCTTTCAGGGAATGAACGGCTGGGTCGCCACGGAGCGCATCGACGTTGTGGCACCGTGAGTCGCGATGGGGCTGTTCATGGCAGAGGGCGACCTGGTCGCACGGTTCACGCGCCGGCTGCGGTTGTTCGACGCCAACGCCGACGACGTGGTGCGCAGGCGAGACGTGGTGGCGGTGGCCGAACGGCTGGTGCGCGGGTTCCGGCTCGACCCGAGGTCCATCGGCGCGGAACGCGTGCGGACCGCCTACGAGGTGCTGTCCCTGGTCCTGGTGTCCGACTTCGGCGACGCGGCGCGCGACGAGGTGACCGGGACCGGGTTCGCGACGGCGCTGACGGCGGCACTGGCGGCGGACCCGCGACGAACGGCCGAGCTGGGCGCCCGCATCGCGCGAGCCGACGCGCTCGCGGTGCGCGAGTGCCTGGCGCGGATCGGCGCGCAGGTCAAGGCGGAGCAGGTCGCGGAAGTGGTCGTGGCACTGGGCGCGCACCCCGGCGACCTGCCGGTGATCCAGCAGGCCCTCGAACGGGACGGCGCGCTGCTGCCGCTGGCATCGGCGGAACGGGTGTTCGCCGACTACTTCACGGGCAGCGGCGACCCCCGCCTGTACGGCCGCCTCCAGCAGGCCGACCGCCCTTGACCGCCGGGCCGCCCTCAGCCGCCACGTTCCCTCCAGTCGCTGCCTCGCCCTCGGCCGCCGCCGTCCCGATGTAACACGATCGAGTTCACTCACACCCGAAAACCCCTGCGGCACAAAGCCCCACGCTAAGATCACAGCAGGCGCTCCCCTGCCGTAGCGCCGATTCCGAGGGCGGTCGTCCTCACCCCTTACCGTTCGACCGCGGTCGCCGGCCGCCCGAAACCTCCTACGCCGCAACGCTTCCCGCCGCGCCGGACGCCTCCCGCCCCGATCCCGCATCTACCAGGAAACACCCATGTCGTGCAGGAGAAAATCCACCCTAGTCGTACTGCTCGGCCTGGGCGTCGGCGCGCTCACCGCAGGCGCCTTCGCCACGCTGTACACAATGGACGATGGCCGACCGGCGGAGGCGGACCGCGGCGCGTGGATCACCCCGACGGTGCCCCGGATCGACCCGATCGACCGCACCACGAGCGGCCAAGCACCACGCTGGAGCGGGCTCCGAGAGGCCTTACCGTGACCCCGCGCTCGTCTTTGGTTGCGCCGTTGAGGCCGTCTGTGACAGGTCGGCGAGACCGGCCACAACGCTCTTCGCAGTGTTGCCTTCAAGCAACACTGAAGCAATGAAGGATTCTGAACAGTCAGGATGTCGAACAGCCAGGATGGTGAACAGCCAAGGCGAGGTTCGGCTCCGCCCGAGCGGTTGTCAGTTCAAGCGGTTGTCGGTCCAAGCGGTTGTCAATCCCGGAAGGCGATCTCGGCCCACACGGTCGTGTTGCGTCCCTGCGACACCACACCCCAGCGCTCGGACAGCGCGGCGACAAAGGCCAGCCCCGCGGCGGTCTGCCACGACCCGCTCGGGCGCAGGGCGCGGTCGCGCACGCTGACCACCAGGCGTTCGCGCCAGCGGTCGAGGACCAGTTCGATCACGAACGGCGGTGAGGCGTGCTGCCGGGCGTTGTCGAACAACTCCCCCACCACCACGCCGACGAGCAGCACGTCCGGCGCGGGCCAGCCGTCGATCCGGTCGCGCAGCCACGCGGCGACGTCAGCGGGTGAGGTGGTGTCCTCGTCCTGGACGACCAGCACGGCGGTGTTGTTGCCGGCGGTCACGACTCACGCCCAATGGTGTCGAGCGGGACAGCGTCGAGCGGGTGAACCGGTACCGGCTGGCGGGTCGCGAGGGAGGACACGTACGAGCCTCCCACGCGCGCCCACAACCGGACCTGACGAATGTCTTGCGATCCAGCGAAAGGAGACGTGTCAGAGCGATGCCCCCAGGTCCCGCGCGGAGCAACCGACGCCAGCCGGTCGGCACGAAGGCTCCGACACCGGGCTATCGGCCGCTGGCTGCCACCGCGGTCCCGCAGGACGTGTCGGTGGCCGCGCTGTGCCCGGACGGGGCCGTGCCGGGGGTCACGTCGGTGGCCGCGCCGCCGGAGGCGCCGGCAGGCTGCTCCAGCCCGCGTTCCACGCCGACCGGTTCCCCGCCTACGGGCGCACCACGTCGGGCCGGATCACCGCCCAGCTGGACTCCTGGCACGACGGGCAAGTGCTCGACGTGGGCGCCGAGATGGCCGGGCTGACCACGACCGTGCTGACCGCGACCATGTTCTCCGACACGCTCCCGCCCGCGCGGCTGCGGCAGTTCCGGCGGGACGCGGACGCGCTCGTCTCGACCACCCTGCCCAGGATGCTCCCGCCCCCGGCGCTGATCCGCCTGCCGATCCCGGTCAACCTGCGCTTCGCCCGCTCCCGCGACCGGCTCCGGGCGGGCACCGAGGAGATCGGCGGTTCGACCCCGACCGCTGGGACCCGGACGCGCGCCCCGCTCCCCCGCGCACCGCGTTCCTGCCCTTCGGCCACGGGGCGCGCAAGTGCATCGGGGACCGGTTCGGCCTGGTCGAGGCGACCCTGGCCCTGGCCTCCACCGCGGCCCACTGGCGCCTCACCCACCCGCCCGGCGAGGAGGAGGTGCGCGCCGCCGCGTCCGTGGTGCTGCGCCCCCACCACCTGCGGATGCGCGCCACCCGGCGAACCCCGGCACGGTGATCCCGGCACGGCGACCCCGGCACGGCAGTCCCGGTACCGCGACCCCGGCGCGGCGACCCCGGCACAGTGACCCCCGCGCGGCGACCACGGCACGATGACCCCGGGTCGTGGTCGCGGCGGGCGGCACCGCGAACCGCTTGCGAGGACCCGATCGCGCGCACCGGTCCTCCAGCCCTGACGAGCAGAGCCGCGCTCACGACCCTAGGCTGGGCCGATCATGGATTTCGATCCCGAGTCGACGCTCACCCAGGCGGGCGACCCGGCTGCCGTCGTGGCCTGTTTCGAGGACCTGCCCGCCGCGGTGTGGGCGTTCCGCGGACCCGACCTGGTGGTGGTCGCGGCCAACCGCGCGGCACGCGCCTCCGTCGGCCACCGGCCCGACCTCGTCGGCCGGCCGGTGCGCGAGGCTGTTCCGGAGGCGGCCGGTCACCAGGTCTTCGACCTGATCGCGCAGTGCTACGCGAGTGGTCGAAGAGTGGTGGGCGACGAGCGGCGGGTGCCGGGCGACCGGAACGGCGACGGGCGGACGGAGGAGGGTTTCGCCACCCTCACCTGTCTGCCTTCGCATGACGAGCACGGCGCGGTCACCGGGGTGGTCGTGCACGTGGTGGAGGTGACCGGGCAGATGGCCACGCGACGCAGGGCCGAGCAGCACCACCAGGCCGCGCAACACGTGGTGCACACGTTGCAACGCGCCCTGCTGCCCGACGTCCTGCCGGTCCTGCCCGGCGTGCGGCTGGCCGCCCGGTACGTGGTCGCGGACGACGAGCAGGCAGCGGGAGGCGACTGGTTCGACGCCGTGCCCATCTCGGGAGCACGAGAAACAGGACAGGAAGAACAGGCAGGCGGGCAGGCCGCGCGGCGGGCGGAAGCGCAGGCAGAAGGGCCGGCGGAGCGGTCGTCGGGTCGGGCGGCTGGTGAGCGGGCGGATTCGCGCGCGGGTGAGCCCGTGGCTGGGCGGACGGGTGGGCCAGTGGCCGGGCGGACGGGCGGGCGGGTGGTCCTGCTCGTCGGCGACGTGGTCGGGCACGGTGCCGCCGCCGCCGCGATGGGACAGCTGCGCACGGTCGCGTTGAACGCGCTGTGGTCGGGCGCGGACGTCGAGGCGGTGGTGGCGCAGCTGGACGCCTTCGCCGCGCGCCTGCCGGAGACCCGCGCCGCCACGGTGTGCCTGGTGGAGCTGGACACCGCGACCGGTGAGTTGCGCGGTGTCAGCCGCGGGCACCCGCCCGCGCTGGTGGTCTCCGCCGGCGGCACGACCCGGTTCCTCGCGGGTCCCGGCCACGACGCCCCGCTCGGCGTCGGCAGGCCTACGAGCACGCTGTGGCGCGACCGACTCGACCCGGACGACGCGCTGCTGCTGTACTCGGACGGCCTGGTCGAGCGCTCCGGACGTCCGCTGGCGGACGGCCTGTCGGCGCTGGTGGAGGCGTCCGCGGACGCGCTGGGCCGGCCGGCCGACGAGGCGGGCACGTCGCCGACGAACCCGGCCGACCGGCTGTGCGCGGCCGTGGTGGAGCGCCTGGGTCGGCTCGGGTACGAGGACGACGTGACGGTCCTCGTCGCCCACCTCCTGGACCGGCGGCAGCCGCCCCTGCACCTGGAGCTGCCCGCGAAGCCGGCCGCGCTGACGTGGCTGCGGCACGGGGTCGCGGACTGGCTCGCGGCACTGGACGTCGACGACGACCGGGCGTTCGCGGTGCAGCACGCGATCGGCGAGGCGGTCACGAACGCCGTCGAGCACGCCTACGCCGACGGGCCGGGCGAGGTGGTGGTCGACGCGCACCTGTCCGACGACGGCTTCGCCGAGTTCGCGGTGACCGACCGGGGCCGGTGGCGGCCCGTGCCCGAGTCGCCGGGCGGGCGGGGGCGCGGGCTGGCGCTGATGCGCCACTTCGCCGACCGGGTGGAGGTGGAACCGGCCGACGGGGGCACCACCGCGCGGATGGCCTTCAGGCTGACCCGCGTGCCGCACCTCGACTACCCGGAACGACGCGCGGCCCGTTCCGCGGACGCGCTGACCATCGACCTGCGGCGCGGACCGCACCCGGTGCTGACGGTGCGCGGGCCGGTCGACGCCCAGACCGTGGAACTGCTGCACACCGCCCTGCTCGACGCGAGCCGCGGTGGCGGGCGGCCCTTGGCGGTCGACCTGACCGGGGTGACGCACCTGGCCAGTGCCGGGGTCCGGCTGCTGCACGAGGTCGCGGCCGAGTTGAACGTCGAGCTGATCGCGCAGGCGGACAGCGCGGCGGGGCAGGTGCTGGCGCTGACCGACCTGCGGCACCGGACCGAGCTGCCCGGTCAAACCGATCAGCTCGACCGGGCCGATCAAACCGGCCCGCCTGATCTGCCCGGGTGATCCGGCCGACCCGGGCGATCCGACCGACCCCGGCGCGGCGGCGGCCGGAGGTCGGTCAGCGGCCCGCGAGGTCGGTCGGAGGCCCGCCGGAGACTGGTCAGAGGTCGACCAGAGGCCGTTCAGAGGCCGGCCGGTTCGCCCGCTGCGCCCTACTGGGAATCCACAGTGGACAACTCCGCCCCGGTGTCTTCGAGGAAGCCGCCCGACTGGTGCCGCCACAGGCGCGCGTACGCGCCCTTCGACGCGAGCAACTCGTCGTGCGTGCCCTGCTCGACGATCCGGCCGTGGTCGAGCACGACCAGCCGGTCCATGCGGACCACGGTGCTGAGCCGGTGCGCCACCACCAGCGCGGTGCGGCCGTCCATGAGCTGCCAGAGGGCTTCCTGGACGAGGACCTCGCTCTCCGAGTCCAGCGCGCTGGTCGCCTCGTCGAGCAGCAGGATCGGCGCGTCGCGCAGGATGGCCCGCGCGAGCGCCACCCGTTGGCGCTGACCGCCGGACAGCTTGACGCCCCGCTCGCCGACCAGGGTGTCGAACCCCTCGGGCAGGGCCTCGGCGAACTCGGTGACGTGCGCGGCTCGCGCCGCGTTCCGCACCTCGGCGTCGGTGGCGCCCGGTCGGGCGAACGCGATGTTCTCGCGC
Organism: Saccharothrix xinjiangensis; assembly: GCF_039527585.1. Classification (NCBI taxonomy): domain Bacteria; kingdom Bacillati; phylum Actinomycetota; class Actinomycetes; order Pseudonocardiales; family Pseudonocardiaceae; genus Saccharothrix; species Saccharothrix xinjiangensis. The sequence goes on along the minus strand of NZ_BAAAKE010000006.1, from coordinate 92,871 downwards.
AGGGTCCGGTGGAACATGGCCGGGTCCTGCGGCACGTACGCCATGAGGCTGCGCAGGTCCGCCTGGCGCAGCTGGGCGATGTCCTGGCCGCCGATCAGGATTCGGCCGCCCTGGATGTCCATCAGCCGCAGCAGCAGCCGGGTGAGGGTGCTCTTGCCGCCGCCGGACCGGCCGACCAGCCCGATCCGGCTGCCGCCCGCCACGGTCAGGTCCAGGCCGGTGAACAGCGGTGGCGCGCCGGCGTGGGCGAAGGTCACGTCCTGGAAGCGGACCTCGGCGGTGGTCGGGCGCAGCGGCACGGGTTCCACCGGGTCCACCACCTCCGACGGGGTGAGCAGCAGCTCGGCGAACTGGGCCGCCTCGGTCAGGGAGCTCTCCAGCCGCCGGTAGATGTTGTTGAACTCGAACATGATCCGGGTCGCGTTGGTGAAGTAGGTGAAGGCGACCACGATCGCCTCCACCCCGAGCGCCCCGCCGCTCAGGCCCACCGCGAGCAGCAGGCCCAGCGCGTTGGTGAGCACGGACATCGGCGCGATGATCGTGTCGATGCGGAGGTTCGCGTAGTCCCAGGACCGGATGGTGATCCGGCGCTGCTCGGCGGCGCGCTCGCGGTGTTCCGCGCCCTCGCGGTCCTCGGCCGCGAAGGCCCGCACCGCATCCATGTTCGACAGGGTGTCGGCCACGTGGCCGGACACCCGGGCGATGGCCGCCTCCCGCTGGTCGACCAGCTGCTGGCGGCGGCGGATCAGCGGGATGACGACCAGGCAGGTGACCGCGATGAGGCCGATCAGCACGAGCACCAGCACCGGGTGGTAGCTCCACAGCACCACCGATGCGAACACCAGCGGCACGACGTTGGCCAGCACGGAGAAGGCCAGGGCGTCGATGAACTGCTCGAACCTCCCGGCGAAGCTCAGCACCCGCTTGGTGAGCGAGCCCGCGAAGTTCTCGTGGAAGAACGCGGCGTCCTTGGCCAGCAGCTCGTCCACGCCCAGCACGGACAGGTGCTCGATGCCTCGGCCGTCGATGCGGTTGAGGCAGTGGATCCCGATCCGCCACAGGGTTTCCGCCAGCAGCACCAGGCCGGCGAAGCCCAGCACGTACGGCAGCGCGGCGGCGGTGTCGATCTCCGCGCCGGAGGCGATGCGGCCCGCGAGGGCGGCGATCACCAGCGGCGGCAGGTAGTACAGGCAGATGTTGCCCAGGGCCGGCAGGAGGAGCGCGGGTAACGCGGTCTTCTTCTGGCGTTTGATCTCGAACAAGTAGTAGCGCAGCGCGAGCAGTAAGGCCGTTTTCCTGGTGGGTGGGTCCTGGTCCGGTTTTTCCGCGTCGCCACGTGCGCCGGGCGCGGTCATCCGTCTCCCTCCGGAGGGGTTGCGAAGTCGGGACCGGCCATGCTGCCGCAGCGGGTGCGTCCGGAGCGATCGAATATCGGCGGGCGCGGACCCGCCCGGTGCGGTCCGCGCCGAGCCGTCGTCAGCGGGTGCCGCCGTCCTCCTCGCCCTTCGGGCGGGCGGCGCGCAGCGAACCCGGGTGGGCCTTGGCGGCGGGGTCGCGGCGGGTCTTGAGCAGGCTCGCCACCGTGACCACGACCAGGATGGCGACGATCACGCCGAGGCTGACCGGGGTCGGGATCTCGGGCACGTCGGGCGAGAGGTCCACGTGCGCCCAGTGCAGGATGAGCTTCACACCGATGAACCCGAGGATGACCGCCAACCCGGTCGACAGGTAGACCAGCCGGTCCAGCAGGCCCTTCACCAGGAAGAACAGGGCGCGTAGGCCGAGCAGCGCGAACGCGTTGGCGGCGAAGACGATGAACGGCTCCTCGGTCACGCCGAACACGGCCGGGATGGAGTCCAGCGCGAAGAGCAGGTCGATGCCGCCGATGGCGACCAGCACGATGACCAGCGGCGTGCCGACGCGCTTGCCGTTCTCGCGGGTGAACAGCCTGCCGCCCTGGTACTCGGTGGACAGCGGCAGCAGGCGCCGGGCGGTGCGCACGACGGCGTTGTTCTCCACGTCCGGGTCCTCGTTGCGGTGCCGGAACAGCTGCACGGCGGTGAAGATCAGCAGCAGGCCGAACAGCAGGAACATGAACGAGAACAGCGACAGCAGGGTGGCGCCGACGGCGATGAAGATCGCGCGCATGATCAGCGCCAGCACGATGCCGAAGGTCAGCACCTTGTGCTGGTGCTCCTCGGGCACCGCGAACGTGGTCATGATGATCACGAACACGAACAGGTTGTCGACCGAGAGCGACTTCTCGACGATGTAGCCCGCGAAGTACTCGGTGCCGAACTCACCGCCGTGGGCCATCCACATCCAGACGCCGAACCCGATGGCGACCAGGATGTAGAACACCGACCAGGCGGTGGCCTCGGCGAAGCCGACCTTGTGCGGGCGGACCGCGGCGAGCACGAGGTCCACCGCGAGCAGCACCAGGATGAGCCCCACGGTGACCACCCAGGTGGTGGCGTCGATCTCAAGCACCCGGTTCCTCGCTTTCCCTGATCACCCGTCGCGTACGAATCGGACATTAGAGGCAAACGGTGCCGCTGCGCCAACCGGCGCACCGAGGGCACACCGAGATGGGATCGCATCCCGGAGCGACGCGCATCTCGTGAGGCCCGATGACCTCCGGGTTCACCCACCGGCGGGGCGTTCCGTGATCTGCGCCGCGGCGACCGTTCGCCCGTCGACCGACCGGGTGGCCGCCGGGCACGAGCGGGACCCTTGACCGCCGCGCCGGCGACCCGCTCAGGGGCGCGGGCGCACGCGCGTCCAGCGCCGGCCCCGCTGCGCCCTCGGCGTGGTGGCGGCGACGCACTTCGGGCACAGGTGCAGGCCGTGGTCCGACGTCTGTTCGAGCCACACGGCGTCCGCCCAGCCCACGTGCTGGAACCGGGCCAGCCGGCTGCGGCCGAGTGCCTGCCCGCACAGCGTCTGGTTGGTGCCCGGCGTCCACGCGTGCACGTCACCGGACGGCTGCCGCACGCCGTCCTCGTCGACCCACTGGCTGGACGCGGCGACCGCCGGCGCTGTGCTCATGGGTGCGGTGTACCCGCCGACCGCCCGACGACGCGCCGGTGGCCCGGACGGCGGGTGCCGTCCGGGCCACCGAGGGGCTCCGCGCCACCAGCGGTCCGGGCCACCGGGGCCCGCGTCAGTAGCCGGGGCCCTTGAACTTCTTCTCGTCGACGAAGTCGCGGACCCGCGACTCCAGGTCGAGAGCTGGGGTCGGGCGCTCGGCGTCGGCGCTCGCGGCGAACGCGCCGTCGGCCGGGACGTCCGGGCGCGGCGCGCCGGGGCACTCCGCGCGGCTGCCCGGCAGCACGCCGTCGACCAGGTAGCGGTCGACCAGCGCGGTGACGCACTCGTTGCGGGCGTACAGGCCGTGCGTGCCCTCGTCGGACACCGACACCAGCGCGTCGTTCAGCCTGGTCGCCATGGCCGGCCCGCCGTCGTAGTGCGTCTGCGGGTCGGAGTCCGCCTGGACCACCAGGCCGACCGGGTACCTGGTCCGCTTGAGGTCGGTGACCTTGTCGGTCGGCTTGAAGGTGCGGAACGTGCACTCGGTCGGCGCGGCGCGCAGCACGCCGAACCCGTACGGGTACTGGTCCCGGTAGCGCCGCATGTCGTCGTAGTAGGTGTTCAGGTCGGTCGGCCAGTCGGCCTCGCAGGTGACGGTCTGGAACACGCCCGGCACGGTCTGGGCGATGCCCAGCTCGTAGAGCGCCTTCGTCGCCCTGGCCGCGTCCGACACCAGCTCGGGCGCGACCTCCTCGCCGAGCACGTCGCGCCGGATCAGCGCCATGTCCTCGGCCAGCAGGTCCCAGATCTCGCGGTACCGGGCGTTGCTGCCGACCACCACGTCCCAGGTGCTCTGGTCGACGTAGCCCTGCCACGGCTCGACCGCCAGCCTGGCCGACAGGTCCTCGCTGGTGGCGAAGACCTCGGCGGCCGTGGCGCCGAAGCCGTAGCGGCTGTCGCGCTCGGCGACCCAGGCGAAGAACTCGTCCACGTTGTCGCGGATGGCCCGCGACTGGGCCTTGAACTGCTCGCGCCAGATCCACTCCGGGTGCACCGAGGAGTCCAGCACGTTGCGGTCGAGCTTGGCCGGGAACAGGGTGCCGTACACCGCGCCGAGGTAGGTGCCGTAGGAGAAGCCCAGGTAGTTGATCTTCTTCTCGTCCAGCACGGCCCGGATGACGTCCATGTCGCGGGCGGTGTTCGGGGTGTTGATGTACGGGCGGATGCCGCCCGCGGCACGGGCGCACGCGTCCTCGGCGGCCCGCGCGGTGGCGGTCCAGTTCGCGAACTCCGCGTCGGTCGGCCGCGTGGTGAGGTTCCCGACCTGGTCCGCCGCCTCGCACAGCAGCGGGCTCGACTTGCCGACGCCGCGCGGGTCGAACCCGATCAGGTCGTAGCTCTCGGCGATCCGGTTGGCCTCGAAGTACAGCGGCATGTCGAGGCCGGCGCCGCCGGGTCCGCCGGGGTTGAGCAGCAGCACGCCGCGGCGTTTGGCCGGGTTCTTCGCGGGCAGCTTGCTGATGGCCACCTGCAAGCGTTCGGCGTTCGGCTTCTTGTAGTTCAGCGGGACCGTGATGGTGGCGCACCGCAACTCGGCGAACCCGTCGCACGCGGCCCAGTTCACGTCCTGCTCGTGGAATTCGGTCAGACCCGCGGCCGAGGCCGCGGGGGCGACCGCGACCAGGCCGGACACGGCCACCAAGGCGGAGCCCACCGCCGTGGCGAGCCGTTTCACCCTGCTTGTCATCTCTTGTTTCCCCCTCATCCAGTCAGGACGGCACCCAAAAGCTAGGGAAGGCGGCAATGGCGTCGAAAGGTCCGAAAGTCTGGTGCCTGCTGTGACGCGGAACTCATCGGATGAGTGGGTGAATCGAGGTCGGCGCGGATTGCCGAAAGCGCCATATCATTTTTCCCGGAAGTGTTCACCGTGATCCGGGGCGTGCTTCGTAACCGCTTTCAACGGGGGGTGCGACGAGCCGTCATGATGTCCCGGTGAAGACATCGCTCGAAGTCACCGTCATCGGTGGCGGGGTCATCGGGTACACGTGCGCGCACGAGCTGGCGCGCGCCGGGCACGAGGTCACGGTGATCACCTCCGACCCGCCCGAGCGGACCACGTCCGCGGTCGCGGCGGCCGTGTGGTTCCCCTACTCGGCCGCTCCCGCCGACGCGGTGCTGCGGTGGGGCGCGGAGTCGCTGCGCGCCTTCGGCTCGCTCGCCGAGGACCCGGGCACCGGGGTGTCGCCGCGGTCCGGCCTGGTGCTGCACCGCACCGCGTCGCCGGACCTGTGGTGGACGGGGGCGGTGCCATCGGCGGAGACCGTCGCCGAGGGGCTGCCCGCCGGGGTGGTGAGCGCGACGCGGTGCACGCTGCCGGTGGTCGACATGGACCGGTACCTGGCGTGGCTGGTGGCGGCGGCCGGGGTGCGCACGGTCGTGGGCGAGGTGCGCGACCTGGCGGAGGTGCCGGGCGCGGTCGTGGTCGCCGCCGGGCTGCGGTCGGGCGGCCTGGTCGGCGACGACGGGCTGTTGCCGGTGCGCGGCCAGGTCGTCCGGGTGGCCAACCCGGGCCTGACCGACTGGCTGATCGACGAGGACAACCCGGCCGGGCTGACCTACGTGGTGCCGCGCGCGGCGGACGTGGTGTGCGGCGGCACGGCCGACCGGGGCGAGCACTCGGTGGAGCCGTCGCCCGAGGTGGAGGCCGCGATCCTGGCGCGGGCGGGCGAGCTGGCGCCCGAACTGCGGGGGGCGCCGGTGGTGAGCCGGGCCGTGGGGCTGCGGCCCGCCCGGTCGACCGTGCGGCTGGACCGGGTCGTCCGCGACGGCCGGGTGGTGGTGTCCTGCTACGGCCACGGCGGCGCGGGCGTCACGCTGTCCTGGGGGTGCGCGGCCGACGTGGTGGCCCTGCTGTAGGCGGGCGGTGGGCCGGGCTCCCCCGGCCCACCGCCCGTCGCTCAGCCGTTCGCGTGCAGCCCGGCCACCTCGGCGTCGCCGAGGGCCCGGTCGAACGCGCGGACCTCGTCCACCGACCCGTGCCAGTGGTCGGTGGGCCGACCGGCGTACTTCGCCCGGCCGATGGTCAGCGGACCGGTGCTCACCTCGTCCGGTCCCGCCGGGGTGGTCGCCACCCGCTGCCCGTCGACGTACAGGCGCTGTTCGCCCGCCGCCTCGTCGCGCACGCCGACCAGGTGGTACCAGCGGCCCAACTCCGGGTTCACCGCGTGGGTGGCCCGCCGGCCGCCCGGCGTGCTGAACGCGAAGTTGCCCTGGCCGTACTGGAGGTAGAACGGGTTCTCGGTGCGCCGGCCGTCCTGGCTGACCGCGGTGGCGTAGTTGCCCGGCAGCGCGTCCAGGGCCACCCACGCGGACACGGTGTAGCTGCCGCGCGTGTCGAGGACCGGCCCGGTGGTGCCGGCGAAGTCGCCGTCGCCGTCGAACCTGAGGGCCTGCCCGCGCGGGCCCGGCGCGTACGCCGCGTCCCCGTTGAGCGCGACCGGGTTGCCGCTGCCGCTGGTGTCGTCGCCGTTGCCGTCCAGCGACCACGTGCCGCGGCCCGGGTAGACCCGCTGCCCGGCGGCCGCGCCCGCGGCGAGCACCCGGCGGTTGACCTCGCGCACCGGCCCTGGGTCGACCTTGATCTCACGCCGGTCGTAGGTCCAGAAGCCGTTCAGCTCCGTCTCCACGTCGGTGATCTGGGTGTAGACCGAGCCGGAGAGCTCCGCGCCCGCGCCCTCCAGGTAGTAGGTCTCGGTGTTGGACGCGTACTTCGCGGTCAGCGCCGCCTTGTCCGCCACCCCGCTGTAGATCGCGGCGGGCGCGCCGGGCCACTGGTGGCCGGGCGTGCGGAGGGTGAACCCGCCGTGCTCGCCGTCCATCGCCGCCCGCGTGGCGTCCGGCCACGGCGCGTGGTTGTTGAGGTAGTCGTGGTGGTCGATGACCTCGCCCTTGCCGGAGTCGCCCTTGGACGCGCAGCAGTTGACGCCGCTGTGCGCGTTGACCACCCGGGACGGGTCGGCCGCCTTGACCGACTCGGCGATGCGGCCCGTCTCCTCCCGGTCCCACTCGCCCCAGCCCTCGTTGAACACGATCCAGCCGATGATCGAGGGCGAGTCGTGCAGCTGCTCCATCGCGCGGCGCCCCTCGGTGAGGAACGCCTGCTGCCCGGTCTCGTTCGTGACGTTGACGTTGACGAAGTCCTGCCACACCAGCAGGCCCAGCTTGTCGGCGTGGTGGTACCAGCGGGCGGGTTCGACCTTGATGTGCTTGCGCACGGCGTTGAACCCGAGGTCCTTCTGCGCCTTGAGGTCGAACAGCAGGGCCTCGTCGCTGGGCGCGGTGTTCAGGCCGTCGGGCCAGAAGCCCTGGTCGAGCATCGCCAGGGAGAACACCGGCTTGCCGTTGAGGACCAGCTTGGGGAAGCCGCCGACCTCCTGCACGCCGACCGAGCGCATGCCGAAGTAGCTCTTCACGGCGTCCCGGCTCGACCCGTCCACGAGGCTGACGTCGAGGTCGTAGAGGTACGGGTCCTCCGGGGTCCACAGGCGCGGGTTCGGCACCGGCAGGGTCAGGTCGGCGTTGGGGCGGCCGGTGACCTCGCCGACCCGCTTGCCGCGGTGGTCGCGGGCGGTGACCTTGACCGTGGCGCGGGTCGTGGCGGTCGCCGAGGACACCCGGACCGCGAGGGTGCCCGCGGTGATGTCCGGGGTGGTCTTCACGTCGTCGACGGCCCTGTCGGGCACCGGCTCCAGCCAGACGGTCTGCCAGATGCCGGACGACTGCGTGTAGACGATGCCGCCGGGCCTGCGCGACTGCTTGCCGATCGGCTGGTTGTCACCGGTGGTGTCGGTGACCGCGACGACCAGCTCGTGCTTTCCGCCGCCGCGCAGCGCGTCGGTGACGTCCGCGGTGAACGCGGTGTAGCCGCCGGTGTGCTCGGCGACCAGCGTGCCGTCCACCCACACCCTCGCGTGGTGGTCGACCGCGCCGAAGTTGAGCTTCAGCCGCTGGCCGCGCCCGATACCCCAGTTGCCGGGCACGGTGAACGTGCGGCGGTAGAACATGTGGTCCTCGTGCCGCTCCAGCCCGGACAGCTGCGACTCGACCGGGAACGGCACGATGATCCGCTCCGGCAGCCGCTCGCCGAAGGTCGGCTGCTGCCCGGCGGTGGCGGCGGCGAACTCCCACGGGCCGTTGAGGTTGAGCCAGTCCTCGCGCACCTGCTGCGGGCGCGGGTACTCGGGCAGCGGCCGGTTGGTGTCGACCTCTTCGCCCCACGGCGTCTTGAGCCGGTGGGTGGAGGTGTTGGTCGCGTTGCGGATGATCTCCGGCACCGCCTCGCCGGCGACGGCCAGGCCGCCCTCGCCGTCGTAGGTGACGCGGACGCGCTGGCCCCGCTGGATCGCCGCCGGCACCTCGACGACGACCTTGGTCCGGTCGCCGCGCGCGAGGCTCGCCCGGCCCAGGGGGAACGGGACGGTGTCCACCTCGACCTTGAGGTGGGCGGTGAGCGCGCCGAGGGCGGTCACCGGGCGGTCGAAGTCGAGTTCGACGCGGTCGCGCGAGGCGGTCGGCCGCACCGGGTAGACCGGGAAGTCGGTGGGCGGCAGGAAGGCCGACTCGGGCACGGGCTGCTTGGCCAGCGCGGGGGTCGACCAGCGCAGGTGCATGTTCGCGCCGCCGACGTCCTGGAACATCTCCAACCGGAAGTCGTGCTCCCGGCCGGCTTCCAGGCGGATCGGCGCGCTGTGCTGCTCGACGTCCCAGTCGCCGACCCAGTGGTCGATCACCGGGTTGCCGTCGAGGAACAGGCGGAAGCCGTTGTCGCCGATGGCGTGGAAGGTGTAGTCGCCGGTGGCCGGGGCGGTGAGCCTGCCGGTCCAGCGGGCGGTGGTGTGCTCGGTGCGCCCGGTCAGGGCGGCGAACGTGCTGGTGAGGTCGCTGAAGTCGACGTCGGGGTCGAGCGTGGTGCCGCCGGGTTCGGCGAAGTCGCGCGCACCGGGCGCGGACATGCGGAAGTACTCGCCCTTCAGGCCGTGCACGAGCGGTGCGGGGTCGCCCTCGGCGGGCTCGGCCCTGGCGGGCAGGGCTATGGCAGGGACGAGGAAGAGGCTCAGGAGGAGGACGAAAAGCCGGTGGGCAGGGCGCATGCGGGTTTCTCCTCGGGCTCGGCGGTGAGACCCATCACAGCTCCGCTCATCTATCCACATCGCCGCTCAGAAGACAACAACAAACTTCACATTTGGGAGCGCTCCCACGGCAGGATCGCCCAACTTCCGCCAGAGGTCCAGGCCAGTTGGGGTGAGGAGGGCAGAGGGGCGGGTGGCGGGACGACGAAGGGCCGGTGCGACCGCGGATCTGGTCGCACCGGCCCCGGTGGTGCACCGGGCGCGGACGGGGGTGCCGTCCGGCCGCGCCCGGTCCGGCGGGTCAGCTCGCGGTGCAGCTCACCACGGTGACGCCGCCGGTCGCCTGGCCGTTGGCGACGAAACCGAACGTCGCACCGGCCGAGGGCGCCAGGGAGCCGTTGTGGGCGGCGTTGGTGACCGTGCTGCCGGTCAGCGTGCCGTTCCACAGGCTGGTGATGGTGCGGCCGCTCGCGACGGCCAGTTCGACGCTCCAGCCGCGGAGGGCGGGGGTGCCCGTGTTGGTCACCGTGACCTCCGCCTGGAAGCCGCCCTGCCAGCTGTTGGCCGCGCGGTAGGTGGCGGTGCAGCCCGAACCGCCGCCGCCCGTGCCCGGCTGGGTCGTGGCGGTCACCGCGGCGGACGCGGTGGAGAGGTTGCCCGCCGCGTCCTTCGCCCGCAGCGCGTAGGTGTAGGTGGTGTTCGGGTTGAGCCCGGTGTCGGTGTAGGTGGTGCCCGACGCGGCGCCGACCTTGGTGGCGCCGCGGTAGACGTCGTAGCCGACCACGCCGACGTCGTCGGTCGCCGCGCGCCACGACAGCGCGACCGACGACGAGGTGATGGCGCCGACGGTCACGGCGGACGGTGCGCTCGGGGCCGTGGTGTCGACCGGGTCGCCGCCGGTGTAGCGCTCGCCGAGGCTGATGCCGGTGGTGCTGCCCTCGCCGCCGAGGCGGACCTGGTGGTCCAGGCTGACGAACTTGCCGCCGTGCTGCCACAGGGCGGGCTTGAGCAGCGCGTACTTGGTCTCGTCCCAGGTCTTCCAGTCGTCGAGCAGCAGGCCGCCGGTGTCACCGGAGTTCGGGTTGAGCACCCAGAACGTCTGGTGCAGGCCCTCCTCGACGATCAGGTCGCGCAGCGCGGCCATCCACCGGTCCTGCCGCTCGTCCTGGCCGAGCCGGCCGCCCCACTCGCCGATCAGCAGCGGCGCAGTGCCCTGCTCGTGGATGTAGAGCCAGTTCGGCCGCCACACGTCGTTGATCAGCGATTCCTTGGTGAACGGCTTGTCGAACCACGGCTGGTTGAACACCAGCGGGCCGTAGTCGTGCGGCGAGTAGACCAGCTGGTCCTGGTTCGCGCCGAGGTTGACCGGGTGCTGAGCCACGCCGCGCAGGTTCCCGCCCCACCAGGTGTGGTGGTAGTTCGGCGACAGGTCGGGGTCGGTGTCGGGCGACTGCCAGGTCTCGCCGGCGCGCGGGTAGACCTCGACGCCCTCGCACAGGATCAGCACCTTCGGGTTGATCGCCAGGATGCGCTTGCCGGCGGTCTCGCAGACGTGCTTCCAGTTGTCGACGTCGGTGGAGCTGTCCCACTTGGCGCGCGGCGGCTGGTTCGGCGTGCCGTGCGGCTCGTTCTTGACGTCCATCGCGACGATGGTGTCGTCATCCTTGTACCGCTCGGTGACCCACTCCCAGGCCTGGTAGAACAGCTCGGTCGTGACCGTGCCCTTGTACCAGACGGGGTGGACGTGGCCGGAGTTGTCGGCCTCGGCGCTGTGCACGTCCAGCAGCACCTTCAGCCCGTAGCGCTCGCACAGCCGGAGCCAGTGGTCCCACACCTGGAGGCTGTTCAGGCCCGTCAGCTCCGGGTTGACGAAGGTGTTGACGTTGGGCGCGGCCGCCTGGCCGTTCTTCCACTCCAGCAGCAGCTGGGTGGAGATCGGCACCCGGACGACGTTGATGCCGCGGTCGGCCATCGACTTGGTGACCTCGGCGATGTTCGCCGACCACAGGCCGTGGAACACCCGCTCGGTGGCGTTGAAGCCGAACCAGTTGGCGCCGGTCAGCCAGACGCGGTTGCCCGCCTCGTCGACGATCTGGTTGCCCTCGACGTGCAGCCAGTCCTCCTGGGGAGCTGCCGCGGCGGCGGGCGTGGCGGCCGCGTGGGCGGACACCGCCAGCGCCGCTGCCGCGACGAGCGCCGCCGCCCGGCGCCACCGCGCCTGGCCTGAACCTGTCGTTCTCATGTGCTGCTGTCCCGACCTTCCGACGTTGGAACCCGGTTTCGACGCGGCTGCGCCGGTCGCGCTCCGGCGGCGGTGTTTCTGGGAGCGCTCCCAGCCCGGCGTAGTGTAGGCATCCACCCCCGTTTGGCAACATCCCCGCACGCACAGTTGTCCTCTGTGGAACCACTGGTCCGATCAGGTGACGAGCACCGTTCACGTTCTGGTGTTTTGCCGGCGGGGGCCCGGGTACCTGACTGGTCCGACACGACGTCCCAGGAGGTACTCCGGTGGAACTCGGCCCCGCCTTGTACGCGGGTGCGGGCCTGGTCACGCTGACCGCGGCGCTGCTGCCCCGGCTGCTGGCGAAGGCGCCGATCTCGATGCCGATGGTGTTCCTGGGCGCGGGCGCGCTGGCGTTCGGCGTGGCCGACCCGCTGCCGGACGTCGACCCGCTCCACCACGGACCGCTCGTGGTGCACCTGACCGAGCTGTGCGTGATCATCTCGCTGATGGGCGCGGGGCTGGCGCTCAACCGACCAGTCGGCCGCCGGCGGTGGGCCACGACGTGGCGGCTGCTGGGCGTGACGATGCCGCTGACCATGGTGGCGGTCGGGGTGCTCGGCTGGGGGCTGCTCGGGTTCGGCGCGGCGGCCGCGGTGCTGCTCGCGGCGGTGCTGGCGCCCACGGACCCGGTGCTGGCCGGCGAGGTCCAGGTAGCCGAGCCCGCCGAGAACCCGGAGTTCGACGAGGACGAGGCGCGGTTCGCGCTGACCTCCGAGGCGGGCCTGAACGACGGGCTGGCGTTCCCCTTCACCTACGCGGCCGTGGCGATCAGCGCGGTCGGCCTGGCGCCGGGCGGCTGGCTGCCCGAGTGGGTCCTGGTCGACGTGCTGTGGCGGCTGGCCGCGGGCGTCGGCATCGGGCTGCTGGTCGGGTGGCTGCTGGGCCGGTTGTTCTTCTCCGCGCCGTCGAAGAAGTTCAGACTGGCCGAGCACGCCGAGGGGTTCGTGGCGCTGGCGGCGACGTTCCTGGCTTACGGGGTCGCCGAACTGGTGGAGGGCTACGGCTTCATCGCGGTGTTCGTGTGCGCCTGCACGGTGCGGGCCGCCGAGCGCCGCCACGACTACCACCACGTGCTGCACCAGTACGTGGAGCAGATCGAGCGGCTGCTCACCGTGCTGATCATCATCCTGCTGGGCGGCGCGGCGGCGTCCGGGCTGCTCGCGGGCACGGGGTGGCGCGAGGTGCTGCTCGCGGCGCTGGTCCTGCTGGTGGTGCGCCCGGTGGCCGGCCTGGTGGGCCTGGCGGGCGGTCGCACCGGGCCGCGTGAGCGGATGGCGATCTCGTTCTTCGGCGTGCGCGGGGTGGGGTCGCTGTTCTACGTGGCCTACGCGCTGGAGGAGGGCCACTTCGCCGAGGAAGGCGCGATCTGGCGGGTGGTGGCGCTGGTGGTGATCGGCTCGATCGTGCTGCACGGCCTGTCGGCGACGCCGGTCATGCGAGTGCTGGATCGTCGGCGCGACCGCGAGGCGAGGCGGAACGGCCACCCGGACGAGGCGGCGGACACGCCGGTCTGACCCCCCGACCCGACCTGCCGACTCGATCTCCCGGCTCGACCTCCCGACCTGACGAAGCCGGTCCGGCGAGGCCGTGCCCGGCCGCGCGCCGGAGCAGGTGTGACGTCCCACCTCGCCCCGGCGCACCACCTCGGTCCCCGGACGGGCGTGGAACCTCCCCCGTTCCCCTTCAGGTCCCTCCCTGACCTGCACCGATCCTGATCCACGACAGCCCCTGGGACAACGCCGCCGGTCGGCCGCTCCAAGACCGCGAACCTTGCCGGTGGTCGGCAAACAAGGGCAGGTGGTAGCCAGGTTCGCCCGATGGTCGTAGCGCGGTTACTCCGGGTCGTTGCCGGATCCCGGCAAGCCGGTGGGCCGGCCCGCCGTCAGGCCCGCCACGTCCAACCCGGTTCCGCTTCGGCTCATGGCGCCCAGTTTCGCAATCCGCCGCGGATGATCCGCACGGTTCCTCCACAGCCCTGCCCCGGTCCGTCCACACCGGTCGTCCACCATCGTCCGCGTGGAGCACTGGTGGCGGGTGGCGTTGGTGGCGGCGGCGGTGGCGATGGGGGTGTTCGCGGCGGGAGTGGCGCCGACCGCGCTGTTCGGCGTGGCGCCGGTCCTGGCGTGGTGCGCCGACCCTCGGCGGTCCCGGCGGGTCGGGGCGCCGGTGGGCTCGGCGCTGCTGGTGCTGCTGGCGTGGTTCACGCTGCCGCACGGCCTGGGGTGGTCGGGGCGGTGGGTGCCGTCGGCGGCCGAGGTGTGCTGGCTGTACCCGCTGCTCGCGGCGGTGGTGTGCCTGGTGGGTTCGCGGGTGGGCGCGCGAGGGGGTGCGCGGGTGGACCGGTGGCGGCCGGGCTGCGTGCCGTTGGCCGCGGTGGTGTTCGTCGGGTTCGCGCTGGCCCTGGGTGACCTGGTGCTCTTGGACGAGTCACGGCCCGGCGACGAGGGCGTCCTGCCCGGTCCGGCCGGGGTGCGGGTCGTCGAGGTGGCCCCGGTGTGCGGTTCCGGTGGCTGCTCGCGGGTGGCGACCTTCGGAGGTGGGCGGGCGGCGGTGGAGGCGCACCTGCGCTCGCGGGGCTTCACCACGCCTTCGGCGTACGGCGGCGGCGACACGAGGTGGGTGTGCCGGGTGACCGGGGTGGTGGTGGAACGGCGGGCGTGCGCGGGGGTGCGGGAGGCGGGCGCGGTCCTGGTCACCTGGCGCGTCGACTGACGCCGACAACGCCCGTGGCCGCGACCCGCCGCCCCCGATCCCCCGGTGGGACCGAGCCCGGTTCACCTGGCGGCCAGCGCCTGGTCCAGGGTGGGGTGGACCACCAGCAGGTCGCCCAGGCCGGTGAGCTGCACCGAGCGCATGGCGGGCGTGGTGTCCGTGGCCACGATCCGCAGCCTGGTCTCCGGCACCGCCTGGTCGTGCGCGGCGATCAACGCCGCCAGGCCGGCCGAGGCCAGCAGGGCCACTCCTCGGAGGTCGACCACCACCACGGCCGGCGGCTCGCGCAGGACTTCGTCGAGCACGCGCCGCAGCTCCGGGGCGGTGATCGCGTCCACCTCCCCGGCTACCGACACCACCACCGCGTCGGGGCGGTAGTGGACGTCCACGGCGAACTGCTGCGGGTCCGAGGGCTCTGTCGAGGCGTGCACGTCGTGGTCGCCTTTCGTCCGGTTCTCACCGCCCGAGCGCGGCCAGGTGAGTCGCTCCGGGCCACGCCCCATCGTCACCCACCCGGAGGAGTACCGCCATTCAGCGGCTCGTCCCGCTGCCGACCGGGCGGACCACGCGGACCACGTGCCGGGCGTGCCGGTGGATCTCCCTGAGTTCAGGGATCTCCGGTCCGGTCGCTTTCGCGAGGCTCTTGGACAACGCCCGGAACGCGGGCCGACGAGGGGAACAACGATGAAGGTCGAGAACCTGGCGGCCGGCGCCGCCATCGCGGCGGCGGCCGGTCTCACCGGGGTGCTGGGCGCCGGCCCGGCGACGGCGGCGCCCGCCCCGTCCGCGGTCTCGGCCCAGCGCGCGGCGGCGGCGTGGCACCAGGTGGAGATGTGGTACGACATGGGCAACTGCATCTGGGCAGGGTCGTACAAGTCGTACCCCACCCCACCACCTGCGCCTACGGGCAGCTGGGCGGCACCGGTCCCTACGGCTACGTGCCGGATCACCACCAGCTCGGTCCTGGTCAGCGAGTCCCAGCCCGTGGTGGCGGGGCGACGGCGGTCGCGAGGCCCCCGGCGCATCCCGTGCCCGCGCATCACGGCGCCGATCCGCCGGGTCTCCTCCACCGCGCCGCGCTCGTCGAGGGCGTCGAGCGCCTGGCGGAACAGCGGGCGCGCCCGCCCCACCTCACCGGCGGCGGCGAGCGCGGCGCCGGTGGCGGAGGCGGTGCCGGACCGCGGCCTCGGTCCCCTCGGTGACCCGGTGCGCCAGGTCGGTGTCGCGCACCGCCGGCGCCAACCGGACGAGGTCCGGCGGCGCGGTCCAGTTGGTGTGCAGGAAGCGCAGTTCGGGCAGCAGGTCCCAGGCGCGGGCCGCGGCCGCGGCGGCCTCGGCGGGCCGGCCGCGGGCCTCCAGCAGCAGCGCCTCCACCCACAGCACCCAGTCGGCGCCCTTCACCGCGCCGCAGGCCCGCAGTTCGGCTCGGGCCTGGTCGACCAGTTCGGCGGTGGTGGGTGGCCCGCGCGTCGGCGAGCCGGTCCGCGTCGACCTGGGCGACGCCGAGGCACAGGTCGGCGATGAGGAAGCCGTCGAACGACGTGGTGGTCGGTGAGGCCATCGCCGTGCTCTCCAGGCCCAGTGCCAGGGCCCGGTCGACCGCGCCGGCGGCGCTGGCGCCCAGGGTGAGCGTCATCAGCGCGGTCGCCTCGGCCACCGCCTTCCCGGACCGCCGCGCGGCGTCGAGCGACCTGCGCGCCTGGGCCACGGCGTCGGCGACCCGCCGGCGGCACGTCCTCGTACAGGGCCTGGCGGAGCATCTCGTGCCGGAACGCCAGGCGCTCGCCGGAACCGTCCACCACGCCGGTGGCCAGCGCGGGGCGCAGGTCGGCGAGCAGGTCCACCGCCTGCCTGCCGCTGACCGCCGCCAGTTCGGCCGCCAGGCACGAGGTGCCCAGCACGGCCATGAGCCGCAGCAGGTCGAGGGTGGTCTCCGGCAGGAAGCTGTACCGCAGCAGCAGCGTCTGCCGCAGGTCGGGCGGCACCACGGCGGCGGAGGTGTCCACCTCGTTCCCGGTGCGCCGCAGCACCTGCCGCTGGTCGAGCGTCCTGAACTGCTCCAGCAGGAACAGCGGGTTGCCGCCGGCGGCCTCGGCCGGGCGCCGCAGCCCCGCGCCGGGCGCCGCGCCCAGTGCCCGCTCCAGCAGTTCGGCCGCCGCGTCGGGCGACAGGCCGGCCAGCCTCAGCACCCTCCCGTCGGACGCGATCAACCGGTCCAGGAGCCGGTCGACCTTCCTTGCGGCGCGGCGCCGGGCGCAGCGTGCCGACGACCAGCAGCGGCCGGTCGGCCAGGTGCCGCGCCAGGGCGCCGATCGCGGTCAGGGTCGAGGTGTCGGCCCAGTGCAGGTCCTCCAGCGCGAGGGCCACGGGCGCGCGGGCGGTGCGCTCCTCGAACCACTCGACGATCGCCTCGATCACCGTGAACGACTCGTCGCCCGGCCCCGGCCGGCCCGCGGTGGCGCGCGCCGCCACGTCCAACGCGGTGTGGAAGAGGTCGCCGTGCCGGTCGCCCGGCAGCAGGTCGGTGAACACGCTGAACAGGCGCCGGGCGTCGAGTTCGTGCGCCGCGCCGGTGAACAGCTCGAACCCGCGTTCCCGCGCGCCGGACCCGATCTCGCGGAGCAACCGGCTTCCCTATCCCCGGTTCACCCTCGCCGAGCAACGCCGTCGCCCGGCCGGACAGGGCGAGGGTGAGGGCCGCTCCCGCGTGCCCGAGTTCCGCCGCGCGGCCCATCAAGGGAAGCACCATCCCCACACGCCCCTCCCGCGGCCGCGGTGCGACGCCCCCACGTCGGCATCACCACGGCCGGAACGTCGAGCGTAACAACGGGTTCCGGGGTGTCGTGGGGTGATGGCCCGGATACGTTCGGGGACGGAGTCCCGTGCCGGCCGGGGCGCCCCGGCTCCGGCCAGCGGTTCCGCGTGGTGATGATCTAGCATCCGCTGGGTGGACCGGACGAGGTTGGGCGCGTGGGCCGTGGTCGTGCTGGCGGTGGCGCAGGCGGTCGCCTCGCTGGTGTCGGTGCGCCCGGACGAGCTGAGCGTCGTCGGCGCCCTGCTCAACGCGGCGGCGGGCGTGTCCGCGGGGTGGCTGCTGCTGCGCCCCGGGCGCAGCCGGTGGCCGCTGACCGCGTGGGCGGCCGGGTTCTTCGGCTGGCACGCGCTGGGCCTGGTCACCCTGGCCGGCGTGGTCACGACCGAGTTGGACGCGGTGTTCGCGGGGTCGTGGCCGAGGGAACCCGCTACCGCGTACCAGGCGGTGCTCGCCACCCTGGCGGGTTTCGCCGTCCACCTGCTCCTGCCCCGGCCCGCGAGGGGTTGACCCCGCGTCCGGGCCGGGTCGGCGGCGCCGGGCAGCACTCACCCGGGTAGCACTCACTTGGGCAGCACTCATCGAGGAGGCAATCCAGTGGCACAGACGGTCCGCGGCGTGGTGTCGCGCAGCAAGGGCGCGCCGGTCGAGTTGGTCGACGTCGTGGTGCCCGACCCCGGTCCCGGTGAGGCGGTGGTGCGGGTGCAGGCGTGCGGGGTGTGCCACACCGACCTGCACTACCGGGAGGGCGGGATCAACGACGAGTACCCGTTCCTGCTCGGCCACGAGGCCGCCGGGGTCGTGGAGTCCGTGGGCGAGGGCGTCACCGACGTCGCGCCGGGCGACTTCGTGGTCCTGAACTGGCGGGCGGTGTGCGGCGCGTGCCGGGCGTGCCTGAAGGGCAAGCCCTGGTACTGCTTCAACACCCACAACGCCGCCCAGCCCATGACCCTGGCCGACGGCACCCCGCTCTCCGCCGCGCTGGGCATCGGCGCGTTCGCGGAGAAGACCCTGGTCCACGCCGGCCAGTGCACGAAGGTCGACCCCCGGGTGTCACCGGAGGTGGCCGGCCTGCTGGGCTGCGGCGTCATGGCCGGGCTGGGCGCGGCGGTCAACACCGGCAACGTCGGGCGCGGCGACTCGGTGGCCGTGATCGGCTGCGGCGGCGTCGGCGCGGCGGCGGTGGCCGGGGCGAACCTGGCCGGGGCCACCACGGTCATCGGCATCGACCTGGACCCGCGCAAGCTGGAGTGGGCGCGCGGGCTGGGCGCCACGCACACCGTCAACGCCTCCGACGAGGACGTGGTCGAACGGGTGCGGGAGCTGACCGGCGGGCACGGCGCGGACGTCGTCATCGACGCCGTCGGCCGACCGGAGACCTGGGAGCAGGCGTTCCACGCCCGCGACCTGGCCGGCACCGTGGTGCTGGTCGGCGTGCCCACCCCGGACATGCGCATCGACATGCCCCTGATCGACTTCTTCTCCCGCGGCGGCGCGCTGAAGTCCTCCTGGTACGGCGACTGCCTGCCCTCCCGCGACTTCCCCTACCTGATCGACCTCCACCTGCAGGGCCGGCTGGACCTGGGGGCGTTCGTCACCGAGACCATCGCCCTGGACCAGGTCGAGGAGGCGTTCGCCAAGATGCACCACGGCGACGTGCTGCGCTCGGTGGTGGTGTTCTGATGACCGTTCGCGTCGACCGCGGCGTCACCCGCGGCACGTTCACCCTGGACGGCGAGACCTTCGACGTGGACAACAACGTCTGGGTGATCGGCGACGACGACGAGTGCGTGGTCATCGACGCGCCCCACGACGTGGAGAAGATCCTGGACGTGGTGGGCGGGCGGACCGTGCGCGCGATCCTGGCCACCCACGCCCACGACGACCACGTCCGCGTCGCGCCCGCCCTGGCCGAGGCGACCGGCGCGCCCGTGCTGCTGCACCCCGACGACCTGGTGGTGTGGCGGTTGACCCACCAGGAGGCCGAGCCCGACGGCGAACTGGCCGACGGGCAGGTCATCGACATCGCGGGCACCGGCCTGCGGGTGCTGCACACCCCGGGCCACTCACCCGGCGCGTGCTGCTTCCACGTGCCCGAGCTGGGCGCGGTGTTCACCGGGGACACCCTGTTCCGGGGCGGGCCCGGCGCCACCGGCCGGTCCTTCTCGGACTTCGACACCATCATCGGCTCGATCTCCCAGCGCCTGCTGACGCTGCCCGCCGACACGGTGGTGCACACCGGGCACGGCGACGACACCACCGTGGGCGCGGAGGCGCCGCACCGATCGGACTGGATCACCCGGGGCCGGTGACCGGGGCGCGGGTTTGGCTGTCACCTGAAGCGGTGAACCGGTGGGCGTGATCACCGCGAGGGGCACGGACGTGCCGGACAGCCGACAGCCGCACCGGGTCCGCCGGGACGGTGGTGTCCGCAGCCTGGAGCCCTCCCCGGGAGCCGGGGAGGACGGGCCGGTGGTCGTCCTGGTGCCGGGGCTCGGCGCGCTGGGCTACCTGCTGGACGCGCTGGCGGGCTGCGGCGGGTGGGCGCGGTCGTTCCTGCTGGACGTGCCGGGGTTCGGGCACCACCGGCCCCGGCCGTGCGCGGCGGAGGTGCCGGCGGTGGCCGAGGCGGTGGCGAGGTGGCTGGACCTGGTGGTCGGCGACACCCCGGTGGTGCTGGTCGGCCACTCGACCGGGGCGCAGGCCGCGCTGCACGTCGCCGCCGACCACCCCGACCGGGTGGGCGCGCTGGTGCTGATGGGTCCGACGTTCCCGCCCGAGCAGCGGCGGTTGCCGGGCCTGCTCCGGGGTTGCGCGCGCAACTCCCGGCGCGAGCCGCCCGGGTTGCTGCCGGTGACCGTGCCGTATTACGTGCGCGGCGGGCCCCGCGACCTGGCCCGGTTCGTCCGCTCCGCCCAGCGCGACCGGCCCGAGCAGGTGATCACCGGGGTGCGCTGCCCGACGCTGCTGGTGCGGGGCGAGCACGACGCGTTCTCGCCGAGGGGCTGGGTGGAGCGGCTGGCCGCGGCCGCGCCCGACGGGTGGTCGGAGACGACGTCGGGCGCCCACACGTTCCCCTACCAGCACGGCGGGGCCACCTCGGCGCTGATCGCGCGGGCGGCCCGGCGGGCGGGTCTGCTCGGTGACGGTTGAAACCGGCCGCGGTGGCTATCCGTGACCATGGACGCGGAGCCGACCTCAGCGGACCCCCGGGCCGCGGGGCCCGGGGCGGTGGACCTCACGACGGCGGATCGCGGGGTCGTGGACCCCGCGGCGTGGCACGGCGTGCTGCGGCGGGTGATCGACGGCTCCCACCTGGCCACCGCCGACGACCTGACGCCCCTGCTCGACAAGGCCACCGCGCCCCTGGGGGTGTCGGTCCGGCTGTACGTGGTGGACCTGGCCCAGCGCCTGCTGCACCCCGTGGCGGGCGGCCCGGAGCTGCCGGTCGACTCGTCCGAGGCCGGCCGGGCCTACCGGGACCTCGAGATCATCGGCGCGCCGTCGCCGTCGCCGTCGCCGTCCCGGCTGTGGCTGCCGCTGCTCAACGGCACCGAGCGGCTGGGCGTGGTGCGGGTGGACCTGCCCGAAGGCGCCGACCCGGCCGACACCGA
This sequence comes from Saccharothrix xinjiangensis, assembly GCF_039527585.1. Taxonomy (NCBI): domain Bacteria; kingdom Bacillati; phylum Actinomycetota; class Actinomycetes; order Pseudonocardiales; family Pseudonocardiaceae; genus Saccharothrix; species Saccharothrix xinjiangensis. The sequence continues at coordinate 72,291 of NZ_BAAAKE010000006.1, read as the reverse complement.
GCTGCGCGCGCACTGCTGGACGCTGGCGGGCCTGGCCGGTCACCTGGTGCAGAGCAAGCAGCACTACAGCGACCTGTTCCACGTCCTGCGCCGCACCAAGCAGCTGACCGTGGCCTCGGAACTGCTGTGGCAGATGCTGCCGCCGCAGACGTTCGCCTCCGAGCGGGTCGTGGTGACCGCGGCCATGGAGCCCTACGACGAGGTCGGCGGTGACGGCTACGACTACGCGGTGAGCGCCGACCGTGCGTACGTGGCGCTCATCGACGCCATGGGCCACGACATGAGCGCGGGCCTGACCACGACCGTGGCCCTGGCCGCCACCCGCAACGCCCGCCGCGGCGGGCTGGGCCTGGTCGAGGCCGCCGAGCTGGCCGACCGGAGCATCACGAGCCAGAACTCGATCGGCAGGCTGAGCTTCGCCACCGCCCTGCTCGCCGGGCTGGACCTGCACACGGGCGTGTTGGAGTACCTCAACGCGGGCCACCCGCCGCCGGTGCTGTTCCGCGACGGGCGCGCGGTGGGCCAGTTGGAGGGCGCGTTGCGCACCCCGCTGGGCCTGGGGCACCTGGAGCAGGCCCCGGTGCGGCCGGCGACGGCGCGGTTGCGGCCGGGTGACCGGGTGCTGCTCCTCACCGACGGCATCGTCGAGGCCCGCAGCCCGTCGGGCGAGCTGTTCGGGCTGGACCGCCTGGTCGGGCTGGTCGAGGAGCACGAGGCGGCCGGGATGCCCGCGCCGGAGACGCTGCGGCGCGTCACCCGAGCGGTGCTGGAGCACCAGCGGGGCCGGTTGCAGGACGACGCCACCCTGCTGCTGCTGGAGTGGAGCCCGGACCGCGCGCACGTGCTGCTGCCTTCATCAGTGTGACCTGCGTGGTTGCCGCGCCGGTGGCCGGGTATCCGACCGGGGCGCCACGCGGTCGGCGCGGCTGATCCGGCGTCGGAGGTGTTGGTCATGGCTCATCCGTCCCTCCCCCAACCAGGTTCGATCGTCACCTACCTCAACCCGGACGTGCTGGCCCCCGAGACGTTCCTGACCGGGGTGGTCCTCGGGGCCCACGTGGTGGACCCCGAGACCGACCGGTCGTGGTTGTCGTTGCTGCTGCCCGACCGCTCCACGTTCGTGCTCGACGCGGCGAACATCGTCGAGGTCCAGCCGTCGGGCAGCGCCGAGCCCTGAGGGCGCGGTCCTACAGCGGCGAGCAGTCGGGCTTGTCGGTCCAGCCCGCCGCGCACCGGTAGAGCGTGAAGGCGGCGCGGTAGCCGTAGCGCGCGCCCAGGGTGGTGTAGCCGGTGACGCCGACCCGGCCGGCGACGTAGTGCTCGGTCGCGGTGCCGGTGGCGGTCGCGGTGTACGGGGGCTTCGGGGCGCCGCTGGTCGACGTCGGGGTCGTGGTGGGCGAGCCGGCGTCCAGGCCCCAGAAGCGGCCCATGTGGTAGGCGGAGCAGATGTTCACGTCCAGGACGTAGGCCCCCGCCGCGCCGCACTGGGCGGCGCCGGCGCCGGGGTCGACCGGGTGGCCGTGGCCCATGCCGGTGATCCGGTACAGCTCCACCACGCCGCCGTACGCGCGGCGCGGGTAGCCGGCGACGGTGTCGCTGACGTCGGGCACCTGGTCGGTGCCGTTGACGTCGGTCCACTGCTCGACCAGCTCGTCGGCGTTGGCGGGTGCGACGGTGGTGTCGGCGGTGCCGTGCCAGATGGACACCTTCGGGCGCGGTCCGCCGGTGTGGGCGGCGCGGACCTTGTCGCCCCACTGGGCCGGGGTGAGGTCCACCCCGGGGTTCATGCAGCCGTAGGCCTGGACGACCGAGGTCGCGCAGCCGTGGGGCAGACCGGCGACCACGCCGCCGCCGGAGAAGACGTCGGGGTAGGTGGCGAGCATGACCGAGGTCATCGCGCCGCCCGCGGACAGGCCGCTGACGTAGGCGGTGGTGGCGCCGACGTCCTGCCGGGTGCGGTCGACCATCTGCTTGACCGACAGCGGTTCGCCCGCGCCGCGCCTGGTGTCGCCGGGTTCGAACCAGTTGAAGCAGGAGTTGAGGTTGTTGGCCGCGCGCTGCTGCGGGAAGACCACGGAGAAGCGCCACTGGTCGGCCAGCTTCGCCCAGCCGGTGCCGGTGGCGTAGGCGGTGGCGTTCTGGGTGCAGCCGTGCAGCGCCACGACCACGGGGCGGCCGGCGGGCAGGTCGTCCGGCACGTAGCGGAACATCTGGAGGTTGCCGGGGTTGGTGCCGAAACCGGTCACCTCCTGGAGCGAGGCCGCGCGGGCGGGACCTGCCGTGGACAACCCCACGACGGCGAGCGCGGCGGCCAGCGCGGCGGCGAGGACCGCGGTGGCGGGGCGACGAGCGGGCATGACGCGACCTCCCCGTTGAGGTGAGTGACGGCCGTCACTCGCGTTGCGGTGAATGGTAGGGACCGCCGGAGCCGGTGCGCCGTGGTGCGCGCCACCACTGCCGGCGGCGGCCGGGTATCGGCGCGCCACACTCCACTCAGGACACCGGGTGGGTGAGGGAGTCGGGGCACCGGACGGGTGAGGTTCACGACATCGGGCGGGCGGGGGTTCAGGACACCGGGCGGTCGAGGGCGGTTCGGGCGGCGGCGGCCCAGTGCGGCGCGCCGGCGCGTTCTGCCACGGCCAGCGCGTGGCGGTAGTGGTCGGCGGCCAGGCGGTGGCGGCCGAGGGCGCGGGCCAGGTCGCCGAGGTGGTGGGCCACGGGCCGCAGGGTGAGCATCCCGCTGCCCGCGCCCGCCAACTCGTCGGCGGCCGGTTCGAGGTCCGCGTGCAGGCGCTCGGCGGCCGGCAGGTCGGCGCGGCGGACGGCGATGGTGGCGTGCAGGCAGGTGCGGGCTTCGTAGAGCAGGTCGCGGGGCGAGTCCGGGACGTCGGCGCCTGGTTCGAACAGGGGGCGGCACCAGGGTTCATAGGCCCCGAAGCCCGTGTCGGGGTCGGGGTCGGGGCGTTCGCCGCGCTGGAGGCGGTGGCACAGCAGGGCGAACGGCAGGATGCCTTCGTCCACACCGGACATGCCGGTGCCCGCCAGGCGGGCGGCGGCGGCCCGGTAGGCGGCTTCGGCGCCCTGCCCGGTGACACCGGTCCGCAACGCCCGGTACCAGCGGGTGAACACGCCGACCAGGGGCAGCCGGTGGTCCTCGCCCAGCCGGTCGGCCGCCGCGGCGTGGTGGTCGGCGGTGGCGAAGTCGGCCAGCGCCGAGTGCGCCTGGAGCAGGACGAGGTGTCCGAGCACCTCGAAGGTGACCAGGTCGTGGCGGCGGGCCAGGTCGACCAGTTCGGCGCCGGTGCGGGCGCGGTCGGGGGCGAGGCCGGCGCGGTGGAACGACTGCATGAAGCGGGCGTTGAGGGCGAAGGCCAGCACCGCCGGGTCGGCCGACTCGCGGGCCAGCGCCTCGGCCTCGCGGGCGGCGGCGCGGGCGCGGTCGCCGCCGGTGGCGCGCAGTTCCAGGGCGAGGGTGGCCAGCAGTCGGCTGCGGGTGGCGGTCCGGTCGGGCGGGAGGGCGGCCAGGGTGCGTTCGGTGATCTCGGCGATCCGGTGGGCCAGGGTCGGGTCGTCGTGGTCGGTCCAGACGGCGGGCACGTCGAAGGCGGCGATCACGCGGGCGGTCAGCTCGGGGTCGCCCAGGCCGTCCGCGAGGGCGAGCGCCTCGGCGCGGTGACGGCGGGCCCGGTCGAGGTCCCCGGTGACGGCCTGGGTGCGGACCATGCCCATGACCAGTTCCAGCCGGGTCGCCGGGTCGCCCGCACGGCGGTCGGCGGCGGATGGGTGGTCGGCGGTGGACGGGTGGTCGCCCGCGCGGTGGTCGACGGCGGGCGGGCGGTCGACGGTGAGTGGGTGGTCGCCCGCGCGGTGATCGCCGGCGGGCGGGTGGTGGTGGTCGGCGGCGGGCGGGTGGTCGTGGGCGGCTGCCCGGTCGTGGGCGGCGAGCGCGGCCCGCCACAGCCGGGCCGCCTCGTGCGGGGCGCGGTGGCGTTCGGCCCGTTCGGCCGCGGCGCGGGCGTAGTGGGCGGCGCGGGCGTCCGTCCCCGGGCTCTCGGCCAGCAGGAAGTGGTGGGCCAGCGCGTCCACCGCGTCCGGGCGGAGCCGTTCCAGCACTTCGCCGGTGTCGGCGTGCCAACGGGCCCGGCGCGAACCGGACACGTCCTGGTAGAGGGTGTCGCGCACGAGCGCGTGGGCGAACCTGAACCGCCCCGGGCCGCGTTCGACGAGGAACCCGCGCCGGGTCGCGGTCTCCGCCGCGTCGAGCACGCCGGGGCCTGCCAGGGCGGCCAGCAGCTCCAGGTCGAGGTCGGCGCCGACCACGGCGGCCCGCCGCAGCACCTCGCGGACCGGCTCGGGCAGGCTCGCCAGGCGGTGGCGGACCACGTCGCGCACGCCCGGCGGAACCGACTCGGCCCAGGACGGGCCCTCGGCCGCGGCCAGCCGGGCCAGCTCGCGGACGAAGAACGGGTTGCCGCCGCTGCGCCGGTGGATCGCGGTCGCGGTGGCGGCGTCGACGTCCCGACCGGTCGTGGCGCGCACCAGGTCCGGCACCGCGGCCACCGGCAGGCCGCCGAGGTAGACGCGGGTCGGTTCGGCGCGGGCCACGCGGCCGAGCAGGTCGGACAGGGCGGCGGGGACGTCGGTGGTGCGGTAGGTCGCGATCGCCAGGACGGGGTGGGCATCCGAGTCGGTGACCACCGAGGCGAGCAGGGCCAGGGTCTCCTCCCCCGCCCAGTGCAGGTCGTCGAGCACCAGCAGCAGCGGGGCGCGGCGGGCGACCCCGGCCAGGTGGGCTCCGACCGCGCGGTGCCGGTGGAAGCGCGCGACCAGCGGGTCGCCACCACCGGCTTCCCCACCACCGGTTTCCCCGTCGCCTGCCGGGAAGCCGTGGCCCGCAGCGGCGAGGGTGTCCAGGACCTGGCTCCACGGCCACGCCGCCGGCAACCCCTCCGCGTCCGGGTTGGCGCCCCACGCCGTGGTCCACCCGCGGGCCGCCAGGCGCGCGGCGAACGCCTCGGCCAAGGCGGTCTTGCCCGCGCCGGCATCACCGGAGACCAGCACCAGCACGGGCCGCCGCCGCTCGACAGCCCGCTCGGCCGCACCACCCAACCCGGCCAGCTCGTCATCGCGGCCGACCAACCCCGGCACGTCCCCGCGCCCCGCCGACCGCGCCACACCCCCGTCCCGACCGGCAGGGGCCTCCTCCCCGACCTCGACGAGGTGAGGCGCGTGGGCCAGGATGTCGGCCTCCAACCGCCGCAGGTCAGGGCCGGGGTCCACCCCCAGCGCCTCGGCCAGCCCCTCCCGCGCCCGGCGCAGCGCACCCAGCGCGTCACCCTGCCGCCCCGCCCGGTACAGCGCCAGCGCCAGCAGCCGCCAGGCGTCCTCCCGCCAGGGGTGCCCCTCGACGTGCGCCTCCAGGTCCGGCACCGCCACCGCGGCCCGCCCCAGCTCCAGCAGCGCGCCCGCCCGCCGCTCCAGCGCCAGCAGCCGCAACTCGTCCAGCCTGGCGACCTCGCCCCGCGCCCACGCCAGGTCCGCGAACTCGGCGTACGCGGGTCCGCGCCACCACCCCAGCGCCTCCTCCACCCGCGCCAGCGCCGCACCCGCCGACAACCCACCCACTTCCGCCACGGCCGCCTCGAACCGCCACGCGTCCACCGCGCCCGCCTCCGCGCGCAGGGCGTACCCGGGCGGCGCGGTCACCAGCAGCCGGGCCGGCGCGCGTGGCGGCCGGTCGGGTTCCAGGGCACGCCGCAGCGCCGCCACGAACGTCCGGACCGCGCCCACCGCACCGCCGGGCGGTTCCTCCCACAGGTCGTCGACCAGGGTTTCCACCGGCACGACCCGACCGCGCGCGAGCAGCAGCCGCGCCAGCACCGCCCGGTGCCGCGACCCGCCCACCCCCACCGGGCCCCGGTCGTCCTCGACCACCAGCGGACCCAGCACGCCGAACCGCACCGACACCGACCTCCCCTTGAGCCGCGCACTCTAACCCGCGCGGACCGGCCCGGCAGCGCCGCTCACCCGTTGCTGATCGACCGCTCATCGACCTCATCGACGCTGGTGGCAAGGCACCGCACCAACCCGAAAGGCCGACCATGCAGATCCCCGGATTCCACTACCGACGGGTGACCGTCGCCGACGGCGTCGCGCTCAACGTCGCCACCGCGGGCGAAGGCGACCCGGTCGTGCTGCTGCACGGCTTCCCCCAAACCCACCTGATGTGGCGGCACGTGGCCACCGACCTCGCCGCCGACCACACCGTCATCTGCCCCGACCTGCGCGGCTACGGCGACAGCGACAAACCCGCCGACACCGACGGCCGCACCTACGACAAGCGCACCATGGCCGCCGACGTCGTCGCCCTCGCCCGCCTGCTCGGCCACGACCGCTTCGCCCTCGCCGGCCACGACCGGGGCGCCCTGGTCGCCTTCCGCGCCGGCCTCGACCACCCCGACGCCGTCAGCCACCTCGCCCTGCTCGACACGCTGCCCACCCTCGACACCTGGGACGTGCTGCACGGCGCGACCGCCGCGGTCGCCTTCCACCTCTACCTCATGGCGCAGCCGCCCGGCCTGCCCGAGCAGCTCATCGCCGCCGCGCCCGACGCCTTCTTCGGCCACTTCCTCGACGGCTGGACCCGCTCACCCGACGCCATCCCGGCAGACGTGCGCGCCGCCTACCTGGCCGCGTCCCGCGACGCCGTCACCTCGATCGTCGCCGACTACCGCGCCACCGCCACCACCGACGTCGAGCACGACGCCGCCGACCGGCGCGCCGGCAACCGGCTCCGCATGCCCGTCACCGTCCTCCAGCAGGACTGGGGCGCCGCCCTCGGCTACGACGCCACCGCGCGGTGGCGGGCCTGGGCCGACGACCTGGAGCACACCACCGTCTCCTGCGGCCACTTCATGGCCGAGGAAGCACCCGCCGACACCGTCAAGGCCCTGCGGGACCTGATGGGCCGCTGAACCGCCGCTGTCACACCCGGGCCGCGCGCCGGCAGCGCGCTGCCGGCGCCCTGGCAGCGCACCCCGCCACCGTGCCCGGCATGGACACCCGAGTTCTCATCGCCGGAGCCGGACCGACCGGCCTCGCCCTCGCCTGCGACCTGGCCCGACGCGGGGTCGAGCACCTCGTCGTCGACCGCGACCCCGGCACGTTCGCCGGTTCCCGCGGCAAGGGCCTCCAGCCCCGCACCCTGGAGGTCTTCGCCGACCTCGGGGTGGTCGACCGGGTCCTCGAACACGGCGGCCCGTACCCGCCCATGCGCGCCTGGCGCGGCCGCGAGGTCGTGTGGGAGCGGTCGATGCACGAGGTCGCCGCCCCTCGGCACGGCGTGCCGTACCCGAACCCGCTGATGCTGCCGCAGTGGCGGACCTGCCGGATCCTGCGCGAACGGCTGGCCGAGCTGGGCGGCCGGGTGGAGGCGGGCGTGGAGCTGACCGGGTTCGAGCAGGACGGCTCCGGGGTCACCGCGCGCCTGGGCGACCGGCGGGTGCGCGCCGAGTACCTGGTCGGCGCGGACGGCGGCCGGAGCGCGGTGCGCCGGGGGCTGGGCGTCGGCTTCGTCGGCGAGACCGACGAGGACCACCGGCAGCTGATCGCCGACGTGCGGATCTCCGGCCTGGACCGGGACCACTGGCACTTCTGGGCCGACGGGGACTCGGACCGGCCGGTGCTCGGCGCGTGCCCCCTGGCAGGCACCGACAGCTTCCAGGTCGTCACCACGCGCCTGGAGCACGCCTCGGTCGAGGGCTTCCAGGCCCTGCTCACCGAGGCGTCCGGGCGCGACGACCTCGTGGTGAGCGACCTGAGCTGGTCCAGCTCGTGGCGGCCCAACGTGCGCATGGTCGACCGCTACCGGGTGGGCCGGGTGTTCCTCGCGGGCGACGCCGCCCACGTGCACGCGCCGACCGGCGGCCAAGGCCTGAACACCGGGGTGCAGGACGCCTACAACCTCGGCTGGAAACTGGCCCTCGGCGCGGAGGAGCTGCTGGACAGCTACGAGGCCGAGCGGATGCCGGTCGCCGCCGAGGTGCTGGGCATCAGCAGCGCCCTGTTCGGCCGGGTCCTCGCGGGCGGCGAGGACGCGATGGACCGCAGCGACCCGGCGCTGCGGCAGCTGGGGGTGAACTACCGCGGCAGCGCGCTGTCGGTCGAGCTGCGGGCGGAACCCGGGTCCGTGCGGGCGGGCGACCGGGCGCCGGACGGGTGGTGCGGCGCCCGGCGGGTGCACGCCGTGCTGGCCGGACCGGGGTTCACCGTGCTGACCTTCGGGCGGGCCCGCTACGACGGCGCGTACGCGGTCACCGACGCACCGGCCTTCGACGTGCGGGGCGACGCGGTCGCGGTGGTCCGCCCCGACGGCCACATCGGGTTGTTCGCCGACGACGCCGAGGAGGTCGGCGCCTACCTGGACCGGTGGTCGCGGGGCATCCGGGTCACGGCACCCCGGTGATGGCGGCCCTCAGGCCGGGGTTGTCGGTGCCCCGCGCCCGCCCGGCCCGCTCCAGCAGGGCGACCGCCGCCGCGCGGTCGCCCCTGGCCGCGCACCACGCGGCCTGGTCCTCCAGCACGAACGCCAGCGCCGGGCCGTCGTGGCTGCGGAGGGCGAGGGCGACCGCGATCTCGTGGTGCTCCCCCGCCAGGTCCACCTCGCCGACCGCGGTCAGCGTCTTGGCGTAGTTGCTGTGCGCCATAGCCCGGAACTGGGTGGTGGCCGCCGAGGGGTCGAGCGCCAGGGCGCCCCGGTGCTGTTCGAGGGCGGTCGCGGTGTCGCCGCTGAGCCTCGCCAGCTCGGCCAGGCCGTTGCGCACGCGGGCCAGGGCGAGCGGGTCGTCCTCGCGCGTGGCGGCCCGCTCCGCCCGTTCCAGGTCGAGCCGGGCGCGGTCGAGGTCGCCCGTGCGGGCCCGCAGCCCCGCCGACTGCACCAAGACCATCACCGGGACGGCGGGCGCGAGGCTCATGGCCTCCGACAACGAGCGCAACGCCTCGGCGGTGGCGCCGCGCCCGGACTGGAGGGCCGACAGGAACATCAGCGGGTAGGCCAGGCCGATGTGGTCGCCGACGTCCCGGAAGCCCCGGGCCGCGGCGGCGTAGTGCTCCTCGGCGCGGGCCGCGCCGCCGTCGCCGATCTCCGCGGCGGCGTAGCCCTTCAGCAGCTCGCCCGCCGCGCGCCGCCACGGGTCGGCCGAGGCGGTGAGCCGGTCGGCGATCGCGGTCAGGCGGGCGCGGTGGGCGTGGTCGCCGAGCGCGGCCACGACCAGGGCGGCCGGCTCGTCGCGGGCCGCGAGGCGGTCCAGCAGCTCCGGGGTCGGGTCGAGCAGGCCGCGGGCCAGGTCGGAGTCGGTGCCCGCGGCCCAGCTCCGGGCCTCCGCGAGCTGGGTGCGCACCAGCCAGTGCCACAGCCGGGCCGCGAACAGCCGCGGCGACATGGCCAGGTCCAGGTTCGCCCGCTCGGCGGTCAGGCGGTCCGCCCACTCCCGCTGCCCGGGGCCGCGCAGCCGCGGTTCGGCCCGTTCGGCCAGCTCGGTGTAGTGGGCCGCGTGCCGGGCGCGGACCTCCGCGAGGTCGACCGGCTTGGCCGCCGCGTACTCCCGGACCGTTTCCAGCAGCCGGTAGCGCTCGTCGACCTCGACCACGAGCGACTTGTCCACCAGGGACGCCAGCTGGTCGAGCGAGCCGCCGGCGACCCGCTCGACGGCGTCCGCGGTCGCACCGCCGGCGAAGACGGAGAGCCTGGTCAGCAGCGTGCGCTCGGCCTCGTCGAGCAGGTCCCAGCTCCAGTCGAGCACCGCGCGCAGCGTGCGGTGCCGGGCGGGACCGGCGCGCACGCCCCGGTCGAGCAGGCCGAGCCGGTCGCCGAGGCGGCGCGCGAGCTGCGCCGGGGTGAGCGAGCGCAGGCGGGCGGCGGCCAGCTCGATCGCCAGCGGGATGCCGTCGAGCGCCCGGCAGACCCGCGCGGTGGACTCGTCGGGCGCGAACCCCGGCCGGACGGCCCGCGCCCGGTCGGCGAACAGGGCGACCGCCTGCGCCTCGGGCAGCGGGCCGAGCGGGCGCAGCACCTCGCCGGTGACGCCGAGCGGTTCCCGGCTCGTGGCGAGCACGCGCAGTCGGGGGCAGCGGGCGAGCAGGTCGGCGGCGAACTCCGCGACGCCGTCGACCAGGTGCTCGCAGTTGTCCAGCAGCAGCAGGCCCTCGCGGTCGGCCAGGGCGTCGGCGGGTTCGTCGGTGGTGCCGAGCGCCACGCGGACCGCGAGCCCGATGGCGTCCGCCGCGACCACCGGTGAGAGGTCGACCAACCACACCCCGTCCGGCGCGGTCGCGAGGACGCGTTCGGCGACCTCGACGGCCAGGCGCGTCTTGCCCGCGCCACCGGCGCCGGTGAGCGTGACCAGCCTGGCGCCCGCGAGCGCCCGGACCACCTCGTCGAGCTCGCGGTCGCGACCGACGAAGCTGGTCAGCCGGGCGGGCAGCGGCGACCGCCGAACCGGCGCGCGCAGGGCCTGCCGGTGGGCTTCGCGCAACTCGGGGCCCGGGTCCGCGCCCAGCTCCTCGGCCAGCACCGCGCGGGCGCGCTCGTGGGCCGCGAGGGCTTCGGCCTGGCGGCCACGCGCGCACAGGGCGCGCACCAGGCGGGCGTGCAGCCCCTCGCGCAGCGGCGTCGCGGCGACCAGCTCCTCGATCTCGGCGATCAGGTCCGGCGCGCCGCCGGTCGCGAGGTCCAGGTCGATGCGGGCTTCGAGGGCGCTGAGCCTCAGCTCGGCCAGGCGGGCGACCGGCGCCCGCGCGAAGTCGGCGTCGACGACGCCCGCCGGCAGCGCGCCGCGCCACAGGGCCAGCGCCTCGTGCGGTCGCCCCTCGGTGACGGCGCGGGCGAAGACCTCGGCGTCGATGTCCTCGCGCGGCACGTCCAGCCGGTAGCCGGTGGGGTGGGAGCCGATCGCGTCCCGGCCGAGGACCCGGCGCAGCCTGGCGACCAGGGACTGGAGGGCCGCGGCGGGGTCGGCGGGCGCGGCATCCGGCCACAGGTCGGCGATCAGCCGGTCGGCGGTGACCACCCGGCCCGCGTCGACGACCAGCCGGACCAGCAGCGCGCGCAGCATGGCTCCGCCGAGGTGGACGGGCGTGCCGTCCGGGTCGGTGACCTCCAGGCGGCCGAGCACCCTGATCCGCACGCCGCCATTCTCGCAGGGGCGGGGTTCGGAGCCGACCCGGCGGCGGGAAGGCGCACGCGGCGGGCGGGCGCGGGGAAGCCCACCTGTGGACGGACGGGCGGCGGCGGGCGACGACGGAACCGCGATCGGACCAGGCCGTCACCGACGCGACGCCGCTGCTCCAAGTCGCGGACGGCGACGGCCTCCCCCGTGCGCCCGCTGCCCTCGGCGGCCTCCCGGCGCCGCACCTGCCGCCGCGGGTGAGCGAGGTGCTGCCCGGCATCGGCGTCGCGGTCGGGCAACGCCTGGTCGATTCGGCGCCTCCACAGCGGTGGTGGCTGTGCCGGTGTGCGGTTCACGGGGTGATGATCTCCAGGACCACCTGGCCGTAGAGGCCGGACAGGGTGCCCAGGCCCAGGTTGCACAGCAGGCTCGCGCTGCTGGGCGGGGTGCACGTGAGGTTGAGGCCCGCCGCGGCGGCCGTGCCGGGACCGGGCACCCGCCGACCTGGTAGCGGTCGTAGGTGTCGGCCTCCGGGTAGCGGATCTGCGCGCCGCTCGGCACCGGTGACGGGTGGGACTGGAGCACGAACCGGGAGTCGTCGCGGACGTACCCGGAGGAGGTCGACGCGAACCGGCCGCTGCGCGAGTTCGGCTTCGACTCGCTCGGCGCGGTCGGCCTGCGCAACCGGCTCGCCCGCGCCACCGGGCGCAACCTGCCCGCGGGGCTGGTCTACGACCACGACCCTGGTCAAGGAGTCGCACTTCCACGTCGTGGAACCCCGACGAGCGCACGCTACCTGGCCGTCGCCGTGAAGCTCCGCCGCTGGGGCGAGGTCCCGGGCAAGGGCGCGGGCGCGGTCAGCGCCTTCACCGACTGAGCTCGGCGTCGCCCGCCCGCCCCCGGCGGTAGTCGGGGGCGAGCAGGCCGAACAGCAGGTCGTCGACCCACTCCCCGCGCAACCACGTGTTCTCCCTCCGCAGCCCTTCGCGCCGGAAGCCGACGCGGTCCAGCAGGCGCGCGGACGCGGTATTGCGGGGGTCGCACTCCGCCGAGACGCGGTGCAGTCCCCGGTCCAGGAGCAGGTGCCGCACCACGCGCTCGACGGCCTCGGTGGCGTAGCCGCGCCCCTGGAACGGTGTCGCGAGGCTGAAGCCGATGTCGGCCTGCCCGCGGTTCTCGTGCAGGTTGACGCCGATGTCGCCGATCAGCTCGCCGTCGAGCGCGATGGCGTACGGGAACCACCCGACCCGATCCGGGTCGGCCGCCGCGTGCCGCGCCACGGCGGCGGCGGCCTGCTCCAACGACAGCGGTGTGTCCCACGCCTGGTAGCGGGCCACCTCGGGGTCGGAGCGGTAGGCGGCGAACGCCTCCGCGTCACCCGGGCGGAACCGCCGCAGGACGAGCCTCTCGCTGACCAGCATCACCGACGGCTTTCTGTGTGGGACCACCTGTGCGCGGGGACTCAGCCCTTGCGCAGCACGTAGCACTGGAAGAGGGCGTGCCCGGACGGGGTGGCGCCCGAACGCTGGACCGGCGTCAGCCCCGTCATCTCGCACCACTGGCTGCTGATGAGGATCGGGGTGTGGCCGAGCAGCACGACGTGGCCGCCCTCCCGGCACCTGCTCGCGGCGGCTGCGAGCAGGTCGTGGGCTTGGCCGGTGCCGACGACGAACGCGTTGAGGTGCCGGCAGACCACCAGGTCGGCGCTGCCCTCCGGGATCGCGGGCCGGATGCCGTCGCCGCAGTGCACCTCGTCGAGCCTGTCCCGCGCGCGGCCCACCATGTCGGGACTGAGGTCCTGGCCGATGGTGAGGGTCCCCGGGAACCGGCGGCCGACGGCCTGGAGGAACGCGCCGGTCGAGCACGCGGCGTCGTAGGCGACCCCGCCCCGGAACCCCAGCTCCGCGAGCCGGTCCGGCACGTAGTCGCGCAGGACCTCCTCGGCGCGGTCCAGCTCGCGGGCCGACTCGTCGGTCACCTCCCAGCCTCCCTCCTCGGTCTCGCGGACGCGGTCGCCGAGTTGCGCGTACGGGTAGTACAGGTCCGTCATGGGGTCGGCGACGGCCGCGGCGAACAGCTCGGCCTTCTCCGCGTCGCCCAGCGGGCGGTGGAACACGGCCACGTGGTCCTCGGCCACCTGATCGCGCTCCACCACCCCCAGCAGCATGCGCGCCTCGACGAGGGTGCACTTGAGCCGCTCGGCGGGCCGACCGTCCCGGTCGGGCCCGGGGTAGGCGGCCTCGGTCTTGCGGCCGACCAGGCGCACGCCCGCCGCGTCCAGGAAGAACAGGTCGTACGGCTTGCCCTCGGCGTAGGTCTCCACGACCCGGTCCGGCGACTGCCGGGCCATCTGCGACAGCGCGGTCACCGCTCTCCCCCCAGCGCCCGGCGGATCGCGGCCGCCGTGCCGGACACGTGATCCTCGTCGAACAGCCGCTCGTGCGTGCCGGGCACGGGCTCGACGACCAGGCCGGGCAGCAGGGTGCGGTCCCAGCCGCGTGCGCGCACGGCGTCGCGGTCGTCGTCGGTGGCGGTCACGAGCAGGCACACGCGGTCCCGGTAGGCCGGGGGCACGTACTCGGCGGCGAGGGCGCCGTTGTGCAGCAGCTCCTCCGCGATGTCCACACCCTCCGGGGAGTCCGGGTCCACGCCCAGGTCGACCAGCCGCTGCCGGACGCCCTCGCGGGGGTCCCCGGTGCGCACGACGGCGTTGAGGTTGTGGCTGTCGATGAGCAGCAGGTCCGACACGGAATCGCCGTGCGCGGTCATCTGCCGGGCCATCTCCAGCGCCACCACGCCGCCGAAGGACCAGCCGCCGAGGCGGTACGGCCCCTCGGACTCGGTGGTGCGCACCCACTCGACGTAGCGGGTGGCCATCTCGGCGAGGGTGGCGAACCGGTTGTCCGACTGCCCGAAGCGCGGGTCGGACAGGACGTGCAGGCGCACGTCGGGCAGCAGCGGCGCCAGCCCGTGGTAGGGCAGGGCCAGGCCTTCACCGGGGTGCACGAGGACCAGCACGCCGCCGGTCGCCTCCGGGTTGAGGGTGTTGACGTAAGCCGACCCAGAACCCGCGACCGGGCCGAGCAGCTGCTCGGCGAGCCCGGCGACGGTGGGCGCCTTGAGGATGTGCGGCACGTCGCAGTGCACCCCTTCCGGCAGGTTGTCCCGCAGTGCCCGGAGCAGCCGCACCACCAGCAGGGAGTGGCCGCCGAGCTCGAAGAAGTCGTCGTGCGCGCCGACGCCGGTGATGCCCAGCACCTCCTCCCAGCAGCGCGCGACCAGCTTCTCCAGCTCGGTGCCCGGTGGGCGGGACGTGGTGGTCGCCGCAGGTCGGGGCCCGGAGCCGGCCAGGTCGAGCAGCAGGCCCTGGTCCACCTTGCCGTTGCCGGTCACCGGCAGCACATCGAGCACCACGAGCCCGCCGACCATCCAGTCCGGCAGCCGTTCGCGCAGCCAGCGCCGCAAGTCGTCGGCGTCGAGCAGGGTGCCGGTCCGCGGCGCCGCGAACGTGGTCAGCCGGCCGTCGCGGGCGACGGTGACCGCCTGCCGCACCGCGGGGTGCCGCTCGGCGGTGCGGTCCACCTCGACGGGCTCCACCCGGTGCCCCCGCACCTTCACCTGCCGATCGCGCCGGCCGAGGAACTCCAGGCCGCCGTCGGTGCGCCACCGGGCCAGGTCGCCGGTGAGGTAGAGGCGCTCCGCGCCGAAGGGGTTCGCGGGGAACCGCCGCGCGGTCAGCTCCTGGTCGTCCAGGTACCCGGCCCCGACCGCGATCCCGGCGACGGCCAGTTCGCCGACGCAGCCGACGGGCAGCTCACGCAGGTGCTCGTCCACGACGTGCACGGTGGTGTTGTCGATCGGCCGGCCGATCGGCACGCGTTCCCGCAGGCCGTCTTCCGGCACGCAGGTGTGGTGGGTGACGCTGATCGACGCCTCGGCCGGACCGTACGCCTGGTGCAGCCGGGCGGCCAGGCCGGACCCGGTGAAGGCGCGGACGATCGCCGGTGTGACGGCCTCTCCGCCGGAGAGCACGTGCTCCAGACCCGCGCAGCCGGCGGCCTTGGGGCTGTCCAGGAACGCGGCGAGCAGGCTGGGCAGGAAGTGCGCCACGGTCACCCGTTCCGCGACGATCAGCTCCGCCAACGCGTCCGGGTCGAGCACGACGTCCTGCGGCGCGGTCACGACCGCACCCCCGTGCGCCAGTGGGAAGAACACCTCCCAGAGCGCGATGTCGAACGCGGTGCCCGCCGTGGCGAGCACGCGCGGCGGCTCGGGCGTGGGGAACGCCCGGCCGGACCACAGCACCCGGTTCACCATCCCGACCTGGGGCGCGAGCACGCCCTTGGGCCCGCCGGTCGAGCCCGAGGTGTAGACGACGCAGGCGTCGCGGGTCGGGTCGGCCGAGCCGGGCGGGCTGGTGGACGGGGCTGTCGGCGAGGTCACCGCCCCGTCGGGGTGGACGACCGGCCACGCCTCGAACCCGTCCTGGTCCGCCGCCGTCACCACGGCGGCCACGCCGGCGTCGGCAGCCACCGCCCGCCGCCGCGCCCCGGGGTGGTCGGGGTCGAGCAGCACCGGCACCGCGCCGCTCCGGTAGGCGGCCAGGATCGCGGTCACGTAGGCCGCTGAGCGTGGCAGGCAGATGCCCACCAGGTGCCCGACACCCACGCCGGCCTCGACCAACCGCCCGGCCAGCGCGCTCGCGCGGGTGTCCAGCTCGGCGTAGTCGATCATGACATCGCCCTCCACCACGGCCGGCGCGCCCGGCGTGACCTCCCGGTGGCGCAGGAACAGGTCGAGCAGGGACGGCGGGGTGTCGTCGTCGCGAGCCGTGTCGTTCCAGCGATCGAGCAGCTCGCGGTCCGCGGCCGGGAGCAGTTCCAGTTCGCGCAGGCGCGCAGCCGGTCGGCGGCACAGCTGTTCGATGAGCAGCCCGAAGGTTTCGATGAACCGGTCCACCTGGTCCCGGGTGAAGTGCGTGGTGTCGTAGTTGAAGTGGAACGCCAGCTTCCGCAGCGGCAGCACGATGAGGCCGATGGGGTACTCGGTCTTCTCCTGCGCGTGCAGATCGATGATCCGGATGCTCAGGTCGTCGCCGGGCAGGTTGTCCTCGGGGTAGTTCTCGAAGGCCACCAGGTTGTCGAAGACCCGGCCACCGGACAGCCGCTCGCCGGAGGCCCACGACTTGATCTGGGCCAGCGGCACGTGGCCGTGCGCCGCCGTGGTGGCCAAGTCGCGGTGGATGTTCTCCAGCAGCTCGGTCACCGTCCGGTCCGGGTCGAGCCGGATGCGCAGCGGGATCGTGTTGATGAAGATGCCCACCATGTGCTCCGAGCCCTCGAGCTCCGGCGGGCGGCCCGCGATGGTCAGGCCGTGCACCACGTCCCGCGCGCCGGACTGGAGCGCGAGCAACATGCTCCACGCGGCCTGGCTGATCGCGTTGGTCGTGACGCCGTACCCGCGGGCCGCCTCGTTCACCAGCCGCGTCAACTGCTCGGAGAACTCGTGGACGACGGTGTCGAACCCGCCCTCCTGGTCCGCGGGGGCGGTCGAGAACGGACTGGGCGTCAGGTCCCGCAGGTACTCCCGCCAGAACCGCTCGGACTCCTCGCTGCGCGCGGTCCTCGCGCGGATCCAGCGCACGTAGTCCCGGTAGGGCCGGAC
This sequence comes from Saccharothrix xinjiangensis, assembly GCF_039527585.1. Taxonomy (NCBI): domain Bacteria; kingdom Bacillati; phylum Actinomycetota; class Actinomycetes; order Pseudonocardiales; family Pseudonocardiaceae; genus Saccharothrix; species Saccharothrix xinjiangensis. Next base: position 55,462 of record NZ_BAAAKE010000006.1, on the reverse strand, counting down.
CGGCTCCAGCCGCAGCTCGCGACCGTGCACCAGCTCCTCGTAGCCCCGGAACACGTCACCCCAGATCAAGGACAGGCACCAGCCGTCGAGCAGGATGTGGTGGTGGCTCCACAGCAGGTAGTGCCTGCCGCCGCCGAGCCGCACGAGGGTCAGTCGGTACAGCGGGCAGTCGGCCAGCGAGAGCCCGGCGGCCCGGTCGTCGGCCAGCAGCCGCTCCAGCAGTTCCGCGTGGCGGTCGGCGCTCTCGCCGGACCAGTCGTGCACCGCCCACGGCGGCGCGATGTCGTCCCGCACGTACTGGAGCGGCTCGGTCCGGTCGTGCCAGTCGAAGCCGGTGCGCAGGATCTCGTAGCGGTCGGCGACCCGCCGCCATGCCTCGCGCAGCACGTCCTCGTCGGTCCCGCCCACCAGCTCCAGCACGTTCTGGTTGAAGTAGGCGTCCGAGTCGGGCCAGAACAGGCCCCGGAAGAGCATGCCCTCCTGCATCGGGGCCAAGGGGTAGACGTCCACGACGCCGGGGCGCGCGCGCACCTCCTCCAGGTGAGCGGGGTCGACGCCGGCCAGCAGCGCCTCGTCGTCGTCGCCGCGTGGTTCGGCGACGACCGGGCGGCCGGCCGCCTCGTCGGCCGCGGCGGCCATGCCCCGGACGGTGCGGCGGGTGAAGATGTGCTGCACGTCGAGCCTGATGCCCTGGCGCTGTGCCCGCGCGGCCAGCCGCATACTCGACACCGAGTCGCCGCCGGTGCGGAAGAAGTCGTCGTCCAGACCCGGTTCGGCGCCGTCCACCAGTTCCGCCCACAGCGCGGCGATCGCACGCTCGGTGGGGGTTTCGGGCGCGGCGGACGACCGGGAGGCCACCGCGACCTCGGGCAGCGCCGCGCGATCCACCTTGCCGGAGGAGGTCAGCGGCAGGGCGTCCAGCCACACCAGCTGCGACGGCACCTGGTAGGCGGGCAGGGTGGCGGACAGGCGCGCCAGCACGTGCGCGTCCGCCTCCTCGGCGCCGCCGGCCGCCTCGGGTCGGCCGGCGACGAAGCCCACCAGCCGCTTGGCCCCGGCCTCGCCCCGCAGCACCACGGCCGCTTGCCGGACCAGGTCCGACTCCAGCAGCGCGGCCTCTGTCTCGCCCAGCTCGACGCGGTAGCCGCGCAGCTTGACCTGCCCGTCGCGCCGCCCCAGGTACTCGACCGCGCCGTCCGGCCCGAACCTCGCCCGGTCGCCGGTGCGGTACAGGCGTTCGCCGGGGCCGCCGAACGGGTCGGGCACGAACTTCTCGGCGGTGAGCGCGGGCCGCCCGAGGTAGCCCAGCGCCACGGCCTGCCCACCGATGCACAGCTCGCCCTCCGCGCCCACCGGCAGCGGTGACAGGCGGTCGTCGAGCACGTAGACCCGGGTGTTGTCGATCGGTGTGCCGATGGGCACGAAGGGCCGCTCGTCCTCGCCGTCCACCGGCCAGTGCGTGACGTCGATGGTGGCCTCGGTGGGCCCGTAGAGGTTGTGCAGCGCGCAGCGAGGCAGGCGCCGGGTGAAGTCCACGGCCACCGGCTTGGGCAGCGCCTCGCCGCTGGAGATCGCCACCCGCAGCGCACGGGCCTGCTCGACCCCCTCCACGTCCAGGAACGCGGGCAGCAGCGAGGGCACGAAGTGCAGCACCGTCACCGACTCGGCGCGGACGAGCCGGACCAGCGCGGCGGCGTCGCGACGGGTCTCGTGCGGGACGACCACCAGGCGGGCGCCGCTGATCAGCGGCAGCAGCTGCTCCCACACGGACACGTCGAAGCCGAAGGACGTCTTGTGCAGGACTACGTCGTCGGGGCCGACCTCGTACTGGTCGCGCATCCACAGCAGGCGGTTGACCAGGCTGCGGTGGTCGACCGCCACGCCTTTGGGGCGGCCGGTGGAGCCGGAGGTGTAGATGACGTAGGCCGCGAGGGCGGACCCCGGGAACGCGATCGGCTCCGCGGTGGCCACGTCCGGGGACGGCCGGTCGACCGGCACGACCGGTCCGTCGTAGGCGCCGACCGCGCTCTCGCGCGTGGCCGTGTCGGTGATCAGCGCCGCCGCTCCGGCATCGACCAGCAGGAACTCCAGTCGCTGCGCGGGCAGTTCCGGGTCGAGCGGCAAGTACGCGGCACCCGCGTGCAGCACGCCGAGGACGGCGACGACCCGATGGTCCGACGGGGGCAGCGCGATGGCCACGACGTCACCGGGCCGCACGCCCGCACCGGCCAACCGCAGCGCCAGGTCGGCTGCCGCGGCGTCCAGCTCCGCGTAGGTCAGGGTCGTGTCCCCGAAGGTCACGGCCACGCGCGCGCCGTGGTCGGCGGCCTGCCGCCGCACGAGCTCGTGCACTCCCACGTCGGCGGGGAAGTCGCGGGCAGTGTCGTTCCACGCGGCCAGCTGCGCGGTGGTCTCGTCGGCATCGTCGGCGAACAGGTCGCGCACGCGGAAGGTCACGGGTTCCTTCTCCCCTCGGGATCGCCGCTCCCGGCGATCCGCTCCAGCAGGTGGGCCAGGCGGCGGACGAGTTCGCCCGCCTCGGCGGAGGTCAAGGCGTACTCCTGGTGGGTCAACTCGAAGGTGAGCCGTTCATCGGGCAGCACGGTCAGCGAGACGGCGAACTCGGTGCTCTCCACCGCGCGGACCACCCGCAGCGCCCCATCGGCGCCCAGTGCCTGGCCCGTGCGGTCACCGGGGTAGTTCTCGAACACCACGATGCTGTCGAACAGCGCGTCCGAGGCCCCGACCCAGCTGCGGACGCGGCCCAGCGGGTGGGCGGCGTGCTCGTAGGTCTCCACCAGGTCCTGCTGGATCTGCCGGAACAGCTCGGGCAGCTCGCCGTCGGCGTCCACGCGCACCCGCAGGGGCACCGTGTTCAGGCAGAGGCCGACCATCCGCTCGGAGTCGGGCAGCTCGTCCGGTCGCAGGGACATGACCACGCCGAACACCACGTCGTCGCTCGCGCAGCGCAGCCCGAGCACCAGCGACCACGCGGCCAGCACCACGGAGTGCAGCGTGGCGCGGCTGCGCTCGGCGAGTCGGCTCAGCGCCCGCGTCGCCGCTTCCGGGAGGTCGGCGGTGGCCATCGACGCGGAGCCCGCGTGGTGCGCGGAGCGGGGGCGACCCAGGCGGGTCGGGGCGGCGCCGGCCAGCCGCCGCCGCCAGAACTCCGCGCCCGCCTCGTCGTCACGGGTGGACAGCCACGACAGGTAGGCGCCGTAACCGGGTCGGCGCGGCGGCGCCCAGGCGGGCCCGGCGGTGTAGGCCGCGGCCACGTCGGCGAGCACCAGCGGCAGGCTCCAGCCGTCGAGGAGGATGTGGTGGTGGCTCCACAGCAGCCACCGGCCCGCCTCCCCGCCGTCGATCCAGTGCCAGCGCTGCTGGCCCGGCGAGGACAGGTCGAACGGCTCGCCGCGGTCCGCGTCCAGGACCTCGCCCGGACCCGTCCCGGCCACCGCGTGCCGGCGCCAGTCCACCGGCGGGCCCGCGCCGACGACCTGCACCGGTTCCTCCAGCCCGGCGTGGACGAACGCGGCCCGGAACACGTCCGTGTGGTCCACCACCCGCTGCCAGGCCGCGCGCAACCGGTCCTCGTCCACGTCGCCGTCCGCGGCGAACAGGATCTGCGTGTGGTAAGCGGCCGCCCCAGGGCGGGCGAGGTGCCAGGCCAGCATGCCCTGCTGCGCCGGGGACAGCGGCAGCACGTCGCGTACGCCGGCGGCGGCGGTGAGCATCTCGCGCAGCCGGTCACCCGGCACGTCCACCGCCGGGAAGTCGGCGGGCACGGCGGCGACGCCGAACGGCCCCTCCAGCAGGGGTGCCAGGTCCGACAGGGCGGCGCGCAGCCCCTCGGCGAGGGAGTCCACCGCGGACCGGGAGAACCGCTCGCGGTCGTACAACCACTCCACCCACAGGCCGCGCTCGTCGACGCCGGCGATCACCTCGATGCCGCGCACGCCGACCTGCTCGGCGGCGTACGCGCCGATCGACTGCCGCTCGGCGCGGGCGAACAGGGCCGAGCCGCGGCCGCCCGAGGTGACGCCGAGGTAGTTGACCACCAGGTCCGGCTCGGCCTCGGGGTCGGTGTGCAGCAGGCCGTAGCCCACGCCGCCGTCCGGGATCGCGCCCAGGGCTTCGCGGACGGCGTGCAGGGCGGCGGCCGGCTCGTCGGCGGGCACGTCCACACGCACGGGGTGGACGGCGGTGAACCAGCCGACGGTGCCGGTCAGGTCGGGCCAGCCGGGCGGCCCCGAGCGGCCGTGAGCCTCGCGCAGCAGGACCACCCGGGGGTTCCCGGTCCACCGGGCGACGACGCGGACCAGGCCGGCCAGCAGCAGCTCCTCCGGCCGCAGCCGGTGCCGGGAGGCCGCCGCCGACAGCGCCCGCGCGGCCGGCTCGCCCAGCGCCGACTCCACCGACCCGACCCCCGCGCCGTCACCGGCCGTCGAGGGCAGCCGGGGCAGGTCCGCGAGCTGGTCGCGCCAGTGGGCGCGCTGCCTCGGGGTGTCCAGCGCGGCGGTGAGCGCGGGCAGGGCGCGGGCGAAGTCCGCGAACGGCGTGACCGGCGGCGGCAGGACCACCTCCTCGCCCCGCGACACCTGCCGGTAGGCGGTGTCCAGGTCGGACAGCACGGTCTCCCACGAGGCCGTGTCGACCGCCACGTGGTGGGCGATCAGCAGCACGACCTGCGCGCCGCCCGGCCGTTCGCCGAGGAGCGCGACCAGCAGGGGACCGTGGTCGACGTCCACCGCGCCGTGCGCGGGCGCGGCCAACTCCCCCACCGAGTCGTCGTCGAGCGGCGCGTCGGCCACCAGCACCGCCACCAGGGCGTCCGCGGGCGGGGCGAGGGTGGCGTGGTCCTGCCTGCGCCCGTCCGCCCACACCGGGCGCAACCGGAACGCGTCGTGGTGGGCGGCCACCGCCCGCAGCGCGGCCCGCAACGCCGCCGGCTCGACCCGTTCGGCGGGTTCGGTCAGCACGGCCTGGTTGAAGTGGCCGGGCCGGGGGCCGGCGGCGGACAGGAACCGCCGCTGCGCGGGCGTGAGCCACACCCGGTCGTCCGAGGTCGCGGGCTGCGGCGCGGCGGGCGCCTCGACCGGGCTCGCGGAGGCCGCCAGGTCGGCCAGCGACGCCGCGCGCAGCACCCGGCCCAGCTCCACGCGCAGGCCCGCCGCGCGTGCCCTGGCCACCACCCGGATCGCGCTCACCGAATCGCCGCCGAGGTCGAAGAAGTTGTCCGCCGGCCCGATCTCCCGGTCGCCCGGGACGGGGAGCACCTGCGCCCAGATGGCGGCCAGGTCGCGTTCCGCGTCGGTGCCGGGCCGGGCGGGCGACGAGGCCGGGAGGGGCGCGGGGACCTCGTCTGGTTCGGGCAGGGCGCCGACGTCCAGCTTGCCGGTGGGGCCGACCGGCAGTGCCCCCAGCACCACCAGGTGCGCCGGCACCATCGCGCGGGGCAGCCGCTCCCGCAGCGCCCGGCGCACCTCGGCGCGCAGCCGGTCCGGGTCGGCCCCGGGATCGGTCGGCACGAGGTAGCCCACCAGGCCGACCACGCCCTCCGCGTCCTCGCGGGGCAGCACGGCGCAGGCGGCCACGGCGGGGTCCGCCGTCAGCGCGATCTCCACCTCGTGCGGTTCGACGCGCACGCCGAGGACCTTCACCTGCCGGTCGGCCCGGCCCACGAACTCCAGGCCGCCGTCCGGGTGGTGGCGGGCCAGGTCGCCGGTGCGGTAGGCGCGGGCGCCCGGCATGTCCGAGAACGGGTCGGGCAGGAACCGCTCCGCCGTCGCACCGGGCCGGCCGAGGTAGCCGCGGGCCACCACCTCGCCGCCGAGGAGCAGCTCGCCCACCACGCCCACCGGCACGGGCCGGCCGTGGGGGTCGAGCAGGTAGACCCGCGCGTCGGGCAGCGGCCCGCCCAGCGACACCCGGTCCGGCACGGGGTCGTCCGGGCTGCGCCAGTGCGTGACGATGATCGACGCCTCGGTCGGGCCGTAGGTGTGGTGCAGGGCCGCCGACGTCCGGGCGGCGAACCGGGCGGGCAGGCCGGGCGAGAGCCGCTCGCCGCCGCACACCACGTGCCGCAGCGAGTCCGCGGGCCCCTCCTCCAGGTAGTGCTCCAGCAACGTCGGCACCAGGTGCAGCACCACCACGCGCTCCGCGGCCACCAGTTCCGCGATCGCGGTGACGTCCCCGTGCCGCTCCTGGTCCAGCACCACGAGCCGGCCGCCGCTGGTCAACGGGTGGAACAGCTCCCACAGCGAGATGTCGAAGCCGACGGCCGCGACCTGCGCCAGGGCCTCGCCCGGCCCCAGCGGGTACGTGCGCCGCGACCACATCAACTGGTTGGCCAGGCCGTGGTGCGTGCACTGCACGCCCTTGGGCTCCCCGGTCGAGCCGGAGGTGTAGGCCACGTACGCGAGGCGGTCGGGCGCCGGCGGGCGGACCGGGGCGGGTGCGCCCGGCCCGAGGTCGGCGACGGTCAGCAGGGGTGTTCCGCCGAAGAGCGGGTCGGTCCGGTCCGCGACCACGGCGTGCGGGCGGCAGTCGGCGAGGATCCGGCGGTGCCGTTCGGCCGGTTGCGCGGGGTCCAGCGGCACGTACGCGCCACCGGCCTTCCAGATGCCCAGCACGACGGCGGGCAGCTCCGGGCACCGACCCAGCCGCGTGGCCACCAGGCCCTCGGCGGGCAGCCCCCGGTCGCGCAGCCACGCGGCCACCCCGTCGGACAGCGCGTCGAGCTCCCGGTAGGTCAGCCGCCCGGTGGACGCGGTCACCGCCGTCGCGTCCGGGGTGCGGGCCACCCGGTCGGCCACCAGGGCGAGCACGTCGGCGGGCCGGTCCGGCCGGTGCTGCGCGTTCAGGTCGACCAGCAGCCGCCGCCGCTCGTCCGCGTCGAGCAGGTCGATCGACGACAGCGGGGCGTCCGGCCGCTCGGCGACCTCGGTGAGCAGGTGGGCCAGGGCCGCAGCGAGGTGCCCGACGCCCGCCGGGCCGAACAGGTCCGCCGCCGCGCGCAGCTCGACGGCCGGCCCGTCCTCGCCCGGGCGCGCGGTGACCTCCAGGTCGAACGCGCCCAGCGCCGGCGTCTGCGGCACGGTCCGCGCGGTCACGTCGCCGAACGCGGTGGTCTCGGGCGCGGCGGCCTCGTCGAGGTCGAAGACGACGTGGCTCAGACCGCGCCGGCTCAGACCGAGGTGCCGCACGATCTGCTGGGTGGGCGTCGAGCGGTGCTCGAACACGGCGAGGACGGCGGCGCGCGTGCGGGCGACCTGCTCGGCGAACGAGCCGGCCAGGTCCACCTGGACGCGCACGGGCAGCACGTTGACCAGCGGCCCGAGCACCCCGGCCACGTCGGCGTCGTCCCGGTCGGCCACGGGTGTGCCGATCACGAGGTCGGACTGGCGGCAGCAGCGGGCGAGCCACGCGTGCACCCCGGCGAGCAGCGTCATGAACGGTGTCGCCCGCTCCCGCCGGGCCAGCTCGGCCAGCGCGGCGGCGGCCGCGGGCGGCAGCGGCACGCGGGCGCTGTGGCGGCCGGGATCGCGGGGCTCGGCGGGCCGCCGGTCGGCGGGCAGATCCATCCGCTCCGGCGCGCCGCGCAGCGCCTCGGCCCAGAACGCCAGCTCCTCCTCGTCCGGGGGCTCGGCCCGGTCGGCGGCGGCCAGCGCCAGGAAGCTCGGCGCGGGCGGCAGGTCGACCGCCCGGTTCGCGGTGCGGGCCGCGTACAGCTCGGCCAGTTCGCGCACGAGCACGCCCGCGGACCAGCCGTCCCCGGCGATGTGGTGCAGCACGACCACGAGCGCGGCGTCGTCCGGGCCGAGCCGCAGCAGGGTCCAGCGGACCGGCGGCGCGGCCCGCAGGTCGAACGACTCGGCGACGAGTTCGCGCACCCGCTCGTCCAGGTCCGCGGCGGGCGCGTCGAGCACCCCGAGCGGGACCGGCGCGTTCCCGGTCGACCGCCACTCCGGGCCCTCCGGTCCGTCGACGAGCACGCTGCGCAGCAGGTCGTGCCGGGCGGCCAGGGACGCCGTCGCCCCGGCCAGGTCACGCTCGGACAGCGGACCGGACAGCCGCAGCACGATCGGCAGGTGGAACGTCCCTCTGCCGCTGGTCGCCGCGTGCGCCCAGATGCCCAGCTGCGCCCAGGACAGGGGGGCCGAGTCCGGCGCGGGGTCCGGGACCGCCCCGATCGGAACCGCCGCGGCGGCCGCGGCAGCCGCGGTGGCCGCCCACGGCGCGAGCGCCTCGATGGTGGGGTGCTCGAACAGGTCCGGCACCCGCAGGCGGGGGTAGCCCCGCGCGCGCATCCGGCGCACCAGGTCCATCGCCAGCAGCGAGTGCCCGCCCAGCTCGAAGAAGCTGTCGCGCACGCCCACCCGGGCCACCCCGAGCACGTCGGCCCACACCGCGCTCGCCACCCGCTCGCGGTCGTCCCTCGGCGCGACGAAGTCGACGGGCTCGTCCGGCGCGGCCGTGAGCGCGTTCCGGTCCACCTTCCCCGTGGACGTGTGCGGCAGCGCCCGGCTCACCACGACCGCCGAGGGCACCATGAACGCCGGCAGCCGACCGGCCAGGTGCGCCCGCACCGCCTGCCCGTCCACCCCGGGCGGCGCGGCCACGTGGCCCTCCAGGCGTCCGCCGCGCAGCACCGCGGCCGCCTCGGCGACGCCCGGCACGGCGGCGAGCGCGCTCTCCACCTCGTCCAGCTCGATCCGGTAGCCGCGCACCTTCACCTGCCGATCGGCCCGGCCGACGAAGTGCAGCGCGCCGTCGCGGCGGACGGCCAGGTCCCCGGTGCGGTACATGCGCTGCCCGCCCCCGGCGACCGGGTCCGGCAGGAACCGCTCGCCGGTCAGGCCCGGCCGGTGGGCGTAGCCCCGGGCGAGGCCCGAGCCGGCCAGGTACAGCTCGGCCACCACCCCGTCCGGGACCGGCGCGAGGTAGCGGTCCAGCAGGTAGGCCCGCGTGTTCGCGGTGGGACCGCCGATCGGGACGCCGCCGCCGGGCACGAGGTCGACGGCGGTGGCGCCGATCGTGACCTCCGTGGGTCCGTAGGCGTTGACCAGGCGGACCGCGTGCGGCAGGCGGTGCCAGCGGTCCACCGCCGCCCGGTCGACCTGCTGCCCGCCGATCACCACCAGCCGCACCGACGACGGCCACGCCGGTCCGTCCTCGTCCAGGGCGGCGACGAGCCGTTCCCAGTAGCCGGTGGGCAGGTTCGCCACCGTCACGCCCCGCTCCGCGCACAGCGCGACCAGGGCCTGCGCCGAGGTGGCCGACTCCTCGTCGCGCAGCACGACGGCCGCGCCGGCGGCCAGGGTCGGGAACACCTCCTCCACCAGCACGTCGAAGGTGACCGCGCAGAACTGCAAGGCGCGGTCACGCGCGGTCAGCCCGTACTCCCCCACCGCCCAGCGCACGTGGTCGGCCAGCGCGCGGTGCTCGATCACCACGCCTTTCGGCTCGCCCGTCGACCCGGAGGTGAAGATCACGTACGCGGCGTCGCCCGGCGACGGCTCCGGCAGCGGCCCGGGGTGCGCTTCGCCCGCCGGCCCGGGGGACACGACGACGGCGTCGGCGAACCGGTCGGCGTCGGCGGCGACCACCAGGCGCGCCCCGCTGATGTCGAGCTGCCTGGCGATGCGGTCATCCGGGTCGTCCGGCGACAGCGGCAGGAACGCGCGACCCGCGGCGAGGACGCCGAGCAGCGTCGCCACCAGGGCGGTGGAGCGCGGCAGGCACACGCCGACCACGTCGCCCGGCCTGCCGCCCGCGGCCCTGATCCGGGCCGCCACGGCGTCCGCGTGCCGCACCAGCTCGGCGTAGCCGGTCACCACCGCCCCGTCCACCACGGCCGGCGCGTCCGGGTGGCGGGCGGCGGCGGCCCGGACCAGCCCCACCACCAGGGGCGCGGGCGGCTCCACCGGACCCGCCAGGACCGGTTCGACCGGCGCGCCGGTCAACCGGGTGTCGCCGACCCGCACATCGGGGTCGGCCAGGACGTCGTCGACCAGCGCGGTGAACCCGTCCGCGACGAGCGTGGCCGAGGGGACGTCCAGCACGTCGTGGTTGAACTCCAGCTCCAGGTCGATCCCGTCCGGCACCGCCCGCGCGATCAGCGTGAGGTCGAACGCGGTGGTGTGGGACGGTGGGCGCATCGGCTCCGCGACCACGCCGGGCAGCTCCACCGGCACGCCGAGGGAGTCCTCCCACACGAGCATGTGCCGCATGAGCGAGTGGTGCCCGGCGCCGCGCCGCCGGCCCAGCGCGCCGGCCAGCCGCTCGATCGGCGCCGACTGGTGCTCCGCGGCCTCCCGCACCTCCTCGCGGGTCCGGTCGAGCACGTCCGAGAAGCGGGGGTTGCCGCGCAGGTCCGCACGCAGCGGCACGGTGTTGACCAGCATGGTGACCACGTCGTAGGCGCCGGGCTCGTCCCGGCCGTCCACAGGGACCGCGACGACCACGTCGTCGGCATCCGAGAACCGGTGCAGCAGCACCTGGAACGCGGCCAGCAGCACCATGAACGGCGTGACGCCGCGCGCCGCGCACAGCGCGCTCAGCGCCGCGGTCCGGTCGGGCGGCAGCAGCCGCAGCACCCGGCCCGCCCGGTGCCCGTGGTCGACGCGGTGGCGCGACCCGACCGCGAGGTCGCCGTCCAGCTCCGCGCCGTCGAGCCGCCGGAGCCAGTGGGCCAGGTCGTCTTCGGCACCGGTGCGCGGCACCGCCACGGGGCTCGCGGGTGGGTCGAGCCGGGGCTCGCGACCGTCGAGGGCGGAGGCGTACAGCTCGCGCAGGTCCTCCGCGAGCAGCCGCATCGACCACCTGTCGCACACGAGGTGGTGCAGCACCAGCAGGAACACGTGCTCCTCGTCCGCCAACCGCACCAGGCGCGCCCGCAGCAGCGGGGGCCGGCGCAGGTCGAACGGCTCGGACGCCGCCTCCTCGCCCGCTGCCTCGACCCGCGCCTCCCGCTCCGCGGGGTCGAGCGCGCGCAGGTCCTCCACCACGAGCGGCACCCGCGCCGCCTCCTGCACCGCCAGCCGCGCCGGGCCGTCGTCGTCGGCCAACGCGGCGCGGAGCACGGTGTGCCGGCGCACCAGGCCGTCCAGTGCCGCCCCCAGCACCGCCACGTCCACCGGTCCGCGCCACCGGGTCGGCACCGGCACGGTGAACAGGCCGGGGCCGCCGAGGAACTCCTCCTCGAACAGGATGCGCGCCTGGGCGTGGGTCAGCGGCAGCTCGGCGACCGCCTCGTCCGGCGGGGCCCCCACCGGCTCCGGGGCCGTCGCCGCCAGCTCCTCGACGCGCCGGGCCAGCGCCGCCACGGTGCGGGCGCTGAGCACGTCGGCCGGGGACAGCCGCACCCGGTGCCGCCGCCACGCCGCCGCCGCGGTCCGGGTGGCGAGCAGGGAGTGGCCGCCCAGGGCGAGGAAGTCGTCCGAGACGCCCACCGCGTCGAGCCCGAGGTCCCGCGCCCACAGCGCGGCCAGCTCGCGCTCCAGCGGGGTCGCCGGGTCGCCGTCCGGGTCGCCGGCGGGAACCCGGGCCGCCGGCAGCGCGGCGTAGTCGATCTTGCCGTTGGCCGTCAGCGGGAAGCGGTCCAAGCGCACCCAGCGGGTGGGGATGACGGCCTGCGGCAGGCGGTCCGCGAGGTGCGCGCGCAGCTCGGCGGGCTCGGCGGCGCCCTGGAGGTAGGCCACCACGTGCGCACCGTCGGCCAGCCGCACGGCCGCACGGCCGACGCGGGGGTGCTGGTGCAGCAGGGATTCGATCTCGGCCGGGTCCACCCGGTGGCCCCGCACCTTGAACTCGTCGTCCACCCGGCCCAGGAACTCGATCCGGCCGTCCGGCAGCCGCCGGGCCCGGTCCCCGGTGCGGTAGACGCGGCCACCGCCGCGCGGGTCCAGCCCGAGCCAGTCCGGCACGAAGCGGGCGGCCGTCTCGCCGGGCCTGCCGAGGTAGCCGCGGGCCAGCGGGACGCCGCCCACCACGAGTTCCCCGGCCACGCCCACCGGCGCGCGTCGCCCCTCGGCGTCCACGACGGCCACGGCGGCGTTGTGCATCGGCCCGCCCAGCGGGATGCCGCCCGCCGGGTCGTCCACGCGGCACTCGTCGTGCACCACGGTGATGGTGGTCTCGGTCGGCCCGTAGGCGTGCACCATCCGCGCGTCCGACAGCGCGAGCAGCCGGTCCCGTTGCGACGGCGGCACGGCCTCGCCGCCGCACACCACCAGCCGCAGGTCCACCCGGCCGCCGTCGGCCATCCAGTCCAGCAGCTCCTCCAGCACCGACGGCACGAAGTGCGCTGCGGTCACCCGGTGGGCGGTCATCAGCTCGGGCAAGTGGGGCACCACTCCGTGCACCCGGTGCTCGGCGATCACGAGGCGGGCACCGCCGAGGAAGGCGGCGAGCAGTTCCCACACCGCGATGTCGAAGGCCGGTGAGGCGGTCGCCATCAGCACGTCGTCCGGGCCCAGTGGGTACTCGTGCTGCCACCACAGCATCCGGTTCGCCAGGGAGCCGTGGGTGACCAGCACGCCCTTGGGCCGCCCGGTGGAACCCGAGGTGTAGACCAGGTAGGCGGCCCGCTCGGGCTCGGGCTCGGGCCACGGGACGTCCCCCGCGACCTCGTCGCCCTCGGCGTGGACGGGCAGCACGGGCACCTCGACGTCCGGCGCGGCGTCGGCCACGACCGCCGCCGGGCCCGCGTCGGCGAGCACCGCGGCCCGCCGGCCCGCCGGCCACCGCGGGTCCACCGGTAGGTACACCCCGCCCGCGCGGAAGACCGCGAGGCACGCCACGAGCTGGTCCAAGCCGTCCTCGGCCAGCACGGCCACCGGCCGCTCCGCCCCGAGCCCGACCACGCGCAGCCGCCGGGCCAGCGCCGCGGTCCGGGTGTCCAACTCGGCGAACGACAGCGAACCCGCCCCTCGCACGGCGGCGACCCGCGCACCACCCCCGGCCAGCACCGCGGCGATCGACCGCCACAGCCGGCCGGGCCCGTGGTCGACCCGGGCACCGCGTTCCCACTCGCTGCTGTCCGTCATAGTGCTCTCAGGCTATGAACATCGTTTATCAATTCCTTATCCCCGTGTGTGAATCTGAAAACAGATCGATAAGCGCGCCGTCTATAAACGCCACCGGAGAGCGATTCCACGGCTGGAGGTTCGTGATGGCGGCACAGGCAGGCAGCGCGTTCGACGGCATGACGCTCGACCACACCGTGTTCTACGTCGGCGACGCGGACCGCGCGGCGGGCGAACTCGTCGACAAGTACGGGCTGGCGGTGCTCGGCACGACCGAGACGTCGTCGGTGCGCTCGGTCGCGGTGGGCGGCGGCGCCATCCGCCTGGTGTTCACCCAGGCCGTCGCCGACGACACCCCGGCCGCCGCGTACGTGAAGGTGCACGGCGACGGCGTGGCCGACCTCGCGCTGGGCGTCGCCGACGCGCGCGCCGCGTTCGCCGAGGCGGTGCGACGGGGGGCGCGCCCGGTGGCCGAGCCCGCCGAGACCGACGACGCGGTGGTCGCCACGATCATGGGCTTCGGCGACGTGGTGCACACCTTCGTCCAGCGCCCCGGCGGCACGCCCGGCGAGGGCCCGGGGACGACCAGCGGCCTGCGCGTGCTGGACCACTTCGCCGTCTGCCTGGAGGCGGGCAGCCTGGAGCCGACCGTGGAGTTCTACGAGGAGGTGCTGGACTTCCGGGTGGTCTTCGAGGAGAAGATCGTCGTCGGGGCGCAGGCCATGAACTCCAGGGTCGTGCAGAGCACGTCCGGCACGGTCACGCTCACCCTCATCGAACCGGACACCTCGCGCAAGCCGGGGCAGATAGACGACTTCCTCAAGAACCACGGCGGCGCGGGCGTGCAGCACATCGCCTTCGCCACCGACGGCATCGTGGACTCGGTCCGCCGGTTGCGCGCGCGGGGCGTGGAGACGCTCACCACGCCCGCCGCCTACTACGACCTGCTGTCGGACCGCCTCGAACTGACCCGGTACTCCAAGGACGAGTTGGCCGAGCTGAACCTGCTGGTCGACGAGGACCAGGACGGCAAGCTCTACCAGATCTTCGCCCGGTCCACCCACCCCCGGGGCACGTTCTTCTTCGAGATCATCGAGCGCGCCGGCGCGCACACCTTCGGCAGCGGCAACGTCAAAGCCCTCTACGAAGCCGTCGAGGCGGAACTCGGCAGGACCGCCCGCTGAGCGCGCGGGAGGACACGTCGATGGACCCCCTGCGCCTGGGTGACCTGCACGGCTCGTTGACCGACCCGGTGCTGACCGCCATGGAGTTCCTCAACGAGATCGCCAACCACCACCCGGACGCCGTGTCGTTCGCCCCCGGCCGGCCCTACGAGGAGTTCTTCGACGTCGAAGACCTCCACCGCTACCTGCGCGCCTTCCACCGCCACCTGGTCGAGGAGTCGGGCGGGGACGCCGCGCGGGCGCGCCGGACGCTGTTCCAGTACGGCCGCACGAAGGGCGTCGTCCACGAGCTGGTCGCCCGCAACCTGGCCGTGGACGAGGGCATCACCGCGGACCCGGAGTCCATCGTGGTGACGGTGGGCTGCCAGGAGGCGATGCTGCTCGTGCTGCGCGCCCTGCGCGCCGACCCCCGGGACGTGCTGCTGGCCGTGTCGCCGGTGTACGTGGGCATCACGGGCGCGGCCCGGCTGGTGGAGATGCCCGTGCTGCCGGTGCGCGACGGGCCGGCGGGCCTGGACCTGGACGACCTGGTGGCGCGGACCCGACGGGCCCGAGCCGACGGGCTCCGGCCGCGGGCCCTGTACGTGGTGCCCGACTTCGCCAACCCGTCCGGGGCCACGCTGGGCGTCGGGCTGCGGCGCGACCTGCTGCGCGTGGCCGCCGAGGAGGACCTGCTCCTGCTGGAGGACAACCCCTACCGCCTCTTCGGCGCCACCGACGACCGGCTGCCCACGCTGAAGGCGCTGGACGGCGAGCGGGTCGTCTACCTGGGCTCCTACGCGAAGACCGCGTTCCCCGGGGCACGCGTCGGCTACGTCGTGGCCGACCAGCAGGTCGACCTCGGCGACGGCCGGACCGCGCCGCTGGCCGACCAGCTCTCCCGGATCAAGAGCATGGTCACGGTCAACACCCCGCCGGTGAGCCAGGCGTTGATCGGCGGCCTGCTGCTGGAGCACGGGTTCGACCTGGCCAAGGCCAACCTCCGCGAGATCGAGGTCTACCGCCGCAACCGCGCGCAGGTGCTCGGGGGGCTCGCCGCCCGGATGCCCGACGCGGCGGAGCGGGGCGTGCGCTGGAACTCGCCGGCCGGCGGCTTCTTCATCACGCTGACCGTGCCGTTCCCGGTGGACGACCGGTTGCTCGACCACTCCGCCCGCGTGCACGGCGTGCTGTGGACCCCCATGCACCACTTCCACGGCGACGGCAGGCCGCTGCCGCACCTGCGGCTGTCGGTCAGCCTGCTGACGCCCGACCAGGTCGAACGCGGCCTGGACCGGTTGGTCGCGTTCATCGAGGAGCAGCTCGGCGGGCGCTGACGCCCCTGGTCCCGCGCCGGTCGCCGAGCAGCAGCCACCCGGTGGCGCAGCAGGCGACCAGCACGGGCCACGGCCACCCCGGGCCGAGCGACAGCAGGCCGGTGAACAGCACGGGCGCCACGACCATGGCCGCGCCCCAGGACATCTGGTGCGTGCCGAGGTAGCGCCCGCGCAGCCCGGGTGGCGCCAGCCTGACCGCGAACGCGGAGCTGGTGGGGGCGAACAGCAGCTCGGCCGCCGTGAACACGACCACCCCGAGGAACAGGGCGACCAGCGCGGCACCGGTGGGCAGGAACGCCGCCGCGCCCAGCAGCACCATCGAGGCCGCCCACACCGCGGCGGCCAACCGGAGCACCTCCACCTCGCCCCGTCCCTCGGTCCAACGCACCACGGGGCCCTGCGCCAGCACCACCAGCACCGTGTTCACGGTGAACAGCGCGCCCGGCAGCCAGGCGAGGCCGGGCAGCGCGAGCCCCACGTAGGCGGGCACCAGCAGGACGATCGCGTAGACGACGACCACGAAGAACCCGTTGGCGAGCACCAGGCGCTTGAACGGCCGGTCGCGCAGCACCACGCGGTAGCCGCCCTCCGGGCGCGGTTGCGCCGCCGCCCTGCCCCGGCCCGCGAGCGCCCGGGCCTTGGGCCACGTGCCGATGAGCACGCCGATCAGCAGGAAGCTCGCGGCGTTGGCCACCGCCAGGACCCGGTAGCCGTCGACGCCGAACCCGACCACCGAGGCGGCGACGACCGCGCCGAGCCCCAGGGCCGCGTTGCGGGTGGACCTGATGAGGGCGAACCAGCGGGGCTGCTGGTCCAGCCCGGCGAGGTCCACGACGAGCGCGCCCTGTGCCGGGAGCCAGGCCCCGTCAGCCCAGTAGACGAGCGCAGCCGCGAGGACGAGGTGCCACGGCTCGCTCACCCACAGGTAGGCGAGGAACCCGGTGGCGCGCAGCACGTTGCAGCCGACCACGACGGCCGTGGCGCCGAACCGGTCCACCAGCGGACCCGCCATCACCCCGGCCGGCACGCCCGCCAGCGCGGCCACCGAGAGGGCGGTGCCGATGGCGAGGAGCCCGAGGTCGGAGACGACCAGGAAGTAGGGGATGGTGAACGGCAGGAACAGCCCGCTGCCCAGGCTGTCCACGGCGGCCGAGATCCACAGCCGGTGGAGCCCGCGCATCCGGGGGAGCCCGAGCCGCTCCGCGCGGCGGGTGACCGTCATTGGCCGAATGATATGGCCGGATCAGCCCCGCGACAATGATAACGAATCGAAAAGACCATTCACTAGAATGGCCCGGAACACACTGCGTGGAGGTGTCCCGTGCTGGGAGAGAACGAGGATTCCGGCGAATTCGAGGTCGTCGTCAACCACGAGGAGCAGTATTCGATCTGGCCGGCCGACCGGCCGGTGCCGGACGGCTGGCGGACCGCCGGGCAGCGCGGCTCGAAGCAGCTCTGCCTGGAGTGGATCGACGCGAACTGGACCGACATGCGCCCCCTGAGCCTGCGCGAGGCCCTGCGCGGGGCCGAGGACCGGACTTGACGCCTCCGGTCGACGCGTGGTCGGGCGCACCGCCCCGCGTGCCGCTGATCACCACACCCACGCGGCTGCAACCGGTGGACGGCCCGGCCCCGCGCCAGGTGTTCGTCAAGCGCGACGACGAGAACTCCCCCGTGTTCGGCGGGTGCAAGACCCGGGCGCTGGAGTTCGTGCTCGGCGCCGCGCGCGCCGCCGGTGCCACGGCCGTCCTCACCGCGGGCACCGCGGGCTCCAACCACGTGGCCGCCACGTCCCTGCACGCGGGGCTCCTCGGCTTCCGGGTCACCGCCCTCGTGCTGCCGCAGGAGCCGAGCGCGCTCGTGGCGCGCAACCTGCGGCTGGCCGCCGGCGCGGGCGCGCGGCTGGAGCCGGTGCCCGCCGGCGTGTCGGTCCACCCGGACCGGGAGCGGCACCGCGTGGCGGTGGAGGAGCTGCGCGACCGGGGCGAGCGGGTGCACGTGATCCCCTTCGGCGGCGCGGACCCGGTGGCGGGCGTGGCGCACGCGCTGGCCGGCCTGGAACTGGCCGAGCAGGCCCGCGGGCTGCCCGGGCCGCTGCGGGTCTACCTGCCCGCCGCGTCGACGCTCACGGCGGCCGGGGTCGCCGCCGGACTGGCGCTGTCCGGCCTGCCGTTCCGGGTCACGGCCGTGGACGTGGTGGGCAGCTCCTCGACCACCGGTCCCGGGCTGCTGGGACGTGCCCGCGACGTGGCCGCCCTGCTCGGCGGCCCGGCCGACGCGGTGCGGCCGGAGCACGTCCGGCACGTCGGGTACGCGGGCGCCCCCTACGGCGTGCCCGACCCGGACGCGGAGCGCTCCGCCGGCCTGCTGCGCGACGCGGCGGGCGTGGAGGTGGACGAGTGCTACGGGGCCAAGGCGTTCCACCACCTGCTGACCGATGTGGACGATGTCGACGGCACGTACTTGTTCTGGCACACCGGCAACACACGGAAAGCTGAAAAGGAGGTTCTCGGCCCGGTCCACCCGGACCTCGCCTGCTACCTTGGGTGACCATGATCGGAATCGTGCGGCGATGCGGATTCGCCCTGGTCGTCCTGGTCACGTCAGCCGCCTGTGCCGGCGCCGAGCCCGTCGCGCCGCCGCTCGCCACATCGACGACGGCCGACGTGGTGGAGCGGTTCGCCCCGGTCGAGCGCCGCCCCGTCGCGGACGCCACCACCACCGTCCGCGAGGTCGCCGTCGGCGGGCGGACCCGCGCCTACCGCCTGCGCGCCTCGCCCGCGCCCGCGGGCGGCCCGGGCCGCCCGCTCGCGCTCGTGCTGCACGGCAAGGGCGGTTCCGCCGAGGAGATGGAGCAGCACAGCGGGTTGAACACCGCCGCAGACGCCTCGGGCGTGGTCCTGGCCTACCTGGAGGGCGTGGAGGAGGGCTGGAGCGCCTCGCCGGAACCCACCGAGCTGCGCCCGGACCCGGCCGCCGACGTGGACTTCGCCCGCGCGGTCGTGGACGAGTTGACCGGCACCGCGCACGTGGACCCCGACCACGTGTACGTGGTGGGGCTCTCCGAGGGCGGGATCATGGCGCTGCGCCTGGCCGCCGAACACCCGGACTGGTTCGCCGGCGCCGCATCCGTGGCGGGGCAACTGCCGGGTCCCCCGTCCGCGGTGCGGCCGACCGGTCCCGTCCCGGTGCTGTCGATCTACGGCGACGCCGACCCGCTGCGCCCGATCGACGGGCTCGTCGCCGCGTCCTCCGGCACGCCGGCGATCGGCAAGGAGCCGCCCAGGCCGACGATCTCCACCGCCGAGACCGCGGAGGCGTTCTGCCGCGCGGGTGACGCGGGCGAGCGGCGGCGCGAGGAGCTGCCGCCCACCGCTCCGCCGGACGGCACCTCGATCAGCCGGGACACCTGCACCAACCCCGACAGCGGCCTGCGCGTCGTGTCGATCACCGTGCACGGGGGCGGGCACACGTGGCCGGGCGGCACGTTCCCGTACCGGCAGGCCGTCGTCGGCGCCACCAGCCGGCAGCTGTCCGCCGCCGACACCGTCATCGACTTCCTGCTCGGCGGCTGAGCGCGTCACCAGGTGACCGGCAGCTCCACCGGCGAGCGCAGCAGCGAGCCCTGCCGCCACAGCACCTCCTCGGGGGGCACGGCCAGGCGCAGCCCGGGGAAGCGGGCCAGCAGCGAGGTGAGCGCGACCTGGAGCTCGCCCCTGGCCAGCTGGGCGCCCAGGCACACGTGCACCCCGCCGCCGAAGGCCAGGTGCGGGTTGTGCTCGCGTCCCAGGTCCAGCACGTCCGGGTCGTCGAACACCCGGTCGTCGCGGTTGGCCGAGTTGGTGCTGGCCACCACCGCCTCCCCGGCGCGCACCAGCACACCGCCCAGCTCGACGTCCTCGGTGGCGATCCTGGCGAACGCGCCGCCGGAGCCGAGCGGGATGAACCGCAGCAGCTCCTCCACGGCCGAGGGCACCAGCTCCGGCTCGTCCCGCAGCAGCGCCCACCGCTCCGGCCGCTCCAGCAACAGGTACACCGAGCAGGCGAACTGGCTCGCGGTCGACTCGTGCCCGCCGACCAGCAGTGTGATCCCGGTCTGCGTCAGCTCCTTGTCGGTGAGCCGGTCGTCGTCGTGCGCGGCCACCAGCGCGCTCATCAGGTCCTCGCCGGGCTCGCGCCGCCGCTGGTCGGCCAGCTCGCCCAGGTACTCCTCCAGCGCCGCCCGCGCCGCCACGACCTCCTCGCGAGTGTGCGCGGTGGTCGACAACACCGTGGCGGAGAAGTCCCGGAACCGGTAGTGGTCCTCGGTCGGCACGCCCAGCATCTGCGAGATGACCGACACCGGCAGCGGCAGCGCGAGGCTCGACACCAGGTCGGCCGGTGGCCCGGCCTGCTCGACCCGGTCGAGCAGGCCGTCCACGATCTCCTGGGTGCGCGGCCGGAACTCGCGGACCCGGCGGGAGGTGAACCCCCGCGCGATCAGCTTGCGCAGCCGGCTGTGCTCCGGAGGGTCCATGCTGAGCATCGACCCGGCGGGCGCGGCCTCGGGCGTCACCCGCGGCACCTCCTCCCGCCCGGCCGCGCGGGCCCGGCTGAACCGCGGGTCGCTGAGCACGGTCTTGACGTCCTCGTAGCGGGTGATCAGCCAGCAGTCCTCACCGTAGGGCAGCCGGACTCGGAGCGCGGGTTGCTCGGCGCGCAGCGGCGCGTAGCCGGGGTTCAGGTCCAGGCGCACGGGGTCGCCGAACGGGTAGGAGCGCGTGTCGGTTGTGGTCACGGGTCGTTCCTCTCCAGTGGTCCGCGCCGGATCACGGGCCGGTCGTGGCAAGTTCCGCCGCATAGGCGTGGGACAGGCTGGGCAGCCGGTAGCGGGTCTCACCGTCGGCGCCGGAGTCCGCGGGTTCCAGCAGGTGTGCGTCGACCAAGCGCTCCAGCACGTCGTCGGCCTCGGGCGTCGGGCAGCCCAGCAGCGCCGTGGCCGTCCAGGACGTCAGCTCCGGCGTGGGCAGCCCGCCGAGCGCCCGGTACAGGTTGGCGGCCACCGGGTCCAGGCAGCGGGCGCTGGAGGCGAGCCCGTCCCGCAGGTGCTGCCCGCAGCCACCGAGGCCGGACAGCCTGCGGCGCGGGCGGTTCAGCTCGCGGACCATCCTCGGCACCTCCCAGTGCGGTTTGCTGGCCAGGTGCGCGGCGGCCGCCAGCAGCGCGCCCGGCACCCGCCCGCACAGCTCCACCAGCTCGGCCACGGCGTCCGGGGCGCGCGCGGCCCGCTCCTCGCCGACGATGCCGCGCAGCAGCGCCACCGCCTCGCCGGGTTCGAGGCCGCCCAGCAGCAGCGGCACCGTTCCGCTGCGAGCCACCAGCTCACGCAGGGGGTTCCGGGACGTCACCAGCACCCGGCAGGTGGCGGTGTTCGGCAGCAGCGGCCACACCTGGGCCGCGTCGCGGGCGTCGTCCAGCACCAGCAGCATCCGACGGGCGGCCATCATGGTGCGGAACAGCGCGGGTCGTTCGGTGACCAGCGGCACCCGCTCAGGTGGCACGCCCAGGGCGTGCAGCAGGTACGCGAGCACGGCGCCGGGGTCGGCCGGCGGGCGGTGCGGGTCGTGCCCGCCCAGGTCCACGAACAGCTGGCCGTCCGGGAACAGGTCGGCGTGGCGGTGCGCCCACCACACCGCCAGGACGGTCTTGCCAACCCCGACGCCGCCGACCAGCAGCCCCAGCGGCGGCGCGCCCACCTGCCCGTCGGTGGCGGTCAGTCGGTCCAGGACCGCCAGCTCCCCGGTCCGCCCGACGAACGCGCGCGTCGCGGCGGGCAGCTGCGACGGCGGGCGCTCGACCACCGGGCGCTCCTCGTCGCGCAGGATGCGCTCGTGCAGCCGCCGCAGCTCCACCCCCGGCTCCAGGCCCAGCTCCTCGACCGAGCGGCACCGCAGCCGCGCGAACGTCTCCAGCGCCGCGGCCCGGTGGCCGGAGCGGTACTGGGCGACGATCAGCAGGCCGTACAGCCGGTCCCGCAGCGGGTATCGCTCGACCGCCGCCACGAGCCCGGCGACCAGCGGGCGGTGCTCGCCCAGTGCCAAGCGCAGCTCGACCTGCTCCTCGTAGACGACGAGCAGGTTCTCCTCCAGCTGCGCGGACATGTGCTCCGGCGCCGACCCGGTCACGTTCGCCAACACCGGTCCGCGGCGCAGCGCGAGCGCCGAGCCGTACAGCCGCACGGCCTCCACGTCCCGGCCCTGCCGAACCGCCGCCCTCGCCAGGGCCACCAGCTCGTCGAAGTCCAGGGTGTCCAGCCGGTGCCCGCCGGACCGCAGGACGTACCCGGGCGCGACGGTGCCGATCACCTCGTCTTCGACACCGCACGCGCGGAAAGCCTTGCGCAGCGCGGACACGCAGATCGCCACCTGCGTCCGGCTGCTCGACGGTGGCCGGGCGCCCCAGAGCGTCTCGGCCAGCGCGTCCACCGACACCACGCGGTCGGCGTTGAGCAGCAGCGTCGCCAGCACCGTCCGCTGACGCGGTCCCCCGACCTGGACGCGGCGACCTCGGGCCGTCACCTCCAGCGGACCCAGCAGCAGGAACTCCAGCTTCCCGTTCATCCCGTCCTTCGAACCCCGCGCTCCGGCACCGTGCGCGGTCCCCGCGGCGGTCAGGGCGCACCCGGCCCGGTCAGCGCCGTCGCGAGCCCGCGGGCCGCGCCGACGTCGGCGCACCCGGCGAGCAGCAGCGCCTGCGTGAACTCCGCGCGCAGCAGTTCCAGGACCCGCGCCACGCCGCGTTCGCCACCGACCGCGAGCCCCCACAGGACCGGACGGCCGAGCAGCACGCCGGTCGCGCCGAGCGCGAGGGCCCGCAGCACATCCACCCCGCCGCGGACGCCGCTGTCGAACAGCACCTCGCCCGCGCCCGCCACCGCCTCGACGACTCGCGGCAGGGCCACGGCGCTGGGCACCACGCCGTCGAGCTGCCGCCCGCCGTGGTTGGACACCACCACCGCCGACGCGCCCAGCTCGACGCACCTGGTGGCGTCGCGCGGGTCGAGCACGCCCTTCACCACCAAGGGGAGCCGCGTGCGCGTCCGCAACCACTCCACGTCACGCCAACCGAGCGCGGGGTCGAAGGCCGTGCTCGTGTGCTCGGCGACACCGGAGCCGACCTCGCGCCGCTCGTGCGCCCGGGTCACACCGCCGGAGAGGTGGGCGGCCCGGACGTCCGCCGGCAGGGAGAACCCGTTGCGCACGTCCCGCCGCCGGCGGCCCATCACCGGCACGTCCACGGTGATCACGAGCGCCCGGCACCCGGCCGCCTCGGCCCGTGCCACCAGTTCCTCGACCAGGCCGCGGTCGCGCAGCCAGTAGAGCTGGAACCACAGCGTCGCACCGGTCTTCGCGATCTCCTCGACCGCCCGGCTGCTCAACGTGCCCACGGTGAAGGGGACCCCGGCGGCGCCCGCCGCGGCAGCCGTCGCGACCTCACCCCCGGGGTGGGCGAGGCACTGGTACGCCATCGGGGCCACGGCCACGGGCAGCGCGGCCTCCGTGCCCACGAGCGAGGTGCCCGTGTCGGCCACCTCGACGCCCGCCAGCACCCTGGGGACCACGCCCACGCCGTCGAGCGCCGCGCGGTTGGCCGCCAACGTCACCTCGTCGCCGCTGCCGCCCGCGATGAAATCGCGCACGTCCCGGGGCAGCCGCGCAACAGCTGCCCGTTCCACGTCCGCCAGGTCCACCAGGTCTTCCAGGTCTTCCGCGCCGCCATCAGGGGAGTTGCGGACACCCATGGGTCGTGGCCTCCTGGCAGTCGGGCACACCATCTCACCACGCACCGGGAGACAGCGGAAAACATCGATTGAACGGCTCGGCCACACCGGACACCCCTATATCGGAGCCCCATTTCCGGCCAACAAATCGAACTTATCGGCAGCCGATAGGATTGTCAAGCCTTTCCATCGACTACGGCGACCAGGTGACGGGCCACCACAGAACGTGATACCGAACCTTTTCCAGCCATTCGGCGTAAATGACGAACCGGTCCGGCGAGCCGCTCGCCGGACATTAGAGCAGCAGAACTGGCAGGTCAACACCTTACCGGAAGATCAATGTGAAGTTCTGCAATACATTCGACAGCTCCCCGGCCGCGCGGTGCGACCCGGCCCGGACCGATCTTTCCGACCTGCCCGACACCAGACGACCCGGGCACGAAGCGCAGTCGAACCCGCCCGCAGGCGACCCGACGCATTGGACCACCCAGGTGATTCGAAAATCCCCTTGTCACGGTGCGCATTTATCGCTCCTCCGACTCGCGTGCGGTGCGCTTTCCGGCCCGCTCCCCCGACAGGCGCCCCAGGGGGCGGCTACCGCGGCGAGAGGCGGCAGCGGACGGGACTGGTCGCGTGCAGCGTCATGCCCTGGTCGAGGGAGACGTCGGTGTCCAGGCCCTCCAGTTCGAACTCCTGGAGCACCATGGCGAGGGCCTGCACGGCTTCGAGCATCGAGAAGTGCTCCCCGATGCACGCGCGGGGGCCGCGTCCGAACGGGAAGTACGCGTACCTCGGGCGAGCGGCCTCCTCCTCGGGGCGGAAGCGCTCCGGGTCGAACCGCTCGGGGTCCGCCCAGTAGGCGGGATGGCGGTGGGTCACCCACGGACTCACGAAGACGTCGGAGCCGGCCGGGATGCGATACCCCCCGATCTCGCTCTCGTCCACCGCCCTGCGCACGATGGACGGCACGGGCGGGTAGAGCCGCATCGCCTCCTTGAGCACCCGCGTCGTGTACGTGAGCTCGTCGAGGTCCGCGGTGCCGGGCGGACGACCGCCGAGCACGCGGTCGACCTCGGCCCGGGCCCGGGTCTGCACGTCGCGGTGGTGGGCCATCAGGTGCAGCGCGAAGGTCAGCGCGGTCGCGGTCGTCTCGTGGCCGGCCAGCAGGAAGATCAGGACCTGGTCCCGCACCTCAGAGGCCGCGAGCCGGTCCCCCGACTCGTCCCGGACGCGGGCGAGCAGCCCGAGGAGGTCGTCGCCCTCGTCGCGGCCGGCGGCGGAGCGCTCGGCGATGATGCGGTCGCACAGGTGGCGCATCCGCTGGTGGGCGGTCACGTACCCGCGGTCCCACGAGCGGGGCAGGTTGACCGGCGAGACCGTGCGCCGGGCCACGCTCCCGCTGATGACCGGGAAGCTGTCCCGCATGGTGCCGACCGCCTCTTCGACGTCGGCGCCGAACAGGATGCGGGCCACCACCCGCAGCGTGAGCCCGGTCGACTCGTCACGCAGGTCGACCACCCGGTCGGTCCGGTCCCGCCACCGGCGCAGGACGACGCTCACCTCCTCGCGCATGGCGTCGGCGTACTGGTCCACCCGGCGCCGGGTGAACAAGGGCTGGACCAGCCTGCGCTGCCGCCGGTAGGCGTCGTCCTGGCTGGTGAACAGGCCGTCGCCGAAGGACGCCCGGACTTCGACGTAGGTCTTGCTGTCCTTGCGGAAGTTCGCCGCGCCGGTCGCGAGCACCTGCTGGGCGCCCTCGGCGGAGAAGACGCCGTGGAGCGTCAGGCGCAGCCCGGGCGGTCCGGCGACGAACCGGACGACGTCCCCGCACTCCCGCATCCCCCGCAGCAGGACGCCCAAGGAGTCGCGGCGCAGGTCGAACAGTGAGCCGAACAGGCGTGAGCCCGTCGGCGAGGGCGCCAGAGTGGCCACAGGTCCTCCGCTGGTCGAGGTGATCGAGGTGGTCGTTCGTCGGTGTCCGCGGTCCGCCCACCGGTTCGGCGGGCGGGCGGTCAGGCGTCGGGGTCGGGCGTTGCGGTGCGCGGCCGGGCGCTGAGCGGGCGCTGATCGGTCCAGTGGCGCTCGACGTAGTCGAGGCAGGCAGCCCGGGTGTCGTCGGCGTGCACCACCTGCCAGCCCGAGGGCACGGGCAGGTCACCGGGCCACAGGGAGTGCTGCTGCTCGGCGTTCACCAGCACCGAGAAGGTGCGGTCGGAGTCGTCGAACGGGTTCATCGCGGGTCCTCCCGGGAAGGCCGGGTCACTTCCAACCGGGGAAGTACGGGTCGACGCGGAAGGCGGGCACGGATTCGGCGTTGGCGGGGTCCAGGGCGTTGAGCACGTGCAGCCAAGCTCGCTCGTTGTAGACGATGCCCGCGTGTTCGCACAGGTCTTCGGGGCACCCGTCCTGAAGCAGGATGTTGGTGACGTTGTCGCCCTTGAGGAAAGCCTTGTGGTACGGGGTGACGATCTGGTCGTGCTCGGTCATGATCACCGTGTACGTGGGGCCCGGCCGGGTGTCGCCCTTGCCGTAGATGGTTTCGATCATCTCCGAGTCCGGCGCGCCCTGGTCGCACAGCGGGAAGACCTTGCGTGCCATCAGGTGGTAGTAGCGGGGGAACGCGTTGCGCAGCACGTAGGTCAGGGTGCTGAACGACACGCCGTGGTTGGACGGGGCGATGGAGACCGCCTTGTCCACGTTGGTGTAGCCGTCGAGGACGTTGAGGTAGTACTGCATCAGCAGGCCGCCGCCGCCCGAGTGGCCGACCAGGTCGACCTTGTCGACGCCGGTGAGTTCCTTGATCCGCTCGACCTCCTCGGCGAGCTGGAGGCCGCTGACGGCCAGGTCGTCCACGCCGTTGCACGGCACCTCCAGCCGGCCCGCCCACCTCGGCCTGCCCCAGTTCATGGTGAACACGCAGAACCCGTGGTTGCGCAGGAAGGGCGCGCCCGCCTGGAAGTTGAACGACTGGTTGGACATGAAGGCGTGCAGGAGCAGCACCGGGCGAGGGCGCTCCTCGGTCGGCCCGAACAGGGGGTCGTTGGCGCCGGGCGGGGGCTTGCCGGGGGTCATGTAGGCCCGCACGCCCGCGCGCATGTCCCACGGCACCGGGAGCCGGCCGGGCTTGCGCACGCGGGTGGGCTCGGGTGCCTCGGTCGGCTCGGTGATGGACACAGGTGTGCCTCCTCGTTCGAACGCGGGCTTCAGGCGGGCAGGTCGTAGCGCATGGGCGCGATGTTCTGGTTGCGCAGGGCACGCATCGGGACGTGCTGGATGACCAGGTCTCTCAGCCGGGTGGCCAGGGGGTTGCTCATCTGCTCGATCCGGCTCAGCCGCCGGGAGGCGGTCACCAGTCCCCGGGTGCGGTCGCGGCGGTCGGCCTCGTAACGGCGCAGCGCCGCGGCCGGCTCGCCTCCCGCGGCGAGGTGGTGGGCCAGGGCGTGGGCGTCCTCGACGGCCGAGCCCGCCCCCTGGCTGAGGCTGGTGAGCATGGGGTGGGCGGCGTCGCCGACCAGGGTGACCGGGCCGGTGCCCCAGGTGGCGAGGAACGGGCGGTCCTGGGCGGGAACGGAGAGGATGTCGGCCTCCGGGGTGGCGGCGACCACCTGGCGCACCTCCTCCGCCCAGCTCGCGAACGCGGCCTGGACGCCGTGCTTGCCGCCGGTCCAGCGGCGGGCCTGTGGCAGCGGGACGTTCTTGGTGCCCCACCAGTAGACGTGGCCGCCTCCGATGTCGATCAGCCCGAAGCGCTGCCCGCTGCCCCAGTAGTGAGCGGCGCCGCCCGCGGGCAGGCGGGGGTGCTCGAAGGCGGCGGTGGCGATCCAGCAGACGTAGCCGTACTCGCGGACCGGCTGGTCGCCGACGAGCCGGGCCCGCACCGCCGATCGGATGCCGTCGGCGCCGACGAGCACGTCCGCGGTGCGGGTGCCGCCGTCCGCCAGGGTGACCGACACGCCCGCGCCGGTGACGCGGTGGCCGGTGACCCCGGTGCCGTAGCGGACCGGGGTGTCGGCCAGCGAGTCGCGCAGCAGGGCGAGCAGGTCGCCGCGGCGGACGTTGACCACCGGGGAACCCAACTCCTCGGCGATGGACTCGATCGGCAGGTCCCGCATCAGCCTGCCGTCGGTGGTGCGCAGGCAGAAGCTGGTGCACACCCGGCCCACGCCCGCCTCGACCAGGTCGAGGCCCAGGGCGGCGAGGACCTTGGTGGCGTTGGCGGCCAGCCCCAGGCCGCCGCCCTCGGTGCGCGGGCGCGGCGCGGCTTCCAGGACCTCCACGTCGAAACCCCGGGCGCGCAGCGCGACGGCAGTGGTCAGCCCGCCGACCCCGGCTCCCGCGACCAGGACCCTCACCGCCCCTCCCCCGCGGGGAACTGGCGGCGGATCACCGAGTCCAGCACCCGGTCGGGCAGCGCGCGGGCCGCTACCGAGGCGGCCCAGGAGTCGGGCCCGACCCGGTAGCGGGTGCGAGGGCGGCGGGAGGTCATGGCGTGGACGACGGCGGCCGCGACGGTCTCGGGTCGCGTGCGGCTGCGCCGGGCCCGCTCCTCGTTTGCGGCCACGAACTCCTCGAACCTGGACCGGTACAGCACAGCGACCCCGGCCGGCGCCTTGTCGAGCACGTCGCGGGCCGTGTCGGCCACCTTGGACCAGATGGGGGTCATGACGGCGCCCGGCTCCAGGACCGACACGCTGACCGACAACGGCGCCAGCTCGCGGCGCAGCGAGTCGGAGACGCCCTCCTTGGCGAACTGGGACGCGGCGTAAGGGCCCAGGAAGGGGGCGGCGACCCGGCCGATACCGGAGCCGACGTTGACGATGCGCCCGGCCGGGCCCGCGGGTGCGCCCCGGGTCCTGGTGCGCAGCAGCGGCAGGAACTCCTGGGTCACCGCGACCATGCCGACCAGGTTGACCTCCAGCTCGGCGCGCAGCTCGTCCAGCGGCACGCACTCCAGCGGCGCGGACACGCAGGTGCCCGCGTTGTTCACCAGACCGACCAGCCCGGCCCCGTCGGTCTCCCGGCGGACCCGGGCGCCGGCGGTGGCCACCGAGTCCTCCCGGGTCACGTCCAGCACCAGCGGCCGGATCGCCTGGTGCGCCCCGGCGAGCCGGGCCGCGTCGACGTCGGCGCGCACCCCCGCGTACACGGTGAACCCGGCGCGGGCCAGGCTCACGGCGGTGGCTTCGCCCAATCCCGACGAGGCCCCGGTCACCACGATCGCGCCCCGTCCTCCGCTGTTCGCCATCGTCGACCTCTCGTTCCGGCGCCGGGCGCCGCCCGGCGGTGGTGGGAGCGCGGACCGCAGGGCGGCCACCGCGCGGTCGGCGAGGCGCTCGGCCCGCCGTCGGTCAACGGCGCCGGCGACGTGGGTGAAGTTCCAGTGCAGCGCCGAGTGGCTGGTGTTGACCGCGGCGACGAAGTAGCCGCTGACCGAGATGCCCGCGACGAACTGCGCCCCGGACAGCGCGCACTCCCCGACGCGGTCGGGGAAGTCGAAGCGGCCGACGTTGGACAGGCACACGTTGCCGGGTCCGGACCGGTCGATCATCGCGACCACCCTGGCGCTGCCGCCGACCGAGCGGGGTGAGACGAACCGCAGCAGGGAGACCAGCGCGAGGTGGTGGTGGTAGCGCCGGCGGCGGCGCAGGTCCCGCTGGGCGCCGCGGGCGGTGGCCCACAGGTCGTCCGGCTCGACCCGCACGTGCGAGGGGACGGTGGCCACGTAGGCGCCCACGTCCCGGGGATCGACCGGTGGGACGAGGTCGGCGCGGAAGTCCACGGGGGACCCGATGGTGACCGCGCGCGGCGTCCCGGCGGCGTCCTCCCCCGCCAGGGCCAGAGCCAGGGCGGCGGTGAGCGCGCTGTGCACGGTCACGCCCTCGGCACGGCACCGGTCGACCAGCCGGGTCAGCGTCGCGGGGTCGAGTTCGCGGTGCAGCAACCGGGTACGCCGTCGTCCCGGCGGCACCGGGGTGCCCGGCTCCAGTCGCCGGGGGCGTGCCGCCGCCGCGGCGGCACGATCGGCCAGGGAGAGCGCGACCAGGTGCGCCACCCGGGGCAGGCCGTTGACCCGCGCGGGCAGCAGCTCCTCCGGTGGGGGCAGCGGTGCGCGTGGCGGGGCGTCCGCGGGGGCGACAGCCTGCTCCACCAGTTCTCGCAGCAGCGCCAGGGCCGTGGTGCCGTCGGCGATGACGTGGGAGGCGGTGAGCACCACGTCGTGGCTGTCCCCGCCGTGTGCGATGTGGACCAGCCGGATCAGCGGGCCGGTGCGCCAGTCGAGCGGTGTCGCCAGCTCGACCTCGTCGACCTCGTGCTCCCACCGGTCGTAGCGGGTGGCCGCGACCACGCGGACGGGGACGTCGGGACGCGCCGCCGGGACGAAGCGCGGCTCGGGGTCGGCGACGACGGCCACCCGCAGCAGCGGGTGCCGCCGGACCAGGGTCGCGGCGGCCCGCTCCAGGTCAGCGGTGGCGCAGGGGCCGAGCACCCGGACCCGGGCGACGACGTTGAGCGCGGAGAGCTGGTCGCAGACCCAGTACCAGCGCTCCATCGGGCTCAGCGCCCGGCGAACTTCGCCGGTGGGGTTCACCGGACCACCTCCACGCCCGAGTCGGCGCGGCGGGGGTCCTCGGCGCGGTCCAAGCCCTCGCCGAGGGCGGCGGCGACGGCGTGGACGTGCGGCGCGGTCATCATCGACAGGTGGTTGCCGGGGACCTCCAGCACCTCCACCGACTGGCCGGCCCGCTCCCGCCAGCCGTTGCGGGGGTCGGCGAACAGACCACCGGCCGCGCGGTGGGCGATGGCGAGGTTGGCGGGCAGCTCCTCGGCGGCGCGCAGCAGGCGCAGCGGGCGGCGCACCCGCCGCGGCCGGTGGTCGAGCACCGCCCGGTAGTTGGCCCGGAAGACCTCGTAGAGCCTGCGCAGGAGCTGCGGCGAGCCGTCCTCGGGCAGGATGCCGAGCGCCACGCACCGGGCCAAGCCCTCGGCGAAGAGCCGCTCGGGGTCCTCCCCGATCGGGTCCGGGTCGTCGACCAGGTCGCCCCCGCCGGTCGAGTACCACAGCAGCTCGCGGAAGAAGAACCCGATGAGCTGACGCTCCGGCACGTGCGGGCGGGGGCCGTCGCTCAAGGCGACGGTGTCCAGGAGGGTCGCGGTGGGCACCTGTGCCGCACCCAGCGCCTCGGCGATCTCCAGGGCGACGTAGCCGCCGAAGGACCAGCCCGCGATGTGGAAGGAGCCGTGCGGGTGGACACGCCGGATCGCGCGGGTGTAGGCGTCGGCCAGCGCGGGCAGCGAGGTCAGCGGCTCGGTGCCGGGTTCGGCGCCCGCTGCCTGGAGGCCGTACACCGGCCGGTCGCCCGGCAGGAGCGCGGCCAGCTCGCGGTAGCACAGCACGTTGCCGCCGATGGGGTGGACCAGGAACAGCGGCGTCCCGTGCCCGCGCTCGCGCAGGGGGACCACGGGGTCGAAGGCCGGTCGACGGGCGCCGCGGGCCCGGATGACCTCGGCCAGCTCCCGCGCGGTGGGTGCGGCGAGGAAGGTCTGCAACGACAGGTCCACCGCCCAACGACGGGCGATGGTCATCGCGGCCCGGGTGGCTCCGATGGAGGTGCCGCCCGCGTCGAAGAAGCCGGTGTCCACGCCCAGGCGGTCCACGTGGGCGAACTCGGCCAGCAGCCCGGCCACGGCCTCCTCCAGCTCGTCCCCGGGCGCGGCCGGGACCGCCGGGCGGGTGGCCAGGCCGCGCAGCGCGGCGTCGTCGCGCTTGCCGTTGGGGGTCAGCGGGATCGCCTCGACCCAGTGGTAGCGGGAGGGCACCATGTGCGGCGGCAGCTCCCCGCCCAGCCGCACCCGCAGCCTCGCGACGTCGACTCGCGCCGGGTCGCCGACCAGGAACGCCTCCAGCACGGCGTCCCCGCCACCGAGGGCGCGGGCCACCACCGCCACCTGCTCAAGCCCCGGGTGGTCGCCGGCCAGTCGCAGCAGCGCCAGCTCCACCTCGGCGCACTCGACGCGGTAGCCGCGCACCTTGACCTGCCCGTCGGCGCGACCCAGGAACACGATCTCCCCGTCGTGGAGCATGAGCCCCACATCGCCGGTGCGGTAGCGCAGCCGCCCGGAAGGCGCCGCGACGAACCGCTCGGCGGTGAGGCCCGGCCGGTTCTCGTACCCTTGGGCCAGGGACGGGCCCTCGACGTAGATCTCCCCCTTCACCCCCGGCGGCACCGGTCGCAGCCGGTCGTCGAGCAGGCTGACCCCGACCCCCGGAATCGCGGAGCCCACCGGCGGCAGTGGCGGGTGGTCGCTCCCGGCGGGCAGCGAGTGGGCCAGCACCACGTGGGTCTCGGTCGGGCCGTACTGGTTCTCCAGCACCGCAGCCGGGTTGGCCGCGCACAGCGCGCGGATCTCGGGGGTGATGCGCAACTCTTCCCCGGAGGAGACGATGGAGCGCAGCGAGTCCGGGTAGTCGCCGGTGGTGGCGGCGGCCTCGGCCAACGCCTGGAGGGCCACGTACGGCAGGTAAACCCGGTCGACGCCGCTGTCGCGGATCAGCCGCAGGACCGCGGGCATGTCCTGCCGCAAGCCGTCGGCGGGTATGCGCAGGGTGCCACCCCCGCACAAGGTGGAGAAGATCTCCTGGAAGGAGACGTCGAAGCTCAGCGGCGCGAACTGCAGCGTGGTCGTCGCCCGCCCGCCCGACCTCGTCCGGCCGGTGGCGCGCCGGTTCTGCCACTCGACGAGGTTCGCCAGGGCGCGGTGGGGCATGGCCACCCCCTTGGGCTCGCCGGTGGAACCGGAGGTGAACAGCACGTAGGCGATGTCCTCCGGTCCCAGTCGCGGCAGTGGCACGGGGTCGCCGAGGGGCTGGGCCAGCAGCTCGGCGGGGTCGACCACGGCCGCGCCGCCGAGCGCGGTGCGCAGGTCCGGGTCGGCGACCACCCGCCAAGGCGCGGCGATGTCCGCCATGGCGCGGATGCGCGCTTCCGGGTGGTCGGGGTCCAGCGGCACCACGGCCGCGCCGGCGCGCATGACGCCCAGCACCACCGCCACCAGTTCGACACCGCGGCGCATCCGCACCGCCACGCGGGCCCCGTGGGGCATCCCCAGACCCAGGAGCCGCCGGGCGACCGCGTCGGCGGCGTCGGTGAGCGCGCGATAGTCCCAGCGATCGGTGTCGCCCACGACGGCGGTGGCGGCCGGGTGCAGCGCGGCGGCGTGGGCGACCGCCTCGGCCACGTCGCGCCGCCGGGCGGCGGCCAGGTCGATCACGGCGTCGGGCTCCCGGACGATGTCGGCCAGGACGCCGACGAGGAGCCTGCCGAACTCCGCGCACTGCTCGTCCGCGAGCGCTCCGCCGCCGGAGCTCAGCCGCAGGGTCAGCCTGCCGTCGCGCGGGTCCACGACCGCGGTGGTGAGCAGGGTGAAGTTGGTCTCCTCGCGCACGGTGACGTCCACCAGTTCCGCGGCCGGTGACCGCGGGTCGTCCCCGCGCAGGGCCTCGGTGAGGACGTGGTGGTTGACGAAGTTGAACGCGGTCTCGACCACCGCCCCGCCCCGCTCGTCCTGGAGGGCGCTCAGCGGCAGGCGCCGGTGCGGGTAGGACTCGCGCTCCCAGCGCAGGACGTGGTCGACGACCTCGATCCAGGTGCGCGGGCCGACGTCCAGGCGGACCGGGACGGTGTTGAGGAACAGCCCCGCGCCCAGCTCGGCCCCCGCGAGCTCGGGCCGGGTGTGGGTGACGCAGCCGGTGGTGACGTCCTCGACGCCGGTCATGGCCCGCAACGCCAGGCAGTGGGCGGCCAGTAGCAGCGACTTCAGCGGCACACCGCGGCGGCGGGCGAAGTCCTTGGCACAGGCGTCCAGCCAGGCGGGCAGCGCCAGGGTGCGCTGGCCATCGCCGGGTGCGGCCACGTGCGCCCGCACGGACTCGACGGCCGTGGGCCGGGAGTGCTCCAGCACCCGCGCCCAGTGCCGGCGGACGACCTGGTCGTGGGAGGCCGCGTGCTCCGCACGCACCTGCTCGGCCAGCAGCAGCGTCGAGCCGGGGGCGCGTTCGGCGGGCGGGCGACCCGCCACCAGGGCCAAGTGGTCCGCCAGCAGCTCGCCGACCAGGCCGGCCACGCTCCAGCCGTCGAGGATCGCGTGGTGGAAGGCGAACACCAGGTCCACCTCCTCGGAGCCGTCCCCGTGGACGAACACGCGGATGCGGTGCAGGGGCGCGGGCTGGGCGGGGTCGTCGTCCAGCAGCGGGTAGTCGGCGCGGTGCAGGGCGGCCAGGTGCGCCTCGACCTCTCGCTCCGCCGCGCCGGGGTCGGCGGGGCAGTGGACGACCTCCACCGGGTCGGGCACCGCGGTGAGGACGAGTTGGAGCGGGGTGGAGCGACCGGTGAGGTCGAACGTCGAGCGCAGCGCGGGCCGGTTGCGCACCAGCTCCCGGGCGGCGCGGCGGAAGGCGGTCTCGTCCCAGGGCATCCGCAGCCGGTAGCGGAAGACGTCCTTGTACAGGCGCGAATCGGCGCGTTGGCGGCTGTGGAACAGCATCCCCAACTGGAGCCGGGTGGCGGGGAAGGCGTCCTCGACGCCGTGCAGGCCCGCCCGGTCGATCAGCGGCACCAGCTCGAACGGCTCGGTGACGGCGGCCACCCGCGCCGGGCCGGGCAGCCCCCCGTCCAGGTGGGCGGCGAGCGCGGCGACGGTGGGGTTGGCGTGGAACCGGTCCAGGTCGAAGGGCAGGCCGCGCTCCTCCGCCTCGGTGCGCATCCGCAGCACCAGGATGGAGTCGCCGCCGACGGTGAAGAAGTCGTCGTGCACGCCGAAGGCGTCGGTGCCCAGCACTTCGCGCCAGATCCCGGCCAGTGCCTCCTCCAGCGGGTTGCCGGGCCGGTCCGAGCCGTGCTCGCGGCGGCCCGAGGCGGCCAGTGCCCGGCGGTCGACCTTGCCGGCGGCGGTCACCGGCAGCCGGTCCACCCGGACGTACCGGGAGGGCACCATGTACCCGGGCAACCGCCGGCCCAGCGCGTCCACCACCGTGCGCACCAGGTCCGGACCGTCGGCGTGCTCGGTGACGAGGTAGGCGACCAGCCGGGTGCCCGAACCGGCGCCCTCGGGGACGACCGCGGCGGCCGACACCCCGGGGCAGCGGGTCAGGGCGGCCTCGACCTCGCCGGGGGCAACCCGGTTGCCGCGGATCTTGACCTGGTCGTCGAGCCTGCCCAGGTACTCCGCGGTGCCGTCGGCCAGCCAGCGAACCAGGTCCCCGGTGCGGTAGCGGCGGCGCTCGGGGATCGACTCGTCCACCACGAACGCCTCGTCGGTGAGCGCGCGCTGCCCCAGGTAGCCGCGGGCGAGGGCGACACCGGCGATGTTCAGCTCGCCGGGCACGCCGACCGGGCAGCGGCGGCCGGCGACGTCGAGCACCATCAGCGCGGTGTTGTCGATGGGCCGGCCGATGGGAACCCGCGCCACCGGGCCGGAACCCGGCACGTCGAAGTAGGACACGTCCACGGTGGCCTCGGTGGGCCCGTACAGGTTGGTCAGCCGCACCTCCCGGTTGCCCGCGGCGGCGAACACCGCACCGAACCGCTCCGCCAGGACCGGGGTCAGCGCCTCGCCGCTGGCGAAGACCTGCCGCAGCGTGCGCACCCGCGCGGCGGCGCGCGGGTCGGCCTCCAGGTGGTCGAGGAAGGGCCCGAGCATGGAGGGCACGAAGTGCGCGACCGTGGCGCCGTGACGCTCGATCGCGGCGACCAGCTCGCGCGGGTCGCGCTCGACGCCCGCCGGGGCCACCGCCACCGCCGCGCCCGCGTGCGCCCACCACAGCAGCTCCCACACCGAGACGTCGAACGTGGTGGGGGTCTTGTGCAGGACGACGTCGTCGGGGCCCAGCGGGTAGCGGCGCTGCATCCAGGCCAGGCGGTTGACGACCGAGCGGTGCTCGACCATCACGCCCTTGGGCGCGCCGGTGGAGCCGGAGGTGTAGATGACGTAGGCCAGGTCGCCGGGCCGGGTGGTGGTGGCCGGGACCGGGGCGGCGGTGTCGTCCTCCAGGTCCACCGCCAGGGACAGCACCCCGAAGTCGCCCAGGTCGGTGTCGGCGACGGCGAAGCGGGCGCCGCAGTCGTCCAGGATCGTCCGCACGCGCTCGGCCGGGTGGGTGGGGTCGACCGGCACGTAGGCCCCGCCCGCCGCGTGCACCGCGTGGACGGCGACCAGGAACTGCGGGGACCGAGGCAGCACCACCGGCACGCACTCCTCGGGGCGCAGACCCCGCGCGCGCAGCTGCCCGGCCAACCTGGCCACGTGCCGGTGGAACTGCCCGTAGGTCAGCTCGCCGGTGATCCCGTCCGGGTCCGTCCAGGTCAGGGCTCGCCGCTCAGGGGTGCGTCCCGCTTGGTCGGAGAACAGCCGGTCGAGGACGGCGGTCTCGTCGAAGCCCTCCCCCGCGGGGCGCTCGAAGGCGTCGAGGCGGGCGGACTCGTCCGGGCCGAGGATGGGCAGCGCGCCCAGGGGCGCGGCCGGGTCGTCCAGAGCCGCCCGGAGCAGACGGGCGACGTGCCCCGTCACGGCGTCGATGGTGAAGTCGGCGTCGAAGACGTCGGCGGCGCAGAAGACGTCCAGGTGCAGGGAGCCGTCGGACCGGTGCTCGCGGGCGACGATGTTGACCGCGTCAAGGCCGGAGCCGGAGGCGAGCACGGTCAGCTCGACATCGTCGCCGGGACCGTCCTCGGGGACGGTGATGTAGGAGTAGGTGACGTCGAACAGGTCCCGGGCCGGGTGGCCCGCCGAGCGCAGCGCGGCGCGCAGGGCGCCGAGCGCGAACCGCTGGTGGGTCAGCAGCTCGCCGACCCCGTCCGCCACCCGGTCGGCCAGTTCCAGCAGTGTGCCCCGCTCGTCGACGGGCACGTGCAGCGGCAGGACGTTGGTGACGTGCGACATGGTGGCCCGCTCGGCGGGCGTGCGGCGGTTGAGCAGCGGGATGCCCAGCACGACGTCCCCCTCGCGGTGGAGGCGGCGCAGGTAGGCGGCCACGGCGGCGGCGGTCACCGAGAACACCGAGTGCCCGGTGGCGCGGATGCGGTCGATGACGGCGGCGTCCACGCGGGTGGAGTGGCGCAGGCGGCGGTGGGTGCGCGCGGCCGCGGTGCGGGGGAACAGGGCGGGCTGCAACGGGGCTGTCGCGGCGACCAGGGCGTCGCGGTCGGCCTCCCGGTCGGGTGAGCGCCAGTACCGCGCGTCGGCCGCCACCGCCTCCAGGCAGCTCGGTGCCGGGCGCGCCGGGGTCGAGGGCGCCTCGGCGCGACAGAAGTCGGCGATGTCCCCGAGCGCCAGGTTGATGCCCCAGGCGTCGGCCACGACGTGGTGGAACCGGGTGTAGACCACCAGGGAGGTGTCGTCGTCGACCAGGACCACCGTGCGCACCAGCGGTCCGTCCAGGGGCACAGGTGTGTCGGTGGCCCGCTCGATCCACCGCAGGCACGCCCCGGCCGGGTCGGGCTCGGCGCGGAAGTCGACCACCTCGACGTCGGGGTAGTCGGGCCGCACGCGTTGCCGCCACTCGTCGCCGTGGGGCTCCAACCGCAGCCGCATCGCGTCGTGGCGCAGGGCGGTGCGCCGGATGGCGGTCCGCACCCGCTCGACGTCGGTGGTTCCGCGCAGTCGCAGGTAACCGCCGGGCTGGACCGGGGACAGCTCGGGGTAGGCGAGGCCCACGCCCACGATGTCGCGCTGGTAGTGGCTCAGCGGGTGCGTTTCCCCGGTCGGGACGGACTCGGTCGGGACGCGGTCCGGTGGGACTGGCGCGGACGGGGCGGGGTGGTGCGGAACGTAGGTGGGAGGAACGGGGGCAGGTGCTTCGGAGTTGGGCGCTTCGGCGGCCGGGGCGACGAGGGCCAGCAGGTGCTCGGTAAGCGCTGCCGGGGTCTTGTGGTCGATCACGGCGTTGGTGGGCACCGGCAGTCCGGTGGCCCGGCGGAGCCGATTGCGGAAGTCCACTCCGCCCAGGGAGTCGAACCCCATGTGCTTGAAGTGCGCGTCGGGGTCGATCGCCTCGGCCGAGTCGTGGCCCAGCACGGCGGCTGCCGCGGCGCGGACCATCCCGGTCAGCGCCGCGCGGCGCTCGGCCGCGGGCAGGCTTGCCAGGTCCCCGGTCAGGGCCCGCTCCTCCGGGGCGGCGCCCGCGGCGCGGAGGGCCGGCCGGACCGGGCCGCCGAACAGGGCGGGCCGCTCCCCCGCGCGCCCGGCCCGCGGGTCGAGGCGGGCCGGGACCAGCAGCGCCCGGCCGCTGTCGAGGGCGGCGTCGAACAGGGCCAGGCCCTCGGCGGCGGACATGGCGGTGAAACCGGCGCGGCGCAGCCGGGTGAGATCGCGGTCGTCGAGGTGGCCGGTCATGCCTGAGCCGTCCGCCCACAGGCCCCAGGCCAGGGAGGTCGCGGGTAGGCCGCGTTGCCGGCGGTGCTCGGCCAGCGCGTCGAGGAAGGTGTTGGCCGCGGCGTAGTTGGCCTGCCCCGGCGTCCCCAGCACGCCGGCCGCCGAGGAGAACAGCACGAAGGCGGCCAGGTCCAGGTGGGCGGTGGCCTCGTGCAGGTGCCACGCCGCGTCGAGCTTGGGCCGCAGCACGCGGTCGAGCCGCTGCGGGGTCAGGGCGGTGAACACCCCGTCGTCCAGCACGCCGGCGGCATGGACGACAGCGGTGAGCGGGTGCTGCGCGGGCACCGAGGCCGACAGGGCGGCCGATGCCCGTGGGTCGGCGACGTCGCAGGCCACGACGAGGGGGTCGGCCCCCAGCGCGCGCAGGTCGTCCACCAGTGCTCGCGCGGCGGGGGTGTCGGGTCCGCTGCGCGACGCCAGCAGCAGGCGCCGCACGCCCCGGGTGGTGACCAGGTGGCGGGCGAGCAGGCCGCCCAGGACGCCGGTGCCACCGGTGATCAGCACGGTGCCGTCGGGGTCGAGGGGACGCGGGAGGGTGAGGGCGAGCTTGCCGGTGTGGCGGGCCTGGGCGAGGGTCTGGAGCGCTTCGGGGGCCTGCCGCACGTCGCGCACCGACACCGGCAGCGGGAGCAGCGCGCCCCGCCGGAACAACGCGCCCAGCTCGGCCAGGGCGGCTCCGGTCTCCTCCGGGCCGACCTCGGTCAGGTCGAAGTGCCGGTAACGCACGCCGGGGCGGGTCCGGGCGATCGCGTCGGCGTCACGCGGGTCGGTCTTGCCCAGCTCGACGAACTGGCCGCCGCGCGGCAGCAGGTCGAGCGAGGCATCGACGAACTCGTGGGCGAGGGAGTTCAGCACCAGGTCCACGCCCGCGCCCCCGGTGGCCGTCAGGAACCGGTCGCGGAAGTCGAGGGTGCGCGAGCTCGCGATGTGGTCCTCGGCCAAGCCCGCGGCGCGCAGCACGTCCTGCTTCGCGGGGGAGGCGGTGGCGAACACCTCGGCGCCGAGGTGGTGGGCGAGCCGGATGGCGGCCGTGCCGACCCCGCCGGTTCCCGCGTGCACCAGCACCCGCGCGCCCGCGGTGATCCCGGCCGGCCCCCTCAGCGCGAAGTGCGCGGTGAGGAACACCGCCGGGGTGGCGGCGGCCTCGGCGAAGGTCCAGGAGTCGGGGAAGCGGGCGAAGTAGCCGCGCTCGCGCACCACCACCGGGCCGACGCCGTAGAACATGCCCATGACCCGGTCACCGGGCACCAGGTCGCGCACGTCGTCCGCGACCTCCAGCACCACGCCCGCGCCCTCGTTGCCCAGGTCCGCGCCCGGGTCGGGGTAGAGCCCGTGGGCGATCATGACGTCGCGGAAGTTCAGGCCCACCGCGCGCACGGCGACCCGCACCTCTCCCGGTCCCGGCGGCCGCCGGGACTCCGGCCAGTCCGCGAACGCGGTGTTGGCCGCCTCCAGGGTGCCGGCGCCCAGGGTGCGCAGCCGCCAGCCCGGACCTCGCAGCCGGTCGAGCCCCGCGGTGACCGTGCCGCCTGCCGGCGCGAGGCGCGGCACGACGGGTGCGCCTCGCCGGAACGCCACCTCGGTCTCGCCGGCGGCGAGGGCGGCGAGGGCTTCGGGGACGCGGTCGCGCCAGCCCTCCCAGTCGTCCAGGTCCACCAGCGCGACGCGGCCGGGGTGTTCGGTTCGGGCACTGCGCAAGAGGCCCCACGCGGCAGCGTGGGCCAGGTCTTCGACGTCCTCGCCGGGTCCGGTGGACACCGCGCGCCGGGTGAGCACGACCAGGGTGGAGCCCTCGGCGCGCGGGTCCGCCAGCCAGCGCTGCACGAGGCCGAGGACCCCGTCCAGTGCCCGCCGCACCCGGTGCGGGAGGTCCGGGCCACCGGGGATGGTGTCGCGGCGCAGGACGACGGCTCGCGCCGCGGTCCCACCGACCCACGCGGCCCACTCCGTCCACTCGGGGGCGCCCGCCGCGTCCCTCGGCGCGGGCCTCCATTCCAGGCCGAACAGGGAGTCGCGGGCGCCCGCTCCGGCCGCGCGCAGCCGGTCGCGGTCGATCGGTCGCAGGGTCAGCTCCTCGACCGCGCACACCGGCTGCCCGGTCGGGTCGGTCAGCTCCAGCGCGTAGGCGTCCGGACCGGTCGCGATGATGCTCACCCGCAGGGCGGTGGCGCCGACGGCGTGCAGTCGGATGCCCGACCAGGTGAAGGGGAGCCGGATCCCGTCGGCCCCGGTATCGGGGGCGGTGTGCACGAGGGCGTGCAGGGCGGCGTCGAGCAGGACGGGGTGGAGGCCGAACCCACCCGGCTCGATCCCCTCGGGCAGCGCGATCTCGGCGTGGACGTCCGGGCCACGGCGCCAGACCGCGCGCAGGCCGCGGAAGGCCGGGCCGTACCGGTAGCCGCGCGCGGCCAGCCGGTCGTAGGCGTCGGACACGTCCACCGGCTCGGCGCCGGGAGGGGGCCAGGTGGCCTGGCCGAAGGCGGGCGCGGTCGGCGCGGCGGCTCCCAGGGTGCCCTCGGCGTGCCTGGTCCAGGCGACCCCGACGCCCAGCGGGGTGTCACGACAGGAGTAGATCCGCACGCCGCGGCCGTCGGGGGCGTCCCCGGTGACGACGACCCGGAGGTGCACGGCCTCCTCCGCCGGGATCACCAGCGGCTCGCGCAGCACCAGTTCGGCCATGGTCGCGCCGCCCGCCCGCCGGCCGGCGAAGGCCGCCAGTTCGGCCATGGCCGCGCCGGGCAGCAGCACGACCCCGTCGACCGCGTGGTGAGCCAGCCAGGGATGGGTGGACAGGGAGACGCTGCCGATGAGCTGGAGACCGTCGTGCTCGGGGTGGTCGTGTGCGGTGGCCAGCAGCGGGTGCTCCGGCGCGGGCCCGGCCGCGGTCGTCCCGGCGGTGGGCGACAGCCAGAACCTGTGGTGCTGAAAGGCGTACGTGGGCAGCTCGACCGGCGCCCGGTCGCCGAGGCGGGCGGTCAGGTCCACCGGCAGACCCGCGGCGTGCGCCTCGGCGACCGAGGCCAGCAGGCGGCGGGGGCCGCCGTCGTCGCGGCGCAGGCTCCCCACGACCACGACCGGGTCGTCGGCCGGGACGTCCTGGAGCGACTCCTCCATGCCCGCGGTGAGCACGGGGTGCGGGCTGACCTCGATGAAGAAGCGGTGGCCGCGGGCGTAGGCGGCGCGCACGGCTTCCTCGAAGCGCACCGTCTGACGCAGGTTCCGGTACCAGTACGCCGCGTCCAGTTCCGCGCCGTCGACCGGCCCCCCGGTCACGGCGGAGAGGAACTCCAACTCGCAGCGCCTGGGCGCGATGTCGGCGATCGACTCCTGCACCGCTCCGTCGAGCGCTTCCACGTGCGCCGAGTGGGACGCGTAGTCCACGGGCACCCGGCGGACCTGGACGTGGTCCGCCTCGGAGGCGGCGGCGAACTCCTCGATGGCCGCGGCGTCGCCGGAGACCACGGTCGAGCGCGGTCCGTTGATCGCGGCCACCTCCAGCCTGTCCGCCCAGCGCACCAGGCGGGGTACGACATCGGCGACGGGCAGCGGCACGGATGCCATGCCCCCCGTGCCCGCGATGGCGGCGATGGCCTTGCTGCGCAAGGCGACGACCGCGGCGGCGTCACGCAGCGAGAGCGCTCCCGCGACACAGGCGGCGGCGATCTCGCCCTGGGAGTGTCCGATCACCGCGGCGGGTAGCACGCCGAAGGACTGCCAGCAGCGGGCCAGCGAGACCATGACCGCGAACAGGGCGGGCTGCACCACGTCCACCCGGTCGAGGCCGGGTGCACCGGGCTCGCCGCGCAGGACGTCGAGCAGGGACCAGTCGACGAAGTCGGCGAACGCCGCGTCGCACTCCTCGACCGAAGCGGTGAACACCGCGTCCGCGCCGAGCAGGCCGGTCGCCATGCCCACCCACTGCGAGCCCTGTCCGGGGAAGATGAGCACCGCGCCCGCGCCCGCGCGTGCCCGGCTGGTGGCGGGTCCTTCGGCGAGGGCGGTCAGCTCGGCGAGCGCTTCGACGCGGTCGCCCGCCACCAGCACGGCGCGGTGGTCGAACCGGGCCCGGTGGGCGGCGAGGGTGTGGGCGATGTCGGCGAGGTCGAGTCCGGGTCGCTGGTCCACGTGCTCGCGCAGCCGGGCGGCCTGTGCCCGCAGCGCTTGACCGGTGCGGGCCGAGAGCACGAGCGGCACCGCGTCCGCGCGGACGCGGGGCAAGCGCGGGACGTGATCGGCGGACGGGGCCTGCTCCAAGACGACGTGGGCGTTCGTGCCGCTGATCCCGAACGAGGACACGGCCGCGCGCCGGGGCCGGTCGGACGCCGAAGCGGGCCAGGGCACAGCTCCGGTCGGGACGCGCATGACGCCCGTGGACCAGTCGACCGCCTCGGTGGGGCGCGTCAGGTGGAGGGTGCCCGGCACCAGGCCGTGACGGAGGGCTTCCACGGCCTTGATCACGCCCGCGACCCCGGACGCGGCCTGGGTGTGGCCGATGTTGGACTTGATCGACCCGATCAGCAGCGGGTCGTCGGCGGAGTGGGCCGCGCCGTAGGTGGCCAGCAGGGCGCGGACCTCGACGGGGTCGCCG
The DNA here is from genome assembly GCF_039527585.1 of Saccharothrix xinjiangensis. Classification (NCBI taxonomy): domain Bacteria; kingdom Bacillati; phylum Actinomycetota; class Actinomycetes; order Pseudonocardiales; family Pseudonocardiaceae; genus Saccharothrix; species Saccharothrix xinjiangensis. The sequence goes on along the minus strand of NZ_BAAAKE010000006.1, from coordinate 13,160 downwards.
ACCCGGGTGCCGGTGCCGTGCGCCTCGACCACGTCCACGTCGGCGGGGGTGAGCCCGGCGTCGGCGAGAGCCGCGCGGATCACCCGCCGCTGGCCGTGCTCGCTGGGCGCGGACAGCCCTTCGGACGCGCCGTCCTGCCCGATCGCGGTCCCGCGCAGCACGGCGAGCACGGGGTGACCGAGGCGGCGCGCGTCCGACAGCCGTTCCAGCACCACCACACCCGCGCCCTCGGCGACGCCGAACCCGTCGGCGTCGGCGGAGAACGGTTTGCTGGCGCCGTCGGGGGCGAGCGCCCCGAGGTGGCCGAAGCCGACGAGGATGCTGGGCGCGCACACCACGTTCGCCCCGCCGGCCAGGGCGAGCGAGCACTCGCCCGCGCGCAGCGCCCGCGCCGCGAGGTGCACCGCGGTCAGCGACGAGGAGCAGGCGGTGTCCACGGTGACCGCAGGGCCCTCCAGGCCGAGCGTGTAGGCGACGCGGCCCGAGGCCACGCTCGGGGTGGTGCCGGTGGTGAGGTGGCCCGCGTCCTTCAGTGCGCCGGCGAACACCCGGGGACCGTACTCCTGGGCCACCACGCCGAAGTAGACGCCGGCGCCACTGCCCGCCAGGGTCGAGGGGTCGATGTTCGCCCGCTCCAGCGCCTCCCAGGACACCTCCAGCAACAACCTCTGCTGCGGGTCCATGGTAAGCGCTTCCCGCGGGCTCACCCCGAAGAACGCCGCATCGAACTCCCCCGCGCCGTCGAGGAAGGAGCCGCCGCGCGCGTAGGTCGAGCCCGGTGTGCCGGTGTCGGTCAGCGCCCGCAGGTCCCACCCCCGGTCGGCGGGGAAGTCGGGGCGAACCGCGTTCCCGCCGCCCAGCACGAAGCCCCACAGCTGCCGCGGCGAGGACAGCGCCCTCGGGAAGCGGCACCCCATCCCCACCACGACGACGGGGTCGGGATCGACCCGGACCACTCCCCCACCCCGGGCGCTCCCGTCGGCCGAGCCTTTGCGCAAGCCTGCGTACAGCAGCATCCTCAGCCCTTCTCTTCAGGCAGGAGCCCGCGCACAGAAGCTTTTCTGTGGTTGCGGAATTTCCCTCGATCGGACCATCCCGAGATTGGTCCTCAGTAGATTCTTGGACCCCCGGTGAATCCCGGATATCACCCGACTATGCCCGGGGTCGCCGCGTAAGGTCAATGCCAGGTCTACCCTCGGGGCGGGACACGCACCCCGAGGGAACGCCGTCAAGATGACCTGTTTGGCGCAACGAATACTGCACACGACCCAACGGACAATTGACGGAACTTTCCCCGGCTTACACGGTCAACCAAAGTTGTCACTCAACCGGAGGAATGTCCGGCGACATGAAGCGTGACCGGCGGGACAAGCGCTTCGGAATGCCGAAGCTTGCGCTGCACACGAAATGCCACAGCCACGACGGCCAGGAGGGCGATTGACATGGCACCACACGGTGAAAAGGCCCGCGCCGAGAACCGCGGACTCGTGGAGATGGGCTCGGACCACTGGCTGGACGCGCTGCTGGGGCGCGCCCCCCGACGCCCGGCCGCGTTGGCCGTGCCACGCGCCGACAGCGCGCTCAAACCGATCCCCGGCGACCGGGGCCTGCCGTTCATCGGGATGGGGCTGCACACCGTGCGTTACGGCCCGGCGTTCCTGCTTGCGCTGATGCGCCGCCACGGCCCGGTGTCGTGGTGGCAGGCGTTCGGTCGCAAGGTCGTCGCGGTCGCCGGGCCGGAGGCCGTGCAGGCGGTGCTGGCCAACCGGGACAAGGCGTTCGCCAGCGGCTGGCCGGCGGTGATCGGCCCGTGGTTCGACGGTGGCCTGCTGGCGATGAACGCGCCCGAGCACCTCGCCGACCGCCGCCTCGTGCAGGCCGCCTACAGCGAGGAGGCGGTGCGCGGGTACCTGCGCCTGATGGTCGAGGACCTGGACGAACGCCTGGACCGGTGGCCGGTCGGGTCCCGGTTCGGACTGGTCAGCGCGGCACGGGAGCTGTCCGGGCAGATCACCACGCGGGCGTTCCTGGGCGTGCCCCACGAGGGCGTCGGGCAGCGGCTGGTCGGCGCGGTGGAGGAGTGCATCCGCGCCGAGACCGCGCTGGCCCGGGTGCGGCTGCCCGGCACGCTGTGGCACCGGGCGCACCGCTCTCGCACGTGGCTCATCCGGTACCTGCACCAGGCGGTGCCCGTGGTGCGGGCCCGCACCACGGGCGAGGACTTCTTCTCGGTGCTGAGCCGTGTCGAGGGGCTCAGCGACCGGCAGGTCGCACTTCACGCGCTGTTCACCGTGATCGCCTCCCACGACACGACCACGGCGGCCACGCTGGCCTCCGTCTACTTCCTCGGCAAGCACCCGGCCTGGCAGGAGCGCGCCCGCGCCGAGTCGGTCGGGGTGGTGTCGCGGGACGCTGCGGGTGTGGACCGGCTCGCCACCTTGGACCTGGTGGTCCGGGAGAGCATCCGGCTGGTGTCGCCGTCGCCGATCCTCATGCGGGTGGCGGTGAAGGACACCGAGGTGCTGGGGCACCACATCCCGGCGGGGCAGCTGGTGTCGGTGTGCACGGGGGTCAACCAGCTGATGCCCGAGCTGTGGTCGCAACCGCACCGGTTCGACCCCGAGCGCTTCGACCGCGGCGGCGACTCGGGACACCGGCTGGCCTGGACGCCCTTCGGCTGGGGCGCGCACAAGTGCATCGGGATGCGACTGGGAATGCTGAAGGTCAAGGCGACCCTGGACGCGTTGCTGCGCCGTTACGAGTGGAGCTACCCGGAGTCCTACGAGGCGCCGTGGAGATTCACTTCGCTACCCGCGCCCAACGACGGGTTGCCCACGGTGCTGCGCCGGGTTTGATCGTCCAATAAAGACTCGATAATCGACACCCGCGCGAACGGACGAGTTTCACCACTGCACCCGATTGTCGCCTTTGGCGCGGTCGGTCTTCTGTGCCATGGTGAGGTGGAGGCGACCGGGACATGCTGATGGGAGAGCGCGATGTGGCGTCGACTGCTGCTGGTCCTGCTCGGGGTGGCGGGACTGGTCTCGGGGATGAGCCAGGCGATCGCCGACCCGGTCGGACGACAGGACTCGGTCGACACCGTCGAGGGACCCGTGCGGGGGGTGGTCGAGAGGGACGTGCGGGTCTTCCAGGGCATCCCGTTCGCCGCGCCGCCGGTCGGCGAGTTGAGGTGGCGCCCACCGCAACCGGTGCAGCCGTGGCACGAGCCGCTGGACGCCGGCAAGCCAGGCAACTCGTGCGCCCAGCCCTCGGACTTCGGCCTGCCGGAGAGCTTCGTCGAGGACTGCCTGTACCTCAACGTCGCCACACCCCGCAGGGGCCGAGGGCTGCCCGTCATGGTGTGGATCCACGGCGGCTCGTTCACCACCGGCGCGGGCGCCGTCTACAACCCCCGCACGCTCGCCGCCCGGGGTGACGTCGTGGTGGTGACCATCAACTACCGCCTCGGCCCGTTCGGCTTCCTGGCCCTGCCGTCGCTGACCTCCGAGTCCCCCGGTTCGCGGTCGGGCAACTACGGCATCCAGGACCAGCAGGCCGCCCTGCGCTGGGTGCAGCGCAACGCCGCCGCTTTCGGCGGCGACCCGCGCAACGTGACGATCTTCGGCGGATCGGCCGGCGGGGCGAGCGTGTGCGTGAACCTGACCTCGCCGACCGCCGCGGGCCTGTTCCACCGGGCCATCGCCCAGAGCTTCAGCTGTGCGAGCGAACTGGCCACCGGCGAGCAGGCCGAAACCGCCGGCACCGAGCTGGCTGTCCGCTTCGGCTGTCCCGACCCGACCACCGCCGCAGCCTGTATGCGCACCAAGCCGGTCCGCGAGCTGACCCTGTCCTGGCCGGGCGGCTTCCCGGTGGTCGGCGGTCGGGAACTGCCCCTGCACCCGCCGAAGGCACTGCGCCTCGACCGCTTCAACCACGTCCCGCTGATCATGGGCAACACCCTTGACGAGATGCGCCTCTACATCGGCCTGGAGTTCGAGGCCCGGGGCAACCCGGTCACCCCGCAGATCTTCGAACGGCGCATCCGCGAGACCTTCGGCGACGCGGCCGACCAGGTGTTCGCCCAGTACCCCCTGGCCGACTTCCCGAGCCCTGCCATCGCCCTGTCGACCGTGGTCACCCACGCGGGAAACACGCTCGCGACCTGCGAGCACCTCGCCGGCTACCGCCTGGTCTCGGCCAGACCGCGCCCCGTGCCGGTGTACGCGTACCAGTTCGCCGAGCGCACGGCCCCGGTGCCGGTGCAACTCCCGGGGCTCGACGAGGGCGCCATGCACGCCACCGAACTCCCCTACCTGTTCGCCGGCGTCTTCGGCGCGCCGCTGACCGGGCCCCAGAGCGGCTTGTCGAACACGATGATCGACTACTGGACCACCTTCGCCCGCACCGGCGACCCCAACCGCAACGGCCTGCCCGACTGGCCACGCCACCGCCCTGGCGCCGGCGCCAACGTCTTGTCCTTGGACATCCCGACGGGCGGTGGCATCCGCCTCACCGACGTGGCCGCGGAAAGCAAGTGCGCCTTCTGGAACTCGATCGGCTTCGGCAACGGCCCACGCCGACCACACTGATGCCCGCCCTGGACGCCGGTCGAGCGGGATCCGCTTGCACAGCGGGCGAAGCCTGCCCGTCCGTGGGTGGCCTTGCGCAGGCCGTGGAGGAAGCGGTGCAGGGCGGGCGGATCATCGGCCGGAACCGCATCCATCCAGGCGTCGAGATCGCGCCCTCGGCGGCGGACGGCTGGTGGTCGGGTCATCGAGGTGGCGACGGTGGTGGGCGGGCAGGTCCTCGGGCTTGCTCGTCGGCCAGGTGACCAGGCGCCACAGTGAGGGCGGGACGCGGTCGGGTCCGGCGCGGCCTTGTCCGAGGCAGCGGACCAGCAGGTTGGCGCTGTCGGGGTAGCCCAGGACGCGAACCTCGGCAAGCAGGTGGGTGACCGGGACGTCGGGTTGCCGCGGCAGGCGGCGGCGCGGGTGGTCGCGGCAGGGGTCGACCGTGCTGCGCCGGCAGGGCGGCGGGCGGCGCAACTGCTCGGCGGAGGGGATGCGGGCGTAGCGCTTGACCGTGTTGAGCGACACGCCGAGTCCTCGTGCGCATTCCAGCAGCCCGATGCCTTGGTCGAGCAGGCCGTGGACCGCGGCGTGCCGCTACAGAGTCCGTTCCGCGGCCCGGGCGCGTCGCCGCGGTCCGACGTACCGGCATGTGCTGCGTGCGGTCACGGTCTTCTTCGCCGCCGCGACCAGGTGCCGGCGACGTACGGCGCGTAGGACGGGGTGCCGACGTGGGCCATCGTGGAGGCGATGTTGACGATCACCCCGCCGCCGTTGCGGCGCAGTGACGGGGTCGCGGTCTTGGTGCCGAGGAACGTGCCGGTGAGGTTGGTGTCGAGCACGCGGTCCCAGACCCGCCGTTCGGTGGACTCGATCGGCGCCGCGGGGTTCTTCTGGACGCCGGCGTTGTCGACCAGGACCGCGATCGGGCCGAACCGGCGTCCGGTCCCGGTGACCGCCGCCGCCCAGGCGTCCTCGTCGGTGACGTCCAGGCGGACGAACAGCGCCCGCTCGCCGAGTTCGGCGGCGAGTTCCTCGCCACGACCTTCGGAGAGCGCGGCGACGACGACGTTCGCCCCCCTCCTGGTGGTAGGCCCGAACGTGGGCGGCACCCTGACCGCCGGTGCCACCGGTGACGAGAACGGTCTGCTTGTCGAAACGCCCCATGACGCGGTCCTCCCTGCGAAAATATGGTGAGTCAAGTGACTCGCCTCGCGTAGAGTGGCGCCCATGACGACGAAGCCCTCGCCCTACCACCGGCGCGTCGCCGAGCAGAAGCGGGCGGCCATCGTCGAGGCCGCCACCCGGCTGTTCCTCGACGCCGGGTACGCCGGCGCCTCACCGGCCAAGGTCGCCGAGGCGGCCGGGGTGTCCGACGGCACGGCGAAGACCACCAACTGAAGCAGCCGTGCGCAACGCGTGAAGGTTGATCGAACCGGCTGCCCCGGCCACGTGGACGCGGTCCGCGGGCTGGTTTTCGAGGCGCTGTCGCCCGAGCAGGTGACACAGCCGCGGTGTTCGCCGGGGCGCTGATCGGCCCGAGCGCGGGCGGCGCGGGCGGGCACGAGACCCGCCCGCGCCACGCCGATCAGGCCGCCGTGTGCGCGGCGACGCGGGCGGACAGGCCGGCCAGCACCTCGCTGAGCTTGGTGGTGACCTCGGGGTCGTCGGCCGGGTGCGTCTCGGCGAAGCGGGTGACCGAGCCCGGCACCGACAGGGTCACGTCGTCGAGCACGACGCCGCCGGCGATGCCCGCGGCCTTGCGCGCCTCGTCCTGCGCCCACACGCCGCCGTACTGGCCGAACGCGGTGCCGATCACGGCCACCGGCTTGCCCTTCAGGTCACCCGAGCCGAAGGGCCGGGACAGCCAGTCGATGGCGTTCTTCAACACAGCGGGGATGGTGCCGTTGTACTCCGGGGAGAACAGCAGGACGGCGTCGGCGCGGCGGGTCGCCTCGCGCAGCCTGGTCGCGGCGGCGGGCGCGATGCCCTCGACGTCGATGTCCTCGTTGTAGAAGGGCACCTCGGCCAGCCCTTCGTACACCTCGATCTCGACGCCCTCGGGGGCGAGCCGGACCGCCGTCTCGGCGAGCTGGCGGTTGTGCGAGCCGGAGCGGAGGCTGCCGACGAGCGCGAGGATGTGGAGGGTCATGGTTCCTGATCTCCCCTGTGGGTGTGGTCGAGCACTGCACCCGACTCAAACGGACCGTGGCCCGTTTCTCTTCCGGTTAGGCTGCCAAGGTGATCGACGCCACTTCTCCGCCACCGGAGCCCGGCGACCGACCAGGGGCTCGCGCCGCCCCGTCGACCGCGTTGCCGGTGCTGGACCCCGGGCCGCGCCTGCGGGCCGACGCGGCGCGCAACCGGGCCCGGCTGCTGGAGGCCGCGGCCGGGCTGGCGGCGGAGCACGGCGCGGCGAACCTCACCATGGAGGCCGTCGCCGCCGCGGCCTCGGTCGGCAAGGGCACGGTGTCGCGGCGCTTCGGCGACCGCGCCGGCCTGCTGCTCGCCCTGCTCGACCACCACGAGCGGCGGTTGCAGGAGGCGTTCCTCAGCGGTCCGCCGCCGCTGGGGCCCGGCGCCGACCCCCTCGCGCGCCTGCTGGCCTTCGGGCCGGCCGTGGTGCGCCACGAGCGCGCCCACCTGGACATGTACCTGGCCGCCGACCCGGCCCCGGCCCGGCGCTTCACCGTGCCCTCGTACCGGTTGCGCCTGACCCACGTGGTGGTGCTGCTGCGGCAGGCGGGCACGACCGCGGACGTGGAGCTGACCGCCCACGCGCTGCTGTCGTCCCTGGACACCGCGCTGGTCGACCACCTGATCACCCGGCGGGGCTTCGACCTGGCGCGGCTGGAGGCCGGGTGGCGCGACCAGGTGGCCAGGGCGGTCGCCGACCTCGCCTGACCGCCGGCCGCGGCGGTCCGGGAGGGGCGGTCAGCGGGTCCGCGCGCGTGCGGTGAGCGCGACCACCGCGGCGATCCCGGCGAGCAGCGCGGCGAGGCCGAGCAGGCCGTGGCCCAGGGTGCCCGCGGTGGCGAGGGCCCCGACCAGCAGGGGGCCGCCCGCGTCGCCGAGCTCGCGGCCCACCTCGGCGGAACCCATGGTCTGCCCGAGCCGTTCCTCCGGGGTGGTGGCGGCCAGGTGGGCGAACCCGATCGGGGTCGCCAGGCCGGTGCCCGCGCCGATGGCGAGCGCGGCGGCCACCAACCCGGCGACACCGGGCAGGACGGTCGCGGCGGCCGTGCCCGCCGCGGCCAGCGCGAGCCCGGTGGCCATGCCCGCGGCGTCCCCGGGGTCGCCGGCGTCGCGGGCGTGCCCGGCCCACGGCTGGACCAGGGAGGCGGTGGCGGCCAGCAGCGACACCACCGCTCCGGTGGCGAGCGGGCCGAGGCCGTGCGCGGCGCCGGCGACGGGCAGGAACCCGACCCCGACCGCGAGGGCGGCGGTCGCGCCCGCCAGCGTGGCGGTCGGCCGCAGGAAGCCACCGGAGCCCAGGCGGCGGGCCAGGTCCAGGACGGTTTGCCGGGTCCGCGGCAGCGGCGGCTCGGCGGGCACCGCGATCGCCGCCCAGACCGCCGCGGCCAGCGCCAGCCCGCCGAGCGCGCCGAACAGCAGCGGGTAGCCGCCGAGGAAGATCAGGACACCGCCCAGGACGGGGCCGAGGGTGTAGCCGAGCCCCTTCCAGGCGCCGTAGCCGCCGAACGCGCGGCCGTGCCCGGCAGGCGGGGACAACCGGGCCACCAGCGCGCCCGCCGCCGGGGAGAACGCCGCCGCGGCGGCGCCCTGGCCGAACCTGGCCACGCCCACCAGCGCGGGGTCTCCGGCGAGCACGAACGCCGTGGAGGCGGCGGCGAAGGCCAGCAGGCCGCCCAGCAGCACCGGGCGCGGACCGACCCGGTCGGCCAGCGAGCCGAACACCGGTTTGAGGACGACCTCCGCGCCGTCGTAGACCGCGAGCAACAGCCCCAGCGCCAGCAGCGAGGCCGCGCCGTCGGCGCCGGTGTAGTCGCCGAGGCTCGCGGCGATGCCGTGCGCGCCGAACGCGGTGACGAACCCCGCCGCGTACAGGGGCAGCAGCCGGCCCCTGGTGGTCCGCACGCGTGATCCGCCGCTCATCGGGGCCTCCGCCGCTCCGCCGCGCCGGCGGGGTCACATCTGGTGCAGGGCACGGAACACCCGCTCGGTGTAGTCGGCCAGCCGGTCGGCGCAGTGCCGGAGCCGCCGCTCGGCCTCGACCGCGGCGGGCGCGCCGAACACGTCCCGGGCCTTGACGTCGCGGTGCCAGCGGCGCAGCCGCTCCAGGCCCTGCTCCTCCTCTTCGAGCTCGGCCATGGTGAACTTGCCGGTGCGGATCTCCTTGTCGATCTCGGCGTCGAACTTGCCGCAGTCGGCCAGGAACTCCGCCCACTCCTCGGACCGCTCGGCGGTGAACAGCGCCTCCAGCCGGGCGGTGTCCGACTCGGCCCGCCCGGCCGCGTCCAGCACCAGCACCTCGCCCTCGCCGCGCCGGGCCAGCTCGACCACCCGCGCCACCCCGTCGGCGAACACCGGGACGTCCGGCACCACCCACGCGCCCTGCCCCAGGGACAGCGCCCCGACGCGGCGCAGTTCCCGCCACACCGCCACCCGGTGCCGGCTGGGCTCGGCGGGCACCCGCACCACCAGCACCAACCACCGGGACGGGTCACGCTGCTCAGTCACACGGGAGAATGTAGCAGCTGTTACATCTCATGAGTCGCGATGCGCCCGTGCCCCGGGAACCGGGCGTTCAGCGCAGACCGACGGCGGGCAGCCAGCCGCGCGGGCCGCCGGACGCGGTGCGCAGCGCGGCGAGCACCCCGGCGGCGCCGGTGAGCAGCGACATGTCGGTGCGCGCGAGGTCGGACACCTCGTCGCCGCTCCGACGCAGGTGGTCCGCCAGGCGTTGCCGCAACGCGGCCGCCTCGGGCAGGCCGGCGTGGGTGGCGAACGCGTCGGCGACCGCCAGCACCCCGGCCGCGCCGTGGCAGACGGCCAGGCGGTCGGACCCGGTGTCGCCGTACAGGTGGAAGTCCTCGTCGTAGTTGTCGCACAGCGACCGCATCGCCGTCGTCGCGAGCACCGCGAACCCCGGCTCGCCCAGCGCGTCGCCCGCCTCCCACAGCGCCCAGGCCGCGCCGGGGCAGCCGTAGCACCACGCCTGCCGCCGCACGGCCCGCTCCGGGGGCGGGGCTCCCCCGGCCGTCGGCCACGACACGACGCCCAACGGGTCGCGGCGCGCCTCGTCGGCCAGCCACCGCCCCAGCAGGCGCAGCGGGTCGGCCACGTCGACCCCGGCGCGGAGCGCCGCCGCCAACGCCACGACGACACCGGGCACGCCGTGCGCCAGCCCCGCGTTGACCCGGCCCTGCATCCAGCTCAGCAGTTCGTGCCCGTCGTACGCGGTGCACCGCAGCCCTTCCACGCCGTTGCCGCACAACGCGGTCAACCGGGCGGCGAACTCCTCCACCCCAGCGGGGTGGTCCGTCGGGACGCAGTGGGCCAGCAGCACGCCGGCCGGTCCGGCGACGAGGTCGTAATCGCCGTAGGCGAGGCCGTCCCGCTCGGCGGTCGCGGGGCGGCGCAGCGCGGCGGAGACGGCGTCGGCCGCCCGGTCCAGGGGCGGGTGGACCGCGGCCAGCAGGCGCAGCCCCACCAGCTGCCCGGCGAGCCCGCCGAACACACCGGGGTGGGCGGGCGCGGCTCGGCGCAGGCCGCCCAGCCAGGCCCGCGCCACGAGCGCGACGACCGGGTCGCCGGGCGGCAGGGTCGACGCCAGCACCACGGGTCCCGGGTCCGGCGTCGGGTCCCCGCGTCCGGCCCACCCGCGCAGGGCGCGGTGCGCCAGGTCGTCCAGCAGGGGGTGCTCCCCCACGGCGTTGACCATCGAACTCCTCCCACGAGGGGTGGGTGGGTCCACTGTGGACCCACCCACCCCGGTTCTCACCCTTGCCCGGTTCCGACCGCGATCAGAACGCGTCGCTCCTGTCGTCGTCGCAGAAGGCGATGAGCGAGCACAGCAGGACGCTGCACTGGTCCTCGCTGAACGCCATCGGCTCCGCGGGGTTGACCAACCGGACCTCGCCGATGCGCTCCTCCAGATCACTGATGAGCGTGTCCAACTCGGCCGGCTCCAGGATCGCCTGCTCCATAGTCGTTGTCTCCCTTCACACCGCTTCGGCCACTTCCACCGCGATCAGAACGCGTCGCTCCTGTCGTCGTCGCAGAAGGCGATGAGCGAGCACGCCAGGACGCTGCACTGGTCCTCGCTGAACGCCATCGGCTCCGCGGGGTTGACCAACCGGACCTCGCCGATGCGCTCCTCCAGATCACTGATGAGCGTGTCCAACTCGGCCGGCTCCAGGATCGCCTGCTCCATAGTCGTTGTCTCCCTTCACACCGCTTCGGCAACTGGTGCCGCTCCCACCCCGCTGGGCGAGGAGTCCGTTTCGCCGGTCACCGGCAGGCGCAGCAGCAGCTGGCACGCCAGGCGGTCACCGGCGGTGTGCGCGCCGTCCTCGACGGGGAAGTCCGCCGGGGTCGGCAACATCTCGGTGAAGAACAGCTCGTCGTGGCCCGCGAGGACCCGGTCGAGCACGCGCAGCGCGGGCAGCCCGGCCAGGTCGACCGGCATCGCCCTGCCACCCGGCGGTCCGGCGAACACCCACCGGGGCAGCGACCGGGTCCGGGCGAGCCGGCCGAGGGCGCGGAACCGCTCCTCGACACCCGCGTCCGGGCTCCACAGCTCGTCGCGCCGGACGCGCCACTGGGCCCGGCTGACGACCAGCGACCCGGCGGTGAGGCGCGGCAGGTGCCGGCGTCCGGGGAACGCCGCGAGCGCGCCCGCCCGGTGCCGGCCGAAGCGGCGCACCTCCGGCGGCCCGGCGACCAGCAGCAGCGAGAGGGCGACGTCCCACGGCGGGAACGGCATCCGGGTGGCGTGGTGCACCGGCCACAGGCGTTCGCCGCCCGCCTCGGCGATCACGGTCCGCCCCTCGCGGCGCAGGGTGATCGCGTCCAGCGGGACGTGCCGCCCGGGGTGCTCCTCCCCGAAGTACGGGCGGTGGTCCGGGTCCCCGGTCCACAGGTCGGTGCAGGCGGGCCGGCGCACGGTGTTGGCCGAGCGGGCGTTGTGCGGCGGGATCAGCACCTCCACCAGCCGGCCGCCTCGGGACCGCTCGAACTCCCGCAGGAACTCCCGGTACGCGGTCACCGGTCCGGGTTCGACGCCGTGCACCAGCCGCAGGCCCCGGGCGAACCGCGCGTCGAGCGTCCCGGCGGGCACCGCGGTGTCCAGCACGGCCGCCGGAGCGCCGGGTCCGGGCGGCAGGGGCCGCAGCAGGCAGTCCACGGGCCAGTCCCGGGAGGGCCGGGGCGCGCCCACCGCGTCGAGCAGGTCGTCGGTCAGCTCCACCGCGCCGCCCGGCTCGTCGGGGCGGTCGGCCAGCCGGCGCAGCAGCGCCGAGTACCCCGAGGCGGGGTCCCGCGCGACCGGCCACGCGCCGCCGTCCGCGGTCGTGGGCCGGTGGTCGGGGCGGTCGGCCAGGAACCGGCGCACCAGGTCCGGCACGGGCGTCGGCCGCTCGTCCAGGAGGTCGTGGAGCGGGGACGGCGGGGCCGGGGCGTCGGCCTTCACCAGGGCGTCCAGCCGCCGCAGCACCCCCACCGCCGCGCGCACGCCCTCCTCGTCCGGGACCGGCGCCGCCCCGGTGACCCGCCGGTGCACGTCGAGGAAGTCGTCGCCCGCCCTCGGTTCCGCCCGCGCCGGGCCCCACGTCGAGGCCCGTTCGACGGCGTCCCGGCCGCGCCGCAGCACGCCCAGCCCGACGAGGTGGTCGAGGAAAGCGGTGAGGGCGGCCCGGCCGTTCGGGTCGTCGGCGCGCGCCCCGAGCAGGGCGGTCGCCACCTCGTCGCCCGGTCGGGGCCCGCCGGCCAGCGCCCGGCGCACGGCGCGCAGCGCCGGGGTGTCCCTGACCCGCACCTCGCGCAACCGCCCCGGTTCCCGCTCGTGCGGGGCCCACGTGACGAGGAACCCGCCCTCGGACCAGTGCAGGCCGGTCAGCGCCAGTTCGCCCGCGCGAGACCCTGCGGTGTGGACGTTGGGCACCTCGTGCGCGGCGAACGCGCCCGCGGTCAGCGGCCCGACCCCGGTCGGGGCCGGGGCCACGTGCCCGAACCAGCTGCGCGGCGTGGTCTTGACCGCCCCGCGCGCGATCAGCCGCCACAGGTGGTCCGCGCGCTGCCGCAGCCGCTTGCCCTCCCACGACTCGCCGGCCGCCAACCGGCGCTCCACGTCCGCCACCAGGTCGGCGGCGTCGTGGACGAGCGCGGCGGACCCGACCGGCGAGGACCGCAGCAGCCGCCAGGGCAGCCCCGCCACCCTGCGCCGCTCGGCGGCCAGGTCGTCGCGCAGCCGCCGGTCCGCCTCCTGCCGCGCACGGGCGTGGACGGCCAGGCGGTCCAGCCCGATCGCGCACGGCGGGTCGACCCGGGCCGCGGCGCGCCGGGCGAGCGCGAGGACGTCGCCGCCGGGCAGCGGGCGGCCACCGTGCGCGGCCCGCCGCACCTCCAGCA
>NZ_BAAAKE010000005.1:0-465684 GCF_039527585.1 Saccharothrix xinjiangensis | reverse complement strand
ACGTCTCCGTGTCGACGAAGATGATCCGGGCGTCGGAGTACTTCTGGTCGTCGTCGTTCCAGACGTAGAAGTCGCCGTAGGGCCCGTCCGGGTCGGTTCGGGAGGCCTGGAACCACGGGTGCGCGTCACTCGTGTGGTTCATGACCAGGTCCGTGATCACCCGGATGCCCCGGCTGTGCGCCTCGTCGAGCAGGTGCACGAAGTCCTCGACCGTGCCGAACTCCGGCAGCACCGCCCGGAAATCGCTGATGTCGTACCCGCCGTCGCGCAGCGGCGAGGCGTAGAACGGCGGCAGCCACAGGCAGTCCACGCCCAGCCACTGGAGGTAGTCCAGCTTGGCGGCGAGACCGCGAAGGTCGCCCGTGCCGTCGTCGTCGGCGTCGTTGAAGGCGCGGACCAGCACCTCGTAGAACACCGCCCGCTTGTACCAGTCGCGGTCCACCGGCAGCGGCTGAGCCTTTTTCACGCTTCCCCCACGGACACGATGTGCGCGACCGCGAGACCCGGGTCGAGCTTGACGTAGTTGGCGGCGCCCCAGTCGAACGTCTCCCCGGTCACCTCGTCGTGGGCGCGGAACCGGGCGCCGTCGGGCAGCCCGAGCGCGGCCAGGTCGAGGGTGACCGTGCCCTCCTGCGGCACGTCCGGGTCGAGGGTGACCACGCAGACCACCGAGCGCCCGGTGGCCGGGTCGGTCTTCGAGTAGGCGACCAGCCGGTCGTTGTCGGTGGCGTGGAACCGCAGCGTGCGCAGCTGCCGCAGCGCCGGGTGCGCGCGCCGGACCTGGTTGAGCCTGGTCAGCCACGGTGCGAGGGTGTCGCCGGAGTAGTCGCGCGGCCGCAGCTCGTACTTCTCCGAGTCCAGGTACTCCTCGCTGCCCGGCTTGACGGGCTCGTGCTCGAACAGCTCGTAGCCCGAGTACACGCCCCACGACGGCGACAGGGTCGCGGCCAGCGCCGCGCGCAGCGCGAACATGCCCGGACCGCCCACCTGCAACGACTCGTGCAGGATGTCCGGCGTGTTCACGAACAGGTTCGGGGTGCCCTCGTCGGCGTGCTCGACCAGGCTGCGGCCGAACTCCTCCAGCTCCTCCTTGGCGGTGCGCCAGGTGAAGTAGGTGTAGTGCTGGGTGAAGCCGAGGCGGGTCAGGCCGTGCAGGCGCGCCGGCCGGGTGAACGACTCGGACAGGAACAGCACGTCCGGGCGCTCCTCCTTGACGTCCCAGATCAGCCGGTGCCAGAAGTTCGGCGGCTTGGTGTGCGGGTTGTCCACCCGGAAGATCCGCACCCCCTGGTCGATCCAGTGCCGCACCACCCGCAGCACCTCGGCGTACAGGCCCTCGGGCTCGTTGTCGAAGTTGAGCGGGTAGATGTCCTCGTAGCGCTTGGGCGGGTTCTCCGCGTACGCGATCGACCCGTCCGGCCGGGAGGTGAACCACTCCGGGTGCTCGGCCACCCACGGGTGGTCGGGCGCGCACTGGAGCGCCAGGTCCAGCGCCACCTCCAGGCCGTGGTCGTTCGCCCGGGACACGAACCGCCGGAAGTCCTCCGGCGTGCCCAGCTCCGGGTGCACCGCGTCGTGCCCGCCGTCCTTCGAGCCGATCGCCCAGGGCGAGCCGACGTCGCCGGGTTCGGCGGTGGTGCTGTTGTTGCGGCCCTTGCGGTTCACCTCGCCGATCGGGTGGATCGGCGGCAGGTACAGCACGTCGAAGCCCATGTCGGCGACGCGCTTCAGCTCGCCCTCGGCCGTGGCGAACGTGCCGTGCACCGGCCGCCCGTCCGCGTCGACCCCGCCGGTGGAGCGGGGGAACAGCTCGTACCAGGCGGAGAACCGGGCCTCGGACCGGTCCACCCACACGTGGTGCGGCGTGCCCCTGGTGAGCAGCTCGCGCACCGGGTGCCGGCGCATGACCTCCTCCACCGCGGGCGACAGCGCCGGCTCCACCCGCCGCGCCAGCCCGTACTCCCGCTCCCGCAGGGCCGCCGCCGCCAGCCGCAGCAGCGGCCGCTCGGCGCGGCGGCGCAGGCGGCGGGCGGCGCGGTCCAGCAACCGCGCCCCCGCCTCCAGGTCGTTGGCCAGGAGATCGACGTCCTGACCGGCGGCCAGCTTCGCCGTCACGGCCCGCCGCCACGTCGTCCACGGGTCGCTCCACGCGTCCACCCGGAACGTCCACCGGCCCTCGCGGTCCGGGACCACCGTGGCGTGCCACCGGTCCAGGCCCGCCTCCGCCGGCACCATCGGCACCTCGCTCCGCGCACCGCCCGGCCCGCGCCACACCACCGTCGCCCCCACCGCGTCGTGGCCCTCCCGCCACACGGTGGCGACCACCGGCACGTGCTCGCCGACCACGGCCTTGGCCGGGTGCCGGCCCGAGCTGACCTCGGGGGTGACGTCGTCGACCACCAACCGCCCGCTGCTCACTTCAGCCCTCCCCTCGGTCCTGCCCGTCCCGACCGGTCCTCCGCTCAGCCGAACAGCGCACGCGCGGCCTCCGGCGCGAGCAGTTCGCGCGCCAGGTCCAGCGGGGTGCGGCCGAGGTGGTCGACCAGGTCCGCGCGGGCGCCCGAGGCGAGCAGGACCCGGGCGGCCTCGGTGTTGCCGTGCCGGACCGCGATGTGCAGCGCCGTCTGACCGGTGGTGGCGACCGGCGCGTCGACGATCGACCCCGCGCGCAGCAGCGCGTTGACCACCTCGGCGCTGCCCTGCTCGGCGGCCTTGTGCAGCGAGGTCTGCCCGGAGCGCTCGGTCACCAGCACGTCCGCGCCGCCGCCGAGCAGCGTGCGGACCGTCGTGCCGTCGCCGCGGGCGGCGGCGGCCTGGAGCGCGGTCAGGCCGGTGCTGGCGTCGTGGTGGTTCGGGTTGCCGCCGAAGGACAGCAGGTCGCGCACCTCGTCCACGTCACCCGCGACCGCGGCGGCGTACAGGCGCTCCTCGCGGTCCGCGTTGAAGGCGTTGACCTCGGTGTTCGGGTCGAAGTACACCTTCCAGTGGGTGATCTTGCCCTGCTCGTTGAGGACCACCTTGTGCATGTCCTCGATCTCGAACAACACCTTCGTGCGAGTGTGCCGCCCCTTCGTGTAGACGACCGCGCACGCGGTGTTGCCGTCCACGAACAGGCCGCGCAGGCCGTAGTCCAACACCTCGGTCGTCTCGGCGCGGACCCGGAACGCCTCGGCCACCTCGTTCAGGCCGACGTGCGTGCCGAGGTACGGGATCACCGCGTTCCACTGGTCCTGCGGCAGCTCCAGCACGATCGACGGCGACAGCCCCGCCGTGATCGCCTCCATGTCGCCGCGGCCGATGGCGCCGTACCAGCCGTCCACGATCTTTCGGGTGTCCATGCGGATTTCCTCTCGGTGGTGGGGGGATCCCCCGCACCTCCAGGCTGGCAGCGATCCACACAGGACACGAGGAACCGGGTGCGACTGCGGCAACATGCCCAACTGCCGCGCCGACCTGACCAAAACGCAAGGGGCCCGCCGCGTTCCCCCGCGGCGGGCCCCTGTTGCCGGTCTTCGGGCGACTAGCTGTAGCGGCCGATCACGTCCTGGATCAGGCCGTCGCGCACCAGGTACTCGTAGTAGAAGACCTCCTTGCCGCCGTGGCCCGTGTCGTAGTCGTAGTCGACGCGGTAGCGGTCGCCGTTCCACGCCGTGCCGGTGACCGTGTACCGGCCGCCCGCCTCGATGACCTCGGGTCCCAGGAAGCGGTCCATGATGTCCTGCCGCGACGGGTAGATGCGGCCCACGCTGTCGAAGCGCGCGTCCTCCGCGAACACCGCGGCGACGCCCTCCGCGTCACCCGCGTTGGCCGCCTCCAGGAACCGCTCCGCCAACCCGGGCGCGGCGGCCCGGTCGGCGTCGGCCAGGGGGACCGCCTCGGTGCTCGTGCCGCTGCCGCCGGTGCTCGTGGCCTGGGGCGTCGTCGACGCCTCCGGACCACCGCACGCGGTCACCGCCGCCAGGACTAACGCGGCCACGCCGATTCGTCGGTGCATGATGGGTTCCTCACTCGTTCGGAAATTCAAGGAATACCCCCTCGGCCCGGAGGTCTGGGGGACCTCCGGGCCGAAGATCGGGGTTCAGTGCACTTCATGCGGGGAATGGCGTGCACCTAGTCCCCGCACCCCTACCCCGGGGGACAGGAAGGAGGCGCGGGAAATCCCGAGTCAGGTGGTTTCAGGAGCGCCGCGCGCCTCGCAGGAGCACGGCGATGACCGCGACGCCGACGCCGATCACGGCGATCGCGGCGAGGTAGGCGGCGTGGTAGCCGGCCAGCACGTCCGAGGGCTCGGCGGACCCGCTCACCGTGGCGGCCAGCGTGACCAGGGCGGCCACCCCGACGCTGCCGCCGAGCTGCTGGGCCGTGACGTTCAGTCCGCCGGCCACGCCGTGCTCGTGCTGCGGGACGCCGGTCAGCGACGCCGCGGTCAGGCCGGCGAACGCGACGCCCTGACCGACGCTCATCACGAACACGGCCGGGAAGACGTGCAGCCAGTACGTGCCGTCCAGCGGGGTGATCGCCCAGAGCCCGACACCGGCCGCGATCAGCAGCAGGCCCGTGATCATCAGGGGGCGTTGACCGGTCCGGACCATCAGGCGGCCCGCGATGTTCGAGCTGACGACCACCGTCACGCCCATCGGCAGGATGGCCAGGCCCGATTGGAGCGGCGTGTAGCCGAGCAGGCCCTGGAGGTAGAGCGGCGCGAAGAACAGCACGGCGAGCACGGCGGTGAAGAACGCGACGGCCGCCACGGTCGCCGCCGACACCGAGGGGATGCGGAAGATGCCCAGCTGGAGCAGGGGGTTGGCGGCTCGCCGCTCCCACCACACGAAACCGACGAGCAGCACCGCGGCCAGCACCAGCGGCACCACGGTCAGCGGGTCGGTCCAGCTGGTGTGGCTGGCCTGGCTCAGGCCGAGGACCGCGAGCAGCAGGCCGCCGGTGACCGACGTGGCGCCGCCGACGTCCAGCTTCTCGGGCTTGCGGCGGCCGGCCGGGAGCACCGACTTGACCGCCAGCAGCACGGCGGCGCCGATGAGCAGGTTGAACACGAACACGGCGCGCCAGCTGAACAGGTCGGTGAGCACGCCGCCGATCACCACGCCCGCGCTGAAGCTCGACGCGCCGACGGAGGTGTAGACGGCGAGCGCCCTGTTCCGGCGCGGCCCCTCCGGGAACAACTCGGTGAGCAGCGCCAACGAGGCCGGGCCGGACAGCGCGGCGCCGACGCCCTGGAGGGCGCGGGCCACCATCAGCACCTCGGCCGCCGGCGCGACGGCGGCCACGACCGTGGCGGCGGTGAACAGCCCGACGCCGAGGGTGAACACGAGCCGCCGCCCCAGGACGTCGGCCGCGCGCCCGCCGAAGAGCAGGAAGCCCGCGAACGTGACCGCGTAGGAGGTCATGGCCCACTGGAGGCCGCTGTTGCCGATGCCGAGTTCCTGGCCGATCACGGGCAACGCCGCGTTGACCACGGCGACGCTGCTGGTGTCCAACGCCAGCGCGGCGGCCAGGACGATGACCGCGATCCAGCGGGGGTTGTCGTCCTCGGGTGTCCGGGTGGTGGTGTCGACGGGGTCGACGTGGGTAGACATCGTGGGTTCTTCTCCAGTTCACGGGCGCGGCGCCCACCCGGCCTCGACGCTCCGCATCAAGGGGTGCGGTCGGGGTTCACGGGAGTGCGCCCGCGCGAGTCCAGTGGACCTGCTCGCTCGACCGCGCGTCAGCGCGCGGGTGCGAGCAGGCGTGCTACGGGTGGCGAGGTGATCAGCGCCATGTCACGGTTGTCCCGACGCGGGACCGCCGGTCGCACGATCGGGTGATCATCGCCACAAGATGTACGAAAACAGGGTCCTGAACCATCGGTAAGAGAACAAGGCCCCTCGCAACGACCCCGGCCGGCCGGGCGCCTCCGCCCCGCGGCCTCCCGGGCCGAACGAGGAAGGAGGCCCGAGCCGCCGGACCGGGAGTCGCCGGACCAGGAGTCGCCGGACCGGGAGTCGCCGGATCGGGGCGCCAACCCAGTCCCAACCCCCATCGCCCCGGCCCCCGCGGCCAAGGCCTCCACAGCCGAGTACTCCACGGCAGATCCCTCAAGCCCGCCCCCGCGGCGGACCTGCCCGGACCTGCTCTCACGGACACGCGCGCCCCCGCAGGCGCACACCCCCGCCACGGCACGGCCACCCACCTGGGCACGGCCACCCACCTGGGCACGGACGCCCTCGCGGGCGTGTGAGCCCGTGCGGACACGCGCGTCCCCGCGGACATGTCCGTCGCCGCGGACGAGCTCGTCCCCGCAGACGAGCCGGCCTCCGCAGGCACGCCCGGGGACCTGATCACCCGCCCCCGACCGACCCTCGGTCGGCGACGAGCGGTCCCGGTGGCGCTGCGCGGGTGGGCCGTCGGTGACGGCCGGATGGGGTTGGTGTCGGGTGGAGTCGTGCCGGTGTCGGGTGGGGTGGAGTCGGTGGTGAGCGGAGTGGTGTCGGGTGGAGTGGGGTTCGGGACCGGCCAGGAGCGTGTTCCGGTTGTCCCGCTCGTCCCTTTGTTCTGGTTTGCTGAGTTCGTCCCGGTTTTCGATCGGTGCTGAAGTGCTGCTCATCGCGGGCCCCGGGTACGCCGGCCGCGCCGACGTGGTTGCCCGCGCAGGAGCCGGCGACCGCCCCGGAGAGGTCGCCTGCTCCTGGACGATCGCACGAACGAGGGCCGTGGCCCGCAGTCCTGCCGGTGCGAACCGGTGGGCTCGCCGCGCCGCGCTGCCGGTCGGGACCAGGTGGTCGACGGCCGAGGGCCGGCGGTCGCCGGCGCGCGGGGCGAGCGGGTGGGTTCGGCTGTGGGCGGGGCGCGTCAGGCCCCGCGGCTGGGGTGCGGGCACGGCGTGCTCTCAGTTCTCGATCTCGGTGCCCCGGCCGACCGCTTCCCACTCGGTCAGCTCGGCCTGCACGGTGGCCAACCGGGTGCCGATCGCGTCCACGGCGTCGTTGCCGAGCACCAGCCGCAACGGGGTGCGCGGGGCGTCGAGCGCCACGCGGATCGCCTCCGCCGCCTTGGCCGGGTCACCCGCCTGGGTGCCATCCATCTCCTGCACGAGCTTGCGGACCGGGTCCATCACGTCCTCGTAGTCCGGGATGCGAGCACCGAACCGCAGCGCGCTCCCCGCGAACGCCGTGCGGAACGCGCCGGGCTCGGGCAGCAGCACCTTGATCCCGAAGTCGGCGACCTCGGCCGCCAACCCCTCGGACCACCCCTCCAGCGCGAACTTGGCCGCGCAGTAGGCCGAGAAGCCCGGCCACACGACCTGCCCGCCCATGCTGGACATCTGCACGACCGCCCCGGTCCGCCGCGCCCGCATGTGCGGCAGCACGGCCTTGGTCAGCGCCACCGGCCCGTGCAGGTGCACGTCCATCAACGCCCGCAGCTCGTCGTCCGGGGTCTCCTCGGCGGCGCCGAGGAAGCCGTGCCCCGCGTTGTTCACGAGCACATCGATGTGCCCGTGCCAGGTGATGGCGTCCTGCACCGCGTGCGCGATCTGCTCGCTGTCGGTCACGTCGAGCCGCAGCGGCGTCACGCGATCGGGCGCGATCGCCGTCAGCGGGGCGAGGGACTCGATGTTGCGGGCCGTGGCGACGACGATGTCGCCGTGGGACAGCGCGTTCTCCGCGATCGCCTTGCCCAGACCCGAAGAAGTGCCGGTGATGAACCACACCCGCGCCGCCTCGGCACCGGTCCGGTGCGGTACTTCGTTCGTGCTCATGGAGGTCCTCCTCGTCTTGGACCGGTCAGCCCTGCACGATCAAGGAGACACCGGGACTTCACACCAAGTCCAAGACCCTTGCCTATACGCTCACGGCATAGATCAATATTCGAGGGGGCTCCCGACTCCGATGGACGTCGACACCCGCGTCCTGCGCTACTTCGTCGCAGTGGCCGAACAGCTCAGCTTCACCCGCGCCGCCGAACTGTTGTTCGTGTCGCAGCCGGCCCTGAGCCGGCAGATCCGCCAACTGGAGGCCGACCTCAAGATCCCGCTGTTCGAACGCACGAGCCGGGAGGTCCACATCACCGCCGCCGGTGAGGCGCTGTTACCCGTGGCGCGCAGGTTGATCGCCGATTGGCAAGCTGCCCAGCGCACCGCCCGCGGCATCGCCGCCGCCGAGAAGCGCGTGCTGCGCATCGGTTTCGAGGCGACCGGCGCGGGCCCGCTGACGACCAGGGCGCGCACCGCGTTCGCCGCGCGCCACCCGGACGTCACGGTCGAGCCCAAGCGCTTCGACTGGGGTGGTGAGGTGGCCGCCCTGCGCGACGGCCTGGTCGACATCGCCTTCCTGTGGCTGCCCGCCGACACCACCGGTTTCCACACCGAGATCGTCGCGGTGGAGGAGCGGCTCGTGGGTCTGGCCGCCAAGCACCGGCTGGCCGACCGCGAGCACGTCTCCATCATGGACCTGCGCGACGAGCCGGTGGTGTGGACCCGCAAGGCGCCCCGGTTCTGGGTGGACTGGTGGGCGGTCAACCCGCGCCCGGACGGCTCGGAACCGGTGTGGGGGCCGGAGAACGGCAACGTCGAGGAGATGCTGGAGCACGTCGCCGCGGGCGAGGCCATCTGCATGGGCCCGCGCTCGATGGCGGCCTACTACGCCCGCCCCGACCTGGTGTGGCGGCCCATCACGGACGTCGCGCCGCTGCGCATCGCCTTCGCCAGGCCGGCGACCAGCATGAACCCGCTGGTCGCCGACTTCGCCGCGGTCGTCCGGGAGCTGGCCGAGCCGACCGGCTCACCGGTGGCGGGCTAGGCGTTCCACTTCGCGCTGGCGCCCGCGGTGACGTCCAGCACCGTGCCGGAGACGTAGCGGGCCCGCGGTGAGGCGAGGAACGCGATCGAGTCGGCCACGTCCTCCGGCTCGATCAGGCCCACCGGCTGGGTGTTGTACGAGCGCAGCGCCCGCTCCAAGTCCTCCACGGTCGTGCCGCCCGCCCACCGGTAGGTGGCCTCGTTGAGCACCATGGCCGTGCGCGTGCCGGTCGGCGCCACGCCGCTGACCCGGACCCCGGCGGGGCCGACCTCCGTGGCCAGGGCCTTGACCAGGCCGACCGCGCCCCACTTGGCGGCCTGGTAGTGCGGCAGCAGCGGCGCGCCGTGGCGGGCCTCGCTGGAGGTCACCACGATGACCGTCCCGCTCTTGCGCGCGACCAGGTGCGGCACGACCGCGCGCATGGTGTTCGCCACGCCGACGAGGTTGACGTCGAGCACGTCGGCGAACTGCTGCGGCGACATGTCGGCCATGGAGTTGTAGGTGCAGATGCCGGCGTTGGCGACGGCGATGTCCAGCCGCCCGTACTCGCGCACGACCTGCCGGGCCACGTCCTGGAGCCGGGCCGCGTCCCGCACGTCCGCCTTCACCGCGGTCGCGCGCCGCCCGAGAGCGCGCACCTTGCGCACCGTGTCGTCGAGCTCGGCCTCGCTGCCCAGCGGGTAGTCGAGCCGCATCGCGTCGGGCCTGGCGATGTCGAGCGCCACCACGTGCGCGCCGGCGCGGGCCAGCGCGAGGCACGTGGCCCGGCCGATGCCGCGGGCCGCGCCGGTGACCAGCGCGACCTGCCCGCGCAGGTCACCGCCCCTGTTCTCGTCGGCGAGCGCCCCACCGGCGCCCGCCACCACCCCGGCTGCCGCGCCCGCCGCCACGCCGGCGCCCGCCAGCACCGCCCGCCTGCTCACCCTGGCCTGTTCCGTCATGGGCACGATCGTGGTGAGCGATCCCGCGCGATGTCCAAGACCCGCGACGATGCCGTTTGGTAATAGCACTCGTGTACCCGGTCAAGTCCGACCAGTCGTGCACCGCGCCTTGTCCGCCGTCGCCCGTGCCTAGTTGACTGGTCATCGTTCCCGGGCACGTCGTCCCGAACCACCTTGTCGCACAAGGCAAATCGGCCGTGCTCAGAAACCCGACCAAGGAGAGTTCCATGAGTGACGCGGTGCGCACGTTGCTGCTCAACGCGGTCCGCCGGGACGACGTGGCCGAGGTGCGCGGCCTGCTGCGCAACGGGGTCGACCTCAACTCGCGCGGCTCGGACGGCCTGACGCCGCTGATGATCGCCGCGGGCAAGGGCAACGCCGACCTGGTCCGGCTGCTCGTCGACGCCGGCGCGGACGTCTACACCACCGACAGCGCCGCGGGTGGCACCGCGCTGCACAAGGCGGTGCAGGGTGGCGACCTGGAGACGGTGAAGGTGCTGGTGGAGGCGGGTGCGTTCATCGACGCGGTGTCGGTGACGACCGGGCACACGCCGCTGCTGGACGCGTTCTGGTACAAGCACCCGGAGGTCGTCGGCTACCTGCTCGACCGGAACGCGGGCCTGAACCTGGCCACGCACTACGGGTTCTCGATGCGCGACCACTTCGAGTACGCGATCAACGTGAACACCCTCGGCCGGGAGAAGCTGCTGGCCGCGGAGGCGCTGCTGAAGCGGCGCATCGAGGCCGACGAGCGCGCGGTGGAGCGGCAGGAGCTGATGGCCGCCACCGTCGCCGGCGACCTGATCGCCGTGCAGGTGCTGCTGGCCAACGGCGCGGAGGTCGACGCGCGCCACCCGGTGCTCAACGGCTTCAACGACCTGCACACCCCCTTGTTGGTCGCGTCGCGCGATGGCCACACCGAGATCGTGCGCGCGTTGATCGCCGCGGGCGCGGACGTCAACGCGATCGAGCCGACGTTCGGCGCGGTGCCGCTGCACAAGGCCGTCTACAACGGACACGCCGACATCACGCAGGTCCTGGTCGACACCCCCGGCACGGACATCGACTTCCAGGGCTCGACGAACGGCTACACGCCCCTGCACGACGCGCTGTGGCACGGCTTCGAGGACTGCGCCCGCATCCTCGTCCGCGCCGGCGCCCGGCTCCACCTGGTCGGCCACGACGGCAAGACGCCGCTGGACATGGCGGTCGACGTCTTCGGCCCCGACCACGACCTGACCACCACCATCCGCAACGCCTGACCCCGCGAGTCGTACCTCCGGCACACGCGTGTCGTACCTCCAGGACCCCTGAGTTCAGCGTTCGGGGACGGGGAGGTCGCGGCCGAGCGGTCCTGAGTGTCGAACACGGGGGTCCTGAACGTACGACACGACGGTCCTGAACGTACGACTCGCGCGTTTGCAGAGGAGAAGTCCATGTTGTTCTACTGCCAGATGAAGTGGAACCACGAGGGGCGTATCAGCCTGGATGAGCTCTGGGAGATCGAGGAGGAGGAGACCCGCCACGCCGAGGAGACGCTGAGCTCGGGGTACTGCATCGGGCTGTGGAAGGTGGCCGGGCAGAAGCGGGTCATCGCCGTGGTCGACGCGGAGTCCGCGGAGGAGCTGGACCGGTCCGTGTTCCGCCTGCCGATGCGCGAGTACCTGGAGTTCGAGGTCATCTGGCCGCTGCGCGACTACCTCGGCTTCGCGGAGGACGTGGCCAACCGCTACCGCCCTACCGAGGCGGAGACCGGCCGATGATCCACCAGCTGATCTTCGCCTACCCCAGGCCGGGCATGAGCGAGCAGGAGTTCCACCGCTACTGGGTGGAGGAGCACGCCGTCCGCTACGCGAGCAAGATCCCGCAGATCCGGCAGTACGCGGTGGACACCAGGGTCGAGCTGGGCCTCGACGAGCCGGAGCCGCTGTGGTCCGGGGTCGCCGAGATCTGGCTCGCCAACGAGGAGGAGCAGCTGGCGTCGTTGCAGACGCCGGAGTTCCTGGAGGGTGCCCGGCTCGACGAGCCGCGGTGGGCGGCGTTCTGGCGCACGCTGGTCATGGACACCGAGGCGACCGTGGTCGTCGAGGGGCCGCCGCAGCGGGCCGACCAGCCGGGCACCAAGCTGTTCGTGCTGGTCAAGCGGCGCGAGGGGATGCCGCTGACCGAGTTCCGCCAGTACAGCCGGGACGCGCACGCCTCGCTGATGGCCAAGGTCCCCGGCCTGCGCCGGTACTACCAGAACCACACCCGCGACGGCGCGTACGGCGTCGGCGAGGCCACCCTCGACTGCGCGTACCAGCTGTGGTTCGACGACGCCGCCGCCCTGCGCAGCGCCCTGCGCAGCCCCGAGTTCCAGCGCGCCACGGCGGACCTCGCCACGTTCACCGAACCCCGGTACACGCACACCCTCGCGGTCCGCGAGAACTGGGTCGTCGGCCCGTCGGAAAACATCATCTAGTCAAGTCCGGGATATCGTCCGGCAATTCTCGCAAAACCAGCCTGAAAAAGGTTGGATGAGAAGTGCAAGAACCCACCGAAAACCTGTTTGAGGAGAACCGTGACCAAGCGCATTTTGGTCGTACTTTCCGAGTACGGTTACTGGGGCGAGGAACTGGTCGGCCCGGTCGAGGCGTTCGACGCCGCGGGCTACCGCACCACGTTCCTCACGCCGACCGGCAAGCGCGCCCAGGCCCTGCCGCCGAGCCTCGACACCGAGTACCTCGACCCGCCGCTGGGCCGCTCCGTCACCACGCCGGACATGGCCCGCCGTGCCCGTGAGCTGGACGCCTCGCCCCGCCTGGACAACCCGCTGAGCCTGGCCGACCTCATCCCCGAGCGGCCCTACTACAGCGCGGTCAACCACCTGCGCGAGGTGGAGGAGTACCACCGCCGGCTCGACGGCGCGGTCGCCGACCTGGTCGGCAGCTTCGACGCGCTGGTGCTCGTCGGCGGCTCCGGCCCGATCGTCGACATGGCGAACAACGAGCGCCTGCACGAGCTGGTCATCGGTTTCGTGAACGCCGACAAGCCCATTCTCGCGGAATGCTACGGCGTCGCGGTGCTGGCTTTCGCGCGTGACCTGGAGAGTCGCGAGAGCATCATCCAGAACAAGCACGTGACCGGTCACCCGAAGGAGTACGACTACAAGGACGGCACCGGTTTCATCGGGGTCGAGTTCAACATGGGCCCGCCGCCGTACCCGCTGGAGTACATCCTGCGCGACGCGACCGGCCCGGTCGGCCGCTTCCACGGCAACGTCGGCAAGGAGACCTCGGTCATCGTCGACTACCCGTTCATCACCGCCCGCTCCACGCCCGACTCGGTGCCCGCGGGCGAGCTGCTCGTGCGGGTGCTGGAGCAGGGCCTGCGCCGGTTCGGCTGGTAGGAGAGGAACGCTCATGAACGGCAGGCCGGGAAAGGTCGCCATCTTCGAGCAGTTCGCGGCCGACGGCATCCAGTACATGTTCGGCAACCCGGGGACCGTCGAGCAGGGTTTCCTGGACGCGGGTGGCGAGTTCGACATCGAGTACCTGCTGGCGCTGCACGAGGGCGTCGCGGTGGGCATGGCCGACGGCTACGCCCGCGCCGCGCAGCGACCCGCCCTGGTCCAGCTGCACAGCGGGGTCGGGCTGGGCAACGGCATCGGCATGCTCTACCAGGCCAAGCGCGGCGGTTCGCCGCTGGTCGTCCTGGTCGGCGAGGCGGGGGTCCGCTACGACGCCATGGACGGGCAGATGGCGGCCGACCTGGTCGCCATGGCCGAGCCGGTGACCAAGTACGCGACGCGGGTGCTCGACCCGTCGTCGACGCTGCGGGTGCTGCGGCGCGCGGTGAAGATCGCCATGACGCCGCCGCGCGGCCCGGTGCTGGTCGTCGTCCCGGCCGACGTGCTGGACGAGATCACCACCGAGCCGGTGTTCCCCACCCCGATCCCGAACACCCGGGTGGTCCCGGAGACCCCGCTGGTGGCGGAGGCCGCCACCACGCTGCTGGCCGGCGAGCGCCGGCTGGTGCTGATGGGCGACGGCGTCGCCACCAGCGGGGCGCAGCGCGAGCTGACCGCCGTGGCGGAAGCGCTCGACGCGAAGGTGTGGGGGGTGAACTCCTCGGAGTTCAACTTCGACGCCACGCACCGCCTCCACGGCGGTCAGCTCGGGCACATGTTCGGCGCGGACAGCGCCCGCGTGGTCGCCGAGGCCGACTCGGTGCTCATCGTCGGCACGTACGTGTTCCCCGAGGTGTTCCCGAGCCTGGAGAACCCGTTCAAGCCGGGCGCGAAGATCGTGCACGTCGACCTGGACGCCTACGAGATCGGCAAGAACCACCCGGTGGACGTGGGCCTGGTGGCCGACCCGAAGCTCACGCTGGCCGCGCTGGCCAGGGAGCTGGGCCGGCAGAACCCGGCGACCTCCACCGCGCCCGAGCCCGCGCGGGGCCGCCCGGTCCACCCGGAGCCCCCGCTGACCGAGGACACGGTGCTGGACCGGTTCGTGCGTCGGCTGGCCCGCCGCGCGCCGGAGGACCTGGTGGTGTTCGACGAGGCGCTGACCGCGTCGGCGCCGCTGGCCAGGCACCTGCCGCCGCAGCGGCCGGGCGGGTTCTTCCAGACCCGCGGCGGCTCGCTGGGCGTGGGCATTCCGGGCGCGCTGGGCATCAAGCTCGCCCAGCCGGACGCGCCGGTGGTGGCGTTCACCGGTGACGGCGGCTCGATGTACACGATCCAGGCGCTGTGGACCGCGGCCCGCTACGGCATCGGCGCGAAGTTCGTGATCTGCAACAACCGCCGCTACCACCTGCTCGACCTGAACATCGAGCAGTACTGGCGGGAGCTGG
The DNA here is from genome assembly GCF_039527585.1 of Saccharothrix xinjiangensis. Lineage (NCBI taxonomy): Bacteria > Bacillati > Actinomycetota > Actinomycetes > Pseudonocardiales > Pseudonocardiaceae > Saccharothrix > Saccharothrix xinjiangensis. The sequence goes on along the minus strand of NZ_BAAAKE010000005.1, from coordinate 451,115 downwards.
GGCTGTCACCGCGCGCGTTCCCCGCCGCGTTCGACCTGTCCGATCCGGACATCGGCTTCACCGGGCTGGCCGCGGCGCTGGGCGTGCCGGGGCAGCGGGTGGAGAAGCTGTACGAGGTGGACTCCGCCGTGGACGCCATGCTCCACCACGACGGTCCCTACCTCGTCGACCTGGTCATCGACTGAGGAGGCGCGAGCTATGACTGGGGGAGCCGGTGACCGGATCACCGAGTCGGCGGTGCGCGGCCTGGTGCGGGGCTGGTTCGCCGCACTCGACCGGCACGACGACGTCGAGGTGCTGCTGGACCTGCTGACCGAGGCGGGCCTGGTGATGCACCTGCCGCAGCGCACGGTGCGCGACCACGAGGACTTCCGGGCGTGGTACCGGGAGACCACCAGCACCTACTTCGACGAGGTGCACGACGTGCTCGACGTGAAGGTGGCGACGACCTCGCCGCTGCACGCCGAGGTGGCGCTGCGGGTGAACTGGCAGTCCCGGATGTGGGCGCCGCCCTCGCCGAACAGCGCGTGGGTCGGCGTCACCTCGAAGGAGACGTGGTCGGTCGTCCTGCGAGACGGCCGCCCGAAGATCCGCACCTACACCGTCGGGGGTCTGACCCCCATGCCGGGATCCGCCGCCCCGCGCGCGACCGAGTTCGCTCCCGAGAGCGCCGCGGCGTAGCAGGCGTCGATCCCCGGCCACCGCGCGCGTCGCGGGGACGCGCGCGGTGGCCCCAGCCCAGCCCGGCGGGTCGGCGAACCCGCCGGGCTGGGCCGCCCTCAAGCCAACAACCGAGCGAAGGCAAGGACAATGACCCAGACCACGGAAGTCCCCGGCGTCACCGGCAGGCTCCAGGGCAGGCGCATCGGCATCCTCATGGAGAGCGACTACGTCGAGGAGGAGATCGCCTACTACCGGATGCGGTTCGCCGAGGAGGGCGCCCAGGTCGAGCTGCTGACCCGGCTGTGGGGCAGCGACTCGCTCACCTTCACCGGGCACGAGCAGCGCGCGCCCATCGAGGTGAGCGGCGACCTGGAGAAGCTGGACTACGACGAGCTGTCCAGGCTCTCGGCGCTGATCGTGCCCTCGGGCATGGTCGCGGACCGGCTCCGCTACACCGACAACGTCAGCCGCCCCGCGCCCGCGGTCGAGGTGATGCGCCGGGCGTTCCGGCTGCCGAACCTGATCAAGGCGTTCTCCTGCCACGGCCTGCTGCTGCTGTCGTCCGTGCCCGAGCTGGTCCGCGACCGGCCGGTCACCTGCCACAACAACCTCGTCGGCGACGTGCGCAACATGGGCGCGGTCTACACCGGCCGCGACGTCGTGGTCGACGGCGACCTGGTCACCTCGCGCACCGTCGAGCAGTGCCACCTGCTGGCCCGCACCGTGATCGAGATGCTGGTGGCGAGGGGCAACGGTGGGCGCTGAGATTGCCTACTCGTTCTCGGACACCACCGCCGGCCGCGTCCGCTCGTTCAGCGGCGACCGCCTCGTGCTCACCACGCCCGACGGGCGCGAGGTGGTGCTGGGCCTGACGGACGCGACGTCGGCGCAGGTGGTCCGCAACCTCGGCGAGCCGTACCGGGACGTCACCGGTCGGCTCGCCGAGCTGCTGAAGCCCGGTGCGCGCGTGTTCGCGCACGGTCCGGTCTACCCGGACCCGGGCGGGCCGCGCTACCAGGCGACCCAGCTGTTCCTGGTGGGCGACGAGGCCGAGGGTCACGTGTTCGAGCGGCCCGGCTGGTGGGTCGACCAGCTGCGCGAGCTGGCCCGGTTCTACCGGCGCGCCCAGTTCGGCGCGGGCGAGGTCGACTACGCCGACTACCGCACCGAGATCCGGCTGGGCGGCGACAAGGGCGCCCGGCACGTCCAGGAGACCGACACGATCTCCCGGCTGGTCTACGGCATGGCGTCGGCGTACATGTTGACCGGCGACGAGGACTTCCTCACCGTCGCCGACCGCGGTTCGGCGTACCTGCGCGAGCACATGCGGTTCGTCGACACCGACCTGGGCGTCACGTACTGGTACCACGGCATCGACGTGGACGGCGGTCGCGAGCGCAAGCTGTTCACCTCCGAGTTCGACGACGACTGCCGCGCCATCCCCGCCTACGAGCAGATCTACGCGCTGGCCGGCCTGGTGCAGAACTACCGCGTCACCGGCGACCCGGCCACCAAGGCCGACATCGACGGCACGATGCGGTTGTTCGAGCGGTTCTTCGCCGACCCGGCGCGCGGCGGCTACTGGTCGCACGTCGACCCGGTGGACCTCAGCCCGCACGCCGCGTCGCTGGGCCGCAACCGGGCCCGCAAGAACTGGAACTCGGTCGGCGACCACGCCCCCGCGTACCTGTTCAACCTGTACCTGGCGACCGGCGACCGGCGGCACCTGGACATGTTGGAGCACACCTTCGACATGGTCGTGGCGCACTTCCCCGACCGCGGCACGCCGTTCGTGCAGGAGCGCTTCCACGGCGACTGGACGCCGGACCGCGAGTGGGGCTGGCAGCAGGACCGCGCGGTGGTCGGGCACAACCTCAAGATCGCCTGGAACCTGACCCGGATGAACGCCGCGCGCGCCAAGTACGACTACGCGCGCCTGGCCGACACGCTCGCGCGCACCATGCCGGACGTGGGCCGCGACGGGCAGCGGGGCGGCTGGTACGACCTGGTGCAGCGGCAGCCGCCGCACGACTTCGTGTGGCACGACCGCAAGGCGTGGTGGCAGCAGGAGCAGGCGATCCTGGCCTACCTGGTGCTCGCCGGCCACCGGCGCTCGGCGGAGTTCCTGGAGCACGGCCGGGACGCGGCCGCGTTCTACAACGCGTTCTTCCTCGACCACGACGAGGGCGGCGTGTACTTCAACGTGCTCAACAACGGCATCCCCTACCTGGTGGGCACCGAGCGGCTCAAGGGCAGCCACTCCATGTCGATGTACCACGCGGCGGAGCTGTGCTACCTGGCCACCGTCTACACCGGGCTGCTGGTCCGCGGCGAGCCGCTGGACCTGTGGTTCAAGCCCCGCCCGGACGCGGACTTCCCCGACCGGCTGCTGCGGGTGGCGCCCGACGTGCTGCCGGCCGACCGGGTGCGGCTGGAGGGCGTGCTGGTGGACGGCGAGCCGTACCGGGACTTCGACCCGGTGGCGATGGCGGTGCGGCTGCCCGACAGCGCCTCGGCGGTGACCGTGCAGGCGCGGCTGGCGCCGGTGGAGGGGTCATGACCGCGGTGAGCGGGGCGACGACGGCGGAGCGGTGGGTCGACGGGTTCCGGGTGGCGCCCGCGCCCCCGCTGCCGCTGGGGTCGACCGCCACGCCGGACGGCATCGCGTTCGCGGTGTCGTCCGGCACGGCGCGGCGGCTGTCGCTGGTGCTGCTGGACCCCGAGCACGGCGACGAGGTCGCCGAGCTGCCCTTCCCCGAGGACTACCGGGTCGGCGACGTGTGGGCGATGACCGTGGTCGGCCTCGACCCGGACCTGGTGCACTACGCCTACCGCGTGGACGGCCGGGACGACCTGCTGCTCGACCCGCGCGCCCGGCGGCTGCCCGGCGGCGAGGCGTGGGGCCGGCGGCCCCGGTACCGGTCGGCGGTGGCGCGGCCGGACGGCTTCGACTGGGGCGACGACCGGGCGCCGGGCCTCCCGGTCGAGGACCTGGTGGTCTACGAGCTGAACGTGCGCGGCTACACCCGGCACGAGTCGTCGGGGGTGGCCGCGCCCGGCACGTTCGCGGGCCTGCGGGAGAAGGTGCCGCACCTGCGCGAGCTGGGCGTGAACTGCGTCGAGCTGATGCCGGTGTTCGAGTTCGACGAGACCGACGTGCCCGGCGCGCCCGAGCGGCTCAACACCTGGGGCTACCACCCGGTGGGGTTCTTCGCGCCCAAGGCGTCCTACGGCTCGCCGCGCGAGTTCAAGGAGCTGGTGCGCGACCTGCACGCGGCGGGCATCGAGGTGGTCCTCGACGTGGTGTTCAACCACACCGGCGAGGGCGACCACCGGGGGCCGACGCAGTCGTTCCGGGGCCTGGACAACGCGGTGTACTACCTGCTGACCCCGGACGGCGACTACTACAACTTCAGCGGCACCGGGAACACGCTCAACTGCAACCACCCCGTGGTGCGCGAGCTGATCGTGGACAGCCTGCGGCACTGGGCGCTGGAGTACCGGGTGGACGGCTTCCGGTTCGACCTGGCCTCCATCCTGTCCCGGGGCCGCGACGGCGGGCCGCTGCCGAACCCGCCGCTGCTGGAGGCGCTGGCGCTCGACCCGGTGCTGGCCGACCGCAAGCTGATCGCCGAGGCGTGGGACGCGGGCGGGCTGTACCAGGTCGGGTCGTTCCCCGCCTACGGCCGGTGGATGGAGTGGAACGGGCGCTACCGCGACGCTCTGCGCCGGTTCCTGGTCGCGCGGCCGGGCAGCGCGGGCGAGCTGGCGGGCGGGCTGATCGGCTCGCCCGACCTGTACGCCGGTCGCGGCCCCGGCGCGTCGGTGAACTTCGTGACCTGCCACGACGGGTTCACGCTCGCCGACCTGGTGTCGTACGACCACAAGCACAACGAGGCCAACGGCGAGGACAACCGGGACGGCCACGACGCCAACGAGAGCTGGAACTGCGGCGTCGAGGGCCCCACGGACGACCCGGACGTGCTGGCGCTGCGGCAGCGGCAGGCGCGCAACGCGCTGACTCTGCTGATGGTCAGCAACGGCGTGCCGATGCTGCTCGCCGGTGACGAGTTCGGCCGCACCCAGCGGGGCAACAACAACGCCTACTGCCAGGACAACGACATCACCTGGGTGGACTGGGAGCTGGCCGGGCGCAACCGGGACATGGTCGCGTTCGTGCGCTCGCTGACCGCGCTGCGCGCGCGCCACCCCGTGCTGCGGCGGGCCGAGCACCCCGGCGGCGAGCCGGTGCCGGGGTGGCGGTACCCGGCGGTGAGCTGGCACGGCGCGCGGCCGTTCGAGCCCGACTGGTCGGCGGACTCGCGGCTGGTGGCCGTGCTGCTGCACGAGGAGGGCGTGGACTCGGTGTTCGTGGTGGCGAACACCGACCTGGCGGCGGCCGAGGTGGTGCTGCCGGCGGCGCCCGCGGGCACGGCGTGGCACGTGGCCGTGGACACCGCCACCGGCAGGTCCGGCGAGGGCGGCGGGCGGGAGGCGCTCGTGGTGGCCGGCAAGTCCGTCGTCGTGGTGGAGGCGCTGCCCAACGGTGGGCAGGGGAGTGAGGAGGACAGCGGTGAGCTTCGAGGCGTACCTGGGGTTCAACGGCCGCACCGGGACCGTCTACCTGACCGGTGAGCTGGACGCGGACACCGCGCCGGTGTTCCGGTCGCTGGTGGAGCAGGCCGCGCAGCGGCCGCTGGACCGGCTGGTGCTGGACCTGACGGGGTTGGCGACGATGTCCTCGGCGGGCGTGCGGTCCCTGGCGTTCGCCCAGCAGCAGCTGCCGCCGTCGGTGGCGATCATCGTCGTGGGCGCGAGCCCCGGGGTGGTGGAGGTGATTCGACTGGCCGGGTTCGACCAGGCGGTCACCATCGGCCACCGGGCGGCCTGATCGAATTGGTCTGAAGGCTGCTTGGGAAATCGTTCACAAAGGCGCGGGCGCGCCGGCGAACCACCACCCGGGTATATCGGTTGAACGTCAACTGTTTACCAACACGTGGTTATGTCGGCGCGCCCCGCCGGTCGAAAGCCCAGCTCACTCGGAACGGTCGTCGATCCGGTTCCACGCCGCGGGGCGTGCGGGGCGGGTTTCGTTCATCGATCAACTATATAACGCTGCGTGCAACCGGCCGTGACTGGTTTCCACCCGGATGTACGAAGTCGTCCTAGACCGACTGGCCCTGTGAGCCCGCTACGGAGGGTGATCGCCAGGGTCCGGCAGGGCGACCGCCGGAACTGCCTTCTTCCTGTTGACGCGGATGTCGATAGCGAACGCGCACCTCTCTCACAATGCGCCCCTATACGGAGGGTGATCATGGTCGGGCGCTGGATAAGTATTCCACGATAGCGCTTGCGTTTCGGACCTCACGAGATCGTCCCGGCTTGACCGGGGGCGACTTGCCGGACGCGTTGCCCATATGGAGTATCGATTGAGTACGACATGTGACAGTTTCGGGGGTCTACGGTGGTCGAGGACAGTCTTCGCACTGCTCTTTCGCTTGCCAAGAATGATGAGGTGACACACTTCGCGCAAGACAAGTTCAGCTCCCTACCGCGCTCTGACCAGCGCAGATGGGCTGAGGTGTACCTCAGGGGGCTGCTGCTTGGGCATGGCCGGAAGTCTGTCCGCAGAATAGCCGAGGAGGTTCTTGAATTACCGGTTTCGCAATCGCTCCAGCAATTCATAAATCAAAGCCCGTGGGACTGGCGGGAAGTCCGTTCCAGAATTGCGGAGGAAGTTGAGGGGCTGCTCTCGCCGAGAGCGTGGGTGATCGCCGACACGACGATTCCGAAAAGGGGGGAGCACTCGGTCGGCGTGGAACGCAGGTTCGTGCCGAGCGAGGGTCGTGCGATCAATTGTCAGCTCGGCACCGGGCTCTTCCTGGCCGGGGAGGCGGCGAGCATCCCGGTGAACTGGCGGATCCAGCTGACCAGGCGGTGGATCGAGGACGAACGCCGTCGCAACCGGGCGTACATCCCGGACTCGGTCGAGGCGCTGCCGGAGTGGCGGTACGCGCTGGACCTCGTCGAGGAGGTGGGGGAGTGGGGCATCCCCCGCGCGCCCGTGGTCGGTGACCTGCGGCACACCGCGGGCGCGCACCGGCTGATGGCGAAGCTCGCCGAACTGGGGGCCGACTTCGTCTTCGAGGTGCCGGACAACTTCGAGCTGGTGCCGGGGCCGCACCTCGCCGCCGTCCACAGCGGTTTCGGGCCGCAGCGGGGACCGAACCTGGTCCGGGCGCGGGACTGCCTGCGGGGCGCGGACATCAAGCACCGGCAGGTCGTCACCTGGGCGCCGGGCGTGGACGGCAAGCACCGGGCCACGCAGGCGGTGTCGGTGCCGGTGCGGCTGCCGGTCGACCCGGGTCGGCGCGGTGGGCCCGCGCTCCAGCTGGTCGGCACCTCGCGGCAGGGTGGCCGCGTCAAGCTGTGGCTGACCAACCGCACCGACCTCCGCGCGGCGGAGGTCATCTCACTGGGGGCACTCGTCGATCGCACCGCGTGCGACCTGCTGGACCTGCGGGCGCACTACGGGCTGCTGGACTTCGAAGGCCGGTCGTACCGGGGTTGGCACCACCACATGACGCTCGTCTCCGCGGCGTACACGTTCGCCAAGCGCAGCGCGGTGCTGGGCCAACGGGAACGGCAGCTCTCCTGATCGGGGCGCATGCCTCAACGGCGAGGCATGCGCGCCGCGCGGGAGGACCGGGCGGGACCGAGCCCTGCGGGGGCTCGGGGACACCGGGGATCAGGACTTGCGGACCAGCAGGTGGGCCTGGTGGAACCGCTCGCCGTCGAGGGGTTCGCGCCGCAGCCGGGCGACCTCGGCGAACCCGGCCCGGCGCAGCAGGTCCGCGAGGGCGTCGAGCGACCACCGGTAGGCGGGCGCGACCCTGTGGTCGAACTCGCGGGGCTCCGGGTCGTCGCCGGCGTAGAAGCCGAGCAGCAGGTGGCCGCCGGGCGCCAGCACGCGCCGGAACTCGGCGAACACGGCCGGCACGCGCGGCGGTGGGGTGTGGATGGCGGAGTAGGACGCGAGGACGCCGCCGAGGACGCCGTCGGCCAGGTCCAGGTCGGTCATCGACCCCTCGTCGAACCGCAGGTGCGGGTGCGCCCGGCGGGCCAGGGCGACCATCGCGGGGGACAGGTCGACGCCGAAGGCGGGCGACCCCAGCGCGTGCAGGTGCGCCGTCAGGTGGCCGGGGCCGCACCCGACGTCGGCGACCGGTCCGGCGCCGTGGGCCCGCACGAGTTCGGCGAACGCGGCCAGCAGCCCGCGTTCCAGCGGCCTGGTGTCGAGCGCGTCGCCGAACAGCTCGGCGTAGAGGGTCGCGACGGCGTCGTAGGCGGCCCCGACGCCGGTGTCGGTGTCCGTTGCGGTGTCGACGCCGTTGTCGGCGTCGTGCGGGGCGGGCGGCTCGGTCACGGCGGAGAACCTAGTCCGCTCAGGCGCGCGTCTCCCGCGTCTTCCACAGCACCAGCACGAAGTACGGCGTGCCCAGCAGCGCGATCACCAGCCCCGCCGGCACCTGCGCCGGCGCGATCACCGTGCGCCCGATGGTGTCGGCGAGGCTCACCAGCACCGCGCCGACGGCCATCGCCACCGGGATCACCCGCTGGTGCCGCCCGCCGACCAGGGAGCGCGCCAGGTGCGGCGCGACCAGGCCGACGAACGCCACCACGCCGATCGCCGACACGGCCGTCGCCGCCAGCACGCCCGCCCCCGCCAGCACGACCAGCCGCGACCGCTCCACCCGCATCCCCAGCACGCGAGGGGTGTCCTCGTCCAGGCTGTGCAGGTCCAGCTCGCGGTGCCGCGCCCACAGCAGCGGCGTCAGCAGCGCCAGCGCCAGCGCGGTCGGCACGACCTGCTCCGGCGTCCGCCCGTAGGTGGAGCCGGACAGCCAGGTGAGGGCCTTCGCCGTGTTCCACGGGTCCGACGTCACGATCAGCAGCGTGATCAGCGCCATCCCGCCCGACCACGACGCGATGCCGATGACCACCAACCGGTCGGAGTCCAGCCCCGACCGCCACGCCAGCCCGTAGACCAGGGCGAACGCCAGCACCGCCCCGACACCGGCGGCGCCGGCGACCGCCCACGCGCCGGCCGCCGGCACGACCGTGATCAACGTGATCGCGCCCAGCCCGGCGCCCGCGGTGATGCCCAGCAGGCCCGGTTCGGCCAGCGGGTTGCGGCTCACCGCCTGGATGCCGCAGCCGGACACGGCCAGCGCCGCGCCCGCGGCCAGCGCCGCCAGCACCCGCGGCAGCCGCTGGTCCAGCACGAACGTCAGCGCGGTCCCGGTCCGCCCGGACACCCAGTTCGCCAGGTCGCCCAGCAGCACGACCCGGTCGCCGAGCATCAGGCCCGCCACCGGCGCGGCCACCACCAGCACCGCGAGCACCGCGCCGGTGGTCACCAGCCGCCGCCGCGTCCCGGCCGGCCCGACCCGCCCGGCGGGCGCCTGCCGCGGCGTGCCGCTCGACCGGCTCCGCCGCGCCAGCCACACCAGCACGACCGCGCCGAGGACCGTGGTCATCACGCCGGTCGGCACCCGCACCGCGGCGGCCGAGCCCATGACGGCCCGCAGCAGCACGTCCGCGCCGAGCACGATCAGCACGCCGACCAGGCCGGACACGGGCAGCAGCAGCCGGTGCCTGCCCAGGCCGGGCACGTGCGGCGCGAGCAGCCGCGTGATCACCGGCGCGCTCAGCCCGACGAAGCCGACGGGCCCGGCCACGTTCACCGCCGCGGCGGTCAGCGCCACGGTCAGCAGCACCGCGCCGACCCGCGTCCGCCGCACCTTCAGGCCCAGCACGGTCGCGTTGTCGTCGCCCAGGGCGAGGACGTCGAGCGACCGGCCCATGAGCACCAGCGCCACCACCGCGACCAGCACGACCGGCGCCACCTGCCCGGTGGTGCGCAGGTCGCTGACCGACAGCGAGCCGCTGCCCCAGGCGAACAGCCCGGTCGTCTCCTGCTCGAAGACGAGCAGGAACAGCATCGTCAGCGACTGGAGCGCCAACGCCACCGCCGAACCCACCAGCACCAGCCGCGGGCTCGTCGACCCGCCGCCGGACAGCCCCAGCACGACCACCGCCGCGGTGAGCCCGCCCGCGAACGCCGTCGCGCCGGCGAGCAGCACGGGCAGGCTCAGCCCGAACGCCGCGACGGCCACCACGGCCAGGTGCGCGCCCGCGTTCACGGCGAGCGTGTCCGGTGACGCCAGCGGGTTTCGGGCCACCGACTGCATTCCCGCGCCCGCGACGCCGAGGGCGACGCCGAGCAGCAGGGCGGTCAGCAGGCGGGGGACGCGCGAACCCTCCAGCACCGCGAGGGTCTGCGCGTCGCCGTCGCCCACGAGGGCGGCCAGCACGTCGAGCACGCCGGTGTCGGCGGTGCCCTGGGTGAGGTGGACGGCGGAGAGCGCGGCGATGGCCGCCACGATCGCCGCCGTCACGGCGGTGGCGCGGAACATCAGGCGGTGACGGCCTTCACGAACTGCTCGGCGACGCGCATGACGGACTTGGGCCCGCCGAAGGTCCACGTGCCGGGCTCCAGCTTCACGACCTCGCCCGAGGTCACGAACGGCAGCCGCTGCCACACCGGGTTCTGCGCCAGGCCGGTGGTGAACACGTCGTCCTCGGAGGCGCTGTAGAACAGCACGGTCTTCGGGTCGGTGATCGCGGTCATGCCCTCGACGTCGGTCGAGCCCAGGCCCCACTGCGCGTCGACCTCGCCGGTCCAGGCGTTGACCAGGCCGAGCGCCTCGGCGGTGTCGGAGACCAGCGAGCCCTTGCCGAACGGGCGGATGGTGACGGTGCTGCCCTCCATCCAGCCGTCGGCCATGACGAACGGCGTGCCGCCCGCGCCCGCGTCGGCGACGGCCTCCTTGCCGTCGGCCAGCGCCTGGTCCATCTCGTCGAGCAGGGTGTCGGCCTCGGTGGCCTTGCCGATGGCCTGGCCGATGGTGCCCAGGTCCTCGCGCAGGCGGTCGAAGTTGCGGCTCGCGTCGCTGGCCTTGGTGACGACCACCGGGACGTACTCCTCCAGGCGCTCCGCGAGCGTGGTGTCGCGGCCCTGGGCCATGATCACCACGTCGGGGTCGAGCGCGACGATCGAGTCGACGCTCGGCTCGGCGCGGGTGCCGACGTCCTTGACGGCGTCGTCCAGCGGGGTGGCCTTGTCCCAGGCCCGGTAGCCGGCGACGTCGGCGACGCCGACGGGCATGAGGCCCAGCGAGGCGACCATCTCGGCCTCGGCCCACTCCAGCGCCACGACCTTCCGGGCGGGCGCGTCGAGCTTGACCTCCTTGCCGCGCGCGTCGGTCACGGTGACCGGGCCGTCGCCGCTCTCCGAGGTGGTGGTGGTCGTCGACGGCGTCTCCGTGGTGCCGCAGGCGGACAGCAGCACGGCCGCCGCGACGAGGGCAGGGGTCGACCAGCGCATGGCTAGCACCTCTCGCTTGTTCGGGTTCGGGGTTCTCGGGTCAGCTGACGGGTCGGGGCGCGTGCCTGCCGAGCGGGCGGCAGTGGATCGCGCCGGTCACCGGGTCGTCGGCCACGTGCACGGTGACGCCGTAGGCGCGGGAGAGGTGGTCGCCGGTCAGCACGTCGCGCACCGCGCCGGCGGCGACGACCCGGCCCTCGGACAGCAGCACCACCTCGTCGGCGACGGTCGCGGCGTGGTCGAGGTCGTGCAGCACGACGCCGACCGCCACGTCGTGGTCGTCGGCCAGGTCGCGGACCACGTCCAGGACCTCGACCTGGTAGCGCAGGTCCAGGTGGTTGGTCGGCTCGTCGAGCAGCAGCACGGAGGTCTGCTGGGCCAGGCAGGACGCGAGCCACACGCGCTGGAGCTCGCCGCCGGACAGCTCGTCGACGCCCCGCTCGGCCATCGGCGCGACGCCCGTCAGCTCCATGGCGCGGGTGATGGCGGCGTTGCCCTCCAGGTCGACGCCGCGCCACCCCGTGCGGTACGGGTAGCGGCCGTAGGAGACGACGTCGCGCACCGAGACGCCCGAGGGGGTGGGCCGCTGCTGGGTGAGCAGGGTGACGTTGCGGGCGAACTCCTTGCCGGACAGGGCGGCGTGGCCCCAGACGGCGCGGTCGCGCACCGTGACCTGCCCGCCGCGCGGCTTGTGCAGGCGGGCCAGGGAGCGCAGCACGGTCGACTTGCCCGAGCCGTTCGGGCCGACCAGGGCGGTCACCGCGCCGGCGCGCAGGCGCAGCGAGACGCCTTCCACGACGGTGCGGTCGTGGTGCGCCAGGACCAGGTCCTCACCGGCGAGCAGCGCGTCTCCCTTGGGCATGAAGGGGAGCCTAACCTAAGCCTCGTCTTACCCCGGGTGAGCGTGACTTGCTGCACTTTTCGGGCGTTTTCGTAACGCCGCGTGCACATCAACCCTGTTCGATCGACCTACGACCGGTCACCGGTCGCCCGTCGAAGTGCCGCCGCGTGTCCGCCGCCAGCGCGGAGCACACCGCCGCCGTCCGCTCCACCAGGTGCCGCCGCCCCGCGGGCTCCCAGGCGAACGTCCACGTGAACCGGCACCCGCCGGCCACCGGCTCCAGCAGGTGGTCCTCGGCGAACCGCCGGAACAGCGGCAGGTTCGCCGAGTCCGCCCGGAACGACTGCCGCCGCCCCTCCTCCCAGCGGAAGGCGCGCTCGTGCAGCCGCAGCACGCCCAGCACGGCCGCCCGGCGCACCGCGCCCACCCCGAACGGGCGGGGCGAGGCGTACTCCACCGTCAGCAACCGGCACCACCACAGGGGGTTGGACGCCGTCAACCCCCGCCATACACGTTCGGGTGAGACCGGCAGGTCGAGCACGTGGCTGCGGCGCTGCGGCGCCGTGGTGAAGAACTCCTCGTCAACCGGTTCCAGGCGCGGCATACCCCCAGTGTGCGTCCTACCGCGCCGGAGCACCGCGCAACGCGGAGTGCGGACACCATGAGCAGCACCGCGTTGGGCCCGCCGGGGGACAGGAGCGCTCGAACGTGTGGATCAACCCCCGGAGGGCTTGGCCGGGGCGCCCCCGCACTGGTTGCGTACCGGGGTACGCCACACCGACACGAGAGGCGCGCGCCGATGCAGCCGTTCCAGTTGCCGGAGTTCTACATGCCCCACCCGGCGCGGCTGAACCCCAACCTCGAACGCGCGCGCGCCCACACCAAGGCGTGGGCGCACGAGATGGACATGATCGACGTCCCCCAGCACGGCACCGTGATCTGGACCGAGCACGACCTCGACTCCCACGACTACGCCCTGCTCTGCGCCTACACCCACCCCGACGCGACGCCGGACGACCTGGACCTGGTCACCGACTGGTACGTCTGGGTCTTCTACTTCGACGACCACTTCGTCGAGCTGTACAAGCGCAACCCCGACCTGGCCGGCGCGAAGGCGTACCTGGACCGGCTGCCGCTGTTCATGCCGGTCGAGGGGCCGATCACCGAGGAGCCGACCAACCCGGTCGAGAAGGGCCTCAAGGACCTCTGGGAGCGCACCGTCCCGGCCCACTCGGCCGACTGGAGGCACCGGTTCGCCGAGAACACGGAGCACCTGCTCGACGAGTCGATGTGGGAGCTGCTCAACATCTCCGAGGGCCGCCTGTCCAACCCGGTCGAGTACGTCGAGATGCGCCGCAAGGTGGGCGGCGCGCCGTGGTCGGCGAACCTGGTCGAGCACGTCACCGGCATGGAGGTGCCCGCCCGCATCGCGCTGTCCCGGCCGATGGGCGTGCTGCGCGACACCTTCGCCGACGCCGTCCACCTGCGCAACGACCTGTTCTCCTACGAGCGCGAGGTGCTCGACGAGGGCGAGCTGAGCAACGGCGTGCTGGTGCTGGAGAAGTTCCTCGACGTGCCCACGCAGGAGGCGGCCGAGGCGGTCAACGACCTGCTCACCTCCCGCCTGCACCAGTTCGAGCACACCGCGCTCACCGAGGTGCCGCCGCTGCTCGACGAGCACGGCGTCGACCCGGCCGGGCGGCTCGCGGTGCTGGCCTACGTCAAGGGCCTCCAGGACTGGCAGTCCGGCGGCCACGAGTGGCACGCCCGCTCCAGCCGCTACATGAACGAGGGCGCGGTCACCACACCGCTGCTCGGCGGGCCGACCGGCCTGGGCACCAGCGGCATCCGCTCGATCCTGGCCACCGCGCCGCAGCGGCTGCGCGCCTTCGGCCACGTGCCGTTCGAGCAGGTGCCGCCGCACTCCTGGCCGGACATGCGCATGCCCTACCCGGTGACGATCAACCCGCACTGGCGGGACTCGCTGGAGCACAACGTCCGGTGGTGCGGCGACATGGGCTTCTACGACGACGTGCCGCGGATCTGGACCGCGGAGAAGCTCCGCGGCTACGACTTCGCGCTGTGCTCGGCGGGCATCGACCCGGACGCCACCCGTGAGCAGCTCGACCTGTCCTCGGACTGGCTGGCCTGGGGCACCTACGGCGACGACTACTACCCGCACGTGTTCGGCCGCACCCCCGACCTGTCCGCCGCCAAGGTCCTCAACGACCGCCTCAAGCAGCTCATGCCGCTGGAGGGCGAGGCGCCGATCCCCCCGGTCAGCCCGCTGGAGCGCGGCCTGGCCGACCTGTGGCGCCGCACCGCGGGCCCGATGCCGCCGCACCACCGCGCGGACTTCAAGCGGGCCGTGTCGGTGATGATCGACGCGTGGCTGTGGGAGCTGCACAACCAGCACCTGAACCGGATCCCCGACCCGGTCGACTACGTGGAGATGCGCCGCGCCACGTTCGGCTCGGACCTGACCAAGAGCCTGGCCAAGTTCGGCCACGGCAACACCGTGCCGCCGGAGGTCTACCGGACGCGGACCGTGCAGAGCATGGAGAACACCGCCGCCGACTACGGGTGGATGGTCAACGACCTGGTCTCCTACCGCAAGGAGATCCAGTACGAGGGCGAGGTGCACAACCTCGTGCTGGTGGTGCGCAACTTCCTCGACGTCGACTTCGAGCGCGCCTACCAGGTGGTGCTCGACCTCCAGACCGCGCGGATGGAGCAGTTCGAGCACATCGTGGACGTCGAGCTGCCCACCCTGTTCGAGGAGTTCGACCTGGACCGGCCGGCGCGCGACACGCTGCTCAAGTACGCGGCCGAGTTGCAGGACTGGATGGCGGCCATCGTCGAGTGGCACCTCAAGACCTACCGCTACGGCCCGGACGCCCTGGAAGAGCACAACCGGCCCCAGGCGCCCGTCGTGCTGCGATCCCTGCTGGGCCCGACCGGGCTCGGCACGGCGTCCACCCGCCTGGTGGTGAACAAAACATGACCAGAGGTTGAATGGGAGTGGAAGAAAAGATGTACACCTATTCGTAGTGATCGGCGGAACTTTTTCCGAGAAATGCTCGAATTCGATGGCATCATGTTGTCGTGGTCGAAAGGGGTGCGCGCTACCGGGTGTTGGGCCCGGTCACCGCGCACCTCGACGGCGAACCGGTGCGGCTCGGCGGGCCCAAGCAGCGCGCCGTGCTCGCCGCGCTGCTGCTCAACGCGAACCGGGTGGTCTCCGAGGAGCAGCTGATCGCCGCCGCCTGGGTCGGCGAGCCGCCGACGAGCGCGCGCGGCCGGCTCCAGGTCCGCGTCTGGGAGCTGCGCAAGCTCCTCGGCCGTGACGCCATCGTGCGCCGGTCGCCCGGCTACCTCATCCGGGTCGAACCGGGCCGGCTCGACCTCCAGGTGTTCACCGACGAGGTCGCGGCGGCCCGCGCCGACCTGGCCGGTGGCGGGCTCGACGAGGGCGTGGCCCGCCTGCGCGCGGCCCTCGCCCTGTGGGAGGGGCCGGTGCTCGGCGGCGTCGCCGAGGCGCTGGTCGACCGCGAGGCCGGGTCCCTGGAGGAGCGCCTCCCGGCCGTCCTGGAGGACCTGTTCGACGCCGAGCTGCGCGCCGGGCGGCACGCGGCCGTCATCGACGAGCTGCGCCGCGCGGGCGAGGAGCACCCGTTCCGGGAACGCCTCCAGGCCGCGCTGATCCTCGCCCTGCACCGCTCTGGCCGCACGTCCGAGGCGCTCGCCGCGTACGCCGGCACGCGCCGCAGGTTCACCGAGGAACTCGGCATCGAACCCGGCCGCACCCTCCAGGACCTGCACGTCCAGGTGCTGCGGGGCGACGGGCCCGCCCCCGACGAGCCCACCGCCGCCCGCCCCGCCCAGCTGCCGCACGACGTGCCGGCCTTCACCGGCCGCGCGGCGGAACTGTCCCGCCTGGACGAACCGGGCCCCTGGGTGGTGACCGGCCCGGCGGGCGTCGGCAAGACCGCCCTGGCCGTGCACTGGGCGCGCGGCGCCCGCGACCGCTTCCCGGACGGCCAGCTCTACCTGGACCTGCGCGGCTTCGACGCCGACCACGAGCCCGTGCCGCCCGCCGCCGCCCTGGCGCAACTGCTGCGCTCCCTGGGCCACCGGCGCCTGCCGTCCGATGTGGACGAACTGGCCGCCCTCTACCGCACCGCCCTGGCCGACCGCCGGGCGCTGGTGCTGCTGGACAACGCGCGGGACGCCGACCAGGTGCTGCCGCTGCTGCCGCCGTCCGGCGTGGTCCTGGTGACCAGCCGCCACCGCCTGGGCGACGTGGCCGTCCGCGCCGGCGCGCGCACCCTGTCCCTGGGCGTCCTGCCCGCCGGCGACTCCCGCGCGCTCCTGTCCACCGTCCTGCGCCTGCCCGCCTCGACCTGCCTGGACGAACTGGCCGACCTGTGCGGCCACCTGCCGCTGGCCCTGCGCATCGCGGCGGCCAACCTCCAGACCGCCCCGGAGCCGCACGTCACCGCCCTGGTGGCCGAACTGCGCGCCGACCCCCTGGCCGGCCTCACCGTGGACGGCGCGGACGAGAGCGCCCTGACCCGCGCGTTCGACGTCTCCTACCAGGCGCTGCCCGCGCCGCAACAACGCCTGTTCCGCCTGCTGGGCCTGGTCCCGGGCGCCGACTTCACCCCACCCGTGGCCGCCGCCCTGCTGGACACCCCGGTCCCGGAAGCCACCCGCCTCCTCAACCGCCTGGCCGCCGCGCACCTGGTCGAGCAGCACACCCCGGGCCGCTACCGCTTCCACGACCTGGTCCGCGACCACGCCCGAACCCTGACACCGGACCCGGCCGCCTGGCCCCGCCTGGTCTCCTACCACCTGACCGCCACCGACGCCGTGGACCGCCACTTCAGCCGCCGCCCCCTGCGCCTACCGGAACCCCCACCCCAGCCCACCTCCTCCCTCCCCACCTCCCCTTCCTCGCCTCCCCCTTCCTTCCCTTCCGCCTCCTCCGCAGTGGCGTGGTTGGCGGCCGAGCACCGGAACCTGACCGCCGTGCTGCGGCAGGCCGCGATCCGGGGCCCGTACCCGGAGGCGTGGCACCTGGCGGACGTGATCCGCTCGGTGTTCCTGCACCGGGGCCTGCGGGCGGAGTGGCTGGAGGTGGCGTTCCCGGTGCTGGAGGCGGCTCGCGGCGTGCCGCGCGTGGAGGCGCTGGTCCTGCGGGGCATCGGCGCGGCGTGCGTGCACCTGGGCCGGCGCGACGAGGCGATCGGCCACCTGGAAGCCGCCCTGGCGGCGCACCGGGACGCGGACTGGCCGGAGGGCGAGGCGGCCACCGCCAACAGCCTCGGCATCGCCCTCCTCGCGGCCGGCCGGTTCACCGAGGCGCGCGCCATGTTCACCCGAACCCTCGGCGCGGGCACGCGCACCGACGAGATGATGGCCCACAACAACCTGGGCTTCGTGCACCGCCTGCTGGACCGGCTGGACACCGCCGAGACCCACCTGGACCTGGCCCTGGCCCTGGCCGTCGAGGACGACTCGCGCTGGGGCGAAGCCGTGGCCCGCGTGAACCTGGGCCAGCTCTTCCTGGCGCGGGGCGACCTGGTCACCGCGAGGTCCCACGCCACGGCCGCCTGCGCCCTGCACCGGGACCTGGGCAACCCCTACGGCGAGGCGTCGGCCCTGGTGGTCCTGAGCCGCCTGGACGCGGCCGAGGGCGACCCGACCGCCGCGAGCACCCACGCCGAACACGCCCTGGCCGTCGCCCGCCGCGAGCACAACCGCGAAACCGAGATCAACGCCCTGATCGCCCTGGGCCACGCCCGAGCCGCCGCCGGCGACACCGCCGCGGCCGCCACCCACCACCGCGACGCCCTGACCCTGGCCCACCACTGGGGCACCCCCTGGCAACTGACCGAGGCCCAACACCCCCACCCCGCCTAACCGCGCGTGTCCTCCAAAACTTCGCGAGTCGTACGTTCAGGTCCACCGTGTCGTACGTTCCGGACCCCCGAGTTCTACATTCGCGTACCCCCATGCGGCTGACTCGCCGGTCCTGAGCGTTGAACTCGATGGTCCTGAACGTACGACTCGCGCGTTCTGGAGGTACGACTCGCGAGGGGGAAGGGGAGTGGAGGGGGAGTGGGTGGGAAGTGGGGGTGTTTAGCGTCGCCGGCGGCCTGCTGAGTTGACCGGGGGAGCGGTATGTCGTCGCGTGTGCGCAACAGGGCCGGGTTGCTGGGGGTGTTGTGGGCGGCGGGGCCGGTCAAGGGGGTTGCCCTCGCGGTGGTGGTGGCGCTGGTCGCCACCAGCGGTGGTGACGCGGTCAACGGGTGGGGGCGGTCCGGGGGGTTCGCCGCGGACCCGGTGGCGCAGGCCGGGCCGGGGCAGGTGTGGGGCGCGGCCGAGGCCGGGGCCGGTCACCTGGAGGGCGAGGCCGGCAACGGGACGGTGCCCGCCTCGTTGAGGTCGCGCTACCCGAAGGTCGAGTGGGAGTCGCAGCCGCGCAACGCCGCCTCGGTGGAGGAGGTGGCGGTGGCGGAGCCGGTCGGGTTCGAGAAGGGGAAGAGCCGGGAGAAGGTCGAGGCGAGGACGCGGCACGAGAACGCCTACGCCAACGCCGACGGGACCGAGACCACCGAGTTCTCGCCCACGCCGGTCAACTACCGCGACGGCGACGAGTGGAAGGCGATCCGGCCCGAGCTGGTGCCCGCGGAGGACGGCTGGCACAACGCCGCCGACGAGGTCGACGTCCGGGTCGCCCGCCGGGCCGACGCGGCCGAGCTGGCCAGGTTCGTCGTCGACGGCGGGCACGAGGTGGCCTACGGGCTGGCGGGTGCGGCCCCGGTCGAGGGCCGGGTGGACGGCGCCACGGTCACCTACGCCGGGGTTCAGCCGAAGGTGGACCTGGAGCTGGAGTCGCGGGCGGGCGGGGTGAAGGAGACCCTGGTGCTCACCGGGCCGGGCGCGCCGACCGAGTTCACCTTCCCCCTCGTCCTCAAGGGCCTCACCGCGCACGTCGAGGACGGCCAGGTCCTGCTCAAGGACGGCCCCACCACCCGCGCCGTCATCCCGCCGGGCGACATGGTGGACGCGGCCGGCACGCGCTCGACCGGCGTCACCTACGCCCTGACCGGCCACGACGGCCGCCCGGCGCTCAAGGTCGCGCTGGACCGGGAGTGGCTGGCCACCGCCGTGCACCCCGTGGCCGTCGACCCCACCGTCCAGCTCCCGGTCACCGGCGAGGCCGCCGACAGCAGCATGCGCGTCCAGGGCTCCTCGTCCTCGCCGGGCGGCAACACCCTCGTGGTCGGCGACGACGCCGCGTCCTACCTGCGCTTCGGCTCGCTGGTCGACCGGCTCCGGCACCACACGATCTTCGGCGCCCAGCTGTGGCTGGTGAACTACGACGCCGACTCGTGCCGGCCCCGCCCGGTCACCGTGCACCCGGTCACGCAGAGCTGGTCGTCCACCGGCGACTACGACTACCCGGGCCCGGCCACCGGCGGCCGCCTCGCCGAGCGGTCCTTCGCCCACGGCCACGTGGCGCTCGGCCAGTCCTCCTCCGCCTGCCCCACCGCGGGCGAGCTGATCAACCTCGGTGGCGGCGGCCGGGACCTGGTGCAGCGCTGGGTCGACGGCGAGCAGGCGAACAACGGCCTCTCGCTGCGCGCCTCCGGCGCCGGGACGGGCAAGAAGTTCACCGGCCCCGCGACCGCGAACCCGCCCCGCCTCTACGTCACGCACAGCCCGTACAACGCGACGTACTCGCTGGCCGACCCGGTCCCGAACCCGCCGGTGCTCCAGAACCAGGACGGCAAGGTCAAGATCGCGGTCACCAACAGGAGCGCCGAGGCGTGGTCGCCGGGCGGCCACTACCTGGCCTACCGCGCCTACGACGCCAAGACCGGCAGGTCGATCACCCAGCAGCGCGCCGCCACCCTGCCCGGCGCGGTCGCCCGCAACGCCCGCGTCACGCTCGACGCCACGATCAAGGCCCTGCCGCCGGGCAGGTACTTCCTCGACTTCACCATGGTCAGGACCGGCGGCCCGGTCTTCACCGACCACCAGGTCCCGCCGGGCCGGGTCGTGCTGGAGGTCTTCGACGTCCCGCCGGTGGTGCAGGAGCTGCACCCGCCGAACGGCTACCAGGCGTCCACGCTCACCCCGCAGCTGTGGGCCCGCGCCCTGGACGTCGACGCTCCGCCGTCGGTGACCGTGCAGTTCAAGTTCGAGGTCTGCGAGCGCGACGCCGCCGGCAAGCAGGTCAACTGCGTCAACTCCGGCTACCAGGCCAGGACCGCCTGGACGCCGCCCGCGTTGAAGTGGAGCAAGGCCTACGACTGGCGCGCCCACGTCAAGGACGCCAACAACGAGGTCGCCTCACCCTGGTCGACGGTCCTGACCAGCGTCCCGCAGCCGGAGATCACCTCGCGCCTGACCGGCGGCCCCTACGGCACGGAGGACCAGGAGTTCGACCCGCAGACGGGCAACTGGTCCACCGCCGCCGTGGATGCCTCGATCACCACCGCGGGCCCCGAGCTGCGCCTGGTCCGCACCTACAACAGCCTGGACCCGCGCCGTGACGGCATGTTCGGCCCGGGGTGGTCCACCCGGTACGACATGAAGGTCACGCCGGACGACGACGGTTCCGGCAACGTCGTGGTCACCTACCCGGACGGCAGGCAGGTCCGGTTCGGCCGCAACACCGACGGCACCTTCGCCGCGCCGTTCGGCCGGGTCGCCCGGCTGACCGCCGAGAGCGCCGGCTGGAAGCTGCTGGACCTGTCCGGCGCCACCTACCAGTTCTCCCCCAACGGCCGCCTGACGCGGATCACCGACAGCGCCAACCGGTCGGTCGTGCTGACCTACGACACCGGCACCGGCAGGCTGCTCAAGGCCCAGGTGTCCAACAGCCAGACCAACACCTCGGGCCGGCACCTCACGTTCGGCTGGACCGGCAACCGCGTCACGAGCGTCAAGGCCGACGGGACCACCTGGACCTACGCCTACACCGGCGACCTGCTCACCAGCGCCTGCGGCCTCGGCTGCACCACCTACCGGTACGCCACCGGCTCGCACTACCGCACCAGCGTGCTGGACTCGCGCCCCGAGTCGTACTGGCGGCTGGGCGAGCCGGACGGCACGGCGGCGGCCAGCCAGGTCGCGGTCAACCTGGGTGAGGACGCGGGCGCCTACCGGAACGTCACCCTCGGCACGGCCGGCGTGAACACCACCGACACCGCCGCGTCCTTCAACGGCACGACCTCGTCGGTCGACCTGCCCAAGGGCGCGCTGAAGAAGAACCGCGACGGCGCGGTGGAGCTGTGGTTCAAGTCGTCGGTGACCGGCTCGGGCGGACCGCTGCTCGGCTACCAGGACAAGGCCCTCGGCTCCTCGCCGACGGCCGGCGCGCCGGTCCTCTACGTCGGCACGGACGGCAGGCTGCGCGGCCAGTTCGCCACCGGTGCGGCGTCCCCGATCACCAGCGCCGCGCTGGTCAACGACGGCAGGTGGCACCACGTGGTGCTCAGCGCCTCCGGCGGCGCCCAGGCGCTCTACCTGGACGGCGCGAAGGTCGGCGAGCTGACCGGCAGGGCCGTCGACCACGAGGGGCTGACGTTCAACCAGGTCGGCGCCGCCCACGCCACCGGCACGTGGCCCGCGTGGGGCAGCACCCCGCAGCGCCACTTCGCGGGCGTGATCGACGAGGTCGCGGTCTACCCGGGCCCGCTCGGCGCGGCCTCGGTCGCCGCGCACCGCGCCGCGAACAACCCCGCCGACCAGCTGACCGGGATCACCCTGCCCAGCGGCAAGACGGCCGCGAGCACCACCTACGACACCACCCTCGACCGGGTGCGGGAGCACACCGACGGCAACGGCGGCACCTGGCGCGTCGGCCCGCCCGCCGTCCACGGCGGTGACGACGACCTGCGCCGCACGGTCGAGGTGCTGGACCCGGCGAACCGGCCCAGCCTGTACGAGTACGACGCGCTGGGCGGCTGGCTGCTGCGCCTCGGGCAGCCCTTGGGCCTGGAGGCGCGGCCGGAGGACGCGCCGGGCGAGCCCACCTCGACCCCGGCGCCGCCCACCGAGACCTGCGCCAAGCCCGACCCGGCCGACCCGGCGTTCTGCACCGCCATCCCCGACGGCGCCGGCGGCCCGGTGTTCGTCCGGTACGGCGCGGAGGGCATGGCCATCCGGTCGTTCACCTACGACGACAACGGCCAGTTGACCGTGGTCACCGACGAGAACGGCGACACCGTCGCCCTGGGCTACGACGCGCGCGGCAACATCACGTCCCGCAGGACCTGCCGCACCTCGACCGAGTGCCACACCAGCTACGACACGTACCCGACGACCGTCACCAACGAGCAGGACCCGCGCAACTTCCTGCCGCTGGAGTCCCGCGACGGCCGGTCGGCGAGCGCGACCGACACCACCTACCGGACCACGTTCGGCTACCACCCGACCGGCCAGGTGCTCCAGGAGACCGCGCCGGACGGCAGCTTCGTCAAGCACGCCTACACCACCGGCGCGGAGGCGGCCGTCAACGGCGGCGCGCCACCGGCCGCGCTCATCGCGTCCACAGTGGACGCCCGCGGCAAGACGACCCGCTACGACTACTACGACAACGGCGACCTGGCCCGCACCACGCACCCCGGCGGCCTGGTCACCGAGCACACCTACGACGACCTGGGCCGCGTCGCCTCCACCAAGGAGATCTCCGACAGCTTCCCCGCCGGTGTCGTCACCACCTACACCTACGACGCCATGTCGCGGCTGCTGACCACGACCGGCCCGGTCACCACCGACGCGGTCACCGGCGTCGAGCACCAGCGGCGCACCACCCGCACCTACGACGCGGACGGCAACACCGTCCGGGTCGAGGAGGCCGACACCCGCGGCAACGACGCGCCCCGCGTCACGGTGCACGACTACGACGGCCACAACCGGCTGGTGCGCGTCACCGACGCCGAGGGCCACGAGACCTCCTACGAGCACGACGCGTTCGGCCTGGTCACCTCGAAGACCGACCCGAACGGCAACCGGTTCGACTACGCCTGGACCAGCCGCGGCGACCTGGCCGAGGTGCGCGTGCGCGACTGGCGCGGCGACCCGCCGGGCGCGCCGTCGCCGGCGAACGGGCAGCTGCTGCTCAAGGCGTACTCCTACGACTTCGCGGGCCGCCTGGTGAGCGAGACCGACGCCATGGGCCGCCGCACGGAGCTGGAGCACTGGGACGACGGCCTGACGCGCCGCAAGGTGCTCAAGGACTTCCGCGACCCCGACGGCAGCAAGCGCGACTTCGTGCTGGAGGACAACACCTACGACGGGGCGGGCAACCTGGTCCGCCAGGTCACCGACAACGGCGCGACGGTCGTCGAGCACACCCACGACCGGCTCGGCCGGTTGGCCACCGCCGTGGTGGACCCGGCGGGCCTGCGCCGCACCACCACCTACGCCTACGACGGCGGCGACAACATCACCCGCACCACGACCGGCGGCAAGGCGTCGAACGTGCCGTGGGAGGTGTCCACCACACCGGAGACCGTGACCTACCGGCACGACGACGCGGGCAACGTGGTGGAGGAGACCGTCACCGACGGCACGACGAACCGCACCACCACCTTCACCTACGACCGGCGCGGCCACCAGACCTCGGTGACCGACCCGCGCGGCAGCACCACCACCTACGCCTTCGACGAGCTGGGCAGGCAGGTGTCGGGATCGGGCGCGGCCGTGGCGGTGGAGCGCGGCGGCGGCCCGGCCACGACCGCCAACCCGACCACCCGCACCGGCTACAACACCTTCGACGAGCCGGTGGTGGTGGCCGACGAGCTGGGCCACGCGCACCGGACCACCTACGACCGCGTCGGCCGCGTCGTCGAGGAGGTCTCGCCGACCCACCGGGGCCTCACCCCGGTCGTCAAGACCTCCTACGACGGCAACGGCAACCCGACCGAGGTGGTGGACGCCCGGGGCAACGCCACCCGGTACGCCTACGACCAGCTGGACCGGCTGGTCACCCGGGACGAGCCGGCGAGCGCCGGCCGCGCGACCTGGCGCTTCACGCACACCCGGTCGGACCGGGTCCTGTCGGTCACCGCGCCGGACGGCGGCCGCACCGAGTCCACCTACGACGACCTCGACCGCGAGATCACCTCGACCCGGTACGAGCGCAAGCCCACCACCGGCACGTTCACCTCGTGGCGGCGCTACGACGACCGGGGCGACGTCACCTCGGCCGTCACCGCGACCGGCGCGACCACCTCCCACGCCCACGACACCCTGGGCCGGTTGGTCGAGGAGACCGACCCGGCGGGCGTGCGGACGCGCTTCGGCTACGACCAGGCGGGCAACGAGGTGCGCGTCACCGACGGCCTCGGCCGCACCACGCGCACGGCCTACGACCTGTTCGGCGACCGGGTCGCGGTCTCGGAGCTGAAGCCGGACGGCTCGGTGCTGCGCACCACCGCGTTCGGCCACGACCCCGCCGGCAACACCACCAGCGTCACCGACGCCGAGCAGCACACCACGACCTTCGAGTTCGACGCGGGCGACCGCCTGGTCAAGCAGGTCGAGCCGGGGGGCGTGACGCAGGAGTTCGGCTACGACGCCGCGGGCAACCTCACCCGGGTCACCGACGCGCGCGGCCACCGCACGACCACCACCTACAACCCGTGGGGCCTGGTGGAGGAGGTGGTCGAGCCGTCGACCGCCGCCCACCCGGACGACCGGACGTGGACCTCCGAGTACGACGCGGCCGGCAACGAGGTGGAGCTGACCGCGCCCGGCGGCGTGGTGCGCACCCGCACCTACGACGCGGCGAACCAGCTCGTCGCCGAGACCGGCACGGGCGCCGAGCGGCCCACCGCCGCCCGCGGCATCGCCTACGACCTCGTCGGCAGGCAGGTCCGGGTCAACGACGACACCTACACCTACGACGACCGCGGCAACCTGCTCACCACGGCGGGGCCGGGCGGCGCGGCGGAGTTCACCTACGACGCCGACGACAACCCGCTGACCAGGCGCGACGCCGCCGGCACCGCGACCTTCACCTACTCGAAGGGCAGGCTGAACACCGTCGCCGAGGGCCTGGCGGGCGTCACCCGCACCTACGGCTACGACTCGGCCGGCGCGGTGAAGACCATCGGCTACGGCGCGGGCCGCACCCGCGCCTACGGCTACGACGACCACGGCCGCCAGGTCTCGGACGTGCTCACCAACGCGTCCGGCCAGGTCATCGCGTCCACCACCCACGGGTTCGACGACACCGACCTGATCACCGCCAAGACCGAGAACGGCGTCGAGTCGACCTACGCCTACGACGCGCTGGGCAGGCTGCGCCGCGCCACCACCGGCGGCGCGACCACCGAGTACGAGTGGGACGCGGCGGGCAACCGCACCAGGGCGGGCGCGAAGACCTCGACCTACGACGAGCGCAACCGCCTGCTGTCCGACGGCGACTACACCTACACCCACAGCGCCCGCGGAGCCCTGGCGAGCCGCACCAGCTCCGGGCACACCGAGCGGTTCGCGTTCGACGCGTTCGACCGCCTGGTCGGCGCGGCGGGCCAGAGCTACACCTACGACGGCCTGGACCGGGTCGCCACCCGCGACGGCGCCGCGTTCACCTACGCGGGCCAGGGCGACCAGGTCGTCTCCGACGGCGCGGCCACCTTCGCCCGCGGTCCCGGCGACGAGCTGCTGGCCACCGGCCGCGGCGACGTGCGGCGCGTCCCGGTCGCCAACGGCCACGGCGACGTGGTCGGCGCGTTCGCCCCGGACGGCCAGGACCTGACCGACCGCACCGCCTACGACCCGTTCGGCCTGGTCACCGCGCGCACCGGCGACACCGGCCCGCTCGGCTACCAGGGCGACTGGACCGACCCGGAGACCGGGCAGGTCGACATGGGCGCCCGCTGGTACGACCCGGGCGCCGGCGGGTTCACCTCGCGCGACGACATCCCGTTCCAGGGCGGCGACGCGATCCGCGCCAACCGCTACACCTACGGCGCGGGCGACCCGCTCGGCCAGGTCGACCCGGACGGGCACTGGTCGTGGCCGTGGAACCGGTCCGACGACGATGACGACTCGTCCACCAGCGTGGTCACCGTCGACTGCGTGCTGGTCTTCTTCGTGTGCGACTACAGCTCGTCGCTCGCCTCGGCGATCAGCGCCCAGGCCGACCGGTTCTCCGGCAAGAAGAAGAAGTCCTCGCTGCCCCGCACCACCTACCCGTCGTACGCGCCCGGCCCCGCCTACCGCGGTCCGGGGGCGAGGGGCAGCTGCGGCGCGTGCTACGACGCCGAGGCGGCGCGCCGCGCCGAGCACGAGCGCAAGAAGCGGGTCACCGCACGCGCCAGGGCGGCGGCGGAGCACTCGGCCCGGCACGTGCCCAGGACGGTCGGCGGCGCGGCGCGCACCCCGGTGCTGACCATGCCGAAGACCGTGTCGTCCAACCCCAAGGCGCCCGCGGGCACGGTGGGCGCCAGCCGCGACGTCGTGGCCGACGCCAAGCGCGGCACCGACCGGGTCTACCAGGCCGCGGTGAGCAAGGCGGGCAACCCCGTGCGGGACACGTCCGCGGCGGCCAAGTCGAACTCCGGCGGCGGCGGGTCCACCTGGAAGTGGCCCGGCTGGCGGAACATCGGCAAGGGCGTGCTGGCCGGGGCGGCCGAGGCCTCCGGCTACAACGACGGCAAGAAGTGCCTCACCCGGGGCGACGTCGCGGGCTGCGCCTGGTCCGTGGTGTCGGTGGCGTCGCTGTTCGGCGGCCCGATCGGCGTGGGCGCGGTGCGCGCGGTCAGGAGCGCCAAGTACGCCGACGACGTCGTCGGGGCCGCCTGCGCGGTGGTCGCGGGCAACAGCTTCGCCGGCGACACGGCCGTGCGCATGGGCGACGGCTCCACCAAACCCATCGGCGAGGTGCGCCTCGGCGACGAGGTCGCGGCGACCGACCCGACCACCGGCCGCACCGGCTCATACGCGGTGACCGACGTGATCACCAACACGGGCGTCAAGGAGATGGTCGAGGTGTCGGTGTCGCTCGACGGCGCCACCTCGACCCTGACCACCACCGGCGGCCACCCGTTCCTGGCCGACGGGGAGTGGGTGGAGGCCCGCGACCTGGAGCCCGGCCGGCGGCTGTCCGAGGGCGTCGTGGTCGGCACGCGGTCGTGGTCGGAGCAGCGCACGGTCCACAACCTCACCGTCGACGCCCTGCACACCTTCCACGTGGTGGCCGGCGACGCGGACGTGCTGGTGCACAACGCGGGCAAGTGCGGAAAGGCGCTGCAGAAGGTCGGCGCCGGCGTGAAGTGGCTCGGCGGCAAGGTGTCGCGCGGCGCGGGCGCGGTCGGCCGGGGTGTCGCCGGAGCCGGCCGCGGCGCGTGGGAGGGCGCCAAGACCGTAGGCGGCTTGTTCCGCAAGAACTACCTGACCAACCCCCTCAGGTATGTCCGGGAGAACCCGGGCCGGGCGCTCCAGCAGTGCCTGGGCGTGAACGCGGCCACCGGTGCGGCCACCGCCTGGCTGGCCAACGCCAAGACCTCGGTGGTGGTGACCGTCGCGGCGATCGGCTGCCTCGGCTCCACCATCAAGGACGCGTGGAAGAGATGAGAGGAACCAAGGTGCCCAAGAGATCCGGCGCGAGCCTGGTGGCGATCGCCGCCGCGGCCCTCGCGATGCTGGTCGCGCCGCACGCCGGCGCGGACGAGGCCGGCGGTGGCGGTGACTACGTCCAGCTGAAGAACGACGCGGAGGTGCTGGACACGCGGGACGGCACGGGCGCGGCGGCCGGTCAGCGCGGTGCGGAGACCACCACGGTGGTGCCCGTGCTCGGGGTCGGCGGCATCCCGACGACCGGCGTCGGCTCGGTGCTGGCGCGCGCGTCGATCCTCGACCCGAGCGCCGACACGTGGCTGGTGCTGACGCCGGACGGCGAGAAGCGGTCCGACACGACCGCGGTCGCCGCCCAGGCCGGCGAGGACCTGTCCGCGTTCGTCGCGGTCGAGGTCGGCGCGAACGGCAAGCTCGCCGTCTACCAGGCGGCCGGCAAGGCGCACGTCGTGGTCGAGGTGCACGGCTACTTCAAGTCCTCGCAGGGCGCCACGGGCGGCGGGTACGTGCCGGTCGAGCACACCCGCGCCGTCGACACCCGCACCGGCCTCGGCACCGCCGCCGGCGTCGTGCCGGCGGGCGGCAGCCGCACCGTCACCCTCACCGGCGGCCCGATCCCGGCCGGCGCGACCGCCGCGTACGTCAACCTGGCCACGCCGAGCGCGACCGAGGGCGGCTGGCTGTCCTACGCGCCCGCCGGCGGCACCGCCCGGCCGGTGATGAACTACGCGAAGGGCACCACGCAGCAGGCGGCGGTCGTGCAGCTGCCCGCGGACGGCCAGGTGACCTTCACCAACCGCGGCGGCGCGCCCGTCAACCTCATGGTGAACCTGGAGGGCTACTTCACCGCGTCGGCGACCACCGGCAGCGGGTTCCGCGAGGTGGGCAAGCGGCTGCTCAACACCAGGGCGGCGGGCGCGGGCCTGCCGGTGGCGCCCAACGCCACCGTCGACGTGCAGGTCGGCGGCACCCACGGCCTGCCGACGCGCGGCATCGCGGCGGCCCTGGTGTCGATCACCACGACGTCGGAGGAGCCCGGCTACGTCAAGGCGTGGCCGGTCGGCGAGCCCGAGCCGGGCCTGACGGTGGGCGACCACGGCGCGGGCCGGCGGACCAACTCGGTGTCGGTGGCGCCCGGCACGGACGGCAGGATCCGCATCCGCAACGGCAGCTCCGGCACGTCCCACGTGATCGTGGACCTCCAGGGCTGGTTCGCGCGGCCGCTGCCGACCGTGCCGGTGGTGCGGGACAGCGCGACCACCGCGTTCCAGGCCGCCCCGGTGGCGGGCGCGCGGGTGGGCACGCTGGAGTACGCCTACACCGACAACGCGGGCCGGGTCGTCTTCGGCCACCAGCAGGACGTGGACAACTTCGGGTCGATCCAGTGGACGGTGATCTCGGGCAGCGAGGCGTTCACCGGCAAGCCCGCCGTCGTCCAGCTGGCGGACGGCCGGATCCAGGTGACCGCGCAGAACCGCGACGGTGACGTGTGGGCGATCGCGCAGACGGCGGCGGGCGCGCTGACGTGGGGCCCGTGGACCGACCTCGGCGGTTCGCCGGCCGCCGCGCCGACCGCCGCGAAGCTCGCGGACGGCACGCCGGCGCAGTTCGCGGTCGACGCCGACGGCAGGCTCTGGGTGTACCAGCAGAAGGGCTCGGTGCCGTTCTGGCGGAACCTGGGCGACCAGGACCTGGTCGGCCAGGTGGCGGTCGTGGCGGTCCGCGACGGCCTGCGCGTGGTCGGCCTCGACGGGGCGGGCGCGGTGAGGACCGTGCTGTTCCACGACGACGGCTCGCTGTCCGCGTGGGCGAACCTGGGCGGCGCGGGCTCGTCGGGCACGCCGTCGGTCGTGGTGCGGCCGGGCTACCAGCCGCAGGTGTTCGTGCGCGGCGCCTCGGGTTCCGTGCTGACCAAGCTCCAGGACGCCGGCGGCGCGTGGCCGGGCGAGTGGGACGAGGTCGGCGGCGGCGTCGTGGCGGCCGGCGCGCCGTCGGCGGTGCTGGACCCGGCGCTGGGCCGCGTCGCGGTGGTCGTCCGGGGCGCGGACGGCGAGGTCCACCGGGTGTGGGAGACGGCGGTCGGGACCAACACCTGGGGCGAGTGGGCCTGGCTGATCGAGGGCATCTCGGACCCGGCGGCGACCGACCCCACGGCGGTGCCCGTCACCAACGCCAACGGCGAGTCGTGGCTGGTGACCTTCCGCAGCCCGAACGGGACGCCGAGGTTCGTGGAGCGCCGGCTCTGAGGGCGGCGGGGCGGGCCGGTGGACTTCCCGCCGGTCCGCCCCGGCACCTCCGGGAGGGGGTGAAAAATCCCTTCCCACACTTCGACCATAGCGGGAACGGCGGGCGAAAACATCGCACCGCGGACCGATTTTCCCGGGCGTGCCAACGATTACCTTGGCCACCATGCCGGAGCTGAGAGCGCTTGACGTCGGCCCGTCCAAGATCGAGATCGCGTACGAGGACCTCGGCGACCCCGCCGCGCCGCCGGTCCTGCTGATCATGGGCGGCGGCGCGCAGCTGATCGACTGGCCGGACGGCTTCTGCCGGGAACTGGTGGACCGGGGCCTGCGGGTGATCCGGTTCGACAACCGCGACGCCGGCCGGTCGACGCACCTCCCCGACGAGCCCGTGCCGGACTTCGCCGCGATCCGCGCCGGCGACACCTCCTCCGCGCCCTACACGCTGTCGGACATGGCGGCCGACGCCGTCGGGCTGCTCGACGTGCTCGGGATCGCCGGCGCGCACGTCGTGGGCGCGTCGATGGGCGGCATGATCGCCCAGGTGGTCGCGATCGAGCACCCGCACCGGGTCCGCTCGCTCACCTCGATGATGTCCACCACCGGCGAGCCCGGCGTGGGCGAACCCGACTTCTCCGTGTTCGCCGACCTGGGCGCGCCGCCGCGGGAGCGGGAGGCGTTCGTCGAGTGGCAGGTGCGCGCCAAGCGGGCCGTGGCGTCGCGGGGCTTCGGGTTCGACGCGGACGCGGCGGCCGAGCAGGCCGCGCGGACCCACGACCGCGGCTACGACGTGCTGGGCCTGCAACGGCAGGGCACCGCGGTGGTGGCGACGGGCGACCGCACGCCGGGGCTGCGGTCGCTGCGCGTGCCCGCGCTGGTGGTGCACGGCACCGCCGACCCCGTGTGCGACATCGGCGGCGGGCGCGCCACCGCGGCGGCCGTGCCCGGCGCGGAGCTGGTCGTCCTGGAGGGCATGGGCCACCACCTGCCGCGAGAGCTGTGGCCCGTGATCGCCGAGCACATCTCCGGCCTCGTCCGGCGCGCCGAACAGGCCGCGCCGGCCGAGGCCTGACCGGGTGTCGGCGCGGGTCCCCGCGCCGACACCCGCCGGGCTCAACCCCGGGCGAAGGGCGTCCGCGACACGACCTCGAACGGCAGGTGCGTGATCGTCGCGCCGCCGCGCCGCACGCGGAACTCGTCCAGCGCGCCCTTGAACTGCTCGACGCCGTTGGGGCGCATGCCCAGCTGGATGCCGTCCACCGCGAACGCGTCGCCGTGGGTGAGCGTGCCCCGCACCTCCGCCGAACCCCGGACCGTGCCGTCCACCAGCAGCTCCAGGGTGTCCCCGGCGCGCCTCAGCTCGACGTGGTGCCACCGGCCGTCGCCGAACGCGTCGGCGTCGGGCGCGGCGACCGCCGCCGCGCCCGCGTCGGTCTGCACCCAGGCGTACAGGCGGTCCCTGCCCGGCTGGGCGCGCAGCCACAGCGCACGCTCGGTCGACCCGACGCCGTAGGCCCACACCAGCACCTGGTCGGCGCCGCCCGCCGCGTACCGCACGCGGAAGTCGATCGAGAAGTCGCCGGGCAGCGGCTGGTAGGGGACCAGCACCGAGTCGTCGACGCCGTCGAACGCCAACGCGCGCCCGACCGCGCCCGCCGTGGTCGCCGCGCCGCCCCGCACCGCCGAGTGGTGGCAGTGCGCGGAGGTGTCGGCGGTGGCGGGGCCGAGCGGGGTGCGGACCACGTCGTGCGCCTGGGTGTTCTGGGACTCGAAGCCCCACCGCAGCACCTGCTCGCCGGCGATGGTCAGCCGCACGTCGTCCAGCTCGCCGGTGAGCACGTCGGACCCGTCGGGCTTCGAGCCGACGCGCACGCCGAGGTCGCCGGACACCGAGCCGGTCAGGCCCGTGGCCACGGCGGGCGCGCCGCCGTCGACGGCCAGCTCGACCCGGTCGCCCACGCGCCGCAGCACCAGCTCGTGCCACGCGCCGTCGCCGAACGCGCGGGCCGACGACGGGTCGTCGAGCGCGACCGCGACGTGGCCCGCGTCGGTCTCCACCCACCCGTGCAGCCGGTCCTGGCCGGGTTGGGCCCGCACCCACGCGGACGGCCCGCCGGAGGTCATCCCGTTCGCCCACAGCAGGGCGTGGTTCGCGGTGCCGGCCTGGTAGCGGAACCACAGGGAGAACGCGAAGTCCCGCGTCCCGGCGTCGATCGCGGGCGTGTGCGGCACCTCGACGCCGGGGTACGAGTCGTTCACGGCGAGCGCGTCGCTGCCGATCCGGCCGGCGACCGCGTCCCGGAGCCCGCCGAGCAGGGAGCCGTCCGAGCAGTGCCCGCTGAGGTCGTCGGTGATGGGCGAGCGGGTCCGGGTCGGGGCCGCCGCGCCGTCCACGGTCGCGAACGGCAGGTCCAGCACGGTGACGCCCGCCTTGCGCAGCACCACGTCCTCGATCGTGCCGGAGAACGGGTCGGCCCCGTCGAGCCGCGCGCCCAGCCTGATGCCGGTGCGGCCGCCGGTGACCGGCCCCGCGACGCCCGTGGCGGTGGCGGAGGCGCCGTCGACGGCGAGGGTCAGCCGGTCGCCGGCGCGGGTGAGGGTGAGCCGGTGCCGGGCGCCGTCGGCGTAGGCGCCGTCCAGGGCCACGTTGGCGGCGCCGCGCGCGCCCCGCGCCCACGCCACCACCTGGCCCTGCTGGAGCCGCACCCACACCTGCGGCGCGGTCGAACCCTGGCCGTAAGCCCAGAACAGGGCCTGGTTGGCGGTCGAACCGGAGTGCCGGAACGACAGCTCGACGCCGAAGTCCTCCTCGCCCACGTCCAGCGACCGCGACCACGGCACGTCGGCCTGCCCGGTGAGCCCCGCGCCGACCGAACCGCGCACGTGGGCGTCGTTGGCGTGGGGCGTGGTGTCGGGCGAGGTCGGACCTGCGGCGGGGGTGGCCTCGGCGCTCGGACCCGGGCTCGTGCCGCCCGGGACCTGCCCCTGCCGGGTGGTGAACCGGTTGAACCGGATCTCGTCGGCGGAGAAGTCCCGACCGCCCTCGTAGAGCAGGCCGATCTCGCCGGTGGCCAGCTCCGCGAGGTCCGAGTAGCCGGCGCGGCCGGTGTTGACCAGCGCGCCGGGCGCCCAGGTGGCGCCGTCGTCGGTGGAGTACCGCAGGCGCATCAGCTCGCGGTCCTCCGGGTCCGAGGGTCCGGAGAACAGCAGGACCCCGCTGCCCAGCGCCAGCACCGCGCCCTGCACGTTCGGCGTGACCAGGCTCGGCACGGCGGTGAAGGCGGTCGCGGTCGTGCCGCCGTCGGTGCTGACGGCCCCGGCGCGGTGGTGGCCGGTGGCGATCTCGTTGCGCGCGGCCAGGTACAGGTCGCCGTTGGGCAGCTCGGCCACGGAGACCTCGCCGGGCCGCACCCGGTCCGCGACGAACGAGTCCGGCGCTTCGCTCGCGTGCCAGGTCTCGCCGTGGTCCGGGCTGTAGAGCACCCCGGCCCGCACGACGTCGCCCACGGCCTGGTGCGCGCCGACCACCAGCCGGCCGTCGCGCAGCTGGACGCCGTGCGAGGGGCCGGTGGCGAACCAACCGCGCGTGGTGCCGTCGAACGACGCCGGGACCTGCCGGGCCTGCGACCAGCTCAGGCCGTCGTCGTCGCTGTGCTGCACCCAGGGCAGCCGCGCGCCGCCCGGCACCGCCTCGTTCGACGTGGACAGCAGGAACACCCGCCCGGTGGTCCGGTCGACGACGGGCGCGGGGTTGCCCCTGGTGAACGGCTTCTCCGGGTCGCCGGGCACCCCGCTCAGCACGACCCGCGCCGGTCCCCACGTGCGGCCGTCGTTGGTGGAGCGCCGCACCACGACGTCGATGTCGCCGCGGTCCGCGCAGGAGGGCGGCTCGCGCGCCTCGGCGAACGCCAGCAGCGAGTCGTCGGCCGTCCGCACGAGCGCCGGGATGCGGTAGCACCCGTAGCCGCCGGTGCCGCCCTTGAACAGCACGTGCTCGACCCCGATGGACGAGGGCGAGGCGCCCACGCCACTGGCCGAAGCGGGCACCGGTATCGCGATCAAGGCCAGGACCAGCGCAGATGTCAGGAGTCTGCTCACCGAGTCAGGCTAGGGACCGCCGCTACCGAACCACTTCCGGACCGCTTCGCCGGCCGGGGCCGGTCCCTGTCCGGCGCCCGTCGGTCCCCGCCGGCCCTGTCCGCTCCCCGCCGCTCCGGTCCTCGAACGCGGCGCCCCGATCGGCCACGAGCCGATCGGGGCGCCACCCCCGGTTCCCCGCCCCCCGGCACCCGGTCGCGCGGCGGACCGCCGCCGGGTCGTCGTCACCTGTCCGCTGTCATGGGGGCAGCGTGTCCGGCCGATCGGGTGCGGACCTAGGATGATCCTTGAACAGGCTGCTCAGGGGGGCTGCGCGTGGAGTTCGGGCTGCTCGGCGACGTCCGGGCGGAGGTGGGTGGTGTCGACCTCGACATCGGTCACACCCGGCAGCGCGGGGTCCTCGCCGCGCTGCTGCTCGACGAGGGCCGGCCGGTGCCGGTGGACCGGCTGGTCGACCGCCTGTGGGGCGAGCGGCCGCCGTTGCGGGCCCGCGAGACCGTCTACGGGTACGTGTCGAAGCTGCGCGCCGCCGGCATCCCCATCCGGCGCGGCGCCGGCGGGTACGCGCTCGACGCCGACCGGGTGGACCTGCGCGAGTTCCGCGACCTGGTGGCCGGTGCGCGCGGCGCGCCCGACGCGGAGGCCGCCGAGCGGTACGGCCGGGCGCTGGCCCGGTGGCGCGGCGACCCGCTCGACGGCCTCGACTCGCCGTGGTTCGCCGAGGTCAGGGCCTCGCTCCTGGCCGAGCGCACGGCCGCCGAGCTGGACCGCAACGACGTGGCCCTCCGGCTCGGCGGGCACACCGCCCTGCTGCCCTCCCTCCACGCCGCCGCCGCGGCCCACCCGCTGGACGAGCGGGTCGCCGGGCAGCTCATGCTGGCCCTGCACCGCGCCGGGCGGTCGTCGGAGGCGCTGCGGCACTACGACGAGCTGCGCCACCGGCTCGCCGACGAGCTGGGCGCCGACCCGGACCCGCGCCTGAGGGACCTGCACCTGCGCATCCTCGACGGCGACGGCGACAGCACCGGTGTCGGCGTCGGCGTCGGGACCGCCGGCGCGCGCCGGGCCGTGCCCCGCCAGCTCCCCGCGCCCCAGCCGTGGTTCACCGGCCGCGAGAAGGAGATCGCCGACCTCACCGAACCGTCCGGCACGGTCGTCATCACGGCCATCGGCGGCGTGGGCGGCATCGGCAAGACCGCGTTGGCGCTGCACTGGGCCCACCGGCACGCCGACGACTTCCCGGACGGCCAGCTCTACGCCAACCTGCGCGGTTTCGACCCGGGCGCCGAGCCGATGGCGCCGCAGACCGCCCTGCGCGGCTTCCTCGGCGCGCTCGGCGTCGACGACCCGCCCGCCGACCTCGACGCCCAGGCCGCCCTGTACCGCAGCCTGCTGTCCGACCGGCGGGTGCTGGTCGTGCTGGACAACGCCCGCGACACCGCCCAGGTCACGCCGCTGCTGCCCGGCGCGGGCCGCTGCACCGTGCTGATCACCAGCCGCCAGCAGCTGCTGGGCGTGGTCACCGCCCACGGCGCGCGCTCGGTGGCGCTGGACGTGCTCGACGAGCGCGACGCCCACGTGTTCCTCACCTCCCGCCTCGGCGCGGAACGCGTCCACGCGGAGGCCGAGGCGGTCGGGCAGCTCATCCGGCTGTGCGGCGGCCTGCCGCTGGCGTTGAGCATCGTCGCCGCCCGCGCGGTCACCCAGCCGGACCTGCCGCTCGCGGGCCTGGTCGAGGAGCTGGCCGAGCACCGCCTCGACGCGCTGGACGACCTCAGCTCCGACCTGCGCACGGTGTTCGCCTGCTCGTCAAGGGTCCTGTCGCCGGGCGCGGTCGAGCTGTTCGGGCTGCTGGGGCTGGTGTCCGCGCCGGACGTGGGCCTGCGGGCCGCGGTCGAGCTGACCGGCCGCGCCGACACCCGCAGGCTGCTCCGCGAGCTGGAGACCGCCCACCTGGTGCAGCAGCACCGCGCGGGCCGGTACCGGATGCACGACCTGGTGCGCCTCTACGCCGCCGAGGTCGCCCCGACCGACGCCGACGCCGCCCTCGACCGGTTCACCGGCTACTGCGCCGCCACCGCCCACGCGGGCGACCGCCTGCTCGAACCGCACCGGCCGCGGATCCCCGCACCGGCGGGCGAGGCCGCGCGGCTCGACGACGTGACCGCCGCCCTGGAGTGGTTCGACGCCGAGTACGAGTCGGTGCTGCACGCGCAGCGCCTGGCCGCCGCCCGGGGCCGCCACGACGTGGCCTGGCACTTCGCGTGGGTCCTGACGAACTACCACCTGCGCCGGGGCCGCGCGGCCGAGGACATCGAGGTGTGGCGGATCGCCCTGGCCGCGGCCGACGCGCTCGACGACAGGGTCAAGCGGGTCAACGCGCACAGGTTCCTCGGCCTGGCGCTCACCGACGTCGGCCGCTTCGACGACGGCGACCTCCACCTGAGGCGGATGCTGGAGCTGGTCGAGGACGGCTACGACCGGGCCGCCGCGCACCGGGCGATGGCGTGGGCGATGGAACGGCGGGGCGACGTGGCCGGCGCCCTGGAGCACGCCCTGGCGCAGCTGGCCCTGTTCCGCGAGCTGGACCTCCCGATCCGCGTCGCCGAGTCCCTCAACGACGTCGGCTACCGGCTGGCCAAGCTCGGCGACCACGAGCGGGCCGAGCGGCACTGCCTGGAGGCGCTGGCCCTCAACCGGGAGCTGGGGCACGTCGAGGGGTTGGCGGCGACCTCGGACAGCCTCGGCTACATCGCCCACCAGCAGGGCCGCGACGCCGACGCGGTGGAGCGTTACCGACACGCCCTGGAGCTGTACCGGCAGCTGGACAACTCCTACGAGGAGGCCAGCGTGCTGCGCCACTTCGGCGACGTGCTGGCCGCCGTGGGGCGTGCCGAGGAGGCCCGGGAGGCGTGGCAGCGGGCCCTGACCCTGTTCCGGGCCCAGGGGCGGGTCGAGGACGCGGCCGAGGCGCTGGCCCTGCTCGGCTGAGCGCGACCCCGCTCGGCCGGACGTGGCTCCTGCCCGGCCGAGCTCGGCCTTGCCCGGCTGGACGTGGTCACCGCCCGGCTGCGGCGGCCTTGCCCGGCCGCGGCATTCCCGCTCGGCTGGGCGGCGCGCCCGTGGCATGATCGATTCGTGACCGAGCACCTGACAGCGCAGCAGCTCGCCCGCCGCACCTCCGCCGCGGTCGACGCGGCCGTCGGCGCGGGACGCGACCTCGGCCTCACCGTGACCGACGCCGCGGTGCTGCACGACCTGTTCTCCGTCGTCGTCCACCTCGCCCCCGCACCGGTCGTGGTCCGGGTGCCCACCGTCCTGCCGCGCGCCACGGACCTCGACGTGCTGGCGCGCCGCCAGCGGTCGGAGCTGGACGTGACGCGGTGGCTGGCCGACCGGGGCACGCCCGTGATCCCGCCCAGCCCCCTCGTGCCGCGGGAACCCGTCCAGCGCGACGGCTTCTCGATGACGTTCTGGCAGTTCGTCGAGGAGGACAAGACCAGGCAACCGGACTACGCGGTCAACTCCGAGTCCGCGGCCGACCTGCACGCCGCCCTGCGCGACTACCCGGGCCCGCTGTCGTTCCTGTCCGCGGCCGAACCGGCGTTCGTGGAAGAGGGCTTGGACCTGCTGGGGAAGTCCCCGGACCTCCTGGCCGCCGCCGACCTGGACCGGGCGCGCCGCGAGTGGCAGGTCCTGGAACCCCTGGTGCGCTCGCGGACGGCGTTCGAGGAGGCGTTCCCGGGCGTGGACCTCCAACCCGTCCACGGCGACTGCCCGCCCGCGAACGTCTTCTCCGGTGTGGACGGTGACCTGTACTCGGACTTCGAGCTGGTCACGCTGGGCCCGGTGGAGTGGGACCTGGCCGCGCTGGGCCCCGACCTCGAAGCCGCCTACGACCGCGGCGCCGCGCGCAACGGCCTGAGGTCGTTGGACGGGGGCGTCCTGCGCTTCGTGAACGCCGTGGGGATGCTGAGGGTCATCGCCTGCCTGACGCTCGTGCCGCGGCTGCCCGCGCTG
Organism: Saccharothrix xinjiangensis; assembly: GCF_039527585.1. Taxonomy (NCBI): domain Bacteria; kingdom Bacillati; phylum Actinomycetota; class Actinomycetes; order Pseudonocardiales; family Pseudonocardiaceae; genus Saccharothrix; species Saccharothrix xinjiangensis. Next base: position 413,194 of record NZ_BAAAKE010000005.1, on the reverse strand, counting down.
GAGGAGTACCTGAAGCCCGGTGTGGAGCAGTGGCGGACGATGCCGTTCGCGGGCGGCCTGACCGGCTGACGGCCGCTCCTGCCGCACGACCTGACCGGCCGAGCTGACGGCCGGGCTGGTCGGCCGCCCGGGTCGGTGCGTTCCCGTGGCGTTCCCGCGTGCCCCGCTGTCGGCACTGCCCGCGCTGCCCGCGCCCGTCACCGACCAGTCACGTGACGGATGCCCGGCCCCCCACGCCCTCCCTAGCGTCGTCACCACACCGAGGGAGGACGCATGATCAAGCTCGCCATCATCGTCGGCAGCACCCGCAAGGGCCGGTTCGCGCCGGTCGTCGCGAACTGGTTCGCCGACCGCGCCGGGCAGCGCGACGACGTCAGCGTCGACGTGCTCGACCTGGCCGACCTGGGCCTGCCGGACACCCTGCACGCCTTCGGCGAGGACCCGGCGCCCGAGGTCGCGGTGGTCTCGCCGCGCCTGGCCGCCGCCGACGCGTTCGTCGTCGTGACCCCCGAGTACAACCACAGCTTCCCGGCCCCGCTCAAGAGCGCCATCGACTGGCACTACACCGAGTGGCAGGCCAAGCCGGTCGGGTTCGTCTCCTACGGCGGCCTCGGCGGCGGCCTGCGCGCGGTCGAGCAGCTGCGGCAGGTCTTCGCCGAGCTGCACGCGGTCACCGTGCGGGACACGGTCAGCTTCCACGGCGCGTGGTCGCGCTTCGACGACGACGGCGGCCCGCTCGACCGCGACGAGGTCGACAAGGCCGCCACGACGGTGCTCGACCAGCTGGTCTGGTGGGGCACGGCGCTCAAGGAGGCCCGCGCCGAGCGGCCTTACGGGGCCTGACGTGCGGGCGGTGCGGCTGCGCGCGTTCGGTGACGCCGACCTGCTCCGGGTCGAGGAGGTCGAGGACCCGGAGCCGGGTCCCGGCCGGGCGCGGATCGCGGTGCGGGCCGCCGGGGTGCACCTGGTGGACACCCTGATCCGGCGCGGCGGGTGGGCGCGGCCCGCCCTGCCGTTCACGCCGGGCAGCGAGGTCGCGGGCGTGGTCGACGCCGTGGGGCCCGGCGTGGCCGACGACTGGCTGGGGCGGCGGGTGGTGACGCAGCTCGGCCTCGCCAGCGGGGGGTACGCCGAGCTGGCCGTGCGGGAGGTCGACGCGCTGCACGCCGTGCCGGAGGACGTGGGTTTCGCGGCGGCGGTGGCCATGGTCCGCACCGGCGGCACGGCGCTGGGGGTGCTGGACGCGGCCGAGCCGGGACCCGACGACGTGGTGCTGGTGACCGCCGCCGCCGGCGGGGTCGGCACGCTCCTCGTGCAGGGGGCGGCGCGGGCCGGGGCGCACGTGGTGGGGCTGACGGGGTGCGCGGAGAAGCGGCGGGCGGTGCTGCGCGCGGGCGCGGCGGCGGCCGTGGACTACCGGCGGGAGGGGTGGCGGTCCGAAGTGGTCGACGGGTTGGCGGGACGGGAGGTGACCGCGTTGCTGGACGGCGTCGGGGGCGCGGGGGGTCGCGGCGCGCTGGACCTGCTGGGACCGGGCGGCCGGCTGGTGATGTTCGGCTCGTCGTCGGGCGAGCCGCTCGACGTGTCCACTTCGGACCTGTTCGCGCGGTCGCTGTCGGCGGTGACGGCGGTCGGCCCGCACGTGGCGAAGAGGGCCGGCGGGCTGCGGGCGCTGGAGGCCCGCGCGCTGGCGGAGGTGGCCGCGCGGCGGTGGTCGCCGGTGGTGCGGGAGTTCCCGTTGGCGGAGGCGGCGCGGGCGCACGCCGAGCTGGAGGGCAGGCGGACGATCGGCAAGGTCGTCCTGCTGCCGGGCGATCGTTAGGGTCGGGGACGTGCTGCACGGGAGGTCGGCGGAACTGACCGCGCTCGACCGGCTGCTCGCCGACGCGCGGGCCGGGCGCAGCGGGGTGCTGGTGGTGCGGGGCGAGGCGGGGATCGGCAAGTCGGCGCTGCTCGACCACCTGGCGCGGCGAGCGCTGGAACCGGGGTCAACCGATCCCGCCGGTGGGCAGGGCTCTTCGGGCGACGAGCGGCACCTGCCCGCCTCCGACGGCGAGCGGCACCTGCCCGCCTCCGCCGGAGAGCCGGAATTGTCGTACCCCGCCGGTAAAATGAAATCAGGGGTTCCCTTGGCGGGGACCTCTGCGCAGCACGGCTTCCGCGTGCTGCGCGGCACGGCGGTCGAGTCCGAGTCCGTGGTCCCCTTCGCCGGCCTCAACCTCCTCCTGACCCCGGTCGTGGACCGGGTGCCCGCCCTGCCGCCCACCCAGGCCGCCGCCCTGCGCGCCGCCCTCGGCCTGGTCCCGCCGAGCGGCAACGGCAACGCCAACGCCAACAGCAGCGGTGACGGCGCCCTCGTCGGGCTCGTGGGGCTCGCCGTCCTGACGCTGCTCGCCGACCTGGCCGAGCAGGGGCCCGTCCTGTGCCTGGTCGACGACGCGCACTGGCTGGACGAGGGTTCCGCCCGCGCCCTGGTCTTCGCCGCCCGCCGCCTCCAGGCCGAGGGCGTCGCGGTCGTCTTCGCGGCCCGCGACCTGCACGCGCCGCCGTTCCCCGCGCCCGGCCTGCCGGAGTTGCGGCTCACCGGCCTGGACCCCGCCTCCGCCGCCGCCCTGCTCGACGAGCACGCCGCCGACCTGCCCCGCTACGTCCGGGAGCAGATCGCGGTCGAGGCGCGCGGCAACCCGCTCGCCCTGCTGGAGCTGCCCGCCGCCCAGCGGGAGGGGCACCTGCCCGCCGCGACCGCCCACCGGGTCGCCGCCCTGCCCACGCACAGCCGCATCCAGCAGACCTTCGCCGACCGCATCGGCGCGCTGCCCGAGCGCACCCGCACCCTGCTGCTGGTCGCCGCCGCCGACGACACCGGCGACCCGGGCACCGTCCTCGGGGCGGCCGCGCTGCTCGGCGCCTCGGTCACCGACCTGGAGCCGGCCGAGCAGCGGCAGCTGCTGCGCTCGGACGACGGCAGGCTCGCGTTCCGGCACCCGCTGATCCGCGCCGCCGCCTACCGGAGCGCGTCCCTGGTCGACAGGCTGGCCGTGCACCGCGCGCTCGCCGAGGCCCTGGAGGACGACCACCGCGCCGCCTGGCACCTGGCCGCCGCCGCCACCGGGCCCGACGAGGACGTGGCCGCGGCGCTGGTCCGCACCGCCGAGCACGCGCGCGCCCGGGGTGGGCGCGCCTCCGTGGCGTCCGCCTACCAGCGGGCCGCGGAGCTGAGCCCGGACCCGCTGCACCGCGGTCGCCGGCTGGTCGCGGCGGCGGGGGCGGCCGGTGAGGCGGGTCAGTTCGACCGCGCCGCGGTGCTCGCCGAACGGGCGTGGGACGTGCTGGGCGACCCCGTCGAGGTGGCGCGGGCCGCGCGCATCCAGGCCAGGGTGGCCGGCGAGCGGGGTCGGTCGGCGGAGGCGGCGGCGACGCTCGCCCGCGCCGCGACGTGCGCCGCGCGCACCTCGCCGGAGCTGGCGGGCGAGCTGCTGTTCAGCGCCGCGCAGCACGCGTGGGCGGGTCGTGACTTCGCGGTGCTGCGGCAGGTCGCCGAGCAGGTGGGGGACCTGCCGGGCGCGGCGGACACGCGGGCCGTCGAACGCGCCGCGCTGGGTCTGGACGGCGGGGACGTGCCCGGTGGCATGACGGCGCTGCGCGGGCTGCTCGACTCGTCTTACGTCGCGGGGACGGGCAACCCGGTGCGCGCCTGGTGGCACCTGGTCCTGGGCGACGACCGGGCCGCGTTGGCCGAGGCGGCGGAGCTGGAGCGCGGGTCGCGCGCGAGGGGGGCGCTGGGCGTGCTGCCGCGCGCGTTGGCCTACCTGGCGCGCGGCCGGCTGCACCTGGGCCGGTGGCGGGAGGCGCGGGCGACCGCCGAGGAGGGGCTGCGGATCGCCGACGACATCGGCCAGGGGTTCAGCGTCGTGTTCCTGGTCGGCGTGCTGGCCGAGCTGGCCGCGGTCGAGGGCGACGAGGAGCGGCTCGCCGGGCTGGTGGCGCGGCAGTCCGCCGAGCCGCCCGGTTCGGTGCGCGCGGCGTGCGCGCTGGCCCTGCTGGACCTGGGGCTGGGCCGGCACGAGGCGGTGCTGGAGCGCCTGGCCGACGTGGCCGCGGGCGCGCACCGGCTCTACGCGGTCACCAGCCTGCCGGACCTGGTGGAGGCGGCCGTGCGGGTGGGCGACCGGGCCGCGGCGGAGGCGCCGGCCGCCTGGTTCGCGGAGTGGGCGGAGCACACCGGTCAGCCGTGGGCGGAGGCCGTGGCGCTGCGGTGCCGCGCCCTGCTGACCGGCGACGAGCGGCAGTTCGCCCGCGCCGGTGAGCTGCACCGCGCCACCGACGACCGCCCGTTCGAGCGGGCGCGCACCGGGTTGCTGCACGGCGAGTGGCTGCGCCGGGCCCGCCGCCGGTCGGACGCGCGCACCCACCTGCGCGCCGCCCTGGAGGTGTTCGAGCGCCTGGGCGCCGTCCCGTGGGCCAACCGCGCCCGCGCCGAGCTGCGCGCCACGGGGGAGAGCCGGGCGGCGGCCGGCCCGAACCCGCTGAGCGCGCTCACCCCGCAGGAGCTCCAGGTGGTGCGCCTGGCCGCGGAGGGCCTGAGCAACCGGGACATCGGCGCGCAGCTCTTCCTCAGCCCGCGGACCGTCGGCTACCACCTCTACAAGGCGTACCCGAAGCTCGGCGTGGCCTCCCGGGGCGAGCTGGCCAGGCTCGACCTCGCGGGCTGACCGACGGGCGGTCCGGTCAGGGGACGACGCGGGCGGCGGCCACCGGGCGCTCGGCGGCGGGGTGGGCCCCGGCCGAGGAGGTGTTCACGCTCCACCGGTAGCGGGTGAAGGCGCCGGTGGCGTCCGAGGCGTAGAACATCATGTGGCCGAAGCCCGCGCCGTCGGTGGCGGCGCCCGCGTTGAAGATCCGGCTGTCCGGGAACAGGGCGTAGTTGCCCACCCCGTACCGGCCGTGCGGCTCGGACGTGCAGTCGACCACCTCGACCGCGTACTGGGTCTCGCCGGGGAAGTTCAGCGACGCCACCGGGGCCGCGTAGACGCCCTTCACGGACCTCACCATCACGATGTGCCCGGTGTTGGTGTCCTGGTCGTTGCGGTAGTCGACGGCGACCAGGTCGCCGGGCCGCAGGTCGGCCACCGCGTCGACGCGCTCGAAGTGCGGCACGGACCGCTCGGCGAACGCCAGCCGGTAGTCGCGGGCGAACGGGCTCGCCGTGCCGAAGTGGGTGCGGAAGAACCGGGGCGTCGCCCACGGGTAGGCCCGCCTCAGCACGGCCGTCTGGAACGAGGCGCACTGGCTCCGGTTGACCCACCCCGAGGCGTCGCCGGGCGAGCCCCAGCGGACCACGTTCGGCTGGTCGGGTTCCTTGTAGGCGTTGTTGCCCAACGGGCACGTCGGCAGCGACAGGTAGCCCACCAGCAGCTCGGCTTCGAGCAGGTGCGGTGTTGACGTCCGGTGTGGACGCGGGCCTGACGACCCGGGGTGCGGCGCCAAGGCGGTCCCACCGGGCCGCGGTCTCCAGGACAGGGCCATCGGACGGCTCCCCCCTTCGGTGCGGGCCCGCACACCGTAGTCGAAGGAAGGGGGCGCCACCCGTTGGTCGGCGCGCGTGCGCCGGTCCGACCTACCTGGGCCGCCCCCCGCGCCCCGCCCCGCTCTGCCCCGCCGCGCCCTGCCGGGCCCCGCCCGCCCGCCGCCCTGCCCCGCCCGCCGGGTCCTTCCCTTCCTGGGCCGCCCCCGCCCTGCTCCGCCCGCCCTGTCCTGTTCCGCCGGGCCCGCCCGCCTGCCGGCCCTCGTCGCGCCCGCCGCCCCGACCCGCCACCCCGCCCTCCCATGTGGCGGAACGCTCAACCCGCGCCGCCGCGTCCCCGATAGGCTCGCCTGTCGGGGACGAACTGGCAGGAGGGCAGCGGATGACGAGCACCGATGGCCGGCAGAAGTGGCTGACCGTCGCCGAGGAGTTGGCCACCGGGCTGCGCGTGGACGCGGCCGAGCGCGACCGGCTGGGCGCCGAGCCCGTCGCCGAGGTCGAGGCGCTGCGGCGGTCCGGCCTGCCGGCGGTCCGCGACTGGGCGACCCAGCAGGCGGTGACCCGCGTGGTCGGGGCGGCGGACGCCAACGTCGGCCACCTGCTCGGCTACCACTACCTCCAGGTGTGGCGCTGCGGCCTGTTCGACAACCCCGCCTTCGACCCCGACGCCGACCCGGACCTGTTCTGGGCGGGCGTGAGCAACCCGCTGGACGCGGCGCTCCGGCTCGAACCGGTCGACGGCGGCTTCACCGTCTCCGGCCGCAAGACCTTCGCCACCGGCGCGTCGGTCGCCGACCGCCTCGTGGTCAGCGCCACCCGCGCCGACACCGGCGAGAAGCTGACCTTCACCCTGGACGCCCGGGCCGACGGCATCACCTACGCCGGCGACTGGGACAACATCGGCCAGCGGCTCACCGCCAGCGGCGGCGTGTCCTTCGACGCCGTGCACGTCCCGCACGGCCGAGTGCTGGGCGGCCAGGACACGGCCACGCCCCGGCTGTCGCTGGCCGCCCTCGGCTTCCAGCTCGTGCTGGCCCAGCTGTACGTCGCGCTCGCCGAGGGCGCGCTGGCCGAGGCCGCCCGCTACACCCGCACCACCACCCGCCCGTGGTTCCTCAGCGGCGTGGACAAGGCCGTCGACGACCCCTACACCCTCGGCGCCTACGGCGAGCTGGTCTCCGAGACCAGGGCCGCCGGCCTGCTCGCCGACCACGCCTCCGGGCTGCTGCACGCCGCCTCCGAGCGCGGCGCCGACCTGACCGCCGACGAGCGCGCCGAGGCCGCCGCCGCGATCTCCGCGGCCAAGGTCGTCTCCACCAGGGTCGCCAACCAGACCACCAGCCGCGTGTTCGAGCTGTGCGGCGCCCGCGCCACCGCGGCCGGCTACGCCTTCGACCGGTTCTGGCGCAACGCCCGCACGCTCACCCTGCACGACCCGGTGTCGTACAAGGCTCGCGAGGTCGGCGCGCACTTCCTGACCGGCGAGCACGCGCCGTTCACCGGGTACAGCTGATGGAGCCGGTGCTCGCGCGCAGCGTCCGGCTGGAGGACGACGGCGTCCACGTCCTGGACCGCCGCAACTTCCCGTTCGAGCGGGTCTGGGTGCGCTGCGCCACCGCGGCCGAGGTCGCCAAGGCCATCGAGGACATGGTCACCCAGTCCTCCGGCCCGTACTTCGCCGCCCTGTGGGGCATGGTGCTGGCCGCCCGCGAGGCCCGCGGCCTGCCCCGCGCCGAGGCCCGCGCGTCCCTGGAGCGGGCCGGCGCGATGCTGGTCGAGACCCGGCGCACCAACAACGCCCTGCGCAAGGCCGTGGCCGCCGTGCTGGCTGGCGTGGACGCCTCCGACGACCTCGAAGCGGGCGCGCTGGCCGGCGCGCGCGCCGGCGACGAGCGCTACCGGGACCGCAGCCGCCGGCTCGGCGAGGCCACCGCCGCGCTGCTCCCGGAGGACGGCGCGGTGCTCACCCACTGCTGGGCCGACCTGTACCTGACCGAGACCGTCAAGGCCGCCCAGGGCCTCGGCAAACGTTTGCGCTTCGTGTGCACCGAGACCCGCCCGTACCTCCAGGGCGCCCGGCTGACCGCGGAGACCCTGGGCGAGATGGGCGTGGACACCACCCTGATCACCGACGGCATGGGCGCGGCGGTGATGTCGGCCGGCGAGGTCGACGTGCTGCTGACCGCCGCCGACCGGGTCACCATGGACGGGCACGTGGTGAACAAGGTCGGCACGCTCGGCCTGGCCGTCGCCGCGCACGCCTTCGACGTGCCGTTCCTGGCCATGGTGCAGGCGCCGGACCGGCTCGCGCCGACCGCCGCCGCCGTGCCGATCGAGCACCGGCCGGGCGAGGAGGTGCTGCACACCCTGGGCCGCCGCACGGCCACCGACAAGGCGCGCGGCCGCTACCCCGCCTTCGACGTCACCCCGCCGAGGTTCGTGACCACCGTGGTGACCGACCGCGGTGCGTACGCTCCGCACGAGTTGGCCGACTACTACGCCGAGGACGTTGATGACTGACCGGATCGCTACCGGGTGGGTCGTGCTGGACATCGAGGGCACGCTCAGCGCCACCGACCAGGTGCTGGTCACCCTGTACGACTACGCGCGCCCGCGCCTGGGCCCGTGGATCGACGAGCACCCCGACGACCCGGCCGTGGTCGAGGCGGTGGCGCAGGTCCGCGAGCTGTCCGGGGTCGAGGGCGGCACGGACGAGCTGGTCGCCGTGCTGCACGGCTGGATGGACGCCGACCGGAAGGCCACGCCGCTCAAGGCGTTGCAGGGCCTGATCTGGCAGGAGGGCTACGCGCGCGGCGACCTGGTCGCCGAGTTCTTCCCGGACGTGGTGCCCGCCCTGCGGAGGTGGCACGACGAGGGCGTGAAGCTGGCCGTGTTCTCCTCCGGCTCGGTGGCCGGGCAGGTGGCGTTCTTCCGGCACACCACCGACGGCGACCTGACGCCGCTGTTCGAGCACCACTTCGACACCTCCAACGCGGGCCCGAAGCGCGAGGCGTCGTCGTACCTGAAGATCGCCTCCGTGCTCGACGCGGACCCCGGCGACATCACCTTCTGGTCCGACGTGCCCGCCGAGCTGCACGCCGCCGCCGAGGCGGGCTGGCGCACGGTCGGCGTGGCGCGGCCGGGCGAGCCCCAGGAGCACGCGGACTTCGGCCCGCACCGGCGGGTGGACTCGCTGTGACGCCGGGCGAGGCGCTGGCCGCCGAGTGCGCCCGCTACGCCGCGATGGGCTGGATGCGGGGCACGTCGGGCAACCTGTCGGTGGTCGTCGACCGCGACCCGCTGCGCCTGGCCGTGACGGTCAGCGGCAAGGACAAGGGCGAGCTGACGCCCGACGACGTGGTGCTCGTCGACGCCGGGGGCAACACCGACGACCCGGTGCGCGTGCCGTCCGCCGAGGCGGCCCTGCACGGCCGGATCGCCGCGGTGTCGGGCGCGGGCGCGGTGGTCCACGTGCACGCCCTCGCGCCCGTGGTGGCCGCCGAGCGCTGGCCCGGAGGGGTGGAGCTGCGCGACCTGGAGATGCTCAAGGGCTTCGGCCGGCGCGCCCACGACGACGTGGTCGTCATCCCGGTCGTGCCCAACGGGCAGGACATGGGGGTGCTCGGGGACGCGTTCGAGGAGGGCTTCCGACCGGACGTGCCCGCCTTGCTCGTGGCCCGGCACGGGGTGTACGTGTGGGGTGACGACCTCTACCAGGCCCGTCACCGCCTGGAGTGCCTGGAGTGGCTGCTGCGCTTCACAGTCGAGGTTCCTTCTTCGAGGAGGTAGGCGCGATGACGTTGCTGACCGTGTGGCCGGACACCGAGCCGGGGAACGTGGTGCTGCGCACCGCGGACCCCGCCGAGATCGCCGAGGAGCTGAAGCAGCTCGGGGTCCGCTACGAGCAGTGGCCCGTCCTGCCCGGCGTGACCGCGGAGAACGCCCTGGAGCTGTACCGGGACCGGGTCGACCGCGTCACCGGGACCGAGGGCTACACCCTGGTCGACGCCATGGAGATGACCCCGTCGGACGACCCGGCGTGGCGGGAGACGGCCGCCGCGTCGCGCGCCAGGTTCCTCGCCGAGCACACCCACGACGACGACGAGGACCGGTTCTTCGCGCGCGGCGCGGGAGTGTTCTACCTGCACGTCCGCGACCGCGTGCACGCCGTGCTGTGCGAGGCCGGCGACCTGCTCAGCGTGCCGGAGAACACCACCCACTGGTTCGACATGGGCACCCGGCCCGACTACGTGTCGATCCGGTTCTTCCACGACGACGACGGCTGGGTCGGCAACTTCACCGGCAGCGACATCGCCCGGTCGTTCCCGACGTTCGACCAGCTCATGGCGGGTCACCGAGCGAGCTGAGCTCGGCGGCCAGGTTCCGCCTGGCGCGCGCCTCCCAGCGGGCGCGCGCCGCGGGCGTGGCGTACAGCGGGTCCCGGTCGAGCAGGGACCGCAGCACCGCGCCCCGCCCGGCCCGCCAGGCGTCGTCGGCGACGTGCGCGTACTCGGCGCGCACCGCCCGCCGGTAGCGCTCGTAGTCCGCGGGCCCCGAGCCGAGGACGGCCAGGTCGGCGTCGAGCAGCAGCCGGGCCACCTCGTCGTCCGAGGTGTGGTCGATCGTGGCGAGCACCAGCTCCGCGACCCGCTCCGCCTGCGGCAGCCCGGCCAGCCGCGCCCGCGCCCAGTCGGCGCTGCGGCGCTCGTCCTCACCGGGCCGGCCGTCGTAGACGACGTCGTGCGCCAGGGCCGCCAGCACCAGCACCGCGCGCTCCTCGGCCGTCCGGTCGGCGGCCAGCGCGGTCACGTCCCGCACGACGGCCAGCACGTGGTCGGCGTTGTGGTAGCCGCGGTGCGGTTCGGCGTACCGCCCGGCCAGGTCGCCGGGCGGGTGGTCGCCGCCCAGCGCGCGGACGGCGTCGTGCCACGCGGTCTCCAGGTCGCCCACGGGGACCATTCCACCGCGAATCCGCCGGAGGGCGACACGTCCGAACGGTCCTGGGCGATACACCGGGTGGAGCACTCCTTCGACTCCGCGAGGTGCACCATGCGCAAGACCGCCCGCGCCTTCCTGGCCGCAGCCCTGCTCACGGCCATCCCCGCCGCCGCTGCCGCCACTGCCGCCGCCGCCCGGTCCGACGACAGCCGGGCCTCCGTCGTGGTCGGCGACGTCCGCCTCGACCAGCCGGGCGACGCCTGCGACGCGGTCGGCCTGCCCGGCGACGAGACCGCCCTGCCCCCGGACGCCCACCGGGCCAACGGCCCCTACCTCGACGTGGTGGCCTTCCCGCCGGGCCTGGCCGTGACCGGTGTCGTGGTGGCCAACGGCGAGGCCTACCACCTCTACCCGGCGGCCACCCTCCACGACCTGCCCTGGGAAGGGCTGCGGGCGCCGCTCGACCAGGACGACCGGGTCCCGGCCGTCGCCCACTGGTTCGCCTGCGCGATCACGGTCGCGACCACCTCGCCCACCACCGACCGCACCGCCGCCACCTCGCTGGACGCCCCCGTGACGAGCCCGAACGGCGCGGTCCGGCCCGTGCCGACCACCACCGCGCCCCGGATCGGCGCCACCACCGCCCGGACCGCGACCACGGCCACCCCGACCACCACGACAGCCACCCCGACCCCGACCACCGCGCCCGCCGCGAACACCGCCCTCGCCGCCACCGGGACCGACCTCGCCGAGCCGGTCACGACGGGTCTCGCCCTGCTCGCCGCGGGCCTCGCGCTGCTGGTCACCGGCCGGGCGCGCCGCGCGAGGCGCTGAACCGCCGCGACCGGTCCACCGGCTGTGACCTGCGCTACCTCGCCCGAGCCGGCAACCGGCCCAGCCGAGCCTCCCGGAACGGGGCCGTCTACGATCCGAGAAGCCGACGGGCCCGCCCGCCGGTCATGCCAGAACCAGCACAGGCAGGAGGCACCGTGACGGCCGTAGCCCCGCAGCCGATCGCTACGCGGCCCTTCGGGACTCGCAAGGCGGTCAAGGGTTCGTTCCTGCTGCGGATGTTCCGCACCACGGACCACAAGCAAATCGGCATCATGTACCTGGTCACGTCGTTCGCCTTCTTCATGGTGGGCGGCGCGATGGCCATGCTGATCCGCACCGAGCTGGCCCGGCCCGGGATGCAGTTCCTCTCGCAGGAGCAGTACAACCAGCTGTTCACCATGCACGGCACGGTGATGCTGCTGCTCTACGCGACCCCCATCGTGTTCGGCTTCGCGAACTTCATCCTGCCGTTGCAGATCGGCTCGCCGGACGTGGCGTTCCCGCGGCTCAACGCCTTCTCGTACTGGCTGTACCTGTTCGGCGGCCTGATCGTGATGGCGGGCTTCCTCACGCCGGGCGGCGCGGCCGACTTCGGCTGGTTCGCCTACACGCCGCTGTCCAACGCCATCCACTCGCCCGGCGCGGGCGCCGACCTGTGGATCTCCGGCCTGGTCGTCGGTGGTCTCGGCACCATCCTCGGCGCGGTCAACATGATCACCACCGTGGTCTGCCTGCGGGCGCCCGGCATGACCATGTTCCGGATGCCGATCTTCACCTGGAACATCCTGGTGACGAGCGTGCTGGTGCTGCTGGCGTTCCCGATCCTGACCGCCGCGCTGCTGGGCCTGCTGGCCGACCGGCACCTGGGCGCCCACGTGTTCGACCCCGCCAACGGCGGCGTGATCCTGTGGCAGCACCTGTTCTGGTTCTTCGGCCACCCCGAGGTCTACATCGTCGCGCTGCCGTTCTTCGGCATCGTGTCCGAGATCTTCCCGGTGTTCAGCCGCAAGCCGCTGTTCGGCTACAACGGCCTCGTCTACGCCACGCTGGGCATCGCGGCCCTGTCCGTCGCCGTGTGGGCCCACCACATGTACGCCACGGGCGCGGTGCTGCTGCCGTTCTTCGCGTTCATGACCTTCCTGATCGCCGTGCCGACCGGCATCAAGTTCTTCAACTGGATCGGCACCATGTGGAAGGGGCAGCTGACGTTCGAGACGCCGATGCTGTTCAGCATCGGCTTCATCGTCACGTTCCTCTTCGGCGGCCTGTCGGGCATCCTGCTGGCCGCGCCGGCGATCGACTTCCACGTCTCGGACACGTACTTCGTCGTCGCGCACTTCCACTACGTGCTCTACGGCACGATCGTGTTCGCCACCTTCGCGGGCATCTACTTCTGGTTCCCGAAGATCACCGGCCGGATGCTGGACGAGCCGCTGGGCAAGCTCCACTTCTGGACCACGTTCCTCGGCTTCCACGCCACGTTCCTGGTGCAGCACTGGCTGGGCAACGAGGGCATGCCGCGCCGGTACGCGGACTACCTGCCCGGTGACGGCTTCACCGCGTTGAACACGATCTCCACGATCGGCGCCTACATCCTGGGCGCGTCGACGCTGCCGTTCATCTACAACATCTTCAAGTCCTACCGGTACGGCGAGACCGTGCACGTGGACGACCCGTGGGGCTTCGGCAACTCGCTGGAGTGGGCGACCTCCTGCCCGCCGCCGCGGCACAACTTCACCGAGCTGCCCCGCATCCGCTCCGCGCGCCCGGCGTTCGAGCTGCACTACCCGCACATGATCGAGCGGATGCACGAGGAAGCGCACGTGACGTTCACCGGCAAGGCCGTCCCGCACGACAAGGCCAAGGCCGCGCCGTCCGAGAAGGCCGCGCAGGCGGTCCAGTCCGGCACCGCCTCGGAAGGCACCGAGAGCAGCCACGAGTAACCTCGACGCGCAGGTTCGACGACGAGCCCCGGATGGCCCTCGGCTGCCGGGGCTCGTCGCTGTCCGACGCCCCGTCCGGCACCACCCGCCCCGGCACCCGTCGCTGTTCGGCATAGGAGCCCTCGTGACCAAGCCCACCGCCACGCCCGTCCTGATCACGGTCACCGGACCGGACAAGCCGGGGGTGTCCTCGGTGCTGTTCGCGGTGCTGACCCGGCACGGCGTGGAGATCCTCGACGTCGAGCAGGTCGTCATCCGCGGTCGGCTGGTGCTCGGTGTGCTCGTCGGCGCCGACCGCGACCCCGAGGGCCTCCAGGAGTCCGTCGAGCAGGCCATGGCGACGGTGTCCATGAACGTCGAGGTGGAGCTCGGCGCGGACTCCAAGCGCACCGCCCGGCTGGAGTCGAGCCACGTGATCATCCTGCTCGGCCGCCCGGTGACCGCCCGCGCGTTCACCGAGGTGGCGCGGCGGCTGGCGGCGCTGGGCGTGAACATCGACGCCATCCGGGGCGTGGCCGACTACCCGGTCACCGGCCTGGAGCTGCGGGTGTCCGTGGCGGCCGACACGGGGGAGAGCGACGCGGCCCTGCGGGCGGCGCTGGCCGAGGTGGCGGTGCGCGGCGGGCTGGACATCGCGGTGGAGCGGGCCGGGCTGACCCGGCGCGCCAAGCGGCTGGTGGTGTTCGACGTCGACTCCACGCTCATCCAGGGCGAGGTGATCGAGATGCTGGCCGCGCACGTCGGGGTGGAGCCGCAGGTCAGGGAGATCACCGAGGCGGCCATGCGCGGCGAGCTGGACTTCGCCGAGTCGCTGGAGCGGCGGGTGGCGCTGCTGGCGGGCCTGGACGAGGCGGTGCTCGACGAGGTGGCGGAGTCCCTGGAGCTGACGCCGGGCGCCCGCACCACCGTGCGGACGCTCAAGCGGCTCGGGTTCCGCTGCGGCGTCGTCTCCGGCGGTTTCACGCGCGTCATCCAGCGGCTGGTCGACGAGCTGGGCCTGGACTTCTGCGCGGCCAACGAGCTGGAGGTCGTGGACGGCAAGCTGACCGGCCGCGTGGTCGGCGAGGTGGTGGACCGGGCGGCCAAGGCGGTGGCGCTGCGGCGGTTCGCCGAGCAGGAGGGCGTGCCGATGGGGCAGACCGTGGCCGTGGGCGACGGCGCCAACGACATCGACATGATCGGCGCGGCCGGCCTGGGGGTGGCGTTCAACGCGAAGCCCGCGCTGCGCGAGGTCGCGGACACCGCGCTGTCGCACCCGTTCCTGGACGCGGTGCTGTTCGTGCTCGGCGTGACCAGGGCCGAGGTGGAGGCCGCGGACGCGGCGGACGGCCTGGAGCTGAACCGGCTGTGAACCCGATCCTGCGGATGCTGGTCGACCGGCGCTACGCGACGGACGTGGAGGACCCGGCGGCGGTGCGCGCGATGCCGGTGGTGCTGCGCATCGAGCGGTCCGCGCCGCCGTCGCGCACGGAGGTGCTGGAGGCCGCGGCGGCGGCCGCGGTCGCGGTGTGCCTGGACGAGCGGGCCCTGCCCGGCGGCGAGTGGCACGACGACGTGGTCGCGTGGGTGCGCGGCCGCATCCGCAAGGTGTCGCGGCGGGCCCGGGGCGCGCACTGGGAGGCCGTGCGGGCGCTGCCCGGCGTGACGGTCGAGGTCGGCGGTGCGCAGGCGCGGGCGTTCGTGCCGGGGCTGGTCGCGGAGCTGCCCAAGGAGCTGAGCCGGTTGCAGGTCTCGGGCAGCGACCTGCCGCCGGACGAGCCGGGACCGGTGCCGCCGGGCGCGCACGAGCTGTGGCTCAACCCGCGCGTGGAGATGACGGCCGGCAAGGCCGCGGCGCAGGTCGGGCACGCGTCGATGCTGCTCGCGCCGCACCTGTCCGAGCCGGAGCTGGAGAAGTGGGCCGGGGTGGGCTACCGGTGCGCGGTCCGGACGCCCTCGGCGGCGGACTGGGACGCGCTGGTGGCGGGGCCGGACGTCGTGCTGGTCCGCGACGCCGGGTACACGGAGGTCGCGCCCGGTACCGCGACCGTGGCGGTGAACCGCCGGACCGGGTGAGGTTTGCCCCGGCCTTCCCGGGGCAACCATGCACGGCGTGGGCCTCTTGGACGTAGTGGACGCCAGGATCGGTGACGGGCTGGAGAGCCTGTTGTGCGCGCACCACGCCCGCCGGCTGCGCAAGCTGGGCTGGGGCTCGGTGTTCGGCGACGAGGGCGGCTGGTGGTCGCCCCGGCGGCCCGTGCGCGACGGCAACCGGGTCGAGGTGCTGGTCGACGGGCACGAGCTGCTGCCCGCCGTGTCCGAGGCGATCTCGTCCGCCCGCGAGTCCGTGCACCTGGCCGGCTGGTGCATGAGCCCCGACTTCAAGCTGACCCGCGAACCGGGTGCGCCGACGCTGCGCGAGCTGCTGGCGTCGGCGGCGGAGCGGGTGCCGGTGCGGGTGCTGCTGTGGGCGGGCCCGCCGGTGCCGATGTTCGAGCCGACCCGCAAGCGGGTGCGGACCGCCCGCGAGGAGTTCATGCGCGACAGCGCCGTGTCCTGCGTCATCGACGCCCGCGAGCGGACCATGCACTGCCACCACGAGAAGATCATCGTGGTGGACGGCTCCGTCGCCTTCGTCGGCGGCATGGACCTCACCGCCGTGGAGGGCGACCGGCACGACACGTCGGAGCACCCGCCGCGCCACCCGCTGGGCTGGCACGACATCGGCACCCGGCTGCGCGGCCCGATCGTGGCGGACGTGGCCCGGCACTTCCGCGCCCGCTGGCAGGAGATCGCGGGCGAGGAGCTGCCGGTCCCGCCGGTGCCGGAGCCCGCGGGCACGTCGTCCGCGCAGCTCGTCCGCACCATCCCCGAGCGAACCTACGACTTCGTGCCGCGCGGCGAGTTCAGCCTGCTCGACTCGTACCTGAGGGCCCTGCGCTCCGCGACGCGCCTGGTGTACCTGGAGAACCAGTTCCTGTGGTCGCCCGAGGTGACCGAGATCCTGATCGAGAAGCTGCGGAACCCGCCGGACCCGAGGTTCCGGGTGGTGCTGGTGCTGCCGCGCAAGCCCAGCAACGGCGCCGACACCACCCGCGGTCAGCTGGGCAGGCTGATCGACGCCGACGACGGCGGCCGCAGGCTGATCGCCGCCACCCTGTCCTCGCACGACGGCCAGGCCTCGTCCTCGGTGTACGTGCACGCCAAGCTCGCCATCGTCGACGACCGCTGGATCAGCGTCGGCTCGGCCAACCTCAACGAGCACTCGCTGTTCAACGACACCGAGGTCAACGTGGTGACCGACGACCCCGACGTGGCCCGCGGCACCAGGCTGCGGCTGTGGTCCGAGCACCTGCGCCGCCCGGTGGAGGAGGTGTCCGGCGCGCCGGAGGACGTGGTCGACGGCCTGTGGCGGGACCTGGTCGAGTCGGAGGGCGACCACCGCGTGACCGGGCTGCCCGGCGTGTCCCGGCGGGCCGGTCGCCTCCAGGGCCCGCTGCGCGGCCTGCTCGTGGACGGCTGACAGCTGCGCCTGCCGGCAGCCGCTCCGGTCGCCGACCGGGCCTGCCGGCAGCCGAGCCGACTGGCAGCCGAGCCGGCGTGCCGGGCGTCGGCGGCCCCGCGCGCGCCGCCGACGCCCGGCCTCAGCCGTTCGCCGCGTCCAGCCGCTTCAGCGCCGCCCGCACCACCTCGGGGTCGTAGGTCGTCCAGAACGGCGGCAGGGACGCCCGCAGGAACCCGCCGTACCGGGCGGTGGCCAGGCGCGGGTCCAGGACGGCCACCACGCCCTTGTCGCTCATCGACCGCAGCAGCCGCCCCGCGCCCTGCGCCAGCAGCAGCGCCGCGTGGGTGGCGGCCACGGTGAGGAACCCGTTGCCGCCGCGCGACTCGACCGCCTTCTGCCGCGCCGAGGCGAGCGGGTCGTCGGGGCGGGGGAACGGGATCCGGTCCATCATCACCAGTTGCAGCGACGGACCCGGCACGTCCACGCCCTGCCACAGCGACAGCGTGCCGAACAGGCACGTCCGCGCGTCCTCGGCGAACCGCTTCACCAGCTGCCCGGTCGAGTCGTCGCCCTGGCACAGCACCGGGAACTCCAGCCGGGAGCGCAGCGCCTCGGCGGCGGACTTGGCCGCGCGCATCGACGAGAACAGGCCCAACGCCCGCCCGCCGGCCGCGTTGACCAGCCCCTCGATCTCGTCCACGTAGGACGGTGGGAGCCCGTCGCGGCCGGGCGGCGGCAGGTGCCGCGCCACGTACAGGATGCCGCTGGTGCCATGCGAGAACGGCGAACCCACGTCCAGGCCGGTCCAGCGCGGCGCGCCCAGGTCGGACGGCGGCTCCTTGTCCGTGGCCGCGCCCGCGGCCTTCACCGACGGCGACGACGCGGGCAGGCCCCACTGCCGCGCCAGCGTGTCGAACGTGCCGCCCAGCGTCAGCGTCGCCGAGGTCAGGACCGTGGTGCGCTTGCCGAACAGCCGCTCCCGCAGCAGCCCGCCCACGCCCAGCGGCGCGACCCGCAGCGACGGCGACCGGTCGCCGTGGTCGCCCGACACCCACACCACGTCGTGGTCGTCGTCGAACGCCTCCAGGATCCGCACCGCGCAGTCGTGCACGTCGTCCAGCAGCGTCAGCGCCAGCTTGCGCGACGTGGCGCCCTCGGCGTCCTCCTTGCGCTCCGGCCCGAGGGACGTGATGCACGCGTGCGCCGCGTCCCTGGTCGCCGCCAGCGCGCCGGCCAGCGCCTTCGGCAGCGAGTCGAGCCGGCCCGCGGGCACGTCCTCCAGCACCATGGCCAACCCGTCGGACGCCTCGGCCAGCCGGTCGGCCACGCCCTGGTCGATGAGCCGGCCGCAGCGCCGCGCCGCGGTCGCCGCCAGGGAACCGCTCAGCTCCTCGGTCGCCACCGACGTGATGCGGTCGACCAGGTCGTGCGCCTCGTCGATCACCACCACGTCGTGGTCGGGCAGCACCTGGTAGCCCTCCAGGGCGTCCACGGCGAGCATCGCGTGGTTGGTCACCACCACGTCGGCCCGGCCCGCCTCGCCCCGCGCCCGCTCGGCGAAGCAGTCGGTCCCGATCGGGCACTTGCCCACGCCGAGGCACTCGCGCGCGGTCACCGACACCTGCCGCCACGCCTGGTCGCTCACGCCGGGCACCAGCTCGTCGCGGTCGCCGGTCTCGGTGTCGGACGACCACTCGTGCAGGCGCTTCACCTCGCGGCCCATCCGCGACACGGCGAACGGGTCGAACAGGCCCGCTTCCTCCGGCTCGTCCGGCGCGCCGGTGTGCAGGCGGTGCAGGCACAGGTAGTTGCGGCGGCCCTTGAGGATGGCGAACCGGGGCTCGCGGCCCAGCTCCTTCTTCAGCGCCTTGGCCAGCCGGGGCAGGTCGCGGTCCACCAGCTGGCGCTGGAGCGCGATGGTGGCGGTGGAGATGACGACCGTGGCCTCCTCGGCCACCGCGTGCCGCAGCGACGGCACCAGGTAGGCCAGCGACTTGCCGGTGCCGGTGCCCGCCTGGACGGCCAGGTGCTCGCCCGTGCGGATGGAGCGCTCGACCGCCTCGGCCATCTCCACCTGGCCCTGCCGCTCGGCTCCGCCCACCGCCTCCACGGCGACGGCGAGCAGCGTTCTGGTGTCGGGGATCGCGGTGGTGGCGGGCACGGCGAAGACCGTACCCGCCACCACCGTCAGTCCTCGCGCAGTCCTCGGGACCGTCAGACCGAGGCGAGCACCCGGCTGCCCAGCGCCACGACGGCCTCGCGGTGCGCCGAGGTCAGCTCCACCGGCTCACCGCGCCGCGCGGCGACCAGGTCGCGCAGCTCGCCGGCCAGGTCGGGCCAGTGCCCGGCGGCAAGCTCGGCGGCCCGGGACTTGGAGACGACCTCGCCGGTGCGGATGGTGTGCCACTGCCGGGCCGGGCCGAACGCGACCCACAGCACGCCGTCGCGGCGCCCCGGGCCGGTCACCGAGGCCACCAGCTCCACCAGGGGCCGCCAGTACTCGACGAGGTTGCGCCGGCAGTACCGCTCGACCTCGTCCCGCGTCACCGCGAACCTCGGTCGCGGACCGCGGAGGGTGGTCGAGCACCGGTTGAGCTGGTGGAGCAGCACGGGCGTCACGTCGTGGGTCGCGTCGGCGTGGAACGCGCCGTCCCGCCCCCACGGCCCGGGTTCGCCGCCCACCAGGCAGACCAGGTCCAGCTCCGGCGTCAGCGCCGCGGCGAGCGCGGCGAGGTCGTCCGGTCCGGGCGCGCGGGACAGCTCCAGCACGAGGTCGAGGTCGGACCCGGGCTGGTGGTCGCCCAGCGCGGCGGAACCCACCACGTGGGCGGCGTGCGCCAGCCCGGGCGCCGACCCGTCGAGCGAGGTCAGGAATGCCTCGCTCACTTCCTCTTGACCAGCAGCCACGCGGCGGGCAGCAGACCGGCGGCCAGCGCGACCTTCAGCGCGTCGCCGAGCAGGAACGGGGTGACGCCGAGCTGGAGCGCCTTGCCGAACCCGACGCCGGTGGCGGCCATCAGCCACGGCACGCCGCACGCGTAGATCGCCAGGTTGCCCAGCGCCATGGTGCCGGCGGTCCGCAGCGGCGTGCGGTCGCCGCCGCGCGCGGCCAGGTGCCCGACCAGCGCGCCGGCGAGGACGAACCCGACCACGTAGCCCAGCGAGGCGGGCGTGCCGGACGCGCCGCCCTGGAACCAGGGCACGCCCGCGACGCCGGCGACCAGGTACAGCGCCATCGAGACGCCGCCGCGCCGCCACCCGAGGGCCGCGCCGACGAGCAGGGCCGCGAACGTCTGGCCGGTGATCGGGACCGGGCTGCCCGGCACCGGCAGCACCACCTGGGCGGCCAGGCCGGTGAGGCCTGCGCCCGCGACGACCAGGGCGATGTCGCGCGCCAAGGCGCCCGGCACCAGGTCGGCGAGCACCGCGCGACGGCCGGGAACGGCGAGGACGGACACTTCGAACCTCCTACGGGATCGACTTCCCCGGGAGGCTAACCGCCGATCACCGCTCCGGTCTTCGCCGAACCACCGCAAAGTCGGCCACGTCACGCGCGCTCGGCGGTTCTCGGCGGTTCTCGGCGGTCCGGCGTCACCGATGTGGTCGACGCGGTCGACGTGGTCGACGGCCGGGCGTCGCCCCCTCCCCAGCTCGAAGATGCCGCAGACACCCGACCGGGATCGCCCGACAGGGCTATGTGCTGATCATCGGACAGGTCTCCGCCCCACCGCAGTCCCGGATCGAGTGACAACGCGAAGTCTTTTCGGGCCGGTGTTCCACCTTCGGTGGCGCCTGTTGAGCGATTCGGGTGGAGGTGCTGCTCCGTTACGGGCAGCACCTCTTAATCCGACGGGTCGAACGCCGATAGGGGCAATTACTCGGCACCACCCATCCTCGACAGAGGGGAGCAAGGTGAAGGAAGTCCTGCTGCTGGCGGGCACGAGGCCCGAAGCGGTGAAGATCGCCCCCGTGGCGCTGGCCCTGGCCGACCACCCCGTGCTGCGACCGGTGATCGTCCACTCCGGCCGGCACGCCGACGTGGTCGAGCGGGCCCTGCGCGCGTTCGACCTGCGGGCGGACGTGGAGCTGGACGTGCCGCGCGCCACCGGGACCCAGGCCGAGCTGCTGGCCGGCCTGCTGCCGGAGGTCGACCGGGTGCTGGGGGTGCGCCACCCGGCCGTCGTCCTCGTGCAGGGCGACACGACGACGGCGCTGGCCGGTGCGCTCGCGGCGTTCTGGCGCGGCATCCCGGTGGCGCACCTGGAGGCCGGCCTGCGCACCGGCGACCTCGGCGGCCCGTTCCCCGAGGAGGGCGCGCGGCAGATGATCGCCAGGATCGCGTCCCTGCACCTCGCGCCAGCCGACGACGCGGCCGCCGCGCTGGTCGGGGAGGGCCTGGTGGACCGCGAGATCGTGGTCACCGGCAGCACCGCCGTGGACGCCGTGCGCCGGGTCGCCGCCGCCGACCTGCCCGCCCGCGACCCCCGGCTGGCGCTGCTGGAGCGGGTCCTCGACGAGCGGTCCGAGCGGCTGGTGCTGGTCACCGCGCACCGGCGCGAGTCGTGGGGCGAGCCGCTGGAGCGCGTGCTGCACGCGGTGCGGGCGATCGCCGACCGCCACCCCGACGTGCGCGTGCTGCTGCCCGCGCACCCCAACCCGGTCGTGCGGACGGCGGCGGAGCGGGTGCTGGGCGGTCACGAGCGGATCGTGGTCACCGAGCCGCTGGACTACCCGGACCTGGTGCGGGCGCTGCGGCGGGCCGCGCTGGTGCTCACCGACTCGGGCGGCCTCCAGGAGGAGGCGCCCACCTTCGGGGTGCCGGTGCTGGTGCTGCGCGAGGCGACCGAGCGGTCGGCCGCGGTGGACGAGGGCTGCGCCTGGCTGGTCGGCACGGACCCGATCCGCATCCTGGCCGAGGCCGGCTGGGTGCTGGGCGCGCGCCTGCGCCTGCCCGCGGGGCGCAACCCGTTCGGCGACGGCCGCGCCGCCTCCCGCGTGCGCGGCGCGCTGGAACGACTGGTGGGCCTGCCGGTGGACTTCGCCACCACACCCCTGCCGGTGCGCATCCCCACCTGACCCACTCCCCGCCCCCTACCTACCTCCCTCTCCCCACTCCCTCCCTCTCCCCTCACACGTGGTGACTAATCACCCCGACCAGGTATCAGGTGTCTCCCCAGCGGGTGACTTGCGGGCGGGTTCGTCAACGTTCGCCGCTCCGGCGCAGATATTCATGCGCAGGAACAGGAGGCAACACCATGAACCACACCCGAGCGCGCCGAGCAGGTTCGGTGGCCGCGGCGCTCGTGCTCGGCCTGGTCACGACGCCGGCCGCGTGGGCGGCCAACCCGGCGGGCGTGGCGTCGGTCGGCTCCGCCGGTTTCAGCAAGGGCGGCGTCCAGGTCGACATCGCCCCGCTGGCGTCGTGCGCGGTCGACGGCGTGACGAGCGCGTCGTCGGACGCGGTGACCCGGCAGGGCGTCCGCTTCGGCCCCGGCACCTCGTCGTGCACGACCACGGTGGTCGACCCGACCAACCACACGACCACCACGACCTCGCAGGCGGACGGCACGGAGTTCGAGCTGTCCGCGCTGGTCGCCGAGGGCGGCCCGCGCCTGCGCGTCGGCAAGTGGCGCGTCACCTGCACCGCCACCGACCGGGGCACCAGCGCCGACTGGGGCCTGAACGGCCTCCAGGGCTTCGCCGGCCTGCCCGACGACATCCCCCCGAGCTACCGCCAGGAGCTGAAGTCCGCCACCGGCGAACTCCTGGCCGTGGCCACCTTCAACGAGACCGCCGTCCCGGAGCAGAACGACGGCAGCCTGGCCCTGACCATGCTGCGCATCACCTTCGCCCCGGCCTCCAACGCCACGGGCGAGGTGGTCGTAGGCGCCACAGCCTGCTCCCCAACCCCCTGACCCCCTCCGCACGCGGGCGGCCAACTCCCTCCCGCCCGCGTGCCAACCTCCCCAACCTCGCGAGTCGAACGCCCAGACCCACCGTGTCGAACGCCCAGAACCCCCGAGTTCCACACTCAGGCACCGCGTGTCCTCCACTCGGACACCGCGTGTCCTCCACTCCGGCACCGCGTGTCCTCCACTCCGGCACCGCGAGCCGACCGCTCACCCCACGCGCGGCGTGCCCGACAGCGCCACCCCCGCCTCGCCCAACGCCGCCAGCGCGTTGTCCACCGTCGCCCGCGCCACCCCCGCCGTCAGGTCCAGCAGCACGGTGGTCCGGAACCCCGCCCGAGCCGCGTCCAGCGCCGTCGCCCGCACGCAGTGGTCCGTGGCGATCCCCACCACGTCCACCTCCTCCACGCCACGCGCCCGCAGCCAGTCCACCAGCTGCTCACCGCCGCCCGAGGTCCCCTCGAACCCCGAGTAGGCCGCCGCGTACGCGCCCTTGGAGAACACCGCCTCCACCGCCGTCACGTCCAGCTCCGGGTGGAACGACGCCCCCGCCGTCCCCGCCACGCAGTGCACCGGCCACGAGTCCACGAAATCCGGCTCCGAGCTGAAGTGCCCGCCCGGGTCCACGTGGTAGTCCCGCGTCGCCACGACGTGGTCGTACGACCCGGCCGCCACGTGCGCCGAGATCGCCACCGCCACCGCCGCCCCACCCTCGACCGCGAGGGAACCGCCCTCGCAGAAGTCGTTCTGCACGTCCACCACGACCAGCGCCTTGCCCATGGAAACGCCCTCCTTCACAGGAACGTCGTCGGAACAGCGGGTTCACCGCGGGACAGCTTCAGGCCCTCCCACGGCACGGTCACCAGCGCGGCGCGCAGCCGTTCCCGGCTCTCGGCCAGGGTGTCCAGCCCCTCCACCCGCCGGCCACCCCGGATCAGCGGCACGGCCAGCAGCCGGTCGTGCTCGCCCGGCTCCACGTCCGCCGAGTGCGGGAACACGACCTCCTCCAGCGCCGTCCCGGTCTCCTTGTGCCGCCGCAACGAGCTCTTGCGCCCACCGCGGGACTCCTTGTGCGAACTGCGCTTGGCCACCGGCCGCCCGTCCACCTCGACCAGCTTGTAGACCATGCCCGCGGTCGGCGCGCCCGACCCCGTCACCACGGACGTGCCCACGCCGTACGCGTCCACCGGCTCGGCCCGCAGCATCGCGATCGCGTACTCGTCCAGGTCGCCCGACACCACGATCCGGGTGGTGCGCGCGCCCAGCGCGTCGAGCTGGTCCCGGGCCTGCCGCGCCAGCACGCCCAGGTCGCCGGAGTCGATCCGCACCGCGCCCAGCGACGTGCCGGCGACCCGCACCGCGGTGTCGATGCCGTTGGTGATGTCGTAGGTGTCCACCAGCAGGGTCGTGTCCACGCCCAGCGCCTCGACCTGGCTGCGGAACGCGCCCTCCTCGGTGTCGTGCAGCAGCGTGAACGCGTGCGCGCACGTCCCGGCGGTCGGGATGCCGTGCCGCCGGGCCGCCTCCAGGTTGGACGTGGCGGTGAACCCGGCCAGGTACGCGGCCCGCGCCGCTGCCACCGCCGCCTCCTCGTGGGTGCGGCGCGACCCCATCTCGATCATCTGCCTGCCGTTGGCCGCGCCCACCATGCGGGCGGCGGCGGAGGCGATCGCCGAGTCGTGGTTCAGGACCGACAGGGCCAGCGTCTCCAGCACCACGCCCACCCCGAACGGCGCGCGCACGGACAGGATCGGCGAGCCCGGGAAGTACAGCTCGCCCTCGGGGTAGCCGTCCACGTCGCCGGTGAACCGGTAGTCCGCGAGCCAGTCGAGCGTGGCCCGGTCGACCACGTTCGTGCGTTCCAGCAGCTCCAGGTCCTCCGCCGAGAACGTGAAGGACTCGATCGCGTCGAGCAGCCTGCCCGTGCCCGCGACGACGCCGTACCGCCTGCCCTCGGGCAACCGCCGGGCGAAGACCTCGAAGACGCACGGTCGGTCCGCGGTGCCGTCGCGCAACGCAGCGGCGAGCATCGTCAGCTCGTAATGGTCGGTGAACAGGGACGTCGACATGGGAAGGAGCCTAAAGCCGCCCGACCGGGGACACCTGTGGGCTCCACCACCCACCGGAACATGACACCATTGGCGGTATGACCACGCCCGTCGAACAGGAACGGACGCAGGCCGACCCGGTGGGGGAGGAGGTCCGCGCCGAGGACCGCCCCTGGCAGACGTTGGTCTGGAACGACCCGGTCAACCTGATGTCCTACGTGACGTACGTGTTCCAGAAGCTGTTCGGCTACAGCCGCGACCACGCGACGAAGCTGATGCTGGACGTGCACCACAAGGGCAGGGCGATCGTGTCGTCGGGGACGAAGGACAAGGTGGAGGCCGACGTGGCCAAGCTGCACGCGGCCGGGCTCTGGGCGACCATGCAGCGGTCGTCGTGAAGAAGTGGACCCGGAAGGGTGATCTCGTGCTCGGCCGGTTCGACCGGCAGGAGGCCGCCGTGGTGCGCGGCCTGGTGAGCCAGATCCAGGACATGCTCCTCGCGCGCGCCGAGGAGGCGCCGCAGGACGAGCTGTCCGAGCTGACCGGCATCCGGACGGGGCCGTCGACGCCGCCGGACGACCCGATCCTGGGCCGGCTGCTGCCCGACTTCCACCGCCTGGACCCCGACGCGCCCGACCCGGCCGAGGTGGACTCGGCCAACGCGCTGCGGTCGCTGCACGAGCCCGAGCTGCTGGACCAGAAGACCGGCGCGGCGGAGGTGGTGCTGGGCACGTGCCCCCCGGACGGCGGCGAGGTGCGGCTGGAGCCGGCGCAGGCCGAGGCCTGGCTGTCGTCGCTGAACGACGTGCGGCTGGCGCTGGGCACGGCGCTGGACGTGCGGGACGACATGCCCGAGGACCTGCCGCCGGACGACCCGAGATCGCCTCACCTGGGCGTCTACCAGTGGCTGACGTGGGTCCAGGAGACGCTCGTCGAAGCGGTCATGGACTGATGCTGGTCGGGCGCGCACCCGGGGTCGTGGTGGTGCTGACGCCCGCCGGGGCCGTGGCGGGGGTGGACGTGCGCGGCGCGCCGGTCGGCACGCGCGAGCTGGACCTGCTGGACCCGTCGGCGCTGGTGGACCGGGTGCACGCGGTCGTGCTCGCGTCCGGCGGGCTGGCGGCGGTGGACGGGGTCGTGCGGTGGCTGGAGCGGCGCGGGCACGGGTTCCCGGTGGGCGGGGCGCGCGAGGTGGTGCCGATCGTGCCCGCGGCGGCGGCGTCGGGGCTGGTCGCGGGCGGTGACGGCGGCGCGGCCTGCGAGGCGGCCGTCGACGAGCCGGTGGAGGCGCTGGCGGTCGTGGGGGAGACCGCGGTGGGGCTCGTCGTGGTGGAGGCCGAACTGTCGAAGGCGCAGTGCCGAAGGGTCGCGATGTCGGCGCGGGACGGGTTCACGCGGGCCGGCGTGGAGGTGCCGTCGACGGTGTTCGCGCTGGCCACGGGCGTGCCGACGGGCGCGGCGCTGAACGACCTGTGCACGCGGGCGGCGGACGCGCTCGAACGCGCGGCTCGCGGTGCCTGACCGGAGGACACGCCGTGCTTGACCGGAGGACACGCCGTGCTTGACCGGAGGACACGCGGTGTCGGACCGGACGACACGCGATGCCTGAGTGGAGGACACGCGGGGACCTGAGTGGTGAACTCGGGGGTCCTGGGTGTTCGACTCGCGCGGGTGAGGGTGGGCGGGTCGGGGTACCCGGTTGGCATGTCGGGTGTGAAGAAGCTGCTCAGGTGGGTTGAGTCGAGTCCTGCGCTGGACAAGGCGGCCGGTGCGCTGGCGGAGGTGATCCCGCCCGCGCTGCGGCGGCACCGGGTGACCGACGTGCTGCGCGGGCGCCCGCTCGGCCACCCCGCGCACCCGGCGGTGGTGCTGGTGCCGATCGGCATGTTCGCCGCGTCGAACGTGCTGGACGTGCTGCCGGGCGAGGGCCGGGCCGCGCGGGCGCTGATCGGGTTGGGGCTGGCCTCCGCGCCCGCCGCCATCGCGACCGGGCTCGCCGAGTACACCACGCTCGACGAGCGGCAGCGGCGGACGGCGTTCGTGCACCTCGCGGCCAACGCGACCGCGACCGCCTGCTACCTCACGTCCTTCCGGCTGCGCGGCCACGGCTTCGGCGTGGTGGCGCGGGTCGTGTCCGCGATCGGGCTGGTGGCGGTCGGCGCGGGCGGCTTCCTGGGCGGACACCTGTCCTACGCCCAGGGCGCGGGGGTCGGGCGCGAGCCGCTGTCGGACGAGCCGGGGACCCTGGAACAGGGCGCCGAGTGGGCCTTCTCACGAGGCGGGACGCCTTCCGCCACCACGTAGGATGAGGGCGTGCTGGTGATTCGCCGTGACCTCGTCGACGCGATGGTGGCGCACGCCCGTCGTGACCACCCCGACGAAGCCTGCGGGATCATCGCGGGCCCCGAGGGCTCCGACCGCCCGGAGCGCTTCGTCGCGATGGACAACGCCGAGCGCTCGCCGACCTTCTACCGCTTCGACTCCATGGAGCAGTTGCGCGTCCACCGGGAGATGAGCGCGAACGACGAGGAAACCATCGTCGTCTACCACTCGCACACCGCGACGGAGGCGTACCCGTCGCGCACGGACGTCTCCTACGCGAGCGAACCGCAGGCGCACTACGTGCTCATCTCCACCCGCGACCCCGAGCAGCACGAGCTGCGCTCGTACCGGATCGTGGACGGTGTGGTGACCGAGGAGCCGGTCGAGGTCGTCGAGTCGTACATGTTCTCGCACACCGGGGCCGACGACACGCCCCACCGTCCCTGACGGCCGCGCGTCCCACCCCTCTTCACCCCAACCCGGTTCCTCGGAGGTTCCAGCATGGCCGTCACCGTCTCCATCCCCACGATCCTGCGCACGCACACCGGCGGGCAGAAGTCCGTCGAGGCGTCGGGGAGCACGCTCGCCGAGGTGATCGACGACCTGGAGGGCAACCACGGTGGCCTCAAGCAGCGCCTGGTCAAGGAGGGCTCGCTGCACCGCTTCGTCAACGTCTACGTCAACGACGAGGACGTGCGCTTCGCCGGCGGCCTCGACGCCGCGGTGAAGGACGGCGACACCGTCACGATCCTGCCGGCCGTCGCGGGCGGCTGATCCGCCGTGGCCAGGTACGAATCGCTGCTCGACGCGGTCGGCGGCACGCCCCTGGTGGGCCTGCCCCGGCTGTCGCCGTCGAAGGACGTGCGGCTGTGGGCGAAGCTGGAGGACCGCAACCCGACCGGCTCGATCAAGGACCGCCCGGCGCTGGCGATGATCGAGGAGGCCGAGCGGACCGGCGTGCTGACCCCGGGCTGCACGATCCTGGAGCCGACGTCGGGCAACACCGGCATCGCCCTGGCCATGGCCGCCAAGCTCAAGGGCTACGGCCTGGTGTGCGTGATGCCGGAGAACACCTCCACCGAGCGCAAGCAGCTGCTCCAGGCGTACGGCGCGCGGATCGTGTTCTCGCCCGCCGCGGGCGGCTCCAACCAGGCGGTGGCGCAGGCCAAGGAACTGGCCGAGGCGCACCCCGACTGGGTCATGCTCTACCAGTACGGCAACCCGGCCAACGCCGCCGCGCACCAGCACGGCACCGGGCCCGAGCTGCTCAAGGACCTGCCGACGATCACGCACTTCGTCGCGGGCCTCGGCACCACCGGCACGCTGGTCGGCGTCGGCCGGTACCTGCGCGAGCACAAGCCGGACGTGCAGGTCGTCGCCGCCGAGCCGCGGTACGGCGAGCTGGTCTACGGCCTGCGCAACCTCGACGAGGGCTTCGTGCCGGAGCTGTACGACGAGACCGTGCTGACCGGCCGCTACTCGGTCGGCTCGTACGACGCGCTGCGCCGCACCCGGCAGCTGCTGGAGGTGGAGGGCATCTTCGCGGGCATCTCCACCGGCGCGATCCTGCACGCGGCGCTGGCCGCGGCGGAGAAGGCGGTCAAGAAGGGCGAGACCGCGGACGTGGCGTTCGTCGTGGCCGACGCGGGCTGGAAGTACCTGTCCACGGGCGCGTACGCGGGCACCCTGGACGAGGCCGCCGAACGCCTCGACGGCCACCTCTGGGCCTGAACCGCGAGACGGGAGGGGCCCCGCGCGAACCGGCGCGGGGCCCCTCTCCGTTCCGCCGGGGTCAGGCGACGGCGCAGGCCGCCCCGTTCAAGGTGAACGAGGTGGGCTTGCCGGTGTTGCCGCCGTGCGTGGCCTGGAGGCCGACGCCGATCGACCTGTTCGGGGCGATGGCGGCGTTGTAGGCCACGTTGCGGCCGGTCACCGCACCGCTGGTCGGCGACCAGGTCGCGCCCCAGCCGCCGGTGACGGTCTGGCCGCTCGGCAGGGTGAACGCGAGCTGCCAGCCGTTGACGGCGGTGGAGCCGGTGTTGGTGATGGTGATGGTCGCGGTCAGGCCGGTGTTCCACGCGTTGACCGCGTAGGAGACCCGGCACGCGCCGGCCGGTTGGTCACCGGTGGTGGTCGTGGTGGTCGTCGTGCTCGTGGGGCCGCCGCGGTCGAGGCCGAAGAACTGGACGGCGCGCAGCGCCATGCCGGAACCCAGCACGTTGTGCCCCGTGCCCTGCATCGAGATCGCCTCGACCTGGTCGCCGTAGCGCGTGCGGGTCCAGCCCGACTGCGGCGAGTCCGTCGAGGTCGGCGTGGTCGACAGGCCGTGGACGTTGGTCCACTGCTCGACCTGCTCGGCGAAGTTCGGGTAGCGCAGCGTGTCGTCCGCGGTGCCGTGCCAGATCTGCACCCGCGGCCGGGCGCCGCTGTAGCCCGGGTAGGCGCCGCGCACCAGGTTGCCCCACTCCTGCGGGGTCTTGTTCACCTGGCCGTTGGCGCACGCGCTGTTCCACGACGAGCCGTCGGTGGTGGCGAAGCAGCTCGCGGGCACGCCCGCGAACGCCGCGCCCGCGGCGAACACGTCGGGGTAGTTGGCCAGCATCACGTTCGTGGTCATCGCGCCGGACGAGACGCCGGTGACGAACACGCGGCTCGCGTCGCCGTTGTAGCGCTGGAGCACGTGGCGGACCATCGAGATCAGGCCCACCGGGTCGCTGCCGCCGTCGCGGCGCAGCGCCTGCGGCGAGGACACGTCGTAGCAGCCGCCGGAGCGCGTCGCGGTCGGGTAGATGACGATGAACCCGTGCTGGTCGGCCAGGCGCGCGAACTCCGTGCCGGAGTAGAACGCCTGCCCGGTGCCCGTGCAGTAGTGCACCGCCAGCAGCACCGGCGGGCGCGCCTGCGTGCGGTCGGGCACGTACAGGTGCATCCGCAGGTTGCTCGGGTTCGAGCCGAAGCCCGTGACCTCGGTCAGCGCCGCGGCCGACGCCGGTTGCGGCGCGGCGGCGAACGCGAGCGCGAACGCCGCGACCGCGGTCACCGAGGTGACCAGCGCGAGGAGCGCCTTCCTCACGGGGCGACCACCTGCCCGCTGGTGTTGATCCGGCCGGGGCACAGGCCCTTGGCCGCCAGGCCCTGCACGATCCGCGGCACCGCGTTCACGGTCGCCTGGTAGGCGGCGTGCATGAGCACGATCGCGCCCGCGTTCGAGCCGGTGGCCGAGTTCACGATGGCGTCGGTGGAGGCCCCGCTCCAGTCCCGCGTGTCGACCGACCAGGTGACCTGGGTCAGGCCGAGCTTGCGGGCCTCGTTCTGCACGGTCGCGTTCGTCGCGCCGTACGGCGGCCGGAACAGCGTCGGCGTCTGGCCGGTGGCGTTGCGGATCGCGTTCTGGGTGGAGGACAGCTCGGTCGCCACCTGGGACGCGCCCAGGTTCGTCAGGTACGGGTGCGACCAGGAGTGGTTGCCGATCCACATGCCCGCCGAGGCGACCTCGCGGGCCAGGCCGGGCTGCTGCTGCACGTTCCGGCCGATGTCGAAGAACGTCGCCCGCGCGCCCGCCGAGCGCAGCGCGGTGAGCAGGGGGCGGGTGTACTGACCGTTCGGCCCGTCGTCGTAAGTCAGCGCCACGTAGCCGTTGCACGGCGCGGCCTGCGCCGTGGACGTGGTGACCGGAAGAGCGACCACCATGAGCGTGGCGGCGAGGAGGGTTCTCCAGAGCATCGTTGCTCCTCAAAACGGTGTAAGGATCTCGTCACTATGTGTCTGCTCACGGTGTCCGGACAATGAGTTTCGTGGAAGTTGCGAATCTCAAATGGCCTAATGAGCTGGAACAACAGGCAAAACACCCGTTCGGCCGCTTAGTCGTCGCGGGGAAACTTTCGTAAGATCGCCCGCGTGCTGCCGACCGAGTCGGAACGGGACCTGCTGGCGACGGCCCTGCGGACGGGGCGCGCCCGCACCCGGTGGCGGCACCACAACGTGGCCGCCGCCGGCCTCGCGCCGGACGGGCGCGTGTTCACCGGCCTCAACGTCTTCCACTTCGCGGGCGGCCCGTGCGCGGAGCTGGTCGTCATCGGCGCGGCGGCGGCCGAGGGCGCCTACGAGCTGGAGTCGCTGGTGGCCGTGGACGCGACGGGCGTGCTCGTCCCGTGCGGCCGGTGCCGCCAGGTGCTGTCCGACCTGATGCCCGGCGTCCGCGTGCTGGTGGCCGAGGACGAGGCGGTGGCCGTGGTCGACCTGCTGCCGCGCGCCTACCGCTGGACGGAGCACCTCGCCGCCCTGGAACAGCGCGCCGCGACGACCGACGACGGTCAGCGCAGGTCGAGCACCTGAGCCAATTCGCGCCACCTGCTCGCGCGGCAGCGGGGCGAGGGCGAAGTCGTCGCCCCGCGCGCCGTGCGCGCACCCCCGGAACCGGTAACCGCCCGCGAGCACCGCCGCCGCGAAATCCCGCCGGCGGTTGTGCGCGTTCTCCGCCGGCGCCGGGTATTCGGACCCGGGAGGCCACACGTGTGGCCTCGGCGGGAATTCCGGCGCCACCACCCGGCGCGGGCAATCGACCAGCGCGAAGTCGTTACCCGACCGGTAGTCGGCCACGAACGCCGAGATGTCGCGCACTTCCACGAATTACCGCCGTCCGTTCAACGCCGCCGCCCGTTCAGCCCAACGCGATCAGCGCGTCGCGATAAGCCGGTTCGGCGGTCACCTCGCGCACCCGGCAGGGCGGGGCACACCGCCTGACGCGCTTCTCCTCGGCTTCGGCAAGCCGTAGACAAGCCTGTTCGAACTCGATCCGTCGCATCGACCCGAGGTCTGTCGAGGGCCAATCGGGTTCCGTTCCAAGGGGAACTCCCGCTCGATCTCGACCGCCACCCGCACTCCCGCTGATGCATTCGAGTGAACCCGTGTGCCACTGATATCGGCAGCTTCTCGCCACAGTCTTTCCGCATTTTTGCAGACAGCGGGCTGCTATCGTTCCGGCCATGCAATTGAGGGTGCTCGGGTGCGCCGGTAGCGCGCCGGGGCCCGGTCTGCCCACCTCCGGGTACCTGGTGGAGGCGGGCGGGGTCCGGATCGTGATGGAACTGGGCAGCGGCGTCTTCGGCGCGTTGATGCGGCACTGCGACCCGTTCGACCTCGACGCCGTCCTGTTGTCGCACCTGCACCTCGACCACTGCGCGGACTTCAGCGCGCTCACCGTGCACCGGCGCCACCACCCGGCCCCGCCGTACGACGTGACCGAGCGCAGGCTGCCCGTGCTCGCGCCGGCGCACGCGCCGTCCCGGCTGGCCGCCGCGCACGCCGCGAGCCGCGCCGAGCTGGCCGTGCTGCGGCTGGAGGAGGCGTTCGACTTCGTGCCGCTCGCGCCCGGCTCGTACCGGGTCGGGCCGGTGGAGGTCGAGGTGGCCGCGATGCGGCACATCTGCGAGGCGTACGCGTTCCGCCTGACGCACGGCGGCGCGTCACTGGTGTTCTCCGGCGACACGGTGCCGTGCCAGGAGCTGGTGGACCTGGCGCGCGGCGCGGACCTGCTGCTGGCCGACTCGGCGTGGCGGGAGCAGGCCGGCCGGGCCGACTACCTGCACATGAGCGGCCGGGAGGCGGGCGCGGTGGCGGCGGCCGCGGGGGTGGGTCGGCTGGTGCTGACGCACGTGCTGCCGTGGTCGGACCGCGACGGCGTGCTGGCCGACGCGGTGACCGCGTTCGACGGCCCGGTGGTCCTGGCCGCGCCCGGCGAGCTCTACGAGATCGGCTGACGACGCCCCCCGGCCGTCAGCCGGCGAAGGCGGTGGACGGCAGCCCCTCCCCGACGCCGGGCAGCACCAGGACGGAGCCCGCCAGCTCGCTCAGCGCGTCGCCGGACAGGCCGGTGCGGGCGCTGGTGACGTACAGGTCGGTGAAGTCGGGACCGCCGAAGCAGCACGCGGTCGGCTGGCCGACCGGCAGTTCGAGTTCGAGGTCCAGCTCGCCGTCCGGGGTGTAGCGGTGGACGGCCGCACCGCCCCACAGCGCCACCCAGACCGCGCCGGACGCGTCCACGGTGAGCCCGTCCGGCAGGCCGCGGTGGACCCGGGTGAGCGGGCGGCGGTTGGTGGCCTCGCCGGTGTCGCGGTCGAAGTCGAGCACGTCGACGCGGCGCTCGGCCGAGTCGACGTGGTACATGAGGGTGGCGTCGGGGCTCCAGCCGATGCCGTTGCTGACGCCGAGCTTGTCCAGGACGACCTTGGCGTCGCCGTTGGGCTCGACGCGGGCGAGCCAGCCGTCGGGCTCCTCGTCGTAGCGCATGGTGCCCGCCCACAGCCGCCCGGAGGGGTCGATCGCCGCGTCGTTGCCGCGCACCCCGTCCCGGGCCCAGTAGACCAGCCAGGTCCTGGTCCCGTCCGGGTCCAGCAGCGCGATCCCGTCGCGCAGGTTGAGCACCAGCCCGCCCCTGGACCGCGGCTTGGCCGCGCCCACGTGCTGCGGCACCTCCAGCACGGCGTCGTCGCCCCGCCCGGGGTTGTAGCGGTGCACCTCGCTGCCGAGCACGTCCACCCACAGCAACGTCCCGCTCGCGTGGTCCCACGTGGGCGCCTCGCCTAAGGCCGCCTCGACCCGCACCGCCACCTCGATCACACCCCCACCCTACGTCCCACCGCGTGTCCTCCACTCGCGCATCGCGTGTCCTCCGGTCCGACATCGCGTGTCCTCCGGTCCGACATCGCGTGTCCACCGCTCGGGCACCGCTTTCGTGCGCCGAGTGTGCGACTCGCGGTGTCGGAGTGGAGGACACGCGCGACCTGAGTGGAGGACACGCGATGCCCCAGTGGAGGACACGCGGGGTTTGGTGGGGGCCGCGTAGATTGGAGGGGTGGAGAGTGGCGGGTCGAGGGGTGTGCCTGCGGTCAAGAGGGTGGTGCCGGCCAGGCCCCTGGTGTCCGCCGTGGTGGTGTTGGGGTTCGTCGGGTTCCTGTACGCGGTCGAGGCCGTGGACGTGGTGCTGGGCGGGCGGTTCAACGACGACGGCGTGATCCCGCGCGACTTCTCCGAGTGGGACAACATCCTCTGGTACCCCTACCTGCACGCGGACTGGGCGCACCTGACCGGCAACGCCGTGCCGCTGCTCGTCCTGGGCTTCCTCGCCACCTCGGGCGGGATCGGGCAGTTCCTCCAGGTCACCGCCGTCATCTGGCTCACCGGCGGGCTCGGCACCTGGGTGGTCGGCTCCACCGGCAGCCACATCGGCGCCTCCGGCCTGGTGTTCGGCTTCCTGGCGTTCCTGCTGGTGCGCGGCCTGTTCGCGCGCAGCCCGTGGCAGATCGCGGTCGCCCTGGTCGTCTTCGCCCTCTACGGGACCGCGCTGTGGGGCGTGCTGCCCGGCCAGCCCGGCATCTCGTGGGAGGGCCACCTGTTCGGCGCGCTCGGCGGCGTGCTCGCGGCCTGGGGCGTGGCCCGCGACGCCAGGGCTAACCTCGACGCGTGACGCCAAGCGCCGATTCGCCCATCGGGATCTTCGACTCCGGCGTCGGGGGTCTGACCGTCGCCAGGGCGATCATGGACCAGTTGCCCGAGGAGCGGATCAGGTACGTCGGGGACACCGCGAACGCGCCCTACGGCCCGCAGCCCATCGCCCGGGTCCGCGAGCACGCCCTGAAGGTCGCCGACCGGCTCGTGGCCGACGGGGCGAAGCTGCTGGTCATCGCCTGCAACACGGCTTCCTCCGCCTGCCTGCGGGACGCCCGCGAGCGCTACGACATCCCGGTGGTCGAGGTCGTGCTGCCCGCCGTGCGCCGCGCGGTCGCCACCACCCGCACCGGCCGGATCGGCGTCATCGGCACCCGCGGCACCGTCACCTCCGGCGCCTACCAGGACGCGTTCGCCGCCGCCCGCGGCGTCGAGGTCACCGCCGTGCCCTGCCACCGGTTCGTGGACTTCGTCGAGCGCGGCACCACCTCCGGCCGCCAGGTCCTCGGCCTCGCCCAGTCCTACCTCGAACCCCTCCAGCGCGCCGGGGTCGACACCGTGGTCCTCGGCTGCACGCACTACCCGTTGCTCACCGGCGTGGTCCAGCTCGTCATGGGCGACGACGTGACGTTGGTCTCCAGCGCCGAGGAGACGGTCAAGGACGTGGTGCGGGTGCTCACCGAGCGCGACCTGTTCCGCACGGGCGCGCCCGACCAGGTGTTCTCGTGCACCGGCGACGTGGGCGCGTTCGCCAAGCTCGCCCGCCGATTCCTGCCCCAGTTGGAAAACGCGTCCTTTCGCGCCCACTGCTGAGCCGGCACGCTCGCCGGGTGCTGTTGACCATCCTGGGCTGCTCGGGCAGCCTGCCGGGACCGGACGGCCCCGCATCCGGCTACCTCGTCGAGGCGGACGGCTGCCGGCTCGCGATCGAGCTGGGCAGCGGCGTGCTCGCCGCGCTCCAAGCGCGCCACGACCCGTTCTCGATGGACGCGCTGCTGTTCTCCCACCTGCACCCGGACCACTGCAGCGATTTCACCACCCTCACCGTGATCCGCCGCTACCACACCGACCCGCCCTACGACACGGCCGAACGCCGCCTGCCCGTGCACGGGCCGTCCGAGAGCGCCGACCGGTTCGCCCGCGCCTACGCGGAGACGGAGGAGGAGCTGCGCACCGCGGACCTGTCCGACGTCTTCGAGTTCCACACCCTCGTCGACGGCGACCCGTTCCGCGTCGGCCCGTTCGAGATCACCCCGGTCCTCGTCGACCACCCCACCGAGGCCTACGGGTTCCG
Organism: Saccharothrix xinjiangensis; assembly: GCF_039527585.1. Classification (NCBI taxonomy): domain Bacteria; kingdom Bacillati; phylum Actinomycetota; class Actinomycetes; order Pseudonocardiales; family Pseudonocardiaceae; genus Saccharothrix; species Saccharothrix xinjiangensis. The sequence continues at coordinate 377,452 of NZ_BAAAKE010000005.1, read as the reverse complement.
CATCGCCACCAGGTCCGCCACCCTCGCCTACACCGGCGACACCGGGCCGTGCGACGCGCTGCGGACCCTGGCCGACGGCGTGGACGTGCTGCTGTCCGAGGCGACCTGGACCCACGCCGACGACCGGCCGGCGGGGCGCCACCTGTCCGGCGTGCAGGCGGGCGACCTCGCGGAGGCCGCGGGCGTCGGCCGCCTGCTGCTCACCCACGTGGCCCCGTGGACCGACAAGGAGGCCGTGCTGGCCGAGGCGCGCGGCCGGTTCAAGGGCCCCGTGGGGCTGGTCGCCGCGGGCGACACCTACGCGGTTGACGAGCCGGTGGCGCGGGTAATCGGCGGCCATGGCAACTGACGTCGTCGAACTGATCCTCGAAGACCACCGCAGGTTCGAGGAGCTGTTCCGCCAACTGCGCGACCGGAACTCCGACCGGACCGCGCTGCTCGGGGAGCTGGCCGCGCTGCTCGTGGCCCACGCGGAGGCCGAGGAGTCCGAGGTGTACCCGGCCCTCAAGCGCTACAAGGAGGTCGACAACGACGAGGTCGACCACGGCGCCGAGGAGCACGCCGAGGGCCACCAGGCGCTGCTCGCGCTGATGGAGATCAGCGACACCGAGTCCGAGGAGTGGGAGAGCAAGCTGGAGGAGCTGGTCGAGGCGCTCAACCACCACGTGGACGAGGAGGAGCGCACGATCCTCAACGACGCCCGCGAGCAGGTGGCCGACCCGCGCCGCGACGAGCTGGGCAGGCTCTTCCTGGAGATCAAGCAGGACCGCCTGGACGAGGACTGCGGCGACATCTCGTACGTCCGCAAGATCGCGGCCGCCACCAAGGACCGGATCGACTAACGTCGGTCGGGTGTCCAACGTCGAGGTGCGCCGGGTCGGCCGGCACGACTTCGTGGCCGAGAACGACCGGGGCGCCTCGGTGCGCGTCGGCCGCGCGGGCGCGGAGGGGTCCTTCTCGCCCGTCGAGCTGCTGCTCGCCGCGGCGGCCGGCTGCGCGGCGGTGACCGCGGAAACGCTGGTGACGCGCCGGGTCGGGGAAGGGCGGCTGGTGGCGCGCGCGGACGACGTGCGGCCCGAGGGCGCGCACGAGCTGGACGCGGTGCCCGTCACCCTCGACTACGACACCTCGGGACTGGACGACGAGCAGTTGGCGGCGCTGGAGCAGGTCGTGCGGCGGGCGGTCGAGCAGCTGTGCACCGTCACGCGCACCCTGAAGAAGGCGCCGCCGACGCCGCTGGTCCTGCCCGACCGGCCCTAGTCGCCGATGCCGTCCCACACGGCCGTCGAGCCGCTGTGGCCGATGCGGACCACCTGCACGGTCGCCGCCGCGCCCGCCGCGATCACCAGCACCGCCACCACCGCGGAGATCCGCCGCCACGTCCGGGGCACGTTCGCGTCGTCGGCCGCGGCCGCGCCCTCGCGGTCGGCCAGCCGGCCCGCGACCAGCAGCGCGACCACCGCCACGCCGAAGCCCAGCGCGAACGGCAGCAGGTCGTTGCCCAGCGACGCGTGCCGCTCGATCAGGGGATTCCCCAGGTCGGCGAACCGCGCGTGGAGCTGGTCGCCGGACCACTGCGCCAGCGGGACGGAGCCGACACCCGCCACCGTCACGCCGAGCAGCGGCCACGTGTAGCGCCGCCGCCAGCGCGGCACCGCGGCCAGGCCGACCGCGCCCGCGGCGGCCAGCGGGAGCAGCACCACGACCGCGTGGACCAGCAGCGGGTGCGCGGGGAGGTCGAAGATCTTCACCAGGTCGCTCGCGAGTGCCATGCCTCTCCCTACGCCGGTGGGCCGTCCCCGGGTTCAGCGCAATAGGGTAGTGCCGTGCTGAGGAGCGATGGCAGGAACGACGACGTGCTGCGCGACATCCGGATCACCCGCGGCTTCCAGCAGTGGCCCGCCGGGTCGGTGCTGATCGAGTTCGGCAACACCCGGGTGCTGTGCGCGGCCAGCGTGACCGAGGGCGTGCCGCGCTGGCGGTCCGGTTCGGGGCTGGGCTGGGTGACCGCCGAGTACGCGATGCTGCCGTCGGCGACGCACACCCGCGGCGACCGGGAGTCGGTGAAGGGCCGCATCGGCGGCCGCACGCACGAGATCAGCCGCCTGATCGGCCGCGCGCTGCGCGCCTGCATCGACCTGGCCGCGCTGGGCGAGAACACGATCGTCATCGACTGCGACGTGATCCAGGCGGACGGCGGCACCCGCACGGCCGCCATCACCGGCGCGTACGTCGCCCTGGCCGACGCCGTGACCTGGCTGTCGGCCGCCGGCCGGCTCGCCGACCCCCAGCCGCTGTCGTGCGCGGTGTCGGCGGTGTCGGTGGGCGTGGTGGACGGCCGCGTGCGGCTCGACCTGCCGTACGAGGAGGACTCGCGGGCCGAGGTCGACATGAACGTGGTGGCCACCGACGCGGGCACCCTGATCGAGGTCCAGGGCACCGGCGAGGGCGCCACGTTCGCGCGCTCGACCCTGGACAAGATGCTGGACCTGGCGCTGGCCGGGTGCGCGGAGCTCAACCGCCTCCAGTCCGAGGCGCTGGCCCTGCCCTACCCCGGTGTGCTGCCCGAGCCGAAGGCGAGGAAGCGGTGAAGCTGCTGCTGGCGTCCCGCAACAAGAAGAAGCTGGGCGAGCTGCGCCGCATCCTGCTGGCCGAGGGGCTGGAGGGCATCGAGGTCGTCGGCCTGGACGACGTGCCGGAGTTCCCCGAGGCCCCGGAGACCGAGCCGACGTTCGAGGGCAACGCCCTGGCCAAGGCGCGGGACGCGTTCAACGCCACCGGCCTGCCGTCGGTCGCGGACGACTCGGGCATCGCGGTCGACGCGCTCAACGGGATGCCGGGCGTGCTGTCGGCGCGCTGGTCCGGCGGGCACGGCGACGACCTCGCCAACACGGAGCTGCTGCTCGGGCAGCTGCGCGACGTGCCGGACGAGCGCCGCGGCGGCGCGTTCGTGTGCGCGGCGGCCTTCGTCTCGGCGGACGAGGAGGTCGTGGTGCGCGGCGAGTGGCGGGGCGCGATCACCCGCGAGCCGCGCGGCGGGAACGGCTTCGGCTACGACCCGGTCTTCCGCCCGGAGGGCCACGACGCGACGTCGGCCGAGCTGTCGCCGGAGGAGAAGGACGCGCTGTCCCACCGGGGTCGCGCGCTGCGCCGACTGCTGCCGCACCTGCGGGCGTCGGCCCAGGCCTGACCCCGGCGGGCCGGGCGGGTGGTCAGGCGGGCAGCTCGCGCAGCAGCTTGGCCACGTGCCCGGTGGCGCGGACGTTGTACATGGCCTTCGCGACCTTCCCCTCGGGGTCGACCAGGAAGGTGGACCGGATCACGCCCATGACGGTCCGGCCGTAGTTCTGCTTCTCCCCGAACGCGCCCCACTCGGTGAGCACCTTGCGGTCGACGTCGGACAGCAGCGGGAAGTTCAAGCCCTCGGCGGCGGCGAACGCGGCCAGCTTCTCCGGCTTGTCCGGCGAGACGCCCACCACGTCGTAGCCGGAGGACGCCAGCTCGCCGATGCTGTCGCGGAAGTCGCACGCCTGCTTGGTGCACCCCGGCGTGCTCGCGGCCGGGTAGAAGTAGACGACCACGGAGCGGCCGAGGTAGTCGGACAGCGAGACGGGCTTGCCCTCGCTGTCGGGCAGCGTGAACGCCGGGGCCTGGTCGCCGGGGGACAGGCGCTTCTGCTCGGTCATGGGCGCAGACGCTACAGGTCAGGTCATGCCCTCGAACGTGGCGCTCGGTTCCTGCCCGGCCCCGTTCGGCTCGATCACCAGCCGCAGCGGCACGGGGTGCTCGGGCACGGCGAAAGCCATGGTCAGCACGGTCTCGTTGCCGGGCGCGACCTCGCTGACGGCGGCCGCGATCCCGTTGAGGCCCTGCACCGAGTCGCGCACCTCGGCCACCGGCGTGCCCGCGACCTCGGCCCGCACCGCGAGCAGGCTGGTGCGGTAGACCTCCTCGGTGCCGTTCACCAGTGTGAGCGTGAACACGGCGGTGCGCGGCGACTCCGGGAACGAGGTGTCGCTGGGCTTGAGCGAGGTCGGCTGCGACACGGTCACGGCCATCCCGCCGGCCCAGACGCGCTGCGTGCCGAACCCGGTGGTCGCCTGACCGGGCGACTCGGGACCTCGTTCGGCGACCGCGGAGGGCGCCGGTGCGCCGGCGTCGATGCCGGTGTGGTCCGCACACCCCGCCACGGCCAAGCCCAGGCATGCGCCGACGGCCAGTCTGGCGAACTTCACGGACCTCCCCTTCCCGCCCCGGCGGTGGGCTTGCTGCTACTGCCCACCACGATGACGGGTAGAGGGGCGCGCGGGGGCCGAAAGAGGGCCTTGAAGCGCACCTGGTGCCTGCCTGTGGCCAAGCCGTGATGGCGCACGGCTGCCCGCGTGGGCGGCACCACACCGGGCGGCGCCCACGCGGGTCGGCGGCGGCCGAGCCCCGGGCGGCGAACCGCCCGGAAGTTGGAGAGCGCGTCGGGGGGCGTGCGCGCTCACACCGATCATCGCCATCCGTCGGCGAACCGCTACACCTCTACTTCAGTCTTCACCCGTTCGGATGAACGATCGAACAGTTCGGCCAGGAGTTCGTACGACCGGAGGCGGTCCGGCTGCTCGGCCACCATCGTGGTCACCATCAGCTCGTCGGCCGCGGTGTCGGCGAGCAGCCGCTCCAGCTGCGCCCGCACGCTCCCCGGCGAGCCCAGCACCTGCTCGGCGCGCCGCTCCTCGATGAACAGCAGCTCCAGGTCGCTGTAGGGGTAGGCGGCGGCCTCCTCGTTGGTCGGCATCCGCCCCGGCTGACCGCGGCGCAGGTTGAGGAACGCGAGCGAGCCGGGCATGGCCAGGTGCTCGGCGCGCTCGTCGGTGTCCGCGACCAGCACCGAGGCGCAGACGATCGCGTACGGCTCGCGCAGCCGCGCCGACGGCCGGAACCGGTCGCGGTACAGGGCCAGCGCGGGCAGCGTGTTCTGCGCGCTGAAGTGGTGGGCGAACGCGAACGGCAGCCCGTGCAGGGCCGCGACCTGGGCGCTGTAGCCGCTGGAGCCCAGCAGGAAGACGTCGGGCTTGTTGCCCTCGGCGGGCACCGCGTTCAGCGGCTCGGTGCCGTCGAAGTAGCCGGTCAGCTCGGCGAGCTGCTGCGGGAAGTCGTCGACGGACAGCGGCCCGGCGGTGCGGCGCAGCGCCTGGGCGGTCCGCTGGTCGGTGCCGGGCGCGCGCCCGATGCCCAGGTCGATGCGGCCGGGGTGCAGCGCGGACAGCGTGCCGAACTGCTCGGCCACCACCATCGGCGGGTGGTTCGGCAGCATCACGCCGCCCGAACCGACCCGCAGCGTGGTCGTGGCGTCGGCGACGTGGCCGATCAGGACCGCGGGGGACGAGCTGGCGATGCCGGGCATGTTGTGGTGCTCGGCCAGCCAGAACCGGGTGTAGCCGAGCCGTTCGACGTGCCGCGCCAGCTCGCGGGTGTGGGCGAAGGCGGTGCTCGCGTCCCCGGAGGTGGTGATCGGGGCCAGGTCGAGGACGGACAGCGGCACGTCACGGAGGCTCATACCCCGTGACAACGCCCGGGGGCCCCGCTGCCTTCCCGCGGGCGGGGGTGTGACCGGGACGACCGGCGGGCGGGGAAGCGGCGTGCCGCGGCGGGCGTTCCGGTAGGACATGGACGTGGTGGTCATCGGCGCCGGCCAAGCGGGTCTGTCCGCCGCTCACTTCCTCGAGCGGGCCGGGCTGGACCACCGCGTCCTCGACGCGGAGGACGGTCCCGGCGGCGCGTGGCGGCACCGCTGGCCGTCCCTGCGCATGGCCACCGTGCACGGCGTCCACGACCTGCCCGGCACGCCGTTCGCCGCACCCGACCCGGACGCGCCCGCCAACGAGGTGCTGCCCGCCTACTTCGCCGACTTCGAGCGCCGCAACGGCCTGGACGTGCTGCGGCCCGTCCGCGTGCGCGCCGTCCGCGACCTCGGCGAGCTGCTGCGCGTCGAGACCGACCGAGGCTCGTTCGACGCGCGGGCCCTGGTCAACGCCACCGGCACGTGGACGCGCCCGTTCTGGCCCCGCTACCCCGGCCAGGAGCTGTTCCGCGGCCGGCAGCTGCACTCGTCGCAGTACCGGGGTCCCGAGGAGTTCGCCGGGCGGCACGTCGTCGTGGTCGGCGGCGGCACGTCGGCGGTCCAGCAGCTGCTGGAGATCGCCCGGCTCGCCGCGGGCACCACCTGGGTCACCCGCCGCGAGCCGGAGTTCTCCGACGAGCCGTTCACCCCCGAGCTGGGCCGCGCCGCCGTGGCGCGGGTCGAGGAGCGCGTCCGGCTGGGCCTGCCGCCGCGCAGCGTGGTCAGCGTCACCGGCCTGAACCTGACCCCGGCCGTCCGAGAGGGCCTGCGGACCGGCGTGCTCCACCGGCGGCCGTTGTTCGAGCGGATCACCGAGGACGGCGTGGCCTGGGCCGACGGCGGCCGGCGGCGCGCCGACGCGATCCTGTGGGCCACGGGCTTCCGGGCCGCCCTGGACCACCTCGCCCCGCTGCGCCTGCGCGCGCCGGGCGGCGGCATCGAGGTCGACGGCACGCGGGTCGTGGCGGACCCGCGCGTGCACCTGGTCGGCTACGGCCCGTCCGCCAGCACGGTCGGCGCCTCGCGGGCGGGACGGGCCGCGGCGCGGGAGATCAGGTCGCTGCTGGACCGCTCACGGGCCGCCTGAACAGCTTCTGCCCGACCACCCGGGCGCCCACCGCCAGCTTGTAGCGCAGCACGTCCAGCCGGCCGACGTCGCACCGGGCCAGGAACTCGCGGGCCGCGGCGCCCTCGAAGAACCACGGCGACAGCGACGACGGGTCGTTGAACCCCTCCCACAGCCGCTCCGCGATCCCGGGGTGGCGCGACGCGGCGAGGATCAGCTCCTTCCGCGCGGGGGTCAGCGGCGCCAGCATCCCGTTGGTGAACTCGTTCGCGTAACGCCCGCGCTCCCACCACTCGTCGAACCGCTCGGTCAGCCAGCCCGCCGTGTACGGGCCGTCGAACGCGACCAGCTCCTCGGCGAAGAACCGCGCCATCCGGGTGGCGTTGTTGGCGCCCTGCCCGGTCAGCGGGTCGTTGAGCACCACCGCGTCGCCCAGCCCCAGCACGTGCCGCCCGGACGGCAGCACCGCCACCGGTCTGCGCACCACCGGCAGGACCTCGCCCTTGATCCAGGTGACCGGGTTGGTCGGCCGGGCGGGCCGGAGGAACGCCGACTCGTGCGGCAGCAGCTCGTCGACCAGGCCCTTGAGCACGGCCAGCCCCTCGTCGGCCGAGGTGACGCCGCAGAACCGGTCCGCCCGGCCGCCCGGCGCGGCCTCCAGCACGATGCTGCGCGACTCGCCGACGTCCCGGTCGTGGAACGGGACCCAGAACACCTCCACCGTCCCCGGCAGGAACGAGAACACGCCCTCCCGGTGCTCGGGCCGGGCCCCCAGGTCGTACCCGTGGACGTTGACCATGAACAGCTTCCGCTGCGGCTCGGTGTGCACGCACCGCACCGGGTCGGGTTCGAACAGCGAGGTCAGCGCCCGGTTCCCGGCGGTGACCACGACCAGGTCGTGCGACGCGGCCAGGTCCTCCAGGTCGGCCTCGGTCACCGCGCCGACCGTCACCGCCGCGCCGCGCCCGCCCACCTCCCGGAGCCCGCGCGAGAACTTCAGCCGCTGGTCCACGGCGAGCGCGGGCTTGCGCAGCGGCGCGTCGACGGCGAAGGCCACGCCCCGGTCGCCGGTGCACAGGTCGAGGTGGATGCGCCGCATCCGGGGCGCCTCCGGCCAGAAGTCGAGGCCCAGCTCGGCCTCGTACTCCACCTGGTCGCCGAACAGGCAGGCCGTGGGGCGACCTCGGTCGGCGAGGAGGTCCTCGACCGTCCGGTCGGAGCACAACGACACCCGCCACCCGGCCCGGAGCATTGCCGCGGACAGCACAACACCGGCCTGACCTGCACCAACGACGGCGATTGAGGGCACGTTGAGACATCCTCGGTGGACCGCCCCGGGTGACGCCATAGCACGTTCGGGTCTACTGGCCCGTAAAAAGTGCACGGGGGGTTGTGCGTTGTTGCCGGTTTGTCACCCGGATTCCTCACCGAAGTGGTGAACCTGCTGGTCGTGGTGTTCGCCCGGCCGGCCGCGGGCGTCGTCGCCGAGCAGGAGCAGCGGCGCCCAGGGGGGTTCCTCGGCGTCGACACCGCCGAGCCGACCGGGGCGAGGTCGGTTCGGCACCTCGCAGCGCGCGCCCTGTTCGGCCTGTTCGGCGGGCACGCCGACGAGCCGCGCTACCTGCGCGCGTGAGACTCCTCCGCGTCCTCCCGCCGGCGCTGCCGCACCCGCGCCACCACGAACCACGCCACGCCCGCGACCGCCAGGCCCAGCACGACCTTCGACACGATGCCCAGGTACTGGTCCACCACGTGGTAGTTGGCGCCCAGGAGGTAGCCCGCCAGGATCAGCGCGGTGTTCCAGATCAGGCTGCCCGCCGCGGTCAGCAAGGTGAACAGCGGCACCGGCATCCGCTCGACGCCGGCCGGGATCGAGATGAGGCTGCGGAAGACCGGCACCATCCGGCCGAAGAAGACGGTGCTCTTGCCGTGCCGGTTGAACCACTGCTCGGCGCGGTCGACGTCGGACACCTTCATCAGCGGCATCCGCGAGGCGATGCGGCGCATCCGCTCACGCCCGAGCGCGACCCCCAGGTAGTACAGCACCAGCGCGCCGATCACGGAGCCCGCGGTGGTCCACACGATCGCGGCCACCAAGTTCATCTTGCCCTGGCTCGCGGTGAACCCGGCCAGCGGCAGGAAGACCTCGCTCGGGAGGGGCGGGAACAGGTTCTCCAGCGCGATCGCGAGCCCGGCGCCCGGCGCGCCCAGCTTCTCCATCAGGTCCGTTACCCACGAGACGACATCCATGATCCCAAGTTACGAACCTGCCGACGTGGTCACCATGAAGCCGTCCTCACAGTCCGGTGCGGAAAACCCCGGTGCGGCCTGGACGCGGCACTGGTCCCGGCGAGGCGGCGCCTCAACGCGGCCGCGCGGCGTGCGCGGCCAACCCCTTGGCACAGCGGGAGATCACGGCTTGGAGCACCGCGCGGTAGAGCCACCCCGTGCCCCGCACGTCGGCCTCGAACGACGAGTGCCAGTGGACCACCGTCCCGGCGCCGTCGGGCGCGAGGTCGATGGAGGACCGGTAGTCGTGCACGGCGAGGCCCGACAGCAGGACGTAGCCCACCCGCCGGTCCGGCGTCAGTTCGACGACCTCCTCCCTCGTGAGGGCCTTGCGACCTTTGGTCCTGAATACCCGTATTTCGCCGACTCCACGCGCGTCGCCCGCCCGTTCCCGCTCGTAGGACACGATCGGGGACCAGTCCGGCCAGGTCGAGCTGTCCGCGGCCAGGCGGTACACGGCCTCGGGCGGCGCTTCGCTGCGCACCGTGACGTCCACTCTCTGTACCATGCGGTACATGTACCATGTGGTACATGAGGGGACAAGGGGCCAGGCAGCGGCTGTTGACCGCCGTGGTGGAGCACCTGGCCGCGCACGGCCTGGGCGAGGTGAGCCTGCGCTCGCTGGCGGCGGCCGTCGGCACCAGCCACCGGATGCTCATCTACCACTTCGGCTCCAAGGAGGGCCTGCTGGTCGAGGTGGTGAAGGCGGTCGAGGAGAACCAGCGGGCGGTGCTGGCGTCGCTGGGCGCCGACGACCCGGCGGAGGCCGCGCGGGAGTTCTGGGGCGTGCTGACCGACCCGGCGCTGCGCGCGCACGAACGGCTGTTCTTCGAGCTGTACGGGCAGGCGGCGCAGGGCCGGCCGGGCACGACCGCGCTGCTGGACGGGATCGTCTCGCGGTGGGTCGAGCCCGTCACCGCCCTGGAGCGCGCCCGCGGGTTCGCGCCGGAGGTGGCCGAGGCGCGCGCCCGGCTGGGGCTGGCGGTGGCGCGCGGCCTGCTGCTCGACCTCGTGGCCACGGACGACCTCGACGGGGTGAACGCGGCCATGGAGCAGTACATCACCACCGTCCACGGGCCCCGGACCGGGGCCGGGGCCGGCTAGGATCGCGTCGCGTGAGGCGCATCCCGGTGGTGGTCGTGGCCGGTTTCCTCGGCGCCGGCAAGACCACGCTGCTCAACCACCTGCTCGCCCGTGCCAGGGGCACCCGCGTCGGCGTGGTGGTCAACGACTTCGGCGCCATCGGCATCGACGCGATGAGCGTGGCCGGGCAGGTCGACTCGGCGGTGTCGCTGGGCAACGGCTGCCTGTGCTGCGCCATCGACGTCTCCGAGCTCGACGAGATGCTCGCCAGGCTCGAACCGCGGGTGGACGTCATCGTGGTCGAGGCCAGCGGGCTGGCCGAGCCGCAGGCCATGGCGCGGATGGTGCTGGCGAGCGAGAACCCGCGGCTGTCCTACGGCGGCCTGGTGCTGCTGGTCGACGCGGCCGAGTTCCCCGACGACCTCGCGCGGCACCTGCGGGTGGCCGACCTGGTGGTCCTGAACAAGGTCGACCGCGTCGCCGACCCGGCCGCCCTGGAGGCCGAGGTCGACCGGCTCAAGCCCGGCGTGCCGGTGGTGCGGGCGGAGTTCGGGCGGGTCGACCCGGCGCTGCTGTTCGACCCGCGGCCCCGCGCCCGGTACGGCCAGCTGTCGTTCGAGGACCTGGCCGATGAGCACGACCACGAGCACGACCACGTGCGCTACGAGAGCGTGGACTTCACCGGGGGCGCGCTGAACCCCGCGCGGTTCATGGCCTTCCTGGACCGCCGGCCCGCGGGCCTGTACCGGGTCAAGGGGTTCGTGCTGTTCGACGTGCCGGGCCACCGGCAGCGGTTCTCCCTGCACACCGTGGGCGCGTTCCTGCGGTTCGAGCGCTCGGCGTGGGACGGGCCGCGCCGCACCGAGCTGGTGCTGATCGGCACGGGCCTGGACACCGCCGCGGTCCGGGCGGAGCTGGCCGCGTGCGCGGAGGACGACCCGGCCTCGGTGGACCCGCAGTCCATGCTGGAGGTGCTGCGCTACCTGGTCTGAGCGGCCCCCGGCCGACGACCGGGGGCACGTGGTGGGCTCGGAGAGACTCGAACTCTCACTCGCACGGACCTAAACCGTGTGCCTCTGCCAATTGGGCTACGAGCCCGTCACGCTCAGCCTATCGCCACGCGCCGCGGTCGTGACCCCGGCCGGCCGGGAACGGCGTCGTGAAACGCCGGTGGGGCCGGTCAGGTCACCATCGCGGCCGCGCCTGAACTACGGTTGGCGGACAACCGTGGCGAGGGAGGACAAGTGGCGCGCGACCCGGACACCATCCAGCGCGAGATCGAGCAGGCCCGCGACGCGCTGGCCGCGACGCTGGACGAGCTGGGGGACAGGGCGAACCCCCAGCGCTTCGTCGAGTCGGGCAAGGAGAGCGTGCGCACGAAGCTCGACGAGCCCAAGATCAGGTTCGCCTTGATCGCCGTGGGCGCGCTCGTCGCGTTCGCGTTGCTGCGCAAGCTGTTCAGGTGAGTTCCACCCCCGTGAGCTGGTGCCCCTCGGCGACGAGGGGCACCAGCACCTGGTCCACCACGCGGTCGACGAACGGCAGGTCCAGCGGGTCGCCGGTCAGCATCAACCGGTAGATCAGGGCCGCGCCGGCGAGCTCGACCGCCATGCCGCGGGGCGCCTCGGGGCGCAGCTCGCCGCGCTCGTCGGCGCGCTCCAGGATGCGCCGCAGCACGTCGCGCTGGGTGGTCAGGAACGTCTCGCGGAACGCCACGGCCAGCTCCGGCTCGTGCGGCAGCTCGCCGACCAGCGCCTGCGCCGCCTTGCCGATCGGGCCGGACAGGAACGCGGCGAACCCGCTCAGGAACTCCCGCAGGTCGCCCGTCAGCGAACCGGTGTCCGGCTCGGGCAGGTTCTGGTGCGCCAGCTGCGTGCACGTGTCGATCACCAGGTCCAGCTTGGACTCCCAGCGCCGGTAGATGGTCGCCTTGCCGGCGCGGGCCCGCGCCGCGACGGCGTCCATGGTCAGCGCCCGGTAACCGACCTCGGCCATCACCTCCAGCGCGGCCCGCCGCAACGCGTCGTCCCGGCTGGCGTCCCTGGGTCTGCCCCGTTGCGCCGTCCGTGCTCCGCTGTAAACCGGTGTCGCCATGTCTGCGCTCCCGTCGCCTTTGGGCGGTCATCCTAGGCCGGGGCGGGCCGCCTCAGCCCTCGACGACCTGCTCGTGAGTGCCGTTCGTCTCCGATTCGCCCGCCCGTGGCGGCGCGAGACCCGCACGGGTGTGCAGGTACACGACCGAGAAGGCGAACGCGTCCCCGTCCAGCAGGTGCACCACGGCGGGGTGGCGGCGCCCGCCGGCGAGCTCGGCCACCAGCTGGTCGACCGCGACGCGCGCCGCCATCAGGCCGGGCGCCGTCGCGGCGAGTTCCGCGTCACCGGCGCGGACGGTGATCGCCCAGTCGTCGCCGACGCGCCGGTAGTTCGCGGTGATGGGGGGTGTGGGCATGGCTCGGCCTTCCGTCGGTCGTCCCCCCATATGACCGGCGATCCGGGCCGAACATGCCTTCTGTCCCTCTAACGAGTGAGCGGCGCCCGAGTTGTGCGGCGTCGCGGCGTGTGCGGCGCGTGCAGGACCGGTAACGGGTAGCGTCCAGCGCCACTAGGCCGTTCGGAGCAGCCTACTGATTCGGGAGATGTTGATGAGGCGACGTTTGGCCGTTGTGGCGTGCTTGGGTTTCGGGCTCCTCGCGGCGCCCGGGGTCGCGTCGGCCGGTGGGTGCTGGGACCGCGGCGAACCGCCGTGCCACGGCACGACGACCGCGCCCACGACCACGGTCGACCTCTCGGGGACCTCGGCCGCGACGACCACGACCACGACCGCAGTGCTGGTCTCCGGCACGTCGGCCACGGCGCCCACGAGCGGCACGGAGGTGACCACGGTCGCCCCGACCACCACCGCCGCGGTCGCGGTCGCCACGGCGACCCGGCCGCCCACCGCGTCCGCGGCGCACACCGCGCCGGGTTCCACCCAGGCGTTGGCGAACACGGGGCCGAGCGCGCTGTGGCTGAGCGTGCTCGGGTTGGGCGGGGTGCTGTCGGGGGCGCTGCTGGTGCTGTTCAGCCGCCGTCGGGCGTGATGCGGGCGGCCATGCCCCGCCACACCACGTCCACCACGTAGTCGGTCGCGCGCGCGGGCCCGATCTCGGGCCGGCGTTCGCACCACAGCGCCAGCCGCTCGGTCGAGCCCACCACGATCTCCGCGAACGCCTCGGCCTCGACCTGGTCGATCCCCGGCACGAGGCCGGTGATGACCGCCCCGATCAGGTCGGTCTGCTGGCGGCGGATGCCCTCGACCTCCTCCACCGCCGACGGCACGGTGACGGCCGCCTCCTGGCGCAGCAGCGCCCACGCCTGCTTGTGGTCGACGATGAACTCGAAGAACGCCAGCAGGCCGCGGCGCAGCACCTCCTCCGGGCCTTCCGCGCCCGTGATGGCTCGCTGCGTGCGGTCCAGCAGCTCGGTGCGCGCGCGGTGGACGCAGCCGATGAGCAGGCCCTCCTTGGAGCCGTAGTACTCGTAGAGCATCGGCTTGGACACGCCGACGCGCTCGGCGATCTCGTCCATGGACGCGGCCAGGTAGCCGCGCTCGGCGAAGACGGCCTCGGCGACCTCCAGCATCTGCGCCTTGCGCTGCGCCTTGGGCATCCGGCGGCGACGCGGCTCCGTGTCGGTCACGAAGTCGAGACTACCGGAGGTAACTTACTTCAAGTAACCTACTGGGGAGTAGTCGCTGGACTGGGAGGACGGGCATGCACCGAGAGGTCAAGGTCCTGGTCGTCGGCACGGGTTTCTCCGGCCTGGGCATGGCGATCGAGCTGAAGCGCGCCGGGCAGGACGACTTCGTCGTGCTGGAGAAGGCAGGCGACCTCGGCGGCACGTGGCGGGACAACTCCTACCCCGGCTGCGCGTGCGACGTGCCGTCCCACATGTACTCGTTCTCGTTCGAGCTGAACCCGCGCTGGTCGCGCGTGTTCGCCCGGCAGCCGGAGATCTGGGCGTACCTCAAGGAGGTCGCCGACAAGTACCGGCTGCGCCCGCACATCCGGTTCGACAGCGAGGTCAGCGGCGCCCGGTGGGACGAGGACGCCAAGGTCTGGCGCGTCACCGTCGCCAACGGCGACACCTACACCGCCAAGGCCCTGGTCGCGGGCGTCGGCGCGCTGCACATCCCGAACGTCCCGGAGCTGCCGGGCATCGAGGCGTTCGAGGGCAGGGCGTTCCACTCGGCGGAGTGGGACCACGACTACGACCTGCGCGGCAAGAAGGTCGCCGTGGTGGGCACGGGCGCGAGCGCCATCCAGTTCGTGCCGCGCATCGCGGGCGACGTCGAGCGGCTGACGCTGTTCCAGCGCACCCCGCCGTGGGTGATGCCGAAGGCGGACCGGGCCATCGCCACGTGGGAGCGGAAGCTGTTCCGCGCGCTGCCGCTCGCCCAGCGCCTGTACCGGGACTTCGTGTACTGGGCGCGGGAGTCGACCGCGCTCGGGTTCGCGGTGCACCCGAAGATCATGGAGTTCGCGCAGAACATCGCGAAGCGGCACATGCGCTCGCAGGTCGCCGACGAGTCCCTCCACGCCAAGCTGACGCCCGACTACACCATGGGCTGCAAGCGCGTGCTGATCAGCAACGACTACTACCCGGCGCTGAACCGGGACAACGTGGACCTGGTGACCGACGGCATCGCCGAGGTGCGGGAGCGCTCGATCGTCGACCGGGCGGGCGTGGAGCACGAGGTCGACGTGATCATCTACGGCACCGGCTTCCACGTCGTCGACTCGTTCGACTACCTGGACATCGCCGGCAAGGGCGGCGTGGACCTGGCCAAGCAGTGGCGCGAGAAGGGCATCGAGACCTACTACGGGATCACCGTCTCGGGCTTCCCCAACCTGTTCTTCCTGCTGGGCCCGAACACCGGCCTGGGCCACAACTCGGTGGTCTTCATGATCGAGTCGCAGATCCGCTACGTGCGCCAGTGCCTGGAGCTGCTCGACCGCCACCACGCCGACGAGCTGGACGTGCGGCCGGAGGTGCAGGCGCGCTTCAACCGGGACCTCCAGCGCAAGCTCACCAAGGGCGTCTGGACGGAGGGCGGCTGCAAGAGCTGGTACCTCGACGCGCAGGGCGTCAACCGCACCGTCTGGCCGGGCTTCACCTGGCGCTACTGGATGCGCACCAAAACCCTGAACCCCTCCGACTACACCCTGACCAAAGCCCGCCGCCACCCCCTCCCCACCTAAAAACCCCGCGTGTCCTCCACTCCGGTATCGCGTGTCCTCCACTCGGACACCGCGAAACCTCCACTCGGACACCGCGAACCGGCCGGGGCGCCGTGTCCGAGCGGTCGGTTCGCGGTGCTTGAGTGGAGGACACGCGATGTCCGAGTGGAGGACACGCGGGGGTTTTAGGTGGTGGTGCCGGCTGCTTTGGCTCGTTCGGCGCGCAGGCGGGTCACGTCGGGCAGGTCGAGCGGGGACAGGCGGGTGCCCGTGGCCCACTCGATCAGCAGGTCGGCGATCTGCGGGTTGCGCGGCAGGACCGGGCCGTGCAGGTAGGTGCACAGGATGCGGCCCTGCACGGCGCCCTCCACCGAGCCGTCGTTGCCGGTGCCGACCTTCACGTGCGCCAGCGGCCGCGCCGACGGGCCGAGCACGGTGCGGCCCTGGTGGTTCTCGAAACCGGTGAGGACGCCCTCGAACAGGCCGTTCGCCGGCGTGGCGATGACCTCGCCGATGGCCCGGCTGCCGCCCGCGTGCGAGGTCGAGTCGATCAGGCCCAGGCCGGCGTGCGTCACCTGGTCGGCCCGGGTGAACGACTCGCCGAAGATCTGGATGCCCGCGCACACGCCGAGGATCACCGCGCCGCGCGCGGCCGCCCGCTGCATGCCCGGGTGCTCACGCAGGTGCCGCACGGCCAGCGTCTGCGCCGTGTCCTCGCCGCCGCCCACCACGTAGATGTCGCACGAGTCCGGCACCGGCTCGCCGAACCGCACCGTGACGATCTCGGCCGGGATGCCGCGCCACGTCATCCGCTTCTCCAGCACCACCGCGTTGCCGAAGTCGCCGTAGGTGCCGAGCAGGTCCGGCAGGACCAGGGCGATGGAGACCTTGCTGGTGGTCACTGGGCGGCCCTCGCGTTCAGGTCGCGGAAAGCGGTGTAGTTGGCGATCACCTCGACCGCGCCGGGCGGCATGGCGTCGATCGCCTTCAGCGGGTCGGGCACGATCGTGTGCTCGACCTCGGCGTAGGTCAGCCGGACGGCCAGGTCCGTGGCCCGCTCGCCGGACGCGATGACCTGCCGGCCGCGCAGCTTCTCGAACGGCACGTCCCACAGCCACGACAGGTCGCGCCCGTCGGCCTCGTGCGCGTTGATCACCAGCACGGCGGGGTGGTCGGCCTCGCGAACCACGGTCAGCGTCTCGCTCCACCCGGCCGGGTTCTTCGACAGCAGCAGCCGCGCCTGGTGCCCGGACCGCTGGATCGTCCGGTACCGACCGGCCACGTTGGACACGCCGCGCAACCGCTGCACGGCCTCCTCGACCGGCACGCCGAGCACGTGCGCCGCCGCCGCCGCCATCACCGCGTTGGCCTGGTTGAACTTCCCGGGCAGGCGCAGCGCCAGCTCGACCTTCGCGGCGTTGGGCGCCACCAGGAACCCGTTGCCGGTGATCCAGTGCGGTCGCGGCCGGGCCAGGTCGCACCCGGTGCACGACCAGTGCTCGCCCCGCCAGTGGATCGGGTCGCCGCACCGCGGGCACGAGGCCGCGTCGTTGTGCCACCCCGTGCCGGTGGCCACCCACACCACCGACTTCGCGTCGCGCGCCGCCGAGGTCACCATGACGTCGTCGCAGTTGGCCACGACGACACCGGGCACGCCGGTCAGCGCGGCGCGCAGCGACTTCTCGATGGTGCGGACCTCGCCGACCCGGTCGAGCTGGTCGCGGGACAGGTTCAGCAGCACCGCCACGGCGGGCCCGGCGGCCCGCGCGACCTCGGGGAAGTACCCCTCGTCGACCTCCAGCACCGAGTACGGCGCGTCGGGCTGCTTGGACAGCGCGGTCACGTGCCCGTCGGGCATGTTGGCGCCGCCGTGGTTGGTGGCGACCTCGCCCAGCGCCGACACGGCCCGGCTGAGCATCATCGTGCTGGTGGTCTTGCCGTTGGTCCCGGTCACCAGCGCCACGGTGCGGCCCTGGGTCAGGTTCGCCAGGGCCTGCGGGTCGAGCCTCAGCGCGACCCGGCCGCCGATCATGCCGCCGGCGCCGAGGCCCATCTTCTGCGACAGCTTCGAGCTCATGTTGCCCAGTCGCACGGCGGCCGCGGTGCGCAGCGGCAGGCGGGCTGGGTCTGCACCTGGAGTGTTCGGCAAGCGACTTCCTGCATCAATGGTGGGGAGGGGAGTCCCCCCGATGCTACCGGTGGCCGTGGTTGTCCAGCTCCCGCAGGGTCCTGATCAGCTCCACGGTGCTGAGCTGGCACAACTGGGCCATGTACTCCAGCGCCGGCAGGTCGAGGTGGACCTCGGTCGACTGGCCGGGCACGAGCTGCGCGAGCCGGCCCTGCGCCCAGCGCCGCAGCGGCAGCAGCTGGGGCCTGCCGTCGGTGACGACCGAGGTGAGGTCGATGGGCAGGTGCCCGGCGGGCGCGTCGCCGAACACCCGCTCGTGCACGCGGGCGAGCACCTGGTGCGCCGGCACGCCCAGCGCGGTGCAGATCTCCACCAGCCTGACCACCGAGCACTGGCGGGTGCCCAGCTCGTAGGTGGCCAGCGTCTGGAGCGAGATGTCGCTCTGCAACCGGCGGTTGAGCTCCTTGCGGGTCCACCCGCGCTGCTTGCGAAGGCTGCGGAGCTCATCACCGAGCACGCGCTGGTACGCCGCTGTGTCGATCTGCACCGTCGAGTCCTCCATGTCCGCCCCGGGTCCCCGTGGACCCACGCAGATGGAAGGCATTACTCGGCGGTTGCTTACGCAGCTTGTTCGCTTTATCGCCCGATCGGGCTAACCCAGTCGTACTGAGAGTAGCGTTCAACGCCGCAAAGCGCTGGTCACACCACTCTCCAGTGGACCGAGAAAAGTGGGATCGGGCCTGGCCACGAGGCCGTCCCACATCGCCTTGCCCGCCGCGAAGACCTCGCGGAAGTGCCCGTAGGCCGTCGTGGCCGCCCGCCCGCGCGAGGTGTCGTGCCCGACGCCGCGCGCCTCCAGGCCCGCCGCCCGGCACAGCGCCACCGCCCGCGGCAGGTGGAACGACTGGGTCACCACGGTCAGCTCGGACACGCCGAAGACCCGCTTGGCGCGCGTGCACGAGTCCCACGTGTCGAAGCCCGCGTGGTCGGCCACGACCACCTGCCCGGGCACGCCGCGCGCGACCAGGTAGTCCCGCATCGCGCCCGGCTCGTCGTAGTCGGTGGTGCTGTTGTCGCCGCTGACCAGCAGCACCCGCACCTTGCCGGTCCGGTACAGCTCGGCCGCCACGTCCAGCCGGCCCGCCAGGACCGCCGTGGGCGCGCCCGACCTGGTCAGGCCCGCGCCGAGGACCAGCGCGACCGGCGCCTCCGGCACGTCCGCCGCGGTGTGCCGGTAGGGCGCGCTGCTCAGCTGCACCCACGCCCACGGCGTGACCGCCAGCGCGGTGAGCACCGCCGCCGCGACCAGCGCCCGCCGCCACGTCAGCGCGCGGGCGAACCGGGCCGCGCGGTCGCGCGGTCGCCTGCCGAAGTCCCCCATGGACCGTCCCCCGGGTTCAGTTGACGCAGCGCACCCCGTCCGCGGTGATGGGCTGCTCGGTCGTCGTGTCCGTCGTGGTGGGCTGCCGCCGCGCGCCGTCCAGGCCGACCAGCGGCCCGCTCGCGAAGCCCTGCGCGCCGGGCCCGGTGTAGTCGCTGCCCACGACCACGCGGGTGCGACCGGCCGGCACCTCGTCGTCCTGCTCCACGTCGACGCCCAGCACGTCGGCGACGGCCTCCGCGGCCGCCTCGCCGCCCGCGCCGTGGCGGACCACGGAGACCTCCTCGAACGGGGCGTTGCCGGTGCCGCCGTCCACGAAGCCCTCGGCCACCAGCGACTGGAGCACGCGAGAGGCCAGCCCGCCGACGCCCGAGGCGTTGTAGACCTCCACGGCCACGGTGGCCGGGTCGACGCTCGTCGTGGTGCCGACGGGCGTGTTCGGGCCGCTGTTGAGGCTGTCGAAGAACTTCGCGACCTCGCGCTCCTTGACCTCGACGGCGAGGCCGTCCTCGGGCGTCTCCAGCGTCAGGGTCCCGGTCGGGATGGTCTCGAACCGCAGGTTGCCGCCGGTCAGGTTCTTCATCTGGTTGGCGAACTGGAGCACGTCCCAGCCCTCGTCCAGCACGATGGACTTGGTCAGCGCGTCGATCAGGTCGCCGAGCCTGCCCGGGTCGGACAGCGTGCCGGCGGACAGCACCTGCTTGGCCAGGCCCGCCATGAACACCTGCTGGCGCACGATCCGGTCGAGGTCGCCGCGCAGCAGGCCGTGCCGCTGCCGGACGAACGCCAGCGCGTCGCGGCCCTGGATCCGCTGCTGCCCGGCCTGGAAGTTCGCGCCGGAGAACTCGTCCTGGGTCGCCTGGTTCAGGCACACCTCGACGCCGCCGATGGCCTTGGTGATCTCGTAGAAGCCGACCAGGTTGACCTCGGCGTAGTGGTCGACGGTGACGCCGGTGAGGTCCTCGACGGTGCCGATGAGGGTCTTGGCGCCGTACTGGCGGGAACCGGTCTCCAGCTGGGCGGCGTCGCTGACGCCCTCGCCCTTCAGCTCCTCCAGGCCCTCGTTCTTGCCGTAGCCGTACGCCGAGTTGATCTTGTGCCGCCCGTACCCGCCCGCGATCTTCACGTAGGAGTCGCGGGGGAACGACACCGCGACCGCCTTGCCGCCGTCGTTCGGCACGTGCATGAGGATGATCGTGTCGGTGTTCAGGCCGCCCGCCGACTCGTCGCCCGCCTGGAGCTCGTTCAGGACCTCCTGGGGCAGCGGGTTGCCCTTGGCGTCGGTGCGGCTGTCCATGCCGACCATGAGGATGTCGATCGAGCCGTCGGCGGGCTTCTCGCCGCCGCCCGCGTCGCTGATCACGTCGGTGGTGGACAGGTTCTTGCTCAGCTGCTGGTAGTTGGCCCAGCCGTAGCCGGTGCCGAGCAGCACGGAGGTCGAGAAGAGCGCGAGGACCGCGCGGCCGACCACCGAACCGGCCCGGGCGCGCTCCGGCGGGCGCCTGCGCGGCGGCCCGGTGCGCACGGGCGCGGGCCTCGGGCGCTCCTCGGGCTCGACGGCGGCCGCCCTGGCGCGGCGGATGTCCTCGGCGCGGGCCTTCGGCGCGGCGACCCCGCCGGACCTGGCCACGACGCGGCCCGCGTTGGCGGGCGCGGGCGCCCGCCCGGCGGCGTCGACCCGCTCGGCCGCGTCGCCGTCGATCCTGGCCGTGCTCTCGGACTCGGTCCGGGCCCTCGGCGCGCCGGCGCGCGGGGTCACCCGGCGCGGCGCGGCGCGACCGCCCGCGACGTCACCACGTGGTCCGGCGGCCCTGCCGCCCCGTTCGACGCCATCCTGTTCCGCGCCGCCCCGTTCGACGCCGCCCGCGCGCGGGTCGGGCTGCCCGCGACCGGCGGCCGGCCTGCCCCGGTCGACCCGGGGCGCGTCCGCGGGACGCGGCACGTCGGCCGGGCGGGGGCGCGGTCCGGAGCGGTCCTGGTCGGACACCGGCGGCACGGCCCGTCGCGGCCGGTCGCCGGGCGCGCGCTCGGCGCCCGGTCCCGCGGGCGGCGGCTCGGGCGGCCTCGACGGGCCGGGCCTGCCTGCTGAGGGGATTCCTGCTGGAGGGGTTCGAGGAACGACGGGTCGCCCGCGGAACCCGTCGGGGTCGCCTGGCCCCGGCGGCCGGTTGTCCACTCCCACTCCCTCCGAATACCCGGGTACGCCCCCATGGACGCGTCACCCCGCGCCCGGGTTGCGGACAAGCCTCGCACAACGCTTCCCGGTGACGCCGTGATACCGGTTCCTGACCCGCTCTGACCAGCGCGGTAACCCGATTGTGAGGTCGACTTCACGGCGTTCGTAGACTCTCACCCCGTGCTCACCATGCAGGATGCGCTGCTCGCGCTGACCAAGTACTGGACCGACCGGGGCTGCATCGTCGTGCAGCCGTACAACACCGAGGTCGGCGCCGGTACGTTGAACCCGGCCACCGTGCTGCGGGTGCTGGGTCCCGAGCCGTGGCGCGTGTCCTACGTCGAGCCCAGCGTGCGGCCCGACGACGCGCGGTACGGCGAGAACCCGAACCGGCTCCAGACCCACACCCAGTTCCAGGTCATCCTCAAGCCCGACCCGGGCAACCCCCAGGAGCTGTACCTGGGCAGCCTGGAGGCGCTCGGCATCGACGTCCGCGGGCACGACGTCCGGTTCGTCGAGGACAACTGGGCCTCGCCCGCGCTGGGCGCCTGGGGCCTGGGCTGGGAGGTCTGGCTCGACGGCCTGGAGATCACCCAGTTCACCTACTTCCAGCAGGCCGGCGGCATGTCGCTGGACCCGGTGTCCGTGGAGATCACCTACGGCATCGAGCGGATCATGATGGCGCTCCAGGGCGTCGACCACTTCAAGGACATCGCGTACGCGCCCGGCGTCTCCTACGGCGAGGCGTTCGGCCAGTCCGAGTACGAGATGAGCCGCTACTACCTCGACGACGCCGACGTCGAGGCGAACAAGCGGCTGTTCGAGGAGTACGCGGCCGAGGCGCGCCGGATGCTCGACGCGCGCCTGCCCGTGCCCGCGCACAACTACGTGCTGAAGTGCTCGCACGCGTTCAACGTGCTCGACGCCCGCGGCGCGATCAGCACCACCGAGCGCGCCCGCGCGTTCGGGCGGATGCGGGCCCTGGCCCGCGAGGTCGCCCAGCTGTGGGCGGCCCGCCGGGAGGAGCTGGGCCACCCGCTGGGCCTGGCCGAGGTCCCGGCGCAGGCGGCCCTGCCCGACGTGTTCCCCGAGGTCGCCGAGCCCGCCGCGCTGCTGTTCGAGATCGGCACCGAGGAGCTGCCGCCCGCCGAGGTCACGCGCACGGTGGACGCCGTGCGCGCCGCGGTCGCCGACAAGCTCGCCGCCACCCGCCTCGCGCACGGCGCGGTCGAGGTGCACGGCACGCCGCGCCGCGTCGTGGTGCTCGTCGCCGACGTCGCGCCGCGCGAGCCGGACGCCGAGAAGACCGCGCGCGGTCCCCGGGTGTCGGCCGCGTTCGACGCCGACGGCAACCCGACCAAGGCGGCGCAGGGCTTCGCCCGCGGCCAGGGCGTGGCCGTCGAGGCGCTCGGCCGCGTCACCGAGAACGGCGTCGAGCACGTCGCCGCGGTGCGCACCGACCCCGGCCGCGGCGCGGTCGAGGTGCTCAGCGGACTGCTCGGCGAGGTGGTGGCCGAGCTGCGCGCCGAGAAGAACATGAAGTGGAACGACCCGAAGCTGTCGTTCACCCGCCCGATCCGGTGGCTGCTGGCGCTGCTGGGCGCCACGCCCGTGCCGGTCGCCGTGTCGTCCCTTTCGGCCGAGCCGAAGACCCGCGTGCACCGCACCGCCGACCACCCGGTGGTGGAGGTGTCCACCGCGGACGGTTACCTGGAGTTCCTGGCGGGTCACGGGATCGTGGCGTCCGCGGCGGACCGGAGGGCCGCGATCGTGGCCGAGGCGGAGCGGCTGGCCGCGTCCGTCGGCGGCGTCGTGGACCTCGACGGGGTGCTGGACGAGGTGACCAACCTGGTCGAGCGGCCCACGCCGATCCTCGGCTCGTTCGAGGAGCGCTACCTGGAGCTGCCCGCGCAGATCCTCACCACGGTCATGCGCAAGCACCAGCGCTACCTGCCGGTGCGGGGCGAGGACGGCTCGCTGCTGCCGCACTTCGTGGCCGTGGCCAACGGCGACGTGGACGAGGACCTGGTCCGCGCCGGCAACGAGGCGGTGCTGCGCGCCCGCTACGAGGACGCCGCGTTCTTCTGGCGCGCCGACCTGCGCACGCCGCTGGAGGACATGAAGTCCGGTTTGGACAAGCTCACGTTCGCGGACAAGCTGGGCTCCGTGGCCGACCGGGCCGGCCGGATCGCGGTGCTGGCCCGAAGGCTGGCCGAGGTGGTCGGCGCGGACGACGACGCGCTGGCGCGCGCGGGCGAGCTGGCCAAGTTCGACCTCGGCTCGCAGATGGTGATCGAGCTGTCGAGCCTGGCGGGTGTCATGGCCCGCGAGTACGCCGAGCGGGCGGGGGAGGCCCCCGAGGTCGCGCGGGCGCTGTTCGAGATGGAGCTGCCGCGCTCCGCGGGCGACGCGCTGCCGGGGTCCACGCCGGGCGCGCTGCTGTCCCTGGCGGACCGGTTCGACCTGCTGGCGGGCCTGTTCGGGATCGGCGCGAACCCCACGGGCAGCTCGGACCCGTTCGGGCTGCGGCGGGCGGCCCTGGGCGCGGTGAGCGTGCTGCGGGCGTTCCCGGACCTCAAGGACATCACCCTCACCAGGGCGCTGTCGCTGGCCGCGCAGGAGCTGGAGGTGTCCGCGGAGGCGCTGGAGGTGGCGCGCGAGTTCGCGGTGCGCCGCTACGAGCAGCAGCTGCTGGACGCGGGCCACGACCACCGGTTCGTCAACGCGGTGCTGCCGCTGGCCGACGCGCCCGCCGTGGCCGACGCGACGCTGGCCGAGCTGACCGGCCTCGCCGGGGACCCGGACTTTGCCGCGCTGGTCGCCGCGCTCCAGCGGGTGCGGCGGATCGTGCCCGCGGACACCGTCGGCGAGTACGACCCGCGGCGGCTGGCCGAGCCCGCCGAGGTGGCGCTGCACGAGGCGTTGGGCGAGGTGCCCGCCGGGGTGACCGGCCTGGCCGCGTTCGCGGCCGCGGCGACCGTGCTGACCGCGCCGGTCAACACGTTCTTCGACGACGTGCTGGTGATGGCCGAGGACCCGGACGTGCGACGGGCGCGGCTCGGGCTGCTGGCCGCGATCCGCGACCTGGCCGCGCCGGTCCTGGACTGGCAGGCGCTGGGCGCCGCCCTGGGCTGAGCCGCCGCGGACATGCCGAATCCCCGCTCGCCGTCTTCGGTGAGCGGGGATTTCTCACGGGAACTACATGTCGCGGTTGTCCTGAACTGCGCTCGTCGAGAGGTAGGTGAGCGACTTCGAGACTTCGGCGACGGTCTGGTCCGGCTTTACCTGTGCGGCGGCCGGCCCGGCGCCCAAGGCGAGCAGGGCCGCGGCAGTCGCGGCCACCAGCGCTGCGGGGATGATTCTCACGCTGTCTTCTCCTCACACACCCGGCCAGGGTTCGGCACGCGACACTTTCGCACAAAAATTACCGGAAGACGAGCCCCCTTTCGCACGTTCCGGCTCCGTAGCCGATCAGGTGCGGAGCGTGATAGTTATGGCCGAAGCAACCGTCTGAGCAGCCGGTACGACTACTTTTCAAGGTCAACCGCCTCAATGGGGCGGCCCATTTGGAGCCCATCGGTTGCTACGTCTTGACGAACCGGCCACCGGGGGGATGGAATTCCGCAACATTGACTTTCTTCGGTCCGTCGTCGAGGACGCGGCCGGACGAGGGGTTGGCGAATGCGAAGGTTGGCCAGAGCCGTGTCCGGCGGTCTGCTGATCCTGACCGCGACCTCCTGCGGGAGCGGCTCGGACCCGCTGGCCCCGAGCGCCGGCGGCCAGGAGGACAAACCGGTGGTCGGCGTCATCCTGCCGGACCGGACGTCGTCGGACCGCTGGGAGAAGCAGGACGCGCCGCTGCTCAGCCGGGCGTTCAACTTCGCGGGCATCGAGGGCGTCATCGAGAACGCCGAGGGCGACGAGGCCAGGTTCGCGAGCATCGCCGACTCGATGATCGCGCGCGGCGTGAAGGTGCTGATGACGACCCCGCTGACGCCCGAGGGCGGCGCGGAGGTCGAGCGCAAGGCCAAGGAGGCGGACATCCCGGTCATCAACTACGACCGGATCAGCCTGGGCGGCCACGCCGAGTACTACGTGTCGTTCGACAACCTCAACGTGGGCGAGTTGCAGGCCGAAGGGCTGCTGAGGTGCCTGGGCGACCGGCCGGGCGCGCAGATCATCGAGGTCCAGGGCGCGCCGCAGGACAACAACGCGACCCTGTTCGCCGACGGCCAGCGCCGCCTGCTCGGCCCGCTCTACGACAAGCGCGAGCTGCGGCTGGTGGGCAGCGAGGCCATCGACAAGTGGGACCTGCTGATCGGCAGGGCCACGTTCGAGCAGATGCTCAACGGCAACGACGGGCGCGTGGACGGCGTGGTCGCGGCCAACGACGGCCTGGCCGGCGCGGTCATCGAGGTGCTGCGGGCCAAGGGCCTGGCCGGGCAGGTGCCGGTGACCGGGCAGGACGCCACCCTGGACGGCCTGCGCGCCATCCTGCGCGGCGAGCAGTGCATGACGGTCTACAAGCCGATCCGCGACGAGGCCGAGGCCGCCGCGCGGCTGGCCATCGCGGTGGCGAAGGGCGACCTCAGCGGCGCGGACGACCTGGCCACCGGCAACACGCGCGACCTGGTCTCGCGGCGGGACGTGAAGTCGGTGCTGCTGGGCGCGGACCTGATCACCAGGGACAACGTGCGCGCGCTCGTGGGGCAGGGGGCGGTCAAGCCGGTGGACCTGTGCGCGGGCGACACCGCCGACGACTGCGCCCAGCTGGGCATCCTGGTCAACTGAGGGCCGTCGGTCGGGGGCCGGTCGACCGGAGGCCGGGACCCGGCAGCACGTCGACGTCGGTCGGCCCCATCGGCTCGCCGCACTCCGAGCAGCGCAGCTCCACGTGCGCGACGCGCCCGCACGCGCGGTGGCGGTGCAGCACGGGCGGGCCCGCCTCGCCCGCCGTCCAGCGGTCGCCCCAGCGGACCATCACGAGCAGCAGCTCGACCAGCTCGGTGCCCTTGGGCGTGAGCCCGTACTCGTGCCGCGGCGGCTTGGTCGAGTACGGCCGCCGCTCCAGCACGCCCTGCTCGACCAGCCAGCGCAACCGCTCGGCGAGCACCTTGCGGGAGATGCCCAGGCCGGCCTGGAGCTGGTCGAAGCGCGTGACGCCCAGGTAGACGTCGCGCAGGACCAGCGGTGACCACGGCTCGCCGATGACGTCCATGGTGCGCGCGATCGAACAGGCCATGTCACCGAACCGCGTCCGCTGCATCGCCCCACCCTATCGCCGAGAGTTTTCTCAAAAGACCGACCAAACCCGGCGAGTCGTACGTTCCGGTCCCGCGAGTCGTACGCCCGGGTTCGGCGAGTCGTACGTTGCGGACCCCCGAATTCAGCGTTCAGGACGCCTCAGGCGTCCAGGTCGTGCCGCCCGGAGATGAACTCCTGCACGCGGATCTTGGCGCGGATCAGCGGCTGGCGGATCCGGGCCTCCCGGCGGTAGGCGCGGCGCAGCTTGCCGGACCCCTCGGCGTACCGCCAGCGCGCCCACGGCGACCCCGGCCGCGCCAGGCGCAGCGCGCCGATCTCCGGCAGCACCGGCACCAGCAGCCCGAGCAGGCCGGTCCACACCTTGCCCTTGAGCAGCGCCACGACGGCGAACCCGAGGTTGACCAGGATGAGGACCACGCGCAGCGCCACGCCGTCGCCGTAGAACTCCTCGTACCCCAGCGGGCGCGCGCCGAGCAGCAGCAGGCCCGTCATGCCGATGGCCAGGAACACCGCGTCGACCGACAGCCTGCCGTCCTTGGTCCAGTACACGTCGCGCAGGTGCAGGATCAGCGCGAACTCGTCGAGCACCAGCGCCGAGCCGACGCCCAGCAGCGCCGCCGCGCCCGCGCGCAGCCCGTACTGGTCGTCCGTCGCGGCCAGGCCGGTCACGCCGCCGAGCATCATGAACACCGCGCCGAACACCACGTGGTGGATGTGCGTCCCGCCCGGGGTGACGTTGCCCGGCCACCACCGCACGCCGGCCCGGATCAGGCGCACGCTGATCCGGATGAAGACGAACGTCAGCACCAGGCCGAGGAAGAAGAACAGCAGCCGGGACTGGGGCAGGTGGAGCGGGTACATCACCCCATCTTCACCCGCCGCGGCTACTTGAAGCTGACGCCGCCCTGGATGTCGCCGGCCTGGAGCACGTTCCCGTGCACGGTGCCGGAGATGTTGTTGGTGACCCGGCCGGCCTGGTTGACCCGGCCCTCCCGGACCGCCTCCGCGTGCGCGCGCCGCAGCTCGTCCTCGAAGCCCGGGTCGGCCGCCGCGGTGCGCTCCAGCACGTCGCCCAGGACGCGCACCTGAGGGGAGTCCTCGGCGGCGCCCTCGGCCGCGGTGAGCGCCGCGGTCGCCGCGGGGTCGTCCGCGAACCTGGCCCGGACCAGCTCGTACAGACCCGAGACGGCCCGCGTGGCCAGCAGCGCGGCGATGGACAGCAGAACCGGTTCCGGCATGTCAAGACCCCCTGTGGACGCCCTCGCGTCCACGGTAGCAGTGCGACTCGCCGCGTTCTGCCGCTCGACTGCCGGCCGCATCCCATGGTTCACTGGTTGCGGTCGTACCTTTCTGTGTTCGTGATCCACCACGCTCGCGGAACGGAGTTGCGGGCGCCGAACACTCCTCGCCAGGAGGGGCCGGAGCCCCAGCGGACCCGGTGGTCGCAAGCGCGATCCGGCACCTGTTAGAGGAGAAGTAGCAAGATGGCAGTTCAGGGCACCGTCAAGTGGTTCAACGCGGAGAAGGGCTTCGGCTTCATCTCCCCGGACAACGGTGGCGCCGACGTGTTCGTGCACTACTCGGAGATCCAGAGCACCGGCTACCGCACCCTGGAAGAGAACCAGCGGGTGGAGTTCGAGATCGGGCAGGGCCAGAAGGGCCCGCAGGCGCAGGCGGTTCGACCGGTCTGACCTGACCGGATCAGCTGATCCGGGGCTTTCCACGGGCCGCCACCTCCCTCGCCGGGGGTGGCGGCCCGACTCGTCTGAGCGGGGCCTGGGGATCCGGGCCTGTCGGATCCGGGCCCGTCGGATCCGGGCTCGTCGGCTCGGTCCTGTCGGATCCAGGGCCTGGGGGGATCAGAGCCCGTCGGATCAGGCCGGTGAGGTACTGGCCCGTCCGATCGGCTCGTCAGCTGGTCAGCGCGGGCGCGGGGCCGGGCTGGTCGCCGTAGACGCGCTTGCCCACCAGTCGCGCGCCGTCGAAGACGAAGAACGCGGTGGTCCGCACCAGGAACGGCAACCCGGTCGGCTCCTCGCCACCCAGGCTGCCCACGTGGGTGCCCTCCAGCTCCAGTTCCACGATCACGGCGTCGTCGGCGTGGTGCAGCTCCACCAGCCTGCTGCGCCGGTCGGGGAGGGCCGACCGGACGTGCGCGTAGTACCCGGCGAACTCCTCCCTGCCGTCGAACACCTGGCCCGTCGACACGATCTCGCAACGCGGGTGGTCGAACGCACCGATCGCGCTGTCGAACTCGTGCTCGTTCTCCGATTCCAGGTGCTCCAGCACGAGCGCCTCGCGCAGGGCCCGCAGTGCCTTGGACGCGGTCATGCGCGGTTCTCCTCCGGTGTTGTCGACTCGTGAGCGACGAAACACCGAGCGCGCACCACCAGTCAAGACGCTGCTCGACAACCGGTGTCGTCTGCGAGAAGCGCTCACATGCCGGGCCCGCGTGGAACGGCGATTGTCGTACCTCCCGCGTAACGTGCCGCACGTCACTCACCAGGAGGGCGTCATGCACCTGCTCGCGATCGGCACCCGGAAAGGCCTGTGGCTCGCGACCAGCGAGGACAGGGTCGCGTGGGAGCTCGACGGCCCGCACCACCCGATGACCGAGGTGTACGCGGTGGCCGTCGACCCGCGTCGGCCGCGCCTGATCGTGGGCACGAGCAGTTCCCACTTCGGACCCACCGTGGTCACCAGCGACGACCTCGGCGCGTCCTGGCAGGAGCCGGACCGGGCGCCCGTCGCGTTCCCGGCCGAGGCGTCGCTGGAGCGCGTGTGGCAGCTCGCCCTGACGCCCGACCCGGAGGTCGTCTACGCGGGCACGCAGCCGTCGGCGCTGTTCCGCTCCGAGGACGGCGGCCGCACCTACTCGTTGGTCGAGGGCCTCTGGGAGCACCCGCACCGGCCGGAGTGGGACGCGGGCTTCGGCGGGCAGGCGGTCCACACGATCCTGCCGCACCCCGACGACCCGCGACGGCTGACCGTGGCCATGTCGACGGGCGGCGTGTACCGGACGTCCGACGGCGGCGGCTCGTGGCAGCCGGGCAACACCGGCGTCAAGGCGTACTTCCTGCCCGACCCGTACCCGGAGTTCGGCCAGTGCGTGCACAAGGTCGCGCGGCACCCGGCCGTGCCGGACCGGCTGTTCCTCCAGAACCACCACGGCGTCTACCGGTCGGGCGACGGGGGTGAGACGTGGACGTCCATCGCGGACGGGCTGCCGTCGGACTTCGGGTTCGCGATGGTGGTCCACCCGCACCGGCCGGAGGTCGTCTACAACTTCCCGCTGGTCGCCGACGGCGACCGCTTCCCACCCGGCGGCCGGTGCGCGGTGTACCGCTCGGTCGACGCGGGCGAGTCCTGGGAGGAGCTGCGCACGGGGCTGCCGGACGGGTTCTGGACGGGGGTGATGCGCGACGCGATGTGCACCGACACCGCCACGCCCGCCGGCGTCTACTTCGGGTCGAGGTCGGGCGAGGTGTACGCCAGCGCCGACGAGGGCGACTCGTGGCAGCAGGTCGCCGCGCACCTGCCGGACGTGGTGTGCGTGCGCGCGGCGGAGGTGTGAGGCCGTGAAGGTGGTGGTCCTGATCCCCGGTCAGCTGCGCCAGTTGACGGGCAACGAGTCCAGGCTGGAGGTCGACCTGGCCGAGCCCGCGACCCTGGCCGCCCTGCTCGACCACCTGGCCGCCCGGTACCCGACGCTGGACCGCCGCCTGCGCGACGAGCGGTCGGCCCTGCGCCGGTACGTGAACTTCTTCGTGGACGGGGAGGAGTGCCGCCGCCTGTCCGGCCCGGACACCGGCCTGACCCCCGACACCGAGGTCCACATCCTCCCCTCGGTAGCCGGCGGCTAACCCGCGTGTCCTCCACTCGGACACCGCGTGTCCTCCGGTGGGGCATCGCGTGTCGTCCACTCGGACATCGCGTGTCGTCCGGTCGGGCACGGTGATCCCGCCAGTCGTGCGCGGGCAGGGTTGGCTGCGGCTCGGCTGTGACTCGGCTGCGGCTCGGCTACGGCTTGGCGATCGACCGGTAGAGCGGGCGCAGCTCGTCCGTGACCGACCGACCCGCCATCACCAGGGGGTCGAGCTGGTCGAGCAGCGCGTCGGGTCGTCCGGGCGCCGGCTCGGGGACGTCCGGCAGCGCCGCGTGCGGCCTCGGCCTGGTCCAGAACGACTCGAACGGGTCCTCTCGGGGCGGGGTCGCGGCGTCTTCGCCCGCCCCGCCCGGCGTCCCCGCCCCACCCCACTCGTCTTCCTCGCCGGGCTCGTCGGGGCGCATGGGGGCCCGCAGCTCGCGCAGCCGGTCCAGCAGGTCCTCCCGCGACCGGCCCCGCCAGGCCAGGATCTCGAACGGGTCGCGGTCGAACGACTCGGCCAGCAGGTAGCAGGCCGCGGCGAGGTGCTTGCACGGCACCTCCCAGTCCGGGCACGTGCAGTCCATCGACAGCTCGCGCATGGTGCTCGGGAACAACGTCAGGCCGAGTTCGGTGAACACGTCCTCGATCTCGGCCGGCATCTCGCCCGCGAGCAGCTTCGCCACGAAGACGGCCCGGTCCGCCAAGAGGTGCTCGATGCGCGCCCACTCGTCCTCGTCGAACTTCCGCACCCCGATCCGCGCCCGGTACGGCTCCGAGCCCGACCCCATCACCAGCGCCACGACCAGGCTCGTCGACAGCGACAGGCTCATCACCTGCCCGGTCCGCGCGTAGGCGCGCCCCCGGACGAGCCGCCCGCCCATGCCGAACGACTCCAGCACCTCCACGAACCGGCGCGACCACCAGGTGCGCGCCACCTCGCCGCGCTTGCTGCGCAACGTCAGCCCGCCCTCGACCCGGATGGGCCGCGACGGCGGGCGCTCGCCGTGCCAGTAGATCGTGCGGTCAACCACCCACGGCCTCCCCGGACAGGGCGAGCAGCTCGCGCAGCTCGCCGGTCGACAACTCGGTCAGCCAGTCCTCGCCCGCGCCGACCACGAGCTGCGCCAGGCCCCGCTTCTCCTCGATCATCCGGTCGATCCGCTCCTCCAACGTGCCGACGCACACGAACTTGCGCACCTGCACGTGGTTGCGCTGCCCGATGCGGAAGGCCCGATCGGTCGCCTGGTCCTCCACGGCGGGGTTCCACCAGCGGTCCAGGTGGATGACGTGGTTGGCGGCGGTGAGGTTCAGGCCCGTGCCGCCGGCCTTCAACGACAGCACGAACACCGACGGCCCGCCCTCCTCCTGGAACCGCCGGACCATCTCGTCACGTGCCTTCTTCGGGGTGCCGCCGTGCAGGAACAGCACCTCGGTGTCGAACCGCGCGGCCAGGTGCGGCGCGACGAGCGACCCGAACTCGGTGAACTGGGTGAAGCACAACGCCTTGTCGCCGTCCGCCAGCGCCTCTTCCAGGATCTCCTCCAGGCGTGCCAGCTTCCCCGAGCGGCCCGCGACGCGCGAGGAGTCGCCGAGGAGCTGGGCGGGGTGGTTGCAGACCTGCTTGAGCTTGGACATCGTGCCCAGCACCACGCCGCGGCGCTGGATGCCCTGCACCTCGGCGATCCGCGCGAACATGTCGTCCACCACCGCCTGGTACAGCGACGCCTGCTCGGCGGTCAGCGTGCACAGCTGCGTGACCTCGATCTTGTCCGGCAGGTCGGTGATGACCCGCGGGTCGGTCTTGAGCCGGCGCAGCACGAACGGGCCGGTGATCCGGCGCAGCCGCAGCGCCGCGTCCTCGTCGTGGTGCCGCTCGACGGGCACGGCGAAGCGGGCGCGGAACGTGCTGAGCGAGCCCAGCACGCCGGGGTTGGCGAAGTCCATGATCGACCACAGCTCCGCCAACCGGTTCTCCACCGGCGTCCCGGTCAGCGCCACGCGGTGCCGCGCGGGCAGCGACCGCACCGCCCTGGACTGCCGCGTCGCGCTGTTCTTGATGTTCTGCGCCTCGTCGAGCACCACCCGGTCCCACTCCACGCGGGCGAGCTGGTCCGCGTCCCGCGCGACGACCGCGTAGGTGGTGACCACCAGGTCGCAGTCGGCGTCGAGCGCCCGCCCCGCGCCGTGGTGCACGCGGACCCGCAGCCCGGGGGTGAACCGCGCGGCCTCCCGCTGCCAGTTGCCGACCACCGACATCGGGCACACCAGCAGCGTCGGCGGGCGGTCGCCGTGCCGGCGGTTGTGCGCCTCCAGCGCCAGCAGCTGCACGGTCTTGCCCAGCCCCATGTCGTCGGCCAGGCACGCCCCGAGACCCAGCCGGTCCAGGAACGCGAGCCACGCCAACCCGCGCCGCTGGTACGGCCGCAGCTCCCCGACCAGCCCCGGCGGGTGCTCCACCGGTTCCAGCCGGTGCTCCACCTCGCCGGACAGCAGGTCGCCGAGCCAGCCGGTGGCCCTGACCCCGTTGAGCGGCAACGGCAGCGCCGCGTCGTCCGGGTGCAGGCCGGAGTGCAGCAGCACCTGGGCAGCCGCCATCTGCCCGCCGCCCCCGTGCCGGAGGAACGCGAGCCCCGCGGCGAGCCGCTTGCGGTCGACGTGCACCCACTGGCCGCGCACCCGGACCAGCGGCACCTTGGCCTTGGCGAGCGCGTTCAGCTCGGTCTCGGTCAACCGCTCGTCGCCGAGCGACAGCTCCCACCGGTAGTCGACGAGCACCTTCAGCCCGAGCTCGCTCTCCTTGGCGACGGTCCCCGCCGTGCCGCGGCTGGTCGCTTCGAGCGTGAGCCCGAGCCGGTTCGGCTGCCGCCACCAGGAGGGCAGCAGCACCCCGAACCCGGCCTGCGCCAACAGCGCCGCGTGCGTCAGGAAGTCGTGAGCGCCCTCGACGTCCATCGCCAGCTCGACGGGCCGCTTGGCCGCCAGGGCGCGGTCCAGCGCGGGGTAGAGCCGACTGGCCCGGCCGAGATCACCGAGCAGCACCTCGTCCGGTCGATCAACCCACCTCCTCAACGCCGCGTCACCCCTGCGCCACAACTGCTTCGCCGAGACCTGCACGCTCGGCTCGTCAACGGCCTGGAGCACGAACTCGACCCGCCACTGCTCTTCGAGGAACCCGCCCTGGTCGGGGGAGACGAGCCGGAAGCAGGTCCGGACCGGACTCTCCCGCAGCCCGCGCGCGGCCCACGCGTCCAGCACGCGGCGCAACCCGTCCACCTCGCCGGCAGCCGCGTCGACCCGAGGGGCACCCGCCAACGCGACCAACCACCGTCCGACCACCCCGCCCTCGCCGGGGTCGGAGATGGCATCGGAGGGCGTGCCCGCGGCCATGTCGGAGGCCATGTCGGAGGTGGTGCCAGAGGCCGTGTCGGCGAGCGGCACGGTCTCGTCCACCGAGGCGTTCGCGGTACCGGCGAGCAAGCGCCGGACCTCTCGGTCGACGAGCTGATCGAGCACGCCGGTCAGCAACCCGTCGTCGACCTCGACCCCGCTCCCGGTCCCGATCCCGCCACCCGGTCCGGCCCCGTTCCCCGACCCACCTCCGCTCCCGGGCGCGACCGCACCCGTGGCGGCGCGGAACGAGGCGGGCATGGTCGCCCGCAGCGCGGCGTGGCGCAACGAGTCGACCCCGGACAGCGCCGCCCGCCACCGGGCGGAACGGTCGTCGTCGAGCACCGGCAGCACTCGCCCACGCCGCACCAGGTCCAGGCCGAAGTCCACCACCTCGGTGAAGAACTTGGCCGAAGCCCCGAGTCGGCAATCCGCCGGCCGGCCCGGCGCGGCCCCGTCCCACCAGAGGACGGGAACCACCCACTCCCGCCACCGGAGGGCGCCGCGTCGGGGCGGTTGCTCCCGCGCCAACTCGGGCGAGGACACCGGACCGGAGGCCGTGGAAGGCAACCAGACCCGCAGCTCACCCACCTCTCCGGCTTCGGTTCCTGGGCCTGGTTCGGATCCAGACCAGGTCCAGGCCCCGGATTCGGTGGCCCCGGGTTCATCGGCCGCGCGGTTGTTGGCTGCGCGGCCGTTGGTGGCTGGTTCGTTGGTGGCCGGTTCGTTGAGCCTGCGGAGCTGCGCGCGCAGCTCCGCACCGCCCATGGCGAACGGGTGCAGGACCGCCGCTCGCGGCAGGCGCCCGGTGACCCGAGCGGGCAACCGCGAGTCCTCGGCCCACAGCGCCACCCGACCGTCGACAGCACCCAGGCTGTGCAGCACCAACACGAGGGCCGACTCTATGCGTCGCCACCGACATCGCCGCTGGAGAGGGAACAGCGCCCAGGCCGGAGCCGTTCTCGGTGCCGGTCTGCCCGGGATCGGACCGGGCAGACCGGCGGTGGTCGTCAGGAGTCGGTCAGGGGCCGGTCGGGGTCGGTCGGGAATCGGTCAGGGGCCGGTCGGGGTCGGTCGGGAATCGGTCAGGGGTTGGTCAGTGGAACTGCCGGGACTTCGACCGCGCCAAGGTCGTCACGCCGACACCGGCCAGGCCCACCTGGAGCGCCATCTCCAGCCAGTCGGGACCCGAGGTGTCCGCCACCCCGAGCACCGACGCGGCGAAGGTGCCCAGCAGAGCCGCCGCCACGCCGACCAGGAGCGTCGTCAACATCGAGATGTGCTGCTTGCCCGGCACGACCAGCCTGCCGAGGCCACCGACGATCAAGCCGATGACCAGTGCCGAGATGAGCCCGGTGATCTCCACGAGAGGTCCTTTCCCCCGCTTACGCGTCCACCTCGAGCATCACCCCACCCCCTCCCGCCCCGAATCGGGTTTGCCCCTGACCCGCCCCTGATCCGGACCCTGAACCCCGAACACCTCGGCGCCCCCTCCGGAGAGGGCGCGGCCGGGCACGTCCGGGTCGCAGCCGACCTTGGCCAGGCGCGACCTGATCGAGGTGGGCGACCGCTCCAGCCGGCGGGCCACGGTCCGGATCAGGTCGGCGCTCGGGCTGCCCTCCTCGGCGGCCAGCCACTCGGCGCGCAGGGCGTCGTCCAGCTCCGGGGGCCACGGCTGGTTGGCGTTCGCCGGGCGGTTCCCCGGTGAGCCGGGTGGCGTGGTGCTCAGCCTGCCCAGCGCGTCCAGGACCTGGCCCAGGAGCTTGCCCAGCCTGGGCCCGGCTTCGGCGGGCAGGCGCAGGGCGCCCTCGGCCACCAGCGCGCCGGAGGGATCGGTCCCGGTCAGCTCCACCGTCAGCCCCGGGCCGGCGGTGGCCGCCAGGCGGTAGGTCGTCGAGCCGATGCGGATTGCGTTTTCGTACGTGGTCGTCGTCATGGCGATGACGGTAGACCGGGGGTCTGACAATTTCGGAAGTGCGGGTGTTTTCCCAGTTCAGGGGCACAGGAGGCAGGTCGGGGTGGCCGGTGCGCCGGTGAGGTGCGGCTTGAGGTGCTCGGCGATGGCCCTGGCCAGCAGCGGTGGCACGGCGTTGCCGATCTGCCTGGCCACCTCGACCTTGGAGCCGCACCACTCGAAGTGGTCCGGGAAGGACTGGAGCCGGGCCGCTTCCAGGTGGGTGATCGGCCGGTCCACGCGGTGGCCGTCCTCGCCCGGTTCCC
The DNA here is from genome assembly GCF_039527585.1 of Saccharothrix xinjiangensis. Classification (NCBI taxonomy): domain Bacteria; kingdom Bacillati; phylum Actinomycetota; class Actinomycetes; order Pseudonocardiales; family Pseudonocardiaceae; genus Saccharothrix; species Saccharothrix xinjiangensis. The sequence goes on along the minus strand of NZ_BAAAKE010000005.1, from coordinate 341,762 downwards.
ACTGCGGGTGCAGGTAGCGGCCCTTCTCCGGCTTGTAGAACTCGGTGCGGATGGTCACCGACGGCTCGTCCCACCGCATCCGGCCCATCACGTCGGTGGTGCCGGTCTTCTTCTCCCGCCAGCACCGCGGCAGCAGCTCCGGCGGCAGGTCGAACCGCCCGCCGCCGGGTGGGACCAGGCGGTAGCGCAGCACCGACAGCGGCGTGGGGTTGCGGCCGATGTGCAGGTCCGGGCTCGTGAAGCGGCCGGGCAGGGTGCGGCCGAAGAACTCGACCTCGCAGGTCGGCAGCGCCGTGGTGAGCGGCTTCTCGGGCAGGCCGCTCAGCACGTCGCGCGCGGTGTGCCAGCGGTGCCGCGGGTGGGTCGGCGCGGGCAGCGGGATCCGCCCGATCCGCGAGCCGATCACGATGGCCCGGCGGCGGCGCTGGGGCACGCCGAAGTCCGCGGCCAGCAGGATGCCCGCGCTCAGCTCGTAGCCCTCGGTCTCGGCCTGGAGCAGGGCGAACTCGGTGGAGGCCAGGAACCGGTCGACGTTCTCGATCACGAACACCGAGGGCTCGGCCCGCCGCACGAACCGCAGGTACTCGCGCCACAGCGAGTTGCGAGGGTCGTCGACGTCCTTGGAACCCAGGTTGGAGAACCCCTGGCACGGCGGGCCGCCCACGATCACGTCGGCCCGGGGGATCGCGCTGTCCGGCACGGCCGCGATGTCGGTCCAGCGGATGTGGTCCTCGCCGAAGTTCGCCGCGTACGTCGCCGCCGCGTGCAGGTCCCACTCGACCGCCATGACCGGCGCGTAGCCGCCCGCCGCCGCGAAGCCGGAGGTCATGCCACCACAGCCGGCGAACAGGTCGATCATGGACAGCACGGGGCTCAGGCTAGCCGACGCCGCCGTTCCAGCACCGAGGCCCGCACCCTGCTCGCCGCGACCACCGGGTCCTCGTGCTCCCACACCCGCACCGCGAGCCACCCGGCCTCGTCCAGCACCCGGTCGGTGTTGGCGTCCCTGGCCCGGTTGCCCTCGATCTTGGCGCGCCAGAACTCGCCGTTCCGCTTGGGCCACGTGCCGTGCTCCGGGCACCCGTGCCAGAAGCAGCCGTCGACGAACACGGCGACCTTGGCGGGCCCGAACACCACGTCGGCCTCGCGCCGCACCGCGCGCACCGGCCGCCGGTGCACCCGGTACCGCAGGCCGAGCCGGTGCAGCTCGCGCCGCAGCGCCACCTCGATCTCCGTGTCGCGCGAGCGCTGCTTGCTCATCCGGGCGCGGACGTCGTCCGTCGTCTCCAGCTTCGGCACCCGGCCATGATGGCTCACCCCGGGCACGACCCGTCCCGCAGCCTCCGCGCCGCCAGGTCGAGCTGGTCGCGCGCCGGCAGGGACGCCGGTCCCACGGTGGTCGACCGGGTGATCCGGAGGTCGGTGAAGAAGAACGGCGGCATCGCGCGCACCAGCAGGTCGGCCGACCGCTGCGGGCCGCCGCGCGGGTTGAGCACGAGCCGGTCCACCCAGGCGTCGACCTTGAACACGACCGCCGCCAACGGGTGCACGCGCACGTCCAGGCCGTGCCCGCGCAGCACCGCCAGCACGTAGACGTCGCGCAGGAACGCCAGGTAGTCCCGCACGACGCGGTCGCGCAGCGCGGCCCGACCCTCGGCGCCCACCTCGGCGACGACCTCCCGCGCCGGTGTCCACAGCATCGCCCGCGCCCGCTCGTCCGCCTCGCAGAAACCGCGGAACCCGGGCCAGTCGGGTAATCGGCCCAGCGCCTCGACGACGTGGTGCGCCACGACGGCGAACGGGAAGTCCGGCCGCCAGTCCCGGACACCCGGCGAGTCCGCACCACCGGGCGCGGGCGCGCTCCGGCAGGCGGCCTCGACCTCGTCGGCGGTCACCCGCAGGACCGCGGCCGACTCGTGCGCCATCACCTGCTCCACCACCCGGTCCCGCCCGCGGTACCAGCCGTTGAAGCAGGACCTCGCCTCCTGCGTCACGTTGAACAACCGGCGCACGTCCAGTGCCGTGGTCATGACGCGGAGGATAGGGACGGGCACCGACAGTTCCGGGAAACGGCAGCTCAGCCAAGCGACAGGTTCGCCCGGTCGGCCGCCGAGCGGCCCGCGTCCCAGCCCGCGGCGCTGCGCACGGCGGTCGTCTTCGCCACGGTGCGGGTGAACATCGCGCCGAAGTACTCGTCCACCGCCTTCTTCCGCTCGGCCAGCACCGGCAGCAGCCGGTCGTCCCGGGGCACCTCGTTGGCCGTGCGCAGCCGCTCCCCGATCCGGTGCGCGTAAGACAGCAGGAACGACTTGCGGAACGCCAGGGACCGCTCCTCCGACGCCTTGCCCGCCCGCTCGCCGGCGGTCACCATCGCCCGCGTCGCCTGCACCAGCAGCGACGCCGACAGCAGTTCGACGATCTCCAGGTCCAGCTCCTCGCCGACCAGCGCCACGAACCCCAGGTCGTACACCACGGCACGGCACCGGTTGGCCTCCGCCACCACGTGCACGACCTGCGCCTTCCCGTCGAAGTACCGCTTGTCCAGCCACAGCCTGCGCGAGGTCGTGGTGGGCGCCTCGACCGGCATCCGCTCCAGCGCGTGCCGCGTGACCAGCTCCTGCGCCTTGGCCGACAGCGCCTCGGCCTCCTCGGGGAACTGCGTCGACTCGGCCTTGGCCAGCAGCCCGCGCACCCGGTTGAGCACCTTCGGGTCCACGTTGTGGTGGTCGAGGTCGGCCAGCGGCGTGCCCGGCCTCGGCAAGATCACCGGCAGGGCGGGCAGCTCCACCAGCACGCCCAGCACCGCCACCGCGGCGGCCACGGCGTCGTCGCGCCGCTCGATGTGCCTGCGCGCCCACTCGTCCACCAGCGGCGCGCCGGCGTCCCACCAGACCTCCGCGCCGATCTCCGCCAGCTGCTCCCGCCACGTCGGGTGCAGCACCGGGTACCGCGCGGCCTCCAGCGCCAGCGAGTCGACGAGGAACGACAGCGCGCTCTCGTCCGCGTCACGCCGAACCACCTCGTACACGTCGTAAGGCAGCCACCCGTGCTTCCACAGGTGTTCGAACGCGCGCCCGAGCACCGCCCGCACCGCCTCGTCCACCTCGGTCGCGGGCAGGGAGGAGGTGCGCGGCAGCCGGGCGCGACGGTTGGTCGCGGCCCGCCACAGCGCTCCGCGCAGGTCGTCCACAACCGCAGATTGTCCCCTTTCGGGTGTGGTGTCGCCGCACGCGGTGCGCGTTGCGCGCCTATGTGCCTCCGGTCGTGCCAGCCTCGCGCCGTGAGCAGGAAGGCGACGGTCGTGCACCGTCCACAGGGGACGCGGCCGACCCCGGCGCAGCGGGCGGTCCTGCGCCGCTGCCGCACGCTCCCGGACCTGGTCGACCCGCTGGAGCTGGAGCTGGTGGTCAGCCGCGCGGTCGCCGACGAGGGACCGGACGAGGAGTTCTGGGCGGGCCTGATCGAGCACGCCGTGTCCCTGCCCAGCCGGCGCAACCACGCCCTGCTGCGCGTGCTCGCCGCCGTGCTGACCGGGAGGCCGCGCGAGTGGGCGGCCAGCGCCGTGCCGCCCGTCGGGCCCGCCCTGGAGGTCGGCGACGCGTGGGTCTGCGACCGCTCGATCGACGCCGGTTACCTGATCTTGACCTGCGCGTACCGCTTCGCGGAGAACGCGCACGCGATGGTGTTCCTGATCGACGAGCTGGCCGGCGGGGTGGTGCGCAAGGCGTTCGTCACGCGCGACGTGGGCACCGCGCGCGACCGGCTCGCCCGCCACGCCCCGCTGACGCTGATCGCCGCGGACGCCGCCCACTGGCTGCTGGCCAAGTCCTACGACCGGCTGGACCGCAGCGCCGTGGACGTGGGCGGCGACGTGCGGCGGACCCGGCTGCTGGCCCGTCGCCGGATCGCGCTGGCGTTCGGGTGAGCTCACGGCGGTCCGCCACGCGGCATCAGACCAATTCGGGAATGCCGATCGGATACGGCGGACCGTCGCGGACAGGGCCGTGCGCGTTGGTCGGTGAAAGCGGGAAAGCGCTTCGCGAAGTGCCTCGCGGTCATTTCCGGAGAACGCGCGCCTTCGGTGCCGAGAAGTGCGAAAATGCGAAGAGGGCCACCGTGTGGTGGCCCTCTTCGCGTGGTGTGCGCCGCCAGGGACTCGAACCCCGAACCCGCTGATTAAGAGTCAGCTGCTCTGCCAGTTGAGCTAGCGGCGCTCGGACCGTCTTGCTCCGTCCGACGTGGAGAACATTAGCACAGCGCTCGGTGCGGCTCCCAATCGCCTGGTCAGGGCCGGTGTGCTCGCCCTCGTCCAAGGGGAACTTCGCGCTGGTAACGATCCGGCATCCTGGGCAACACCGTCAACCCTCCAGGCGTCACCTTGTCAGGGGATGCCGAAGTCCTGCTGTTACGGGCTGGCGCAGCTGCCGGGGATGACTGGAGGGTGTTGATGTACCGCAAGCGGGGGGCGTTGGGAGTCGTCGCGATCGGGTTGGTCGCGGTGGTGGTCACAGGTTGCTCTTCGGGGTCGGCCTCGTCGGGGGGCTCCGGGGCGGAGGAGACCTCCACCTCGTCCGCGCCGCCGCCCAAGCCCGTGACGTTGAGCACCGGGCCCGCCGACGCGGCCGTGGACGTGCCGCCCGGCGTCCCCGTGGTGGCGACCGCGACCGACGGCAGGATCACCGAGGCCCGGCTGACCAACCCCGAGGGCGCGGCCGTCGCCGGGCAGGTGACGCCCGACGGTCTCCAGTGGACCAACAGCGAGCCCCTCGGCTACGACAAGACCTACACCCTCGCGGTGACGGGTGTGGGCGCGGACGGGCAGTCGGTCACCAGGACCTCGTCCTTCACCACCGTCAAGCCGCGGACCCTGACCTACCTCTCGATCAACCCGCTGGACGGCTCCACGGTCGGCGTCGGCCAGCCGCTGGCCTTCTACTTCGACGAGCCGATCGCCGACAAGGCCGCGGCCGAGGCGATGATCTCCATCACCACCGAGCCGAAGGTCGAGGGCGCCTTCTACTGGTTCGACGAGGAGACCGTGCACTGGCGCCCGCGGAACTACTGGGCCGCCGGCACGAAGGTCACCATCGACGCCAAGATCTACGGCAAGCACGTCGGCGGCGGGATCTACGGCCAGGAGGACCGCCACGTCACCACGACGATCGGCGACGCGGTGGTCCACGAGGCCGACGGCGCCACGCACCAGGTCGTCACGAAGGTCAACGGCCAGGTCGTGCGCACCATGCCGACCTCCATGGGCGACGCCCAGAACCCCACCCCCACGGGCACCTACGTGCTCACCGAGAAGCACGCCCACATGGTGATGGACTCCCGCACCTACGGCCTGTCGCTGGAGGCGGGCGGTTACGTCACGCCGGTGGACTGGGCGTTCCGCATGTCCACCAGCGGCATCTTCTTCCACAGCGCGCCGTGGTCGGTGGGCGACCAGGGGCGCCGCAACGTCAGCCACGGCTGCCTGAACCTCTCGCCCGAGAACGCCAAGTGGGTGTTCGACAACTCGAAGCAGGGCGACGTCGTGGTCGTCACCAACTCCGGCGGCCCGGTGCTGGAGCCGTGGGACGGCTTCGGCGACTGGCAGATCCCGTGGGACCAGTGGGTGAAGGGCAACCGCTAGCGATCGGTCACGCGACCCGCCGCCACCTCCAGGCGGCGGGTCGTGCGCACCGCGTCCAGCATCCGCCGGTCGTGGGTGACCAGCAGCAACGTCCCGGTGTAGGTCTCCAGGGCCGACTCCAGCTGCTCGATCGCGGGCAGGTCCAGGTGGTTGGTCGGCTCGTCGAGCACCAGCAGGTTCACGCCGCGCGCCTGGAGCAGCGCCAGCGCCGCCCGCGTCCGCTCGCCGGGTGACAGCGACGCGGCGGGCCGCAGCACGTGCGCCGCCTTCAGCCCGAACTTGGCCAGCAGCGTCCGCACGTCCGCGTCCACCAGCGCCGGCACGGCCGCGCCGAACGCGTCCACCAGCGCCTCCTCGCCCAGGAACAGGCCGCGCGCCTGGTCGACCTCGCCGACCACCACGCCCGAGCCGAGCGAGGACGACCCCGACTCCAGCGGCACGCGCCCGAGCAGCGCGGCCAGCAGCGTCGACTTGCCCGAGCCGTTCGCCCCGGTGATCGCGACCCGGTCGGACCAGTCCAGCTGGAGGTCCACCGGGCCCAGCGCGAAGTCGCCGCGCCGCACCACGGCCGAGCGCAGCACCGCCACCACGTCGCCCGAGCGCGGCGCCGCGGCGATCTCCATCCGCAGCTCCCACTCCTTGCGGGGCTCCTCGACGACGTCCAGCCGCTCGATCAGCCGCTCCGTCTGCCGGGCCTTGGCCGCCTGCTTCTCGGTGGCCTCGCTGCGGAACTTGCGGCCGATCTTGTCGTTGTCGGACGCCTTGCGCCGGGCGTTCTTCACGCCCTTCTCCATCCACGCCCGCTGCGACCGGGCGCGCTCCTCCAGCGACGTGCGCGTGGTGGCGTACTCCTCGTAGTCCTCGCGGGCGTGCCGGCGGGCGATCTCCCGCTCCTCCAGGTACGACTCGTAGCCGCCGCCGTAGGAGCGCACCTGCTGCTGCGCCAGGTCGAGCTCGACGACCCGGGTCACGGTGCGCGCCAGGAACTCCCGGTCGTGCGACACCACCACGGTCCCCGCCCGCAGCCCGGACACGAACCGCTCCAGCCGCTCCAGGCCGTCGAGGTCGAGGTCGTTGGTCGGCTCGTCGAGCAGGAACACGTCGTACCGGCTCAGCAGCAGCGACGCCATGCCCGCCCGCGCGGCCTGCCCGCCGGACAGCGAGGTCATCGGCTGGTCGAGCGACACCCCCAGGCCCAGGTCGGCCGCCACCTCCTCCGCCCGCTCGTCCAGGTCGGCGCCGCCGAGCGCGAGCCACCGCTCCAGCGCCTCGGAGTAGCCGTCGTCGGTCCCGGCGGCCAGCGCCTCGGTGGCCCGGTCCAGCTCCGCCTGCGCGGTCGCCACGCCCGTGCGGCGGGCCAGGAAGCCGCGCACCGACTCGCCGGGACGCCGGTCCGGCTCCTGCGGCAGGTGCCCCACGGTCGCCGTGCTGGGTGAGAGGCGGATCACACCCTCCTCGGCGGGCAGGAGCCCGGCCAGCGTGCGCAGCAGGGTCGACTTCCCGGCCCCGTTGGCCCCGACCAGGCCGATCACGTCGCCGGGCGCGACGACGAGGTCCAGCTCGGAGAACAGCGCGCGGTCGCCGTGCCCGGCGGCCAGGCCCTTGGCCACGAGTGTGGCGCTCACAACACCCTCCAGGAGTGCAAAAGAAGACGCCCCCCGACCGGAGTCGAGGGGCGTTCCGCTTGGGGTGAGTGACGGGACTTGAACCCGCGACACCTGGGATCACAACCCAGTGCTCTGCCAGCTGAGCTACACCCACCAAGACCGGTTGACCCGGCGGCTGAAGCATACAGTGCCATGCCGCCGGGTCTGAAATCGACCCTATTCCACGCGGTCGGCGGCCAGGAGCTCGCCGGCGACGGCCTGCGCCTGCTCCGACGTCGGGCCTGGTTGCGGCACGAACGCGGTGCGCCGGTAGTAGGCCAGCTCCCGGATGGACTCGCGCACGTCGGCGAGCGCCCGGTGCGCGAGGCCCTTCCCCGGCTGCGCGTAGTAGATGCGCGGGTACCAGCGCCGGCACAGCTCCTTGATCGACGACACGTCGACCATCCGGTAGTGCAGGTGGGCGTCCAGCTCGGGCATGTCGCGGGCGATGAACCCGCGGTCGGTGGCGATGGAGTTGCCCGCGAGCGGCGCGGTGCGCGGGTCGGGCACCCACTCCTTGACGTAGGCCAGCACCAGCGCCTCGGCCTCGGCCAGCGTCACGGTCGACCGGCGCACCTCCTCGGTGAGCCCCGACCTGGCGTGCATCTGCACCACGACGTCCGGCATCGAGTCGAGCGCGGTGTCGTCGGCGTGGATCACCACGTCGACCCCCTCGCCGAGCACGTTCAGCTCCGCGTCGGTCACCAGCGCCGCGATCTCGATCAGGGCGTCCTTGCCGAGGTCGAGTCCGGTCATCTCGCAGTCGATCCACACCAGGCGATCCATCACCGGCGCAAGCCTAGTCGCCCGACCCCCGCGCGCCCGCCGGCTCCGGCACGACGTCCTCGCCGATGCCGCCGCGCCGCGCCGCCCGCACCCTCGTCGACAGGACCGCGGCGATGAGGCTGAGCAGCCCGGCGGCGTACCAGGCGGGCGCGTAGTCGCCGAAGTGGTCGCGGGTCAGGCCCGCCGCGGTGGCGGCGAGGGCGGCCCCGAGCTGGTGCGAGGCGAAGACCCAGCCGAACACGATCGGGGCGGACAGGCCGAACACCTGGCGGCACAGGGCGACCGTCGGCGGCACGGTCGCCACCCAGTCGAGGCCGTAGAAGATGATGAACACCAGCATCGACGGGTGCACGGAGTCCTGGAACAGCTGCGGCAGCACCAGCAGCGACGCGCCGCGCAGCGCGTAGTACACGGCCAGCAGCACCCGCGGGTCGACGCGGTCGGTCAGCCAGCCGGACAGCACGGTGCCGGCGATGTCGAAGATCCCGACCAGGGCGAGCAGCCCCGCGGCGGTGGTGGTGGGCATGCCGTGGTCGTGCGCGGCGGGGATGAAGTGCGTGCCGACCAGGCCGTTGGTGGTGGCGCCGCAGATGGCGAAACCCGCGGCCAGGTACCAGAACGGGCCGGTGCGGGCGGCGTCGCGCAGCGCGCCCAGGGCCCGGCGGGCGCTGCCGGGCGCGGCGGGCGGCGGGGGCGTCACCGCGTCGCCGCCGTAGGGCGTCGTGCCCACGTCGGCGGGGTGCTCGCGCAGGAACAGCAGCACCAGCGGCACCACGGCCAGCGCCGCGACCGACACCAGCACCGACGCCGAGCGCCAGCCGGAGGACTCCGCCAGCGCGGCCACCGCGGGCAGGAACACCAGCTGGCCGGTCGCGCCGCCCGCGGTGAGCACGCCGGTGACCAGGCCGCGGTGCTTGACGAACCACCGGCCGGTGAGGACGGCGACGAACGACAGCGCCATCGAGCCCGTGCCCAGGCCGACCAGCACGCCCCAGAGCAGCACCAGCTGCCAGGTCGTGGTCATGAAGACGGTCAGGCCGCTGCCGACGGAGACCAGCGCCAGCGCGATCGCCACCACGCGGCGCACGCCGAAGCGCTCCATCAGGGCGGCGGCGAACGGCGCGGTCAGGCCGTACAGCACCAGGTTGACCGACACGGCGAGCCCGATGGCGCCGGTGGACCAGCCGAACTCCCGCTGGAGGGGTTGGATCAGCGCGCCCGGCGCCGCCCGGAACGCGGCCGCGCCGACGAGCGCGGTGAACGCCACGCCCGCGACCACCCATGCCCAGTTCTGCTTGCTTCGCATCACGCGACGAGCCTCCACGGCGGGGCGGAGCCCGAACAGTGGCCCGATAGCCAATATGTGCAAGGATCCGGCCATGGACCGTCGCCACCTGGTCGCCGTGCTGGCGCTGGACGAAGTCGTGGGGTTCGACCTGGGCACCCCGCCGCAGATCTTCAACGCGGCGCGGGACGAGGACGAGCGCCGCTGCTACCGGGTCCGGGTGTGCACGCCCGGCGCCCGGCCGGTCCGCAGCTCGGCCGGGTTCACCGTCACCCCGGACCACGGCCTGGAGGTGCTGGCCGAGGCGGACACGGTCGTCGTGGCCGGCGTGCACCAGCCCGCGCTCCTGGAGCGCGGCGTGCTCGAAGAGGACGTGCGCGACGCCCTGCGCGCGGCGGCGGCCCGGGGCGCGCGGATCGTGTCCATCTGCACGGGCGCGTTCGCGCTCGCCGCAGCGGGCCTGCTGGACGGCCGCCGCGCCACCACGCACTGGGGCCACGCCGAGAACTTCCGCCGCCTGTTCCCGGACGTGGACCTCGACCCGGACGTGCTGTTCGTCGACGAGGGCGACGTGCTCACCTCGGCGGGCGTCGGCGCGGGCATCGACCTGTGCCTGCACGTGGTGCGCAACGACCACGGCAGCCGCATCGCGACCATGGCCGCCCGCCGCTGCGTCGTGCCGCCGTGGCGCGCGGGCGGGCAGTCCCAGTACATCGTCCGGCCCGTGCCCGACCAGGGCGACACCTCCACCGCGCCCACCCGCGCGTGGGCGCTGGACCACCTGGACTCGCCGCTGAGCCTGAAGGTGCTGGCCGACCACGCCCGGATGAGCGTGCGCACGTTCACCCGCCGGTTCCACGAGGAGACCGGGATGAGCGCCGTCAAGTGGCTGCACCAGCAGCGCGTCGAGCGGGCGCGCCACCTGCTGGAGACCACGGACCTGACCGTCGACCTGGTGGCCAGGCACGCGGGCTTCGGCACGGCCACCGCGCTGCGGCAGCAGATGAGCGCGGTCCTCGGCGTGCCGCCCAGCGTCTACCGCACCACGTTCCGCTCGACGGGCTGACCCGGCCGCTCCAGGAACGGCCGCAGCAGGTCGGGCACCGCCGCGTCGGCCAGCGCCAGGCCGTCCGCCTCGGCCACGTCGACCACGGAGTACGCGCCGTCGCCGGCGGCGGTCGTGGCGGTGACGGTGACCAGGCCCGCGCGGCGCTGGAAGAACGAGCGGGACACGCGCCAGCCGATGACGCCGGTGCGCTGGAGCACCGCGGTCTCCCGGATCACCGAGCCGCCGCGGGCCACCAGGTGGCGGTCGGTCAGCGCGTGGCCCAGGCTGCGGTAGCGGTCCCAGCCCAGCGCCGCCGAGAACGGCGTCAGCGCCAGCGCCACCTGCCACGTCCAGGACGGCGCCCACCACGCCAGGCCGGCCGCCAGCACCAGCAGCGGCACGACGGCGCGCACCAGCCGGCGGCGCAGCGCGGCCGCGGGGTGGCGGCGCAGCGGCGTCAGCGTCGGCGGGGAACCCAGGCGCAGCACCGCCGCGGACACCCGGTGCGCCTCGGCCACCGGCGCGGCGGGCAGCAGCAGGTTGCTCTCGCCCTTGCGGCCCAGGCCGGTGGTCACCGTCTTCGCGTGCGCGCCCCGGCCCGCCCGCAGCAGCAACGGCTCCACCAGCTCCACGCCGCGGAGCCGTTGCTCCGCAACGGAAACCGAGCGCGTGGTGAGCAGGCCGCGCCGGACCCGCACGGTGTCGTCCGGCTCCCGGGTCAGCCGGTAGCCCCAGAACTGCACCACGTACACCAGCACCGAGCCCACCACCGCGACCACCAGCACCACGCCGGTGAACACCGCGACGGTCAGCCACAGCGGCTGGTCCGCCACCCGGTGCGCGGCGTCGGTCAGCGGGCCGAGCACCTCCAGGTCCAGCTCGCGCGTGAAGTTCAGCACGAAGCCGAACAGCGCGCCGGCGGCCACCAGGCCCGACAGCGTCAGCGGCGCGTACCGCAGCCACCGGGTGTCCCACCCGGACAGCACCTCGCCGGGCCGTTCCTCCGCGCCGCCGCCCGCGGCGGGCGCGTCCGACCGCGCGATCGTCAGCAGCAGCACCCGCAACCGCTCCGCCTCGGCCGACGACACCGCGTCCAGCGTCAGGCCGTCCTCGCCGGGCTGGTCGCGCTGCCCGGTGCCGACCCGGATCGCGGACAGGCCGAACAGCCGGTGCCCGAGCTTCGCGGTGAGGTCCACGGTGCGGATCCGGTCGCGCGGCACCGCCAGGTGCTTGCGCACCAGCAGGCCGGTGCGCAGCTCCACCTGCTCGGTGGTGATCCGGTACCGCGTGGTGACCCAGCGCAGCAGGCCGAACAGCACGATCAGCACGACCACGCCGGCGCTGGTCGCCAGCCGCCACGTCTCGCCGCGGCCGAGCACCAGCAGGCCGACGAACACCGGCACGAGGTTCACCAGCTCGTTGAGCGGCCGGACGACGATCATCCGCACGTCCAGCCGGTGCCAGTCGACGACCGGCTCGGCGTACTCGGGCGCGGCGGGCAGGTCGGCGGGCAGGTCCGCGGGCACCCCGGCCGAGGTCACGTGGCATCACCCGGCGTGGCCTGGGTGGTCGTGGTCAGCTCGTCGGCCAGCCGCACGGCGTCGGCGTGGTCCAGGCCCTCGATGTGCACCGGGCCCGCGGCCGACGCCGTGGTGACGGTCACCGTGGACAGGCCGAGCAGCTGCTGGAGCGGGCCGCGCTTGGTGTCCACGGTCTGGATGCGCGAGACGGGCGCGATGCGCCACTCCTGGTTCAGCCAGCCGGCCAGCGTGTAGACCGCGTCCGGGGTGGCCTCCCAGCGGTGGACCCGGTAGCGCCAGCGCGGCATGACCGCGGTGTGCGCCGTGCCGAGCGCCAGGGTCGCCACCGCGGCGGCCAGCTGCCACGGCGACCGGACGAAGATCAGCACGACCAGCTGCGGCACGAGCAGCACCGCCCAACCGATCAGGGCGTGCAGGGTCCACAGGGTGATCGACTTGCGGCTCACCTGGTGCCGCGGCGCACGCAGGCGCAGGACTTCGCTGCTCACCTGACCCACTGTGCCTCAAGGCCGGGCCCGCGCGTGCGCGAACCCGGCCTTGAGGGCGGTGTCAGGGCTGGGGGGCGTACGGCGCCTGGAAGACCCGGGCCGTGAAGGTCCCCTCCTCGGCGGCGGTCGCCGCGGGCGCGCCGGCGAACGCGGTGAGGCCGGCCAGCACGGCCAGCACGGCCAGGGTTCTGCGCAGGGAGTGCACGAACATCATCGAACTCCGTTCGATCGCAGCGGCTTGTCGGCAGGGTAGGCAGCCGGACGAGGTCCGCGTGAACGCGGGGGCAAGCGTCCAAGCGGAGCATGGCACACCGGGGTCACGCTGGTCACCACCCACTTCTGTCTCACGTCAACCGGACAACGCCCGTGAAAGCGGGCGACCTGATCGTCGCGGACGTCCCACCTCTGTCGCACAACGAGCGCGCGGTCCCGTGGTGACTCGGTCAGGTCCCGGAACTTCCCCGTGAGGTCCGGTCGCGTCACCCCAGTTCGCGCTTGAGCACCTTCCCGGTGGCGTTGCGCGGCAGCGCGTCGAGGAAGACCACCTCGCGGGGCACGGAGAACTTCGCCAGGTTGCCGCGCACGTGGTCGCGCACGGCGTCCTCGTCCAGCGCGCCCGGCTCCTCGCGCACCACGTAGGCGGCCAGCCGCTGGCCGAACCGCTCGTCCGGCACGCCGACCACGGCCACCTCGCGCACGCCGGGCAGGGCGGCGAGCAGGTCCTCGACCTCGCGCGGGTAGACGTTCTCGCCACCGGAGACGATCATCTCGTCGTCCCGGCCCACCACGAACAGCAGGCCGTCGGCGTCGCGGCGGCCCACGTCGCCGGTCGACATCAGGCCGTCGCGGACCTCCTTGCCGCCGCCGTTGGTGTAGCCGTCGAACAGCATGTCGTTGGCCACGAAGATGCGGCCGGTCGCGCCGGGCGGCACGGGTTCGCCCCGCTCGTCGAGGATCGCGAGCCGGGTGCCGTGCGGCGGGCGGCCCGCGGTGTCGGGGTGCCGGGCCAGCTCGTCGGGCCGGGCGATGGTCACCCACGACACCTCGGTGGAGCCGTAGAGGTTGTAGAGGACCGGGCCGAACTCGGCCAGGCACCGGCGGGCGACCGGCGGCGGCAGGGCCGAGCCGCTGGAGGCGATGACGCGCAGGTCCGGCAGGTCCGGCCGGTCGGGCAGGTCCAGGGCGCGCTGGAGCATGACCGGGACGGCGAACAGCGCGTCGCAGCGGTGCTCGCGGGCGTCGGCGAGCACGAGCGCGGGGTCGAACCCGCGGCGCAGCACCAGGGTCGCGCCCAGCACCACGGCGATCTGGAACGCGGCCAGGCCCCAGGTGTGGAACAGCGGCGCGGGCACGCAGAACCGGTCGCCGGCCCTGAGCGGGATGCGCGACAGCAGCGCGGCGGCGGGCACGAGGCTCGCGGGCTCGGGCCGCTTGGCGCCCTTGGGCGCGCCGGTGGTGCCGGAGGTCAGCACGACCAGCCTGCCGCGCGGCGGCCGGGAGGGCAGCGGCGTGGCGGGCGACCCCTCGATCAGCTGCTCCAGGGTGCGGCTCCTGGTGGCGCCCTCGACCCAGGCCATGACCCGGCGGACCTTGCGCGGCGCGTGGGCCAGCAGGTCGCGGAACTCGGTGTCGGCGACGACCGCGGTCACGTCCTGCTCCCGCAGCACGGTCGCGACCTGGCCCGCGCTCAGGCCGGTGTTCAGCAGCACGGTGTGCGCGCCGACCTTCACGCACGCGACCACGGTCTCCACGAACCCGCGGTGGTTGCGGCACAGCACGGCGACCTTCGAGCCCGCGCCGACGCCCAGGTCGCGCAGGCCGTGAGCGAGGCGGGTGGTGCGCTCGTCGACCTGCGCGAAGGTCAGCTCGCCCGCGTCGTCCACGATCGCGGCCCGGTCGGGGTGCCTGGCCGCGCCGGTCGCGTAGCCGAACGCGAGGGTGAGGTCCCAGCGCAGGTAGGCGTCCAGCACGCCGAGCAGCCGGCCCGGCGCCATCGGCCGCACCACGCCGGTGCGCACCAGCGTCGCCACCGCGCGCAGCGCGCCCACGAGCCGCCTCACCGGAGTGCTCGCGAGGTCGGTCGGGAAGGTTCGGTCAGGAGGACGCGGCAGGTACCCACGACCCGATACTGACATTACCTACCCGCGAGTAGGAAGAGGTTCGGGTGAATTCGGAACCCGCGCGGTCAGCTGTCCGGGGCGTCGGACGCGTCCACCACCGCGTCGCGCAGGGCCGCGCGCAGGCGGCCCACCTCCAACGGCGTCAGCACCGCGGCCTCGCCCGGCGGCACGGTCACCACCACGTGGCCCTGGCTGACGAAGACGGTCATGTCACGACGACGGGACGCGATGTCGCGGCAGGTGATCTGCCACTCCTTGGGTGTGCCCACGGCCCCTGACCTCCAGCTTTCTCGACACGTGCGCTCGGACCGACCGAGCGCCCGCACCAGGGGGGCGCGTGGGGGTTGGCGCCGTGACGGGGAATCCGCCGGCAGCCCGCCGAGCCGGCCACAGCCTCGCACGCGGCCGTCTTTCCGGTCACCCGAACGTGGAAATTGACATCTCGCCGACAGGGAACGTGACGCCTCGTGGCTAGAGGCAGGACCCGCTGTCCGGACCGCGGCAGGAGGCGATGAGGCGCTCCAGGATCGCCTGGAGGTCCCGGCACTGGGCGGGTTCCAGGCCGGCGGTGAACTCGCGCTCGACCTGCTGGTGCAGCCGCTCCACCTCGCCCTGCACGGCGCGGCCCCGGTCGGTGATCACCGGCACCCGCACCCGCCGGTCGTGCGGGTGGGGCTCGCGCACGACCAGGCCGGCCCGCTCCAGCCGGTCCAGCTCGGCGGTGAGCGTGGTCTTGTCCAGGGCCAGCGCCTGGCCGAGGGCGAGCTGGGTGCGCCGGAAGTCCTCCTGGCACAGCGCGGTGAGCACCAGCTGCCCGCGCGCGGTGAGGTCGTGCCGGGCCGCCGCCTCCTGCATGGCCGCGCCCAGCTTCTGCGCCGCGCGGTGCAGCAGCCAGTTCAGGCTGACCTGCTGGGCGCAGGCGGCTTGGGCGGCGAGGTCCATGTGGGGGATCATACGCCCGGCCACGAGATATTCTCGGACAAGAACGTATTGACTCGGAACGAAGGTTGCCCGTATCTTCTGGGACAAGAAGTTCTCGGCAAGGACGATGGTGCGATCGGACTTGTGGACCTGGTGACGGGACTGTGCAGGGGGCAGCCCCGTCACCGCGGGGGTGGTGGGACGGGGGGAGCCCGCCACCCCCGCCCGCGAGGGAGCGGCACGTAGGCAGGGCGGTCGAACGCTGCGACACTCTCGACCATGTCCGAGCCGATCGCCGCGGTCGTCCTGAGGGCCGCCGAACTGACCGCGCGCGGCCTGCCGCTCCAGGCGATCGAGCTGCTCCGCCCGGCCCTCGTCGCGAACCCGCTGCACGCCGAGGCGTGGTGCCGGCTCGCCGCGGCGCACCTCGACGCGGGCGAACCCGACGCGGCGAAGCGCGCCCTGGTGCTGGGCGGCGACCAGGCGTGGGCGCAGCGGCTGACCTCCCTGGCGCTGACCGAGCTCGGCCGCCACACCGAGGCGCTGGTCGCCGCGCGCGAGTGCGTGCGCCGCCGACCCGGCGACTGGCGGTGCCAGGTCGTGCTCGCCGAAGCCCTCGCCGCGGGTGGTCGGGAGCCGGTCGGTCGGGGGACTGCCACCCGGGAGGCGACAGGTGGGGAGGCGGCAGGCAGGGAGGCGGTCGAGGTGGCCCGCGAGGCGACCAGGCTGGCGCCGACCGAGGCGCGCCCCTACCAGGTGCTCGGCGACGCGGCCCTGCGCCTGCGCGACTGGGGCACGGCCGAACGCGCCTACCGCACCGCGCTGCGGCTCGACCCCGACGCCGACGACGTGCGCGCCAACCTCGCCACGGTGCGCCGCAAGCGCGGCGGCGCGCCCGTGACCGCGCCGTCCGCCGACGCGCTGGGCGCCGCCGACGCCCTGGTGTGGCCCGCGCTGTCCCGGCTGGCCGCGCTGCTGGTCGCGGGCGGGCTGGTGCTGACGCTCGCGGCGCTGCCCCGGCCGACGCCGCTGCTCGGGTGGTTCTCCGCCGCGCTGGTCGCGGCCTGCCTCGCCGTGGTCGCGCGGCTGCTGCTGGGGGCACGCGGCGGGACGCGTCGCGCGCTGCTCCGGCTGCCCCGGAGCCGGCCGCTGGTCGCCGTGGTGGCGGCGGCGTTCGGGCTCGCCCTGGTGGTGCTGTCCGGGTGGTCGGTCGCGCTCCTGCTCGGCGCGGGCACGACGCAGCCCCTGGTGGTCGCCTGGCTCTGCGCGCTGCTCGGCGGAGCCGTCGTCGTCCTGCGCGGCGGCCGGTAGCCTGGGCCGGGGGAAGGAGGGCGGATGACCCGGCGCGTGCTGTTCGCGGTGCTGGCGCTGATCGCCGGCTTCGTCGTCGTCGCCCACCCGACCCCGCCCGTGTCCGACGCGGTCGCCGTGTCCTCCACCGCGGAGGGCACCCAGCCCGCCGGCGCCACCACCCGCGGCGCCTCGACGCACCCGGTGCAGCAGGCGGGCCACCTCGGTCAGCCGCTGGACGGCGTCCAGCCGCCCGTGCACGCCACGCCCGCGCCGCCCGTGCGCGCCGACGTCGTCGACCCCACCCACCGCCGTCCCGAGCGGACCGGCCAGTCGCCCCTCGGCGAGCGCGCGCCGCCCCCCACCTCCGGTAGCTGAACCCACCCCGTTCACCTCACCCGGAGGTTCCCCACCCATGCCACGCCCCAGCGCGCGGCGGGCACTGCTCGTCCGAGGGCTGCTGTCCCTCGGTGTGCTCGCCGCGTCCGCGTTCACCCTGCTCACCGTCCAACCGCGCCTCGGCCTCGACCTGCGCGGCGGGACCCAGATCGTGTTGGAGACCCCGGCCGAGGCCACCTCCGACGCCACCGACCGGGCGATGGAGGTGCTGCGCCGCCGCGTCGACGAGCTCGGCGTCGCCGAACCCGTCCTGGCCCGCTCCGGAGATCACCGGATCGTGGTCGAACTGCCCGGCCTCCAGGACCCGACCGAGGCCATCGAGGTGCTCGGCCGCACCGCGCAGCTCCAGGTCCGACCCGTCACCGGACCGGGTGAGGTGCCGACGCCCGCCGGCGACGCGGTCGCCCTCGGCGAGGTCGTGCTCACCGGCGAGGGCATCGACGGCGCCCGCGCCGCCCCCGACGCCCAGGGCGTCGGCTACGTCGTCGGCGTCGACTTCCGGGGCGACGCGCCGTCCGCCTGGCAGCGCGTCACGGCCGGAGCGGCGTGCTCGCCACCCGGCGACCCGAAGCGGCGGGTCGCGTTCGTGCTCGACGACGAGGTGGTGTCCGCGCCGCAGGTCGACGCGACGGTGTCGTGCGGCACCGGCATGATCGGCGGCAGCACCCGGATCACCGGCCAGTTCTCCCAGGCCGAGGCCGAGGAGCTGGCCCTGGTGATCAGGTCCGGCGCGCTGCCGGTGCCGGTGGAGGTCGTCGAGCAGCGGACCGTCGGGCCGACGCTCGGCGCGGAGGCGATCGAGGCCAGCGCGCGGGCGGCCGTCATCGGCGTCGCGCTGACCGGCCTGTTCCTGGTGTTCGCCTATCGGCTGGCGGGCCTGGTGGCGGTGCTCGCGCTGGTCGGCTACGCGGCCCTGTCGTACGCGGCGCTGCTGGCGATCGGCGCGACGCTCACCCTGCCGGGCCTGGCCGGGTTCGTGCTGGCGATCGGCATGGCGGTGGACGCGAACGTGCTGGTGTTCGAGCGCTCGCGGGAGGAGTTCGCGCGGCGTAAACGCCTGCCGCGGTCGGTCGACCGGGGTTTCCGCGGCGCGCTGAGCGCGGTGGCCGACTCCAACATCACCACCCTGCTCGCCGCGGGTCTGCTGTTCTGGCTGGCCACCGGCCCGGTCAAGGGCTTCGGCGTGACGCTGTCCGTCGGTGTGCTGGCGTCGCTGTTCAGCGCCCTGGTGCTGACCCGCGCGCTGCTGGACCTGGCGATGCCGCTGCTGGAGCGGAAGCCGTCGTGGAGCGGCCTGCACTCGCTCGGCCGGGTCCGCACGTGGCTGACCGCGAAGGGCATCCGGCTCTACCGGCGCCCGCGCCGCTGGCTGCTCGCCGCCGCGGCGGTGCTCCTGGTCGCCCTGGCCGGGTTGTTCGCGCGCGGCCTGGAGCTGGGCGTCGAGTTCACCGGCGGCCGGTTGATGGAGTTCGCCACGGCGTCGGCGGAGGTGGGCCGCGTCCGCGCGGAACTGGCGACGGCGGGCTTCGGCGACGCGGTCGTGGTCACCTCGGGCGACGGACTGTCCGTCCGCACCGGCCCGATCGACTCGGCCGCCGCGGTGCGGGTCGGCGAGGCGGTCGACCGGGCGACCGGCGGGGCGGAGCAGCTCACCAACGACCTGATCGGCCCCAGCCTCGGCGACGAGCTGCGGCGCGACGCGCTCGTCGCCCTGGCCGTCGCCGTGGCCGCGCAGCTGGCCTACCTGGCGTACCGCTTCGACTGGCGGCTCGGGCTGGCCACGGTGGTCGCGCTGGTCACCGACGTGGTCGTGCTGGTGGGCGCGTTCGCGTGGCTGGGCAAGACGGCGGACGCGGTGTTCCTGGCCGCCCTGCTGACCGTCATCGGCTACTCGGTCAACGACTCGGTGGTGGTGTTCGACCGGGTGCGGGAGCTGCGGCGGTCGGGCGGCCCGTTCCCCGGCGTGATGAGCTCGGCGGTGCTCCAGACCCTGCCGCGAACGGTCAACACGGGCATCGGCGTGCTGTTCGTGCTGGCCGCCCTGCTGGTCCTGGGCGACGGCTCGCTGGCCGACTTCGCCACGGCGCTGCTGATCGGGCTGGTGGCCGGCACGGCGTCCACGGTGCTGACGGCGGCGCCGGTGGCGATCGTGCTGGAGGGGCGGAAGTGAGCAAGGGGGCACGCGTCGTCGGCGCGTGCCCCCTCGCCGGGGCGTCAGTCAGGCTTTTTCGGACTAGCGCGGGCGCACCGCCCTGATCCACAGGTGCCACGGGACGGTGTCCTCGCCGACCCGCGGCTCCCGGAGGGCTTCGATGAGCAGCCCGGCGTCCTCCATGGCCTCGGTGTAGGCGCTCAGCGGGTGGTTCCACCCCGAGAACCTCATCCGCATCCCGTCCCGCTCGACCTCCTCCTCGAAGCGGTGGCGCCCGAAGTACGGGCGGTCGAGGACGAACAGCCCGTCCCGGCGGCTGCCGGTGTTCGTGATCGGGTGGGTGATCGACAGGCAGAGCCGGCCACCCGGTTCGAGCACCCGGCCGACCTCGGCGACGGTGCCCGGCAGGTCGTCGACGTCCATCAGCACGTTGTAGGCGACGACCAGGTCGAAGCCGTGGTCCGGGAGGGGGAGGTCCGCCGAGTCGGCCACCAGGTACCGCCCCTCGGGGTGGGCCTGCCGGGCCGCGTCCAGCAGCGTGGGCGAGGCGTCGATGCCGGTGACCCGGTGCCCCCGCGCGACGAGGTCGCGGGACACCCGGCCCTCGCCGCACCCGAGGTCGAGCGTCGCCCGCCCGGCGTCCGGCACCAGCGCGAAGAACGCGTCGCGGTAGCGCCAGTACGAGTCGAACCCGGGCCTGCGCACCCAGTCGATCCAATTCCGCGCCTGGTCCTCCCAGGCTTGTCCCATCATGGTCAGCGCGTTCTCGGCCATTGGCCGGAGCGTAATGCCGCTGGGGCACGGGGCAATCGATTACTTGCGGGCGGCGCGGAGGGGCACGAGCATGATCCGCAGACCGACGACGCGGACGGTGCCGCAGACGGCCTGTAGACGGCCTGAGCGGGGGATGAGGGACAAAATGGCTGGTCAGTTCGCCGGGTACCAGAACGAGATCTACCTCCAGGGGCTGGCGGGCAACGTGCCGCCGTTCACCACCGACCCCGGCGCGCTGGAGGAGTCCGCCCGCGAGCGCCTCGGGCCGGGGCCGTTCTGGTACGTGGCGGGGGCCGCCGGGGGCGGGGCGACGGCCCGGGCCAACCGCGAGGCGTTCGACCGGTGGCGGATCGTGCCGCGGATGCTCACCGACGCCACCGAGCGCCACCTCGGCACCACCGTGCTGGGCACCGAGATGCCCGCGCCCGTGCTGCTCGCGCCCGTCGGCGTCCAGTCGATCCTGCACCCGGACGGCGAGCTGGCCACCGCTCGGGCAGCGGCGGAGCTGGGAATTCCGTTCATCCTCTCCACCGCCTCCTCGCACACCGTCGAGGAGGTCGCCGAGGCGGCCGGGGACTCGGCCCGCTGGTTCCAGCTCTACTGGCCCAACGAGCCGGACGTGGCGGCGAGCATCCTCGACCGCGCCCGCAAGGCCGGGTACAGCGTCCTCGTGGTCACCCTCGACACCTGGACGCTCGCCTGGCGCCCGCACGACCTCGACCAGTCCTACCTGCCGTTCATCCGCGGCGTCGGCACGGCCATCCCGTTCTCCGACCCGGCGTTCCGGGCCGGCCTGGCCGCGCCGCCCGAGGAGGACACCCCGATGGCGATCCTGCGCTGGGTGCAGCTGTTCACCGGCACCGACAAGTCGTGGGACCAGCTGTCGTTTCTGCGCGAGCACTGGGACGGCCCGATCGTGCTCAAGGGCATCCAGCACGTCGACGACGCGCGCAAGGCCGTCGACGCGGGTGTGAGCGGCATCGTGGTGTCCAACCACGGCGGGCGGCAGGTGGACGGCGCGGTCGGGTCGCTGGAGGTGCTGCCGGAGATCGCCGACGCGGTCGGCGAGCAGGTCGAGGTGCTGTTCGACTCGGGCGTCCGCGGCGGCGCGGACGTCGTCAAGGCGCTCGCCCTCGGCGCGCGGGCCGTGCTGGTCGGCCGCCCGTTCGCCTACGGCCTGGCCCACGGCGGCGAGGTCGGCGTGCGGCACGTGCTGCGGAGCCTGCTCGCGGACTTCGACCTCACCCTGGGCCTGTCCGGGCACCGCAGCCCGGCCGAGCTGAACCGCGAGGTGCTGCGCGAGCGGCGATGACCGATCCGTTCAAGACGCGGCGGTGACCGCGCGCCTACCGTTCCGGGCATGATCGAAGCAGCACGGACCTTCCTCTGGCACAACGCGCGCGTCCTGGAGCAGCGGCGGTTCGCGTTCCTGTTCGACGGCGGGCCCGCCGAACCGGTCGTGCGCGCCGTGCTCGCGCACCGCAACGACGACGGCGGGTTCGGCCACGCGCTGGAGCCCGACGGGCGCGGGCCGACCAGCCAGCCGCTGCACACCTTCACGGCGCTGTCGCTGCTGCACGAGGTCGGCGAGACCGATCCCGGCGCCCTGGACTTCCTGGCCTCGGTCGCCAACCCCGACGGCGGCGTGCCCAACTGCCTGGCCACCGCGAGCGGGCACCCCAGGGCGCCGTGGTGGCAGGTGTCCGCGGACAGCGACCTGCTGATGACCGCGCTGCTGGCGGGCGTCCTGCACCGGACCGGCGCCGAGCACCCGTGGCTGGACGGCGCCACCGCGTTCTGCTGGCGGCGCATCGACGAGCTGGACGAGTCCCACCCGTACGAGGCCGCCGCCTGCGCCCACTTCCTCGACGCGGCGCCCGACCGGGACCGCGCCGCCGCGGCGGCGGAGCGGCTGGGCGCGCTCGTGCGGGAGCAGGGCCTGGTCGACCTCGGCGAAGGTCGGGCGCACGAGGGCTACGCGGCGGGCGAGACGCACAAGCCGCACCACTACGCGCCCACCCCCGACAGCCTCGCCCGGCGCTGGTTCGGCGACGAGGAGGTGGAGCGGGACCTCGACGCCCTCGTCGCCGGCCGGCAGGAGGACGGCGGGTGGACGTTCCCGTGGCCGGCGTGGACCCCGGTCACCACGTACGAGTGGCGTCCGATCGTCACGATCGAGGCCTTGCTGACCCTGCGCGCCTACGGCCGGATCAGCTGACCCAGCGGCACGCCGGCCAGCTCGCGCACCTCGCGGGACAGGTGCGCCTGGTCGGCGTAGCCGGTCCGGTGGGCGACCTCGGCGAACGGCACCCCCCGCCGCGCCAGCCCCACCGCCCGGTCGAACCTCAGCACCCGGTGCAGCACCTTCGGCCCGTAGCCGAACGCGGCGAGGCTGCGCCGGTGCAGCTGCCGCACCGACAACCCCAGGTCCTCGGCCAGGCCGGCCACGCTGGAGGTCGGCACGGCCGCGGCGACGGCGTCCGCCACGGGGTCCGGCGGCGACTCCCGCAACCGGCGCAGGGCGGCGTCCGCGAGCACCGCGCACGGGTCGTCCGCCCCGGCCAGCTCGTCCTCCAGCCTCGCCGTGGGACCCCACAGCTCGGCCAGCGGCACCCGCTGGTCGCGCAGCACGTGGCCGGGGACGCCGAACGCGGCCGGTCCCGCGCCCGGCCCGAACCGGATGCCGTGCAGCGTGCCCGGCTCGCCCTCGCTCAGGTGCGCCCGGGTGTCCGGCCCGGCCACGAACAGCCGGCCGGACGTCGACCACATGACGTCGGTGCAGCCGTCCGGCACGACGCGGCCCGTGACCGGGCGGGTCGTGGTCCGCTGCCAGGCGCACGCCAGGCCGGCGAACGGGCGTTCGACGTACACCCGGCGACCATAGCCGGGCAGTGGCGGGCCGCGCCGGGGAGGCGCGTGCGCGGCCCGCCACGGGTCTCACGTGCCGAACCTGATCCAGTTCACGCTCACGTACGCGTTGGGCTGGCCGCTGCTGAACGTGACGTAGACGTCGTGCGTGCCGGTGATGCCCGAGATGTTCGCGGGCACCGTGCGCCAGCTCTGCCAGCCACCGGTGTTGCCGAGGGCGAAGCTGCCGACCGGTGTCGCGGTCGGGCTGCCCAACCGCACCTCGACCAGGCCGCTCGCGCCGTTCGTCGCGCCGGACGCCACCCGGCCGTAGAACTGGCGCGCGGCGGCCGAGCCGAACCGGACGCCGGAGAACCGCAGCGAGTCGCCGTTGCGCAGCTGCGCCACCGCCTGACCGCCGTCGGCCGACTCGATCGTGCCGCCGCTGCGCGAGGTCGCCTGCTCGGCCTGGATCTCGGAGTAGGCGTCCCAGCCGCTGCCGCCGGGCTGGCTGGTGGTCGTGGTGGTGGTGGTCGGGTTGCCGCCGCCGTTGCCCGTCGACCACACCGCGACGTAGTCGACCACCAGCGAGTGACCCGGCACGGTGGCCGAGGTGGGCGTGGCGTGGCCGGCGACGCCGTTGGGGAACGCGCCGCCGATGGCCAGGTTCAGCAGCAGGAAGTACCCGGCGTGGCTGGTCATGTTGTTCCACGTGGTGGCGTCGAACTGGTTCTGGCTGACGCTGTGGAACTGCTGGCCGTCCACGTACCAGCGGAGCTGCTTGGGGCTGCTGCTGTCGTCCCACTCGAACCGGTAGGTGTGGAACGCCGACTGGCACGACGAGCCGGGGCACTGCCTGCTCGCGCCGAGGCCGTTGGTCTCGTTGCACGGACCGCCGGGGTTCACGCCGCAGTGCAGCACGCCCCAGACGGAGTTGATGCCGTTGACGTTCTCCATGACGTCGAACTCGCCGATGGCGGGCCAGTTCCAGTAGTTGCCGCGGTAGGGGGAGCCGAGCGCCCAGAACGCGGGCCAGTAGCCGAGCGCCGCCTGACCGGTGACGTTGGGCATCTGGAGGCGGCTCTCGATCGCCAGCTTGCCGCCCGCGGGCGGCTTGAAGTTCGCCCGCTGGGTCTCGATGCGGGCGGAGGTCCAGTTGCCGCCGCCGTCGCGCAGCGCGGTGATGCGCAGGTTGCCCGCGCCGTCGAGCTTGATGTTGTTGGTGCTGTTGGTGTAGTTCTGGATCTCCCCCGTGCCCCAGTTCCCGGGGCCGCCCGGGTAGCCGTGGCCGAGGTCGAAGATCCAGTTCTGCGAGGACGGCAGGGTGTTGGCCGGGCCGTTGAAGTCGTCGCTCCACTGGAGCGTCCAGCCCGGCGGGGTGGACGGCACCGAGGCGTTGGCGGTGGCGAGGGCGGCGAGGGGCACGGCGGTGATGAGGGCGGCAGCGGTCGCGAGCACCCGCCGTCGGCTCAGGTTGAGCGCCATGGCGGTGACCTCCTTGTCACTGGTGTTCTGCGACGGGAAAGCGGCGGCGCTTTCATGAGAGCGCTCTCACGATGATCGTTCAAGAGCCCGAACGGCTCAAAGGGGACGCGGGCGTGCCCGGACGGGCGGGTCGCGGGGTCGAACGCGGGTCGAACGCGGTGCGCATCGGGTCCGGTGGCGGCGAGGCGACGACGGTGTGGAGGCGGCGGCTAGGTGGCGGCGTGGCTACTTGGCGTCGGCGTAGGTGTCGACCGGGACGGCTTTGAGGGGGAAGCGGACCGGGGTGTCGCCGAAGACCAGGCGGGTGGCCTCCTCACCCGCCGCGGCGACCTCGGCGCACACGACCTCCGCCTGGTCCTCCGGGCAGTGCACCAGGACCTCGTCGTGCTGGAAGAAGACCAGGTGCGAGCCCGGCGCGGTGGAGTGGAGGCGGCGGCGCAGCGCGCCCAGCAGGGCCGCCGTCCAGTCCGCGGCGCTGGCCTGCACGACGAAGTTCCGGGTGAAGCGGCCCCAGTCGCGGGCCGCGCGGCGACCCCGGCGCACCGCGTCCTCGTCGTCGTCCGCGCTGCCGGTCAGCTCGCGCCACGCCTCCGACGGCAGCGGGCTGGTGCGGCCCAGTCGGGAGCGGACCGCCCGGCCCTGCTCGCCGGCCACGGCGGCGGCCTCGACGTAGCCGACGGCGACGGGGAACCGGCGGCGGAGCACGGCCATGGCCGGGGCGGCCTCGCCGCCCGTGCCGCCGTACATCGCCGACAGCATCGCGACCTTCGCCCGGTCCCGGTCGCCGCCGAAGGCCTCGTTCGCCAGCGTCGTGTAGAGGTCGTCGTCGGTGGACACCCCGACGAACTCCCGGTCGTCCGCCAGCACCGCCAGCACGCGCGGCTCCAGCTGGGCCGCGTCCGCCGCGACCAGCTTCCACCCCGGGTCGGCCCGCACCGCCGTCCGCAGCACGCGCGGGATCTGCAACGCCGCGCCGCCCCGCGTGGCCCACCGCCCGGACACCACGCCGCCCACCACGTAGTCCGCCCGGAACCGCCCGTCCGACACCCACGCGTCGAGCCACGACCAGCCGTGCGCGACCCACAGCCGGGCCAGTTCCTTGTACTCCAGCAGCGGTTCGACCGCCGGGTGGTCGACGCGCTTGAGCACCCACGCCCGCGTCGACGGGATGTCCACGCCCTCCCGCGCGAACGCCCGCACGATCCCCGACGGGTGGTCCGGGTTGACCTGCCTGCCGCCGAACGCCGCCGTGATCCGGTCCACCAGCTCGGCCAGCGCCCTGGGCCGCGCCCCGTTCGCCGGCCGCGGCCCGAGCAGGTCCTCCAGCAACCGCTCGTGCACGTCCTCCCGCCACGGCAGGCCGAAGTGCGTCATCTCGGCGGCGGCCAGCGCGCTCGCCGACTCGGCCGCGAACAGCAGCCGCAACCGGTCCGCGTGCGGCAGGCGCGCCGCCACCCGCTGCTGCTCGCCGTGCACCGCGACCACCGCCTCCAGCGGGTCGGCGCCACCGGGCAACCGCTCCTGCTCGGGCTCGAACAGCGTCGGCTGGGTGTCGCGCTTGCGCGGCCCGTGGTCCTCGGGCACCGGCAACCCGCGCAGCCGGGCGAGGGCGGCGCCCAACCCCCGGGGCTCCCGGTGCCGCTCCTGGTAGGCCAGCAGGAGGTGCTCGACGTGCCCCAGGTCCTGGCACCGCTCCACCCGCACCCCGCGCGCCAGCAGGTCCGGGTAGACCTCGGTGGTCGCCGCCCACAACCAGCGGGGCCGGTGCCGGGCCTCGAACTCCGCCACGGCCGCCGCGAGGTCGGGCGCTTCGACGACGGGCCCGGCGGGCGCGCCGGAGTCGGAGAGCGGGCACAACCGTCCCGCGTTCTCCGCATCGGCCACCACGGCGACGAACACACCTCGGATTGTGCCCCCGGGGTCCGACAATCGCGGACCGGTCGCCCGCGCTCCGCGGGCGTCTCTCGGGTTCGTGCGCTCCGCGGGCGTTGGCCGGCGGTCCGGGGACCGCCGGTCACCGTGCTCCGACCGGGGCACGGCACCATCACCCGATCGGGTTCTGAGCAGCCGGGCAAGATGGTGATCGTGGACCTGTCGCCCGGTGAGCTGCTCGACCCCAGGTATGAGGTGGTGCCGTTCCGCGGCCGGGCGGCGGAGCTGCGCGAGTTCGACCGCTGGCTCGACGGCGGCGGGTCGTCCGTGCTGCTGCTGCACGGTCCCGCGGGCGTCGGCAAGACCAGGTTGGCGCGGCACCTCGCCGCGGGCGCGTCGGTCCGGGTGGTGGACGACGCCGACCTGGTGCCGTGGCGCGACCTGCACGACCTGCTGCGCGAACCGGAGACCCGCGTGCTGCTGCTCGCCCGCGCCGCGGGCTGGTGGTGGTCGGCGGTCCGCCAGCGCGCGGCGGACCTCGGGCGCGCGAGCGCCGAGCTGGTGCTGGGCCCCGCGCCGGACGAGCACGCCGAGTCCTTCGCCGCCGCCTGCGACCGCTTCGCCGACGCGCTCGACCTGCCGCGCCCGGACGCGCGCCCGCCCGCCGCGGGCACCTACCACGACCTGCACCTGGCCGCCCTCGCCGCCGTGCACGGGGTGCGCGGCGACGACCCGGCCGACCTGGTGCGGTGGCTCGTCAGCGTCGACCCCGTGGCGACCGGGCGGGGCCGCCTCGCCGAGGACGTGCTCGCGGTCGCGCTGCTCGACGAGCGGATCGAGCCCGAGCGCACCCCGGCGGCCCTGGAGACGCTGCTGCGCGCCGCGGACCGGTGGCCCCACGTGCCGGGCCGCGCGCAGCGGCTGTTCACCGCCCGGCCCGGCCTGGCCCGCTCCGCCACCGGCGCCACGTTGCGCGCCGTCGCCGAGCTGCCCGAGGCGGCGCGGGCGGTGGCCAGGCACGTGTTCGACGACGCCCGCTTCCACTGCGACCCGCTGCCCGCCGTGATCACCCGGGCCCTGGTGCGCGACCGCGAGCGGGACCTCGCGGTGGGCCGGTCCGAGCTGGCCGAGCTGCACGGGGTGCTGGGCGCCCGCGCCGCGCTGGCCGCGCTCCGGGAGGAGGCGATGGAGGCCGCGAGCCGGGAGGTCGACCTCTACCGCGAGCTGACCGCGGCGGACCCGGTGGAGCACCGGTCGGCGCTCGCGGACGCGCTGGGCGACTTCGGGTTGCGGCTGGTCGCGGTCGGCCGGGAGGAGGAGGCCGTCGGCGCGGCGGAGGAGGCCGTCGAGCTGTGCCGGTTGGCCGCGGCCGAGGACGTCGACTACGCGCCGCGGCTGGTGGGCGCGCTCGACCAGCTCAGCCTGCGCTACGCCGCGGTCGGCCGCCGCGAGGGCGCGCTGGCCGCGGTCGCGGAGGCCGCCGTGCGCTGCCGGGACCTGGCCGGGCACCAGCACGCCCTGTTCGGCGTCGACCTGGCCAAGGTGACCCACCACCACGCGGCCAGGCTGCTCGACGCGGGCCGCCGCGACGAGGCCGCGAGCACCGCCCGGCTGGCCGTGGCGCGCTGGCGCTCGGTGGCGGCCGCCGACCCGCGCTTCGAGGCCGCCCTGGCCCGCGCGCTGGTCTCGATCGCCGCGCTGCTGACGTCGTGCGGCCTGCCCGATGAAGCGGTGGCGGTGGTGGAGGAGTCGGTCGCGGTGCTGCGCCGGCTCGCGCGGGCCAACCCGCGCGACTTCGAACCGGAGCTGGCGGGCGCGCTGGGCGAGCTGGCCGCCGCGCACCGGGACCGCCCCGCCGAGGCGGTGGCGGCCGCGGACGAGGTCGTGCTGCTGCGCCGCCGTGCGGCCCGCGGCGGCGGCCCGGACGCGGTGGTCCGGCTGGCCGCGGCCCTCGGCGCGCAGGTCGACGTGCTGGACCGCGGCGGCGCGGGCGTGCTGGAGCGCCTCGTGGTGGCGGAGGAGGCGGTGGAGCTGCTGCGCCCTCGTGCCGCCCACCACCCGGTCGCGTTCACGGCGGCGCGGGCGAGGGTCGCCGGGCTGCTGCGGCGGGCCGGTCGCGAGCACGAGGCGCGGCGGCTCGCGGAGGACGTGCTGGCCGCGGCCCGGGACCTGCCGCACCACGTGCTCGTCACGCAGGGACCCGAACCGGCCCTCGCCCTGCGCGCGCTGGCCGACGAGCTGCCCGAGGCCGACGAGCTGGCCGCGCGCCTGGTGGAGCGGTCCGCCGCGACCTGGCGCGACCTGCTGTGCCGCCACCGCGCCGCGGCCGTCGCGTTCCCCGAGGCCGTGCACCGGGCCGCGGTGCTGCGGCACGCCCAGGACCACCCGGGCGCGGCGGACCTGGCCCGGTGGGCCGTGCTGGCGTGGCAGCTGACCAGGGGTCCCGCGGAGCTGGCGGTCGAACCGCGCTACGCCGACGCGCTGCTGTTCCGCGTGCGCCTGTGCGTGGAGGGCAACACCGACCTCGACCGGGCCCTGCTGCTCGCGCACCGCGCCGTGGAGGTGCTGCGCGCGGCGGGCGCGCCGCCGGAGGTGTGCCGGGACGCCGTCGCGGCGGTGGACGACGTGGCCCGGGCGCACGCCGACCCGGAGGTGGCGCGCGCCCGGCCGCGGGCTAGCTCGTGGTGACCAGCGAGCGCAGGAAGAACGCCACGTTCGCGGGCCGCTCGGCCAGCCGCCGCATGAAGTAGCCGTACCACTCGTCGCCGTAGGGCACGTACACCCGCATCCGGTGGCCCTCGGCGGCGAGTCGGCGCTGCTCGTCGGGCCGGATGCCGTACAGCATCTGGAACTCGTAGGTGTCCTTGGACCGCTCGGACGCCAGCTCGCCCGCGATGGCGATCAGCCGCGGGTCGTGCGAGGCGACCATGGGGTAGCCGGGGCCCTCCAGCAGGACCTTCAGGCAGCGCACGTAGGACCGGTCGACCTCGGTCTTGTCCTGGAACGCCACCGACGCCGGCTCCTTGTAGGCGCCCTTGCACAGCCGCACGCGCGACCCGGCGCGCGCCAGGTCCCGGCAGTCCTGCTCGGTGCGCTTGAGGTACGCCTGGAGCACCGCGCCCACCCACGGGAAGTCCACGCGCAGCTCGTGCAGGATGCCGAGCGTGGAGTCCGTGGTGGTGTGGTCCTCCATGTCGAGGGTGACCGTGGTGCCGACCGCGCCCGCCGCCGCGCAGATGCGGCGGGCGTTGTCCAGGGCGATCTTCTCGCCGTCCTCGGGCAGGAACTGGCCCACCGCGGACAGCTTCACCGACACCTCGGCCCGCCCGGTGTGCCCGGCGAGCTCCAGGCGGCGCAGCAGGTCGAGGTACGCCTCCACGGTGGCGTCGGCCTGAGTCGAGTCCCGGGTGTCCTCGCCGAGGTGGTCGAGGGTGACGTACCGGCCGTCGGCCAGCAGTTCGCCGGTGGTGGCGACGGCCGCGTCGACGTCGTCGCCGGAGATGAAGCGCTTGACCACCGGCCTGGTCAGCGGCGTGCGCTCGACCAGCCCGCGGACGGCGCCGGAGCGGGAGGCGGCGAGCAGTGCGGAGCGGAGCATGGTCACCCCTGGTGCGGGTAGCGAACGGAGGTCGGGGGAACGAAGGTCTCCTTGATGGACCGGGGGCTCACCCAGCGCAGCAGGTTGTGGACCGAGCCCGCCTTGTCGTTGGTGCCCGACGCCCGGCCGCCGCCGAACGGCTGCTGGCCGACGACCGCGCCGGTGGGCTTGTCGTTGACGTAGAAGTTGCCCGCGGCGAACCGCAGGTCCTCCTGCGCCTTCACGATGGCGCGCCGGTCCTGGGCGATGACCGCGCCGGTCAGGGCGTAAGGCGCGGCGTTCTCCATCTGGTTGACCACGGTGTCGTAGTCGGAGTCCTCGAACACGTGGACCGCGAGGACCGGGCCGAAGTACTCGGTGGTGAACACCTCGTGGCCGGGGTCCTCGCCGACCAGCACGGTGGGCCGCACGAAGAAGCCCTCGGCGTCGTCGGCCGTGCCGCCGGCCGCGATCTCCAGCTTCGGGTCGCGGCGCGCGGACTCCAGCACGCCGGACAGCTTGTCGAACGACCGCCGGTCGATCACCGCGCCCATGAAGTTGCCGAAGTCGGTGACGTCGCCCACGGTCAGCGACTCGACCTCGGCCAGGAAGTCGTCCTTGAGCCGGTTCCACACCGAGCGCGGCACGTAGGCGCGGGACGCGGCCGAGCACTTCTGCCCCTGGTACTCGAACGCGCCGCGGACCAGCGCGGTGCGCAGCACGTCCACGTCGGCGGAGGAGTGGGCCAGCACGAAGTCCTTGCCGCCGGTCTCGCCGACGATCCGCGGGTAGGCGCGGTAGTTCGCGATGTTCGCGCCGACCTGGCCCCACAGGTGCTGGAACGTCCTGGTCGAGCCGGTGAAGTGGATGCCGGCGAGGTCCGGGTCGGCCAGCGCCACCTCGGACACGGCCAGGCCGTCGCCGGGCAGCAGGTTGATCACGCCCGGCGGCAGGCCCGCCTCCTCCAGCAGCCGCATGGTCAGGTGCGCGGCGAAGCCCTGCGTCGGCGAGGGCTTCCACAGCACCACGTTGCCCATCAGGGCGGGCGCGGTCGGCAGGTTCGCGGCGATGGCGGTGAAGTTGAACGGCGTGATCGCGTAGACGAAGCCCTCCAGCGGGCGGTGGTCCGTGCGGTTCCACACGCCGGGGGAGGACTGCGGCTGCTCGGCCAGCAGCTGCCGGCCGAACGAGACGTTGAAGCGCCAGAAGTCGATCAGCTCGCACGCGGCGTCGATCTCAGCCTGGGTGGCGCTCTTGGACTGCCCGAGCATGGTGGCGGCGTTGAGCCTGGCCCGCCACGGGCCGGCCAGCAGGTCGGCGGCCTTGAGCAGGATCGCGGCCCGGTCGTCGAAGGACATGGCGCGCCAGGCGGGCGCGGCCTCGCGGGCGGCCGCGATGGCGTCCCGGGTGTCCTGCCGCGTGGCGCCCCGGGCGGTGCCGAGGACGGCGCGGTGGTTGTGCGGCTGCACGACGTCGAACGGCTCGCCGCCGCCGGCGCGCTGCTCGCCCCCGATGGTGAGGGTCAGTTCGACGGGCTCCTTGGCCAGCTCGGCCAGCTCCGCCTGCAGCCGCGCGCGCTCCGGGGTGCCGGGGGCGTAACCGAGGACGGGCTCGTTGACCGGTGCGGGGACCGTGGTCACGGCATCCACAAGCTGCTCCTTCGCCACGTGATCGGGGTTGCCCCAACTGTGGTTGGGTTCCCCAAACGGTAGGACTTCCGACCCTGCGCGCAGTTGTCCTCACCTCTAGGCTTGACCACCCGCCGTTGTACGAATGGACAAAAGGATGAGCCTGCGTCAGGTGCTGATCGCGCTCGGCGACCCGTTCGTCGAGGTGCAGGCCGCGCCGCACGGGTTGGACGCCGACGTGCTGGACGTCGTGATCCTCGACCCCGACGACGTGCCCGACGTGCGGCCCGGCGACCTGGCGCTGGTGGTCGGCGCCCGCGGTCGCGCGGCGTTGCCGCTGGTCAAGGCGGCCGCGGCCGGGGGAGCGGTGGCCGTGGCGGTCAAGGTCGACGTGCCCGCCCCCGTGCTCCGGCAGGCCGCGGCGGACGCGGGCGTCGCCCTGCTCGCGGTCCGCCCCGAGGTGCGCTGGGAGCACCTGGAGGCCCTGGCCAGGAGCGTGGTCGACAACGCCCGCCTGACCTCCGACGCGGGCGCGGGCGAGACCGTCGGCGACCTGTTCGGCCTGGCCCAGACGATCGCCGCGCTGACCGGCGGCAGCGTCAGCATCGAGGACACCGCGAGCCGCGTGCTCGCCTACTCCCGCTCGTCCGACGAGGTCGACGAGCTGCGCCGGCTGTCGATCCTGGGCCGCCAGGGGCCCGAGCCCTACCTGAAGATGCTCCGCGAGTGGGGCGTCTACCAGCGGCTGCGCTCGGGCGAGGAGGTCGTCCGCATCGACGAGCACCCCGAGCTGGGCATCCGCCGCCGCCTGGCGGTCGGCGTCCACGCGGGCGCGCGGACGCTGGGCGCGATCTGGGTGCAGGAGGGCGCCGCGCCGCTGACCGAGCAGGCGGAGCGCGCCCTGCTCGGCGCGGCCCGGGTGACCGCGCTGCACCTGGTGCAGCAGCGCGAGCCGGCGGTCGCGTTCCGCGAGAACCTGCTCGCCTCGCTGCTCGACGGCCGGGCGGAGGCCGGCGCGATCGCCGAGCAGATCGGCGCGGACCCGGACCGGCCCGCCGCGGTCGTGGTGTTCGCGCTGCGCGGGCAGGAGCACGCCGACCGCACCGAGCACGAGCTGCGCCGCGCCGAGATGACCGGCCTGATCTCCGTACACGCCGCCGCGTACCGGCGCACCGCCCTGGTCAGCCAGCGGTCCGGCCGCACCTACGCGCTGCTGCCCGACCTGCCGCCGAAGGCCCCGCTGCTCGCCCTCACCAAGGAGATCGTGGCCGCCGCCGGCAAGCACATGGGGTTGCGCGTGCAGGCCGCCGTCGGGTCGACGGTGCCGACCGCGGACGAGGTGATGATCTCGCGCGAGGAAGCCGACCGGGTGCTCGACGCGATGGCCCGCGACCTCGACGCCGACGTGGCGACCCTGGCCGACGTGCGCTCCCGCGTGCTGGTCGGCGAGGTCCTCGCGCTGCTCGCCGGGCACCCGCGCATCCGCGACCCGAGGCTGTCGGCGCTCGACCCGGAGCTGGCCCGCTCCCTGCTGGCCTACCTCGACGAGTTCGGCGACGTGCGCACCGCGGCGGCGAAGCTGCACGTCCACCCGAACACGCTGCGTTACCGGGTCAGGCGCGCGGCGGAGATCGGCGGCTTCGACCTGGAGGACCCGTTGCTCCGGTTGTTCGCGCAGCTGCAACTCAGGCTGGCCTGATCCGGCCACCGGGAAACACGTACCCTCCGCTGGTGAGCACCCGCGGCAGCGACTTCGCTGAACTCTCCCGGTTGGTCAAGCAGCAGGGTCTGCTCGATCGACGCATCGGCTATTACTCCTGGCACTTCGCAGGGGCGGTGGGAGCTTTACTGCTCACCGTCGCAGCTGTGCTGCTCATCGGCGACTCCTGGTGGCAGCTCGTGCCCGCCGCGGTGCTCGCCGTGGTCTACACGCAGATCGCCTTCCTCGGCCATGACGCGGGTCACCGGCAGGTCTTCGCCGACCACCGCGCCAACCAGACCGCGGGCCTGTTGCTGGGCAACCTGCTGATCGGCGTCGGTTACGGATGGTGGATGGGCAAGCACACCCGCCACCACGCCAACCCCAACCACGAGGACGACGACCCGGACGTGGACATCGCCGTGCTCGCGTTCAGCGCCGAGCAGGCGGAGCGCAAGCGCGGCTTCTTCCGGTTCGTGGTCAAGCACCAGGCGTGGCTGTTCTTCCCGCTGCTGCTGCTGGAGGGCTTCAGCCTGCACATCATCAGCACCGCCGCCGCCGTGCGCCGCGAGGTCAAGGGCTGGCGGCTGGAGCTGGCGCTGCTGGCCGTGCACGTCATCGGCTACCTGACCCTCGTGTTCTCGATGATGTCGCCGGGCAAGGCCCTGGCGTTCATCGCGATCCACCAGGGCCTGTTCGGCGTCTACATGGGCATCTCCTTCGCGCCCAACCACAAGGGCATGCCGGTGCTCCAGGCGGGCCACCAGCTGGACTTCCTGCGCAAGCAGGTGCTCACCTCGCGCAACGTCACCGGCGGCTGGTTCACCGACTTCCTGCTCGGCGGCCTGAACTACCAGATCGAGCACCACCTGTTCCCGAGCATGCCGCGACCGCACCTGCGCCACGCGCAGGCGCTGGTCCGCGACTTCTGCGACCGGCACTCGGTGTCCTACGCCGAGTGCGGCCTGTTCACCTCGTACGGGCACGTGCTGAAGTACCTGCACGAGGCGGGAGCTGAATTGCGCGGTACAGGAAAGCTCGCTCCAGCAGCGTCCAGCTAGTCGTGGTCATGAGGTAGACCCCGGCGGCCAGCGGCAGCACGGCGGCGATCAGCACCGTGCCGAAGGGCAGCAGCCGCAGCAGCCCCGCGAACGGCGGCTGCGGCGCCCCGCTGCGCGCCGCCACGGCCGCCTGCCAGCGGGAAGTCGCGAACGCGACCACCGCCAGCAGCGCGAACAGCCCGAGGAAGACGGGCGTGTGCGCCCACGTGCCGAACCAGTGCGCACCCAGCGGCACGCCGAGCAGCGTGCCCTCCAGCAGCGGGTTCGGCGTGGTGACCAGCTGGTACATGACCATGAAGAACGGCGCCTGCGCCAGCGCGGGCAGGCAGCCCGCGAACAGCGAGGTGCCGTTCTCCCGGTACAGCTCCAGGGTCTTCTCCTGGAGCTGTACCCGGTCCCTGCCGTACTTGTCGGTGAGCCCGCGCAGCTCGGGCGCGAGGGCGGCGCGGGCCTTCTCGCCGCGCACGGCGGCCCGGCTGAGCGGGTGCAGCAGCAGCCGGACGGCCGCGGTGAACAGGACGATGGCCAGGGCGGGCGTGGCGATCCCGGCCAGGGCTGAGCCCAGGGCGTGGAACAAGGGGGAACTCCGTATCCAGAGCAGGAAGAAGGGGACTCGGCGCTACAGGCCGAATCCCGGTGCCCTGGGACGGGGACGCCCGGCGGCGTCGGGGTCGCGCAACCGCAGGAACGCGGCGCGCAGCGACTTCTCGCGGATCGACAGCGACCGCACCCACGCGGGCGCGGCCCGCACGACCGGCGCGGTGAGCAGCAGCGCCACCAGCGCCACGGCCGCCACGGCGGCGACCACCTCGGTTGGCGAGTTCAGGACCGAGAGGGCGTAGAGCGCGGGCAGGAACAGCGCGATCAGCAGCCGCACCCTGTCCACGTCCTCACCCCCTTCAGCTCACTGTACCCACGAGAGCGGGCCTCGCGGGGTGGTCGTAGCGCACCGTCACATCGGCGTGCGGCTCGTAGGAGGCGTACGCGGGCAGCGTCCACCGCCACCCGTCCGGCACCTGCCGCTCCAGCGCGCCCGGCGACAGCCGCAGGTGCACGGCCAGTTCCGCGGGCAGCCACTTGTCCAGCAGGAACGTGCCGTCCAGCAGCAGCACCCCGGCCGGGCCGAGCGTGACGTAGTCGGCGCGGTGCGCCCGGTCCGCCGCCGCGTTCCACAGCCTCGGCAGCACCCGCCCCGAGCCGCCGGGGTCCAGCGGCGCCAGCACCTCCCGCGTCAGCCCGCCGACGTCCAGCCACGAGTCGCGGAACGAGTCCGGGTCCTCGTGCCCGTGCTCCAGGCGCACGGACGCGGGCCGCAGGAAGTCGTCGGCGGACACGCGCAGCACCGGGCGCCCCAACGCGCGCAGCGGCTCGACCAGGCGGTCGGCCAGCTCGCCGGGCCCGGTCGGCGGGGCGCCGTCGACCAGCACCCTGGCCCACGTCGAGCGCGGCAGGGCGTCGACCCGCGCGACCAGCTCGTCCACCAGCTCCTGGGGTTTCACGGCAGCGGGTAGTCCTCCCAGCCGGCGGGCAGCACCGGCGCGGGCCACCCCGGGTCGGGCCGCCACGCCGCCCACGCCGGGTCCCACCAGGTGTCGCCGGCGCTCAGCATGGCCCGGACCTCCACGCCGGTGGCGGCGATCGCCTCGGCCTGCGCGGCGGTGTACTTGCCGTCCGCGACCTGCTCCTCGAACTCGTCGCGGTCCAGCTCCTCCCAGCCGCCCCCGGCGGGCGCCCAGTAGTCCAGCGCGTGGTCGAGCGTGTCGAACCCGAGCGGGGTGCGCCGGAACGGGTCCTGGAGGTTGAGGTACCAGCCCTTGAACCGGCCGTCCCCGTCCCAGTACAGGTCGACCGAGTACGCGTCGCCGGGCCGGTGCAGCTGGAGCTTGCCGACGCCGCGCCAGTGCGTCCGGCCCCGGAGCTGCCAGTGGTGGGGCCGGTCGTGCGGCGGGAACCCGAACACCGCGCCCGGCGGCGTGAACACGACGAGCAGGTCGGGCCCGTCGGCCACGACCCGCGTCGGCGTGACCGACCACGGCCTGCCGTGCAGCACCTCGCGCCGCAACGCCACGTCACCCGGCTGGAAGAACCCCACGCCGGACAGCCTAGGCAAGCAGCGCGCCGAGCACCCCGCCGGTGATCGCCCCCACATCGGCGCCGGGGTCCACCGCCCGGCGCAGCGCCAGGCCGATGCCCAACGCGCCCAGCGCCGCGACGACCACGGGCACGGGCAGCGCGGGCCGCACGCCCAACCGGTCGCAGTGCCGGTCCAGCAACTCGGCGAACCGCTCGTCATGCCGGTGCTGGGCCGCGGCGACCGCCTCGGCGACGCCGGGCTGCCCGGCCGTCGCCGCCAACACCTCCGCGGTCGCCGCGCTCCACCGCGCCGCTTCCTCGTCCGGCGGGCCGACCGGCGTCAACGCGCCCAGCAACTCCTCCCGCGAGGACGCGCGCCCGAGGACGTCGTCCAGCGCCCGCAGGTGCGCCTCGGCACGATCCGCGACGACCGCCAACCACAACCCCTCCTTGCCACCGAAGTGCTTGTAGACGGCCCCCCTGGTGTAACCGGCCACCGCCGCGATCTCCTCCACCGTCGCCGGCAGGAAACCGCGCCGCAGGAACACCTCCCGCCCCGCCTCCAACAACCGCTCATGAGTGAGCCGCTGCTGTTGAACCCGCGTCAGCCGGACCATCGCCCACCTTTCAGTAACACACTGTTTCTGGAAACACAGTGTTACTGTACCGTCGTGGCATGAGCTTCCTGGCACAGGTGGCGGTCCTCTTCGTGGTACCGGCCGGCTTCGCGTGGTTCGCCGTCCGAGCACGCCGCGTGGGCGGTGGCCACTCCTTCCTGGCCCCGTTCGAGGAAATCTGGGACCCCGGCGCCCACCGGACGCACATCGAGGTCCAGGTGCGGGAAGAGCGGCAAGCGCCGTCACCAGGACCGGAGCGCTGAACCAGAGCCCGCCGCAACCGCCGGCCCCCAGACCCGAACGTAGAACTCACCGGTCCTGAGCGTTCGACACGGTGGACCTGAACGTACGACTCGCGCGTCCCGAACGTACGACTCGCGATGCCTGACCGGAGGACACGCGATGCCCCACCGGAGGACACGCCGACGAGAAAAGACCAACTACGCGGCTTGGGCGGCTTGGCAAAGTTGGAGCCCCACGCTCTTCCCCCGGAGGCCTGCCCAGCGGCGAGCGACCGCTCGTGAACCCCGCGAACCCCGCGAACCCCGGGAAAACACAGGGGGCGGCACGAAGCCGCCCCCTGCGAAACTCAGCCCCGCCAGGGCACCTCGGGCGACGGGTGGAAGTTCACGCCCATCACGCGCCACCGGTCACCCTGCCCGGCCAACCGCACCTTGAACCGCTCCCAATCGTGCGTGGACCAGGGCGACCAAGCCAACTCCGCGATCGCCGGCAACCGCGGGAACGCCATGAACTCCACGTCCGCCGAGTTCGTCAGCGTCTCGCTCCACAGCGGCGCCTCGACCCCGCGCACCGCCTCCGCGGGCAACCCCTCGACGTACGCCCCGGGGTTCCAGTCGTACGCGTCCTTCACGTCGGTGAACCCCGCCCAGCTCAACCCCAGCGGCGTGGTCGCGTCGTACTTCATGTCCAGGTACGCCTTGCTCGCCGGCGACAGCACGATCTTGCTGCCGCGCTCGGCCGCCGCCACCACGTCCGGCGCGGTGGTCCTGGTGCCCCAGAACTGCGGCACGGCCTCCACCGGCGGCCCGGACTTGATGAACTCGTGCCACCCGCTCGCGGTCTTCCCGTGCTTCGCCACCATCGGCAGCACCCGGTCCATGAACCGGTCGAAGTCGGGGTCGGTGGTGGCGTGCGCCTCGTCGCCGCCGATGTGGAGGTACTCACCTGGCGTCAGCGCCGCCACCTCGCGCAGCACGTCGTCGACGAACCGGTAGGTGACGTCCTTGTCGATGCACAGCGAGCTGAAGCCGACCTCGATGCCGGTGTAGAGCGGCGGCGCGACGCCGTCGCAGTTCAGCTCCGGGTACGAGGCCAGGGCCGCGTTCGTGTGGCCCGGCATGTCGATCTCCGGGATCACCGTGATGTGCCGGGACGCCGCGTAGGCCACCAGCTCGCGGTACTGCTCCTGCGTGTAGTAGCCGCCCTCGCCGCCGCCGACCTCGGTGCTGCCGCCGTGCTCGGTCAGCCGCGGCCAGCTCTTGATCTCCAGCCGCCAGCCCTGGTCGTCGGTCAGGTGCAGGTGCAGTCGGTTGATCTTGTAGAGCGCGATCTGGTCGACGTACCGCTTGACCTCGTCGACGGAGAAGAAGTGCCGCGCCACGTCCAGCATCGCGCCGCGGTGGGCGTAACGCGGGTAGTCCAGCACCCGGACGCCGGGCACGGTGAACGGTCCGCGCTGCCTGGTCTTGGCCTCGACCTCGGCCGGCAGCAGCTGGCGCAGCGTCTGCACCCCGGCGAACAGGCCCGCCGCCGTGCGGGCCCGGATGACCACGCCCGAGCGGCTCACGTCGAGCTGGTAGCCCTCGGCTCCCACTGACGGGTCCGCGCCGGCCAGCAGCAGCGTGATGCCGCGCGTGGACGCGCCGGGCACGACCGGCAGCCGGTAACCGGTCGAGGGCCGCAGCACACCGGCCAGGTACTCGCCGACGCGCTTGGCCGCGGTCGAGCCGGGGTGGGTGTGGATGAGGGTGTGCGCGCCGAGCCGGTAGGCCACGCCGGGGCGCGGGTTGACCTGCACGGGCGCGGGCACGATGTGGTGCAACGATGTCTCCGGGGCTGCTTGCGCGGGGGCCGGCGTTCCGACCGCGCCCAGGAGCAGCAGTGCGGCGAGTGCTCGACCGAGCCCGCGCCTCGCGGCGCCTTCCTTCGCTCTGGACAAGTGACGTCCTCCTGGCGGGTGGACCAAGGGCGGCGGCCCAAGCCACCGTTACAGCCGCACCAGGAGGTGTCAAGGTCCAGACCAATCGGCCCGCACCGCCCGGCTTCGGCCGCGGCCTCAACCGCGCGCCCCAACCGCCGCGACCTCAACCCAGCCGCCCCGACGGCAGCCGCCCCAACGGCAGCCGCCCCGACCGCGGTCACTTCAGCCTCGGCCGCCCCAACGCCTTCCAGGTCACGGCGAACCGCGACTCCACCCGCTGCGCCGACGCGGCCTCCAGCCCGTGCAGCAGCCCGAAGGTGAACCCGTTCTCGTTGTCGAGCTGCGCCATGGCGCCCAGCTCGCGCAGCACCGGCCGCGCCACCACGCTGTCCTGGTGCTCGCCCAGCAGCGTCTGCACGTCCTTGACCTTGTTCCGGTACTCCTTCCCCCGCCTGCCGAACACCGGTTCGGCCACCTCGACCGCGTACCGCAGCCGCTTGGCCGACTTGCGCGCCTCGTGCAGCCCTGTGTCGTCGTTCGCGTCCGCGACCCGCTTGGCGAGCCTGCGGTAGGTCTTGTCGACCAGGTCGGGCAGCACCTTCGCGGCCTTCTTGCCCGCCAGGGGCGTGAACGGCGGGTTCGCGACCAGCGCGTCGACCGCGTCGAGCAGCGCGAAGTACCTGGCGCTGTCCAGCGCCGCCACCGCCGCCTCCTGCGCGGCGGCCTCCCTCGGGGCGAAGTGCCTGGTCAGCTGGGCCTGCACCGGCCCGAGCACCAGGGCGTCGTCCAACTCGTGCACCGCCCGCTCGAACCGGTCGCGCAGCACCTCCAGGTCGCGGGCCTCGCCCAGCACCCCGGCCAGCCACTTCAGCTCCTCGGTCAGCTCGCGGGTGCCGTCGCGCGACACCACCACGCCGAACGCCTGCAACGCGCTGCGCATCCGCCGCGTGGCCACCCGCAGCTGGTGCACGGCGTCGTCCTCGCCCCGGCGCACCCGCGGGTCCTGGTGCTTGATCGCGTCGACCTGCTCGCGCAGGTAGGCCCGCACCACGTCGCCCGCGGACCCGCCACGACCCGAGCCGGCCGAGCCACGGGAGCCGGCCGAACCACCGGAACCGCCCGAGCCCGCCGAGATCCGCCCGGCCAGCAACCGGGTCAACTTGGCCGACGACCGCGACCGCACGATCCCGGCGTCCGACAGCCGCGCCTCGACCCGCTCCAGCAGCCCGACGTCACCGCGCTCGCCCAGCTCCACCTCGACCTCGCGCCACGACTCGACGTTCGAGTTGTCCACCGAGTCCTGCGCCGAGACCAGGTCCTCGACCACCTCGGCGAGCAACCGGCCCTTGTCGTCGACGAGCTGCCAGCGGTGCCGCGTGGTCCGGATGCGCGCCACCGGGGTCAGGGCGTTGCCCCTGGCGTGCACCTGGACCAGCGAGCCCAGCTCCTTGGGCGGGTGCTTGGCCGCGCGGCCCGGCGGCAGCCGCAGCTCCTCGCGGGTGTCGCCGCCGACCGGCAGCTTCAGGTGCCAGCCCGCGTCGTCGCCGCCGGTGCGGCGGCGCAGCGTCAGCCCGGCGCGGGCCAGCCGGAGGTCCGAGGTGTCGTAGTAGACGGCCTCCAACCGCTGCTCCTCAGGGCCCGCCGCCGCGGCGACGCCGGGCAGCCCGGCCAGGTCCGGCAGCGCCACCCCGTCGGGCGCCTCGTACTTGCGTTCCGTCTCTTGCACCGACGTTGCCATGTCCCAGGCATACACCTCCCAGGCACTTTTCAGACATCTTCACCCTCCGTGACCAGCCGTTAACCATCCCGGGGGTTTGTGTCGGACCGTTGGCGTGGTTTTCCCGATCCACCCCTGGACGGGGTCATTTCGTGGGGTTCCCTGAACACGTGCCCACGGAGAAGGAGCGGCTCGACGAGGTCGAGCCCACGGTCGCGGACCTCGTCGCCACCACGGAGTCGCTGAAGGCCGAGCTGAACCGGGTGAGCACGCGCCTGCGCGTGCTGGAGCGCAGGCTCTCCGGCGCCGGGTCGGGCCCGGACGAGGACCTGGACGCGGTGGCCGGCATCGCCGACACCGTGGCCGCGCTGCGCGCCGCGTGGGACGCTGAGCAGGAGCTGCTGGCCGACTCCGTGCGGGGCGAGCTGCGCTCGGAGGTGGCCGAGTACGAGTCGCTGCGC
This sequence comes from Saccharothrix xinjiangensis, assembly GCF_039527585.1. Lineage (NCBI taxonomy): Bacteria > Bacillati > Actinomycetota > Actinomycetes > Pseudonocardiales > Pseudonocardiaceae > Saccharothrix > Saccharothrix xinjiangensis. Next base: position 300,476 of record NZ_BAAAKE010000005.1, on the reverse strand, counting down.
CAGGAGCGGGACGCGGTCGCCGGCAGGCTGACCTCCGGCCGGGTGCCCCGGATCGAGCGCGACCAGCTCCAGCACCGGGTGGACAACCTGGAGTGGCAGCTGAGCGTGCGCGAGGCCGAGGCGGCGGACGCGGCGGAGCGCCTGGCCGCCGACCAGGCCGCCGAGGAGGAGCCGTGGCGCGCCGAGGCCGTCATGGCCGGCGACAAGGCCCGCCAGGAGGTCCTGGACATCGCCCGCACGCGCCTGGAACGCGCGCTGGCCACCGACACCCGCCTGCCGCTGTGGTTCCGCATCGGCCTGGGCGAGATCACCCACCCGGACCCGGCGCCCTGGGTGGAGGCCGCGGTGACCCTGATCGCCTACCGCCTGGAGTACGGGATCACGGACCCGGTCTCACCCCTGGGGGAGGTCCCCTCGGCGGGTTCGGGCATGGCCGCGTGGGTCCGCCGGGCCGAGGTGCACGCGGACCTGGTCGACCAGCTGGAGTCCCTGCACCCCTGACCGGCCCGACCCGGCTGGGATTAACCTGATCGGCTGACCCGACCGGATCCGCCGGCTCGACCTGATCGACTGATTCGACCTGATCGGCTGACGTTCCCGGGACCCGACTCGCGGGTCCCGGGGCCTGCGGTCAGCAGGTCAGCAGGTCAGCAGGTCTGGAGCATCACGGACAACGCGTCGCGCTCGGCCTCGTCCACGGTCAACGAGTACAGCGTCTTCACCGACACCACGGACCGCGCGTAGGTGCACCAGTAGTCCTCCACCGGCGGCTTCCACTTGGCCGCGTCCTGGTCGCCCTTGGACCGGTTGCTGCTCGCCGTCACGGCGAACAGCTGCAACCCGCCCATGTCGTTGGCGAACTTCTCGCGCTGCTCGTCGGTCCACTCGTCCGCGCCCGACCGCCACGCCTCGGCCAGCGCCACGGTGTGGTCGATGTCCAGGTCGCCGGCCTGCGTCACGACCACCCCGTCGTACGGGCTGGTCCACGTGCCCGACGTCGCCCGGCACTCGCCGTCGACCTGCACGTCCGCGCCCTGCCGCTGGAGCACGATCTCCCGGGTGTCGCACGAGTCGCCCTGGCTGCTCCAGTGCGGGAACCGGTCACGGCTGTAGCCGGTCATCTTCCCCTCGGGCGCGAGGGTCAGCGCCGCGAGCTGCGCGGCCGGGTCGTCGCCGGGCGCGGCGGGCCCGGTCGTCGCGCCCGGCGTGCCACCGGGCGAATCGGCGCCGTCCTGGTCCTGGACCACGTAGTAGCCGATGATGACCACCAGGACCAGCAGGACGACACCGGCCAGCGTGGACGACCGTTTGCCACTCATGCACCCATGATCAGCGATATCGGCCGCCGTGCAAACACCCGATCCGAACACCGGACCCGAATGCTCCGGGATAATCGTCACCCGTGCGCGTGGTTCGAATGGCGTTCGACGTGGTCGTGCCGGTCGTGGTCGCGCTCTTCGGCGCGGTGCTCGTCCTCGGCACGTCTCAACAGGTCGCGGCCGTCGCCGTCCCCGCGGCCCTGGCCGCCCTGGTGTCGGGCGCCGCGCTGTGGTGGCGGCGGAGCCGCCCGGTCCCCGTCACGGCCGTCGCGCTCGTCTGCGGCCTCGCGGTCCAGCTGGTCGCGCCGATGACCGTGTTCCCGTTCCCGGCGCTCTTCGCCGTCGGCTCGCTCGCCGCCGCCCGGCCGCCCCGGCTGTCGCTGCCCGCCCTGGTCCTGCTGCTCGGCCTGATCTCGCTGAACTTCCGCACCACCACCGCCGAGGACACCCAGTTCGTGCTGGCGGTCGCCGTGGTGGTGTGGGCGCTGGGCGAGGCGGTGCGCAACCGCCGGGTCGCGGTGGCGCAGGCCGCCGAGCGCGCCGTCGCCGAGGAGCAGGCCCGGATCGCCCGCGAGCTGCACGACGTGATCGCGCACGGCGTCTCGGTGATCGTCGTGCAGGCCGCCGCCGCGGACGACGTGTTCGACCACCGCCCGGACCGGGCGCGCGAGTCGCTGCGCTCGATCGAGGCGACCGGCCGCGCCACGCTCGACGAGCTGCGCAAGCTCCTCGCCGGCCCGGACGGGCGGCCGGGCCTGGACCGGCTCGCCGACCTGGTCGAGCCGCTGCGGGCGGCGGGCCTGCGCGTGGACGTGCGGTGCGACCTGCGGGCGAGGCGCGAGCGGGCGCCGCTGCCCGCGGGCGTGGACCAGTCGGCGTACCGGATCGTGCAGGAGGCGCTGACCAACACCCTGCGGCACGCCCGCGCGAGCCGGGCCGAGGTGCTGGTGCGCGACGACGGCGGCGTGCTGGAGCTGGAGATCCGCGACGACGGTCGCGGCTCGGCGACCGACGGCCGGACGACCAACGGCCCGGCGACCGACGACAGCGACCGGGTGACCGGTGGCCGCGGCGGCCCGGTGGACCACCGGGGGCGCGGCATCACCGGGATGCGCGAGCGGGCCGCGCTGCTCGGCGGCACGGTCGACGCCGGCCCGCTGCCCGACGGCGGGTTCCGGGTGCGCGCCCGCCTGCCCCTGGCGGTGACCGCGTGATCCGCGTGCTGATCGCCGACGACCAGGCGCTGGTGCGCGGCGGGTTCCGGATGATCCTGGAGTCGCGGGACGACGTCGAGGTGGTCGGCGAGGCGGCGGACGGCGCGGAGGCGGTGGCGCTGACCGCCGAGCTGGACCCGGACGTGGTCCTGATGGACGTGCGGATGCCGGGCGTGGACGGCCTGGCCGCGACCCGCCGGATCGTCGCCTCCGACGCCGGGGCGCGCGTGCTGGTGCTCACCACCTACGACGTGGACGACTCCGTGTACGCGGCGCTGCGCGCGGGCGCGAGCGGGTTCCTGCTCAAGGACGTGCGGCCGGTGGAGCTGGTGGAGGCGGTGCGGGTGGTGGCGCGCGGTGACGCGCTGCTCGCGCCGTCGGTGACCAGGCGGCTGCTGGACCGGTTCGTCCAGGCGCTGCCCGCGCCGTCGCCCCGTGCGCTGGACGTGCTGACCGGGCGGGAGCGCGAGGTCCTGCGCCTGGTGGCGCTGGCGATGTCGAACGCCGAGATCGCCGCCCACCTGGTGCTGACCGAGGCGACGGTGAAGACGCACGTGTCCGCGGTGCTGCGCAAGCTGGACCTGCGCGACCGGGTGCAGGCCGTGGTGTTCGCCTACGAGGTCGGCCTGGTCCGCCCGCGCTCGGCCTGAAGGCGGATCGCCCCCCGGCCGCCTCCCTCCACGCTCACCTCCCCGGCCACCTCGGCCTTGAGGACGAGCCCGAAGACCGTCCTCGCGCCCGATGCCCCGCCCCGCGCCCGCTCCTAGCGTTCCGGGACGTGCCCCGCAACCTCCGCGCCGCCCTGGTGCTCTTCCTGCTGGCCCCGCTCGTCGGGGAGTACGTGCTCGGCAACGTCCCGTGGTCCGGGATCGGCGCGTTGGTGGTGCTCGCCCCCATGTACGGCGGGGGAGCGCTGCTCATCCGCGAGGTGGCCCGCCGCACCGGCCGGGGCTGGCCGACGATCCTGCTGCTGGGCTGCGCCTACGGCGTGCTGGAGGCCGGCCTGCTGGACCAGTCGATGTTCAACCCGAACTTCGAGGGGCACGACTTCCAGGCGGTGACGCCGGTGCCCGCCCTGGGCATCAGCGCCCTCAACACCCTCGTGTTCGTGGTCGGGCACGCGGTGTGGAGCATCGGGGTGCCGATCGCGCTGGTCGAGTCGCTGGCGTGGCGGCGGCGCACCACGCCGTGGCTGGGCCGCACCGGTCTGGTCGCCTGCTCCCTCGTCTTCGCGGCCGGGTCTTTCCTGGTCTTCCGGTTCCTGCTGCGCGAGGAGGGCTTCCTCGCCACGCCCGCCCAGCGCGTCGGCGCGGCGCTCGTCGTGGCCGCCCTGGTCGCGGCGGCCTTCCTGCTCCGACCCCGGCCACGGCCCCAGTCGGAGCCCCGGCCCCACCTCCACCCCCGACCGCCCGTCGACCGCCCCGTGCCGCCGCCGTGGGCCGTGGGCTTCGGCGCGTTCCTCGTCTCCTCGCTGTACGTGTCGATGCCCGAGGACTGGACCGGGTTCTGGTGGAAGGTCGGCTGGCTCGTCGCCGCCTCGGCGGCGGGCCTGTGGTGGGGGCGCAGCGCCCGCTGGGGCGCCGCCCACCGCTACGGCGCGGCGGCCGGCGCCCTCGTCACCTACACGTGGATCAGCTGGATCCTGGTGGAGAAGTCCACCGGCCCGCTCGTCACCCACGCCGTCATGGTGCTGCTGACCTGGGCGTTCCTGTTCGTCGTCCGGCAGGCCTCGGTCAGGGGACCCGGCGGTCCGGTCACGGCCGGCTCGTCAGGTACCCGCCCATGCGAGTGAAGTACTCGGTCGCGCCCAGCTCCCGGCCGTCCTCGGTGCGGACCCTCTTCACCAGCAGCGCGTGGTTGCGGCCCCGCCGCGCCAGCGCGCCCGCCACGACGGCCACGCCGTCGCCCTCGCGGTAGAAGATGCGGCCGGGCGTGCCGCCGTAGCGCTGCGCGGACACCTCGGCCTCGACGATCTCCAGCCGCTCGCCCCCGTGGAAGCAGAACGCGCTCGGGTACGGCGCGCACTGGGCGCGGACCAGCCGGTCCAGCTCGTCGGCCTCCCACGTCCAGTCGATGCGCAGGTCCTCCTCGGCGCGCTTGTGGAAGAAGCTGGCCCTGGACCGGTCCTGCTTGAGGAAGTCGGTGCGGCCGGAGGCGATCTCGGCGAGCCCGTCGACGGTGATCGGGCCGAACAGCTCCAGCGTCTTGCGGAACAGGTCGGCGGTGGTGTCGCGGGGGCCGACCGGGACCGACCGCTGGAGCACGACGTCGCCCGCGTCGAGCGTCTCGTCCATCATGTGCGCGGTGACGCCGACCTCCTTCTCGTCGTTGATCAGCGCCCAGATCAGCGGCGAGAAGCCCGCGTAGGCGGGCAGCAGCGAGTCGTGCACGTTCAGCGTGCCGTGCTTGGGCAGGCTGAAGACGTGGGGCGGGATCCACGTGCGCCAGTTGGTGGCGACGATGACGTCCGGGTCGACCTCCTTGAGCCGCTGGAACAGCTCGTCGTCGTCCGGCCGGTTGCGGATCAGGGTCTCGACGCCGTGCTCCGCCGCGAGGTCGGCGACCGAGTCGCTCCAGATGCGCTCGTAGGCGTGGTCGCTCTTGGGGTGGGTGACCACCAGCACCACTTCGTGCTCGGAGTCCAGCAGCGCCTGGAGGGTGCGATGACCCCAGGTCTGGTAGCCGAACATGACGACGCGCATGGCTGCTCTCCTTAGCCTCACCTAAGTTATCTGACCCTAACCTAAGTAGGTGTTCGCTAGCCTGCGCGGGTGATCCTGGACCAGAAGTACGTGAACGGCCGGGTTGTGACGATGGACCCGGCGCACCCGGTGGCGTCCGTGGTCGGGGTGTGGGCGGGGCGGGTGGTCGGCCTGGACGCCGACGTGGCCGACCTGCCCGCCCGGCGGGTGGTGGACCTGGGCGGCGCGGTGCTGCTGCCGGGGTTCGTCGACGCGCACAACCACCTGGCCTGGACCGGTCGGGCGTCGCGGACCGCGGACATCTCCTCGTGCGCGACGGTGGCGCAGGTGCTGGACGTGCTGCGGGCCCTGCCGAGGTCGACCGACTGGCTGGAGGTGGCCGGGTACGACCACCGGGCCCTCGACCGGCGGCTGACCTCGCGCGACCTGGACCTGGTCGGGCCCCGGGTGTACGTGCAGGACCTGTCCGGGCACGCGTGCGTGGTGAGCGGCGACGTGCTGGGCCTGCTGCCCGCCGCCGCGCTGCGGGAGGCGCAGCGGGGCGCGGACGGCGAGCCGACCGGGTTCCTGGCCGAGGCCGCCCAGACCGCCGTGCGGGCGCTGCGGCTGCCCTACTCGCTGGACGACATCGCCGCGGACGTGGCGCTGGGCGCGGCGCAGTGCGCCCGGGAGGGCGTCGTGCTGGCCGCCGAGGCCGGTGTCGGCGGCGGCCTGATCGGCAGCAGCCCCCTGGAGGTGGAGGCCTACCAGCGGGCCGACCTGCCGATCCGCGTGCAGCTGATGGTGTCGGCCGACCTCCTGGAACCCGTGGTCGCCCACGCCGCCGACGGCATCCGGCGGGCCGTGCCACCGGGGCTGCGCACCGGCCTGGGCGGCGACCGGCTGTCCATCGGCGCGCTGAAGCTGTGGACCGACGGCGGCATGATGGCCCGGACCGCGGCCCTGACCGAGCCCTACGTCGGCCTGGACACGGCCGGTCAGCTCCACGACGACCCGTCCGCGATGCGCGCCGCGATCGTGGACGGCCACGCGGCCGGGTGGCAGCTGGCCGTGCACGCGATCGGTGACCGGGCGGTCGACTTCGCGCTGGACGCGCTGGCGGCCGCGCAGGAGGCCGTGCCCAGGCCGGGCGCCAGGCACCGCGTCGAGCACTGCGGGCTGGTGCGGCCGGACCAGCTGGACCGGATCGCCGCGCTGGGGGTGGTCCCGGTCATCCAGCCCACGTTCCTGTGGGCCTACGGGGACGACTACTCGCGCGTCATGGGGCCGGAGCGGGCGCCGTGGATGTACCGGGGTCGGGCGTTCCTCGACCGGGGGATCGTGGTCGCGGGCAGCTCGGACCGGCCGGTGGTCGACGGCGCGCCGCTGCGCGCGGTCCAGTTCATGGTCGAGCGGCTGTCGAGGGAGGGCAACGCGATCGGCCCGGACGAGGCCGTGACGGTCGAGGAGGCGCTGCGGGCCTACACCTCCGGCGGCGCGTACGCCTGCCGGCTGGAGGGGGCGCTGGGCAGCGTCGCGCCGGGGCGGTTCGCCGACTTCGCCGTCCTGGAGACCGACCCGCTGACCTGCGAGGTGTCGCGGATCGGGGACATCGGGGTGCTGGCCACCGTGGTGGGCGGCGAGTTCGCCCACGACGAGGCGGGCTTCGCGGCCGACTGATCACGCCGGCGCCGACCTGCCGACAACCCGGCTACCTGGCCTCGGCCACCCGATCTCCGCCGACCGGCCCCGGTCGGCCCCCACCTCAGCCCAACACCCGGCCCCGGGCGCCGGCCCCCGTCCACACGAGGGCCGGCGTCCGGGTCACGCGCTCATCCGCCAGTGCACGACGTACCCCGCCGCCTCCGCCGCGATCAGGGCGTCGAGCTTGGTCAGGTTCGTCCGCCGCGACATCCGGTACGCCTGACCCCGTCGCGCGTCCAGCACCAGCGGCGTCGCGCCCGGCAGCACGTCGCCCATGGTCTGCTGGAGGATGCGCAGCGCCACGTTGGCCGACTCCTGCGTCAGCGGCGGCTCCTTCACGTACACCAGCACCGCGGCCCGCGACCCGTCCGGCGCGATCAGCCCCAGGTGCGGACGCACCTTCAGCTCCAGGTCGCCCGCGCGCCAGCGCGCCGACCCGGTCGGCACGCCGGTCGAGCGGGTGTCCAGCAGCCAGGGCAGGAACCCCGCCTTCAGCTCCTCGAACGCGCGCAGCTGCCCGGCCCGCGGGTGGTCCAGCGCCGCGCCGATCGCCTTCTCCAGCTCGGCCTCCGGGTCGGGCGAGTTGGCGGCCCGCCGCATCGCGTCGCGCATCGGGTTGTAGAAGCCGGCGACCCAGTGCTCCGACGACAGGTAGATCCGCCGCTGGTCGCTCACGATGTTGATCCGGCCGCGCTGACCGCTCATCACGTACTCGGTGAACGACAGGGCGGTGACGCTGATCGGTGCCACGGCATGCTCCCCTCGCGATCGAACTCGTGTTCGATTCTACCTCGGGGCACCGACAGAAAACCGGCCTCAAGCACGCATTTTGGCGAGCATCGGGCCCAGTTCGGGGTCCTGGGAGACCTCGGCGAAGATCGTTTCCAGGGTCTCGTCGAAGAACGCCGCCGCGGTGGCGTGCACCTCGCGCCCCCGCGGCGTGATGCAGCTGTAGACCCCGCGCCGGTCGGTCTCGCACAGCTCCCGCCCGGTCAGCCCGGACTGCTCCAACCGGGCCACCAGCCTGCTCACCGAGCTCTGGTTCAGCCCGATCACCTCGGTCAGCTCCTGCATCCGCAGCTCGCCGTCCGGCGCCTCCACCAGCGCGGACAGCGCGGCGAACTCCGACATGCCGAAGTGGAACCGCCGCTGGAGGGCGCGCTCCAGGTGCGCGTTGACCCGGTGGTGGAGCGCCCGCAGGCCGGACCACGTGGCGCGGACGGACAACGTCGACCCCCTGGTGAGCGGCTTCGTGGGCTTCCCATCCTATGCCCGCCACCGGGGTGGGGAACGGGAACGGCCGGCGCCCCGTGGGGACGCCGGCCGCCGGTCACCGGGGTGTCACCCCGGTCACCCCTCGGTGGGGGCCTTGCCCGTGATCAGGACCTCCGCGGGCGCGGCGGCGCGCCGGGCCGTCGCGGAGTCGGACGCGTAGGCGGTGGTCTGCCAGAGGTAGAACTCGCCGTACTCGTCCAGCGCGAAGATCCGCTGCTCGCTCCCGCTCGCGGAGGCGAACGCCGGGTCGATCGCCGACACCTGGTGGTAGTCGTGCCACGTCCGCCACGTCGTGGCGGCGGGCGCGGTCTGACCGCTCCGCCGCACGCTGCCGTCGCCGTCGCGGACCGCCACCTCGACGATGCCGTACGCGTTGAGCAGCGCGCTGGGCGCGCCGCTGAACGTCAGGCCGCCGCTGATGTCGGTCCACCCGTTGACGCCCGGGGCCGGGAAGCCCGACGCGCCCTCCTTCTGCGTGTAGAGCTTGTTGCCGGAGGAGCGGGCCACGAGCTGGACCTTGCCGTCGGAGAACACCACCAGGCCCGGCGCGGACGGACCGAAGACGCCGTCGGCGACCCGTGTCGTGCCGAGGACGCCGTTGGTGAACTTCTTCACCGCGTAGGCGTTGTTCGCGGCCCGGTAGGCGATCTCGAAGCCGTCGCCGCTGGGGACGACGGTTGGGCAACCCGGTGTCCTGCTTCGACTCGGGCCGCCAACCGAACGTCTACTGGACCCTGCCCGCGGGCAAGCTGCGCTGGGACGAGGTCTACCTGTGGCGCACCTGGCTGTGGGACGGCCGGTCCGAGAGCGAGGGCCTGCCGTTCTCGGCGCTGCTCACCTCGGTGCCGCAGCCGGGGATCACCTCGCGCTTCGGCAACGCGCCGTACACCGGCAACGGCCTGGGCTTCGACCCGATCGCGGGCAACTTCACCACGGCCGCGGTGGACGCCACGGCCGCGACCGCCGGCCCCGAGCTGAACGTCGCGCGCACCTACAACAGCCTCGACCCGCGCCGCGACCCGGCGTTCGGCGTCGGCTGGTCGTCGCGCTACGACATGAGGGTCGTCGTGGACGACGACGGCTCGGGCAACGTCGTGGTCACCTACCCCGACGGCCAGCAGGTGCGGTTCGGCCGCAACCCCGACGGCAGCTACACCCCGCCGCCCGGCCGGTCCGCGACCCTCACCGCGCTCCCGGACAGCCAGGGCAACGGCTGGCAGCTCGTCGACAAGGACCGCACGGTCCACGCGTTCCGCTTCGACGGCGCGCTGCGGTCCATCCGCGACAGCGCGGGCCGGCAGGTCGAGCTCCGCTACAACATCGAGGGCAGGCTCTCCCGGGCGATCAGCACCACCAGCAACCGCTCCCTGACCTTCCGCTGGCAGGACGGCCACGTCGTCGAGGTCAAGTCCGACGTGGTGGTCGGCGCGGCGCTGGTCCGGGTCTACCGCTACGACGGCGACCGGCTGCTGGAGGCGTGCAACCCCGACGGCCGCTGCACCCGCTACCAGTACGGCAACGGCTCGCACTACCGCAGCGTCGTGCTCGACGCACGCCCGGACTCCTACTGGCGGCTCGGCGAGGCGGAAGGCGAGGACGCGGGCAGCCAGATCGGCGTCAAGCTGGGCAAGGACAAGGCCCGGTTCGTCGACCTCGACGAGAGCCACCACGGCAAGGCGGGCGCGCTCACCGGCAGCGACGACCGCGCGGTCGAGCTGAACGGCTCCTCCTACCTCGAACTGCCCGCGCAGGCCCTGAGCAGGCACCGCGACCTCGCGGTGGAGCTGTGGTTCCGCACCTCGTCCGCCGGGCCGCTGGTCGGCTACCAGGACAAGGCGCTCGGCGAGGAGCCGGGCACCGGCGCGCCGCTGCTCTACGTCGGCTCGGACGGCAAGCTGCGCGGCCAGTTCCGCACCACCGGCGCGGTCGACCCGATCACCAGCACGGGCGCCGTCAACGACGACCAGTGGCACCACGTGGTGCTGTCCGGCTCGCTGGCCACCCAGACGCTGTACCTCGACGGCGCCGTCGTCGGCACCCGCGAGGGCGTCATCGAGCACCCGCGCCTGGAGCACGCGCAGGTCGGCACGGCCCACACGGTCGGCGCGTTCCCGGCGATCGACGGCGGCCGCACCGAGCTGGCCGGCCTCGTCGACGAGGTCGCCGTGTACGCCCGCCCGTTCGGCCCCAACCGGGTCGTCGCGCACCACCGCGCCCGCGCGGCCGGCGACCAGGTGACCCGGGTGACCATGCCCGGCATGAGGGTCGCCGCCGAGGTGGCCTACGACAACGTGCACGACCGCATGAGCGAGTACGTCGACGGCGACGGCGGTCGCTGGCAGCTCGGCGTGCCCACGGTGGGCGGCTCGGAGACCAACGTCATCCGCTCGGTCCGCGTCGTGGACCCGGGCGGCCGGCCGCAGTACTACGACTTCGACGGCCTCAAGGGCCGCATCCTGCGCCAGGTCACGCCGCTCGGCGTCGGTCCGCGCCCCGAGGACGTCGTCGGCCGCGACTGCACCACCAACCCCGACGGCTTCGTCACCTGCAACGGCCTCGTGGTGAGCCTCGGCGTGCGGCTGTACGACTACGACGAGTCCGGTTTCCAGACCACGGTGGTCGACGAGCTCGGCAGCCGGTCCACCCTCGTGCACGACCAGCGCGGCAACCTCACCCGCAAGACCACCTGCCGCAGCGTGGACGGCGGTCCGAACGGCGACGAGGACGACTGCCAGACGACCTACTACGAGTACCACCCGGCGTCGGCCGACCCGACCGACCCGCGCACCGACAAGCTGGTCGCCGTCCGCGACGCGCGGTCGTCCGGGCCGTCGGACGACACCTACCTGACCACCTCCGCGTACACCGACTTCGGCGACCTGGCGAAGCAGACCAACCCGGACGGCGGCTCGACGTTCCACGGCTACACCGACGGCACGTCCGACGCGGTCGGCGGCGGCAAGGAGCCGGCCCGGCTGCTGAAGTCGACGACCGACCCGCGCGGCGCGGTCACGGTGAACCGCTACCACAGCAACGGCGACCTCGCCGAGACGGTGTCGCCGTCCGGCCTGCGCACCGCGTTCACCTACGACGCGCTGGGCCGCAAGCTGACCGCGACCGAGCACTCGGACGCCCACCCGGGCGGCGTGCGCACCGCGTACCGGCACGACAAGCTCGGCCGCGTCGTCGAGGTGACCTACCCGGCCGCCGCCAACGCGGTCACCGGCGCGGTCCGCACCGAGCGCGAGAGCACCGAGTACGACGCGGACGGCAACACCACCAGGGCCACCGTCGTCGACCTGGCCGACCCGGACAACCCGCGCACCTCGACGTTCGAGTTCGACGACCGCGGCCGGATGAGCCGGGCCGTCGGGCCGGAGGGCAACGAGGCGTCGTTCGGCTACGACGCCTTCGGCAACCGCACGTGGGCCGTCGACGCCAACGGCGTGAAGACCACCTGGAGCTACACCGCGCGCAACAAGGTCGCCCAGGTGCGGCTCGTCGGCTGGCACGGCAAGGCGATCACGCCCGGCGCGGCCGACGCCCCGTCGACCGACCCGGAGTCGCCGCTGCCCGACCTCGTGCTGGAGTCCAACCAGTACGACCACGCGGGCCGGCTGCTGACGCAGGTCGACGCGATGGGCCGCCGCACCGCGTTCTCCTACTACGGCGACGGCCTGGTCCGCGAGATCCGGGCGAAGGCCGACAACCGCGCGACGACCCCGAGCGTGGTCATCCAGGAGAACACCTACGACGACGCGGGCAACCTGGTCCGCCAGGTCGGCCTCGGCGGCAAGGTCGTCACGCACGAGCTGGACGCCACCGGCCGGCTGCTCGCCACCACGCAGGAGCCGGACACCCTGCGCCGGCGCACCGAGTACCGCTACGACCTGAGCGGCAACATCACCAGGGTCGCCCGCACCGGGGCGCACTCCGGGACCGGGCCGTTCGGCGCGTCGTTCGCCGAGGTCGTCGACTTCGAGTACGACCTCGCCGGCCGCCAGGTCAGGGAGGTGTTCCAGGGCAGCACGGGCCCGGTGACCACCCGCACCGAGTCGCCCGCCTACCGGGCGCCCGGCGCGTCGTCGCCGATCGTGGCCGCGGTGTCCGCCGAGTACGACCCGATGGGCCGGGTCGTCAAGACCACCGACCCCGGCGGCGCGGTCATCCGCATGTTCTACGACCAGCGCGGTCGCGTGGTGGAGAAGCGGGACCCGAAGCCGGACGAGCCCGGTGAGGCCGGCGGCGCCTGGAAGTACGCCTACACCCACGACAACGAGCTGCTGTCGACGACCGACCCCGAGCTGGGCGAGGTGCGGCGCACCTACGACCAGTTCGGCCGGCCGCTCACCGAGACCCGGCTGGAGCTGCGGCCCGCACCGGCGGCGTTCGAGACGAAGTTCGGCTACGACGCCGCGGGCAACCTGGAGACCGTGACCTCGCCCAAGAACGAGGTCACCCGGTACGGCTACGACGGGCTGGGCCAGCGCACCAGCGTGACCGACCGACCCGGCGGGCGTCGTCACCCGGCACGGGTACGACGGCTTCGGCAACCAGGTCTACGCGCAGGACGCCCGGGGCCGGGCTCGGTACCTGAAGCTCGACCGCGCGGGCAACCCCCTGACCGAGATCGACCTCGACGCGGCCGGCCAGACCCTGCGCACCGCCAAGCACACCTACGACCTGGTGGGCAACCGGCTCACCTCGGTCGACGCCGAGAACCGCACCACGCGGTCCACCTACGACGCCCTCGGGCAGCTGACGCAGTTGGTCGAGCCGGTGTCCGACACCGAGTCGATCACCACGTCCTACGGCTACGACAGCTCGGGCCGGCGGACCCGGTTCACCGACGGCCGCGGCAACAGCACCTCCTACACCTACAACGCGCTGGGCCAACCCGAATCGGTGATCGAGCCCGCCACCGCCGCCCACCCGGCGGCCGCGGACCGCACCTGGACCGCGGCCTACGACGGCGCGGGCCGCCCGACGGTCCTGACCGCGCCCGGCGGCGTGACCAGGAACCGCACCTACGACGCCCTCGGCAGACTGGTGCGGGAGACCGGCTCCGGCGCGCCGACAGCCGAACGCTCGGTGCGGTACGACGCGGTCGGCCGCACCACCGGCGTCAGCGCGCCCGGCGGCACGAACACCTACACCTACAACGCCCGCGGCCTCGTGCTCTCGGCCACCGGGCCGTCCGGTGACGCGACGTTCGAGTACGACGAGCAGGGCAGGCTGTCGTCGCGCGCCGACGCGGCGGGCACCACGTCGTTCGCCTACGCGGCGGGCAGGTTGGCGTCCGTCCGGGACGGCGTGACCGGCGGCTCCATCGGCTTCGGCTACGACGCCACCGGCCGGCTGGGCACCCTGGACTACGGCGCGGGCCGGGTCCGCGAGTTCGGCTACGACGACCTGGGCCGCGAGGTCTCCGACGTCACGAAGAACGCGTCCGGCGCGACCGTCGCCTCGACCGCCTACACCTACGACCCGAACAACCGGCTGACCAAGAAGGTCACCGCCGGCACCGCGGGCGCGGACGAGCAGACCTACGCCTACGACCACCTCGGCCGCACGACCTCGTGGACCTCCAACGGGACCACCACCGGGTACGCGTGGGACGCCTCGGGCAACCGGATCCGCGACGGCGCCAAGGCGGCGACCTACGACGAGCGCAACCGGGTGCTGTCCGACGGCGACTACACCTACGCGTACGCGGCGCGCGGCACCCTGGCGTCGCGCACCAGCTCCGGCTACCAGGAGAACTTCTCCTTCGACGCCTTCGACCGCCTGGTCCAGGTCGGCTCGACGTCCTACGCCTGCGACGGCCTCGACCGCCCGGTGTCGCGCGGCGCGCGGCAGTTCAAGTACGCGGGCGCGGAGGTGGACGCGGTCAGCGACGGCGCCGCCACCTACGGCCGGGGCCTCGCGGGCGAGCTGCTGTCGCTGGCGCAGGGCGCGGACAAGCGGCTGCTGCTGTCGGACAAGCACGGCGACGTGGTCGGCGGCTTCGACCCGGCGACGGGCCTGACGTCACTGCCCGACTCGACCGCCTACGACCCGTGGGGCAACAAGACCGCCTCCGCCGGGACGCGGCGCGACGTCGGCTTCCAGGGCGACTGGACCGACCCGGACACCGGCCGCGTCAACATGGGCGCGCGCTGGTACGACCCGACCACCGGCACGTTCAGCAGCCGCGACCCGGTCACCCGGGGCGGTCCGGGCTCGGCGGGCTTCAACCGCTACGTCTACGGCGTCGGCTCACCGCTGAACGGCTTCGACCCCGACGGCCACGGCTGGTTCTCCGACGCGGTCAGCTGGGTGGGCGACAACCTCAGCACCGTCGGCCACACCGCACTCGACGTCGCCGGCCTGGTCCCGGGCCTCGGCGAGGTCGCCGACGGCATCAACGGCGTCTGGTACCTGGCGGAGGGCAACTACGTCGACGCGGGCCTGTCGTTCGCGGGCATGGTCCCGTTCGGCGGCTGGGGCGCCACGGCGGCCAAGTGGGGCAACCGCGGCTACGACGCGGCGCGCGGCGCGGACAACGTGCCGACCGCCCGCACCCCGGACGCGCCGAACGGACGCGCGCCCGACTACTCGGCGCCCAGGAACGTCCGCGGCCCGGACGGCGTGCCGACCAAGAAGGGCAACGGCGTCCCGTCGTCGACCAAGGCCGTGCCGGACCCGCGCAAGCCGGCGGCCGAAGCGGCGGCCAGGAGGGCGGCCGCGGCCCGCGCCGCGTACCAGGCGGCCGTGGCCCGCACCGCGGCGGCGAAGGCGGCGGTGGCCAGGGCGGTCAAGAACAACCCGCTGCCCACGCTCCAGGCGGCGCTGAAGCCGCGCATCGCCAACGCCAACCACATCGTGTCGGCGGTGCCCAACGCCCCGGCGCGCGTGGTGCAGGCGAGCGTGTCGAACGTCCAGGACCTGAACAAGGTCTACGAGACGATCAAGACGGCGATGCTGGGCACGGGCGCGGAGGTCATCAAGGAGGCGGCCGAGGAGCAGGTGTCCGAGGTCATCGCGACGTCCGGCCTGCCGTTCGCCGAGGACCTGATGAGCCTCGCCGGGCGCGGCAAGAAGACCTCCGGGAACCGGGGCAAGCAGGCCAAGCAGGAGGCGGGCTCGGGCGCGGCGTGCCGGGTGTCGTTCGACTCGAACAGCTTCTCGGGCGAGACCCCGGTCCTCCTGGCCGACGGCACGCGCAAGCCGATCGCGGACGTCGTCGTCGGCGACACCGTCCTGGCCACCGACCCCACGACCGGTGAGACCGGCGCCAGGACCGTCACCGACACCCGCTCGCACCGGGCGGAGCGCCTGCTCCACGAGATCACGGTGGACGACGGCGGCACCCTGGTGGCCACCGACGAGCACCCGTTCTGGGTGGAGTCGCTGCGGAAGTGGGTCCACGCCGAGGACCTGGAGCCGGGCTACACCTTCGAGACGGCCGACCACCGGCCGGCGACGGTCACGGGCACGCGGGCGTTCTCCCCGGACCGCCGGGTGCACAACCTCACGGTCGACGGGCTGCACACGTACTACGTGGGCGTCGGCGCGGCCGCGGTGCTGACGCACAACGAGGAGAACGCCTGTCGGGCCACCAAGTCGACCCCGGCCGGTCGGCTCACCGCGCCGCAGCAGCGCGACCTCGCGAACTGGCTGGGGCTCTCCGAGGAGAAGAACGCGAAGAGCTCCGGTCAGCCGGTGTTCACCGACCCCAAGAAGAAGTGGTTCTACAGCTTCGACGTGGACGGTCACAACGGTGGCGTCTTCAAGCGGGCGAAGAGCCCGAAGAACCTCGTCTCGAAGGAGAAGCGCGAGGGCACGTACGGCTTGATCCGCGAGGACGGAGAGTCACCGTGGGAGCTCAAGCGGGTGGGAGACTGATCGGGTGCACTGCTACCACATCTCCAAGTACGACCCCGCGCGGGCCGAGCACGGCAGTGACTACCTGGCGGAGCAGTGGACGTCGGTGTCGGACGTGGGGAAGGTGTTCGGCGGGCGCGTGGTGAGCGAGGAGGAGTACCTCCGGGTCGAGGACGCGTACCTCTCCTGCGCCCGCCACCTCGCCGAGCGCGCCGGGGTCGAGTCCCTGCTGGTCCGATCGCTCGAGGTGCGGGCCGACGAGCCCGCGTTCGACCTCCACGACGGTGCGGAGCTGCCGCTCCGCACCGCGATCGAGGTCTGCCGGGAGATGCTCAGGGAGGGCACCGTCTGGTGCAGGTTGCACCGGCCCGGCGTCTTCTACCTCCACGTGGGGTACGACTACCACCTCTACGTGGGCACCTCGGTCGAGTCGCTCGACGCGGCCCGCCGATGGGCGGGCGACGGGGTCTTCGTCGAGGCGGAGTGGCCTTCCCCGTACCTGGACGTCGAATCGGAGGAGCCGGACTTCGTGATCGACGTCCCCTGACCGGTGTGCGGCCCGGGATCGGGCCGGGCGCGGAGTTCGCACCTTCGGGTGATCAGCGGGCCGCCGCACCTGCCGGTGTTGTAGTTTCGTGACCTGGCAGGTGCGGCTGCCGCCGAGGCTCCTCCTGACCCGGTTGGAGCGGGTGCCTCCAAAGCGCGTCCCGAGTGGACGAGCCCGCATCCCCACTCACACCCCGTGGTTCGGCGTGCGCGGACCCGGTGGCGCCGAACCGGGCGGCGGCCGCGGAGGTTCCTCGTGTTCACAAGCTCCGATCTGCGCAGGCGGTGCCGCTGCACCGGTGAGACCCCGAACGCGGTGCGCCGGCAGCGCGCCGCCGACGGCAGGGACCGCGAGTTGGTGCCCTCCGCCCCCACCCCCGGCCAGCAGCGCGTCGAGGCCGAGTTCCTCCGGGCGACCGTCCGCGCCATGTCCGGCCTGCGCCGCCGCGGCCACCCGCTGCGCCCGACGTCCCTGATCAACCGCGTGCAGCTCAGCTCGCGCCTGGTCGGCCTCCAGGTCCACGACACCGCGCTGGACCACCTGCTCGCCGAGGTGCTGCCGACCACCGAGGGCCGCGGCGTGCCGGGGCTGCGCGCCCACCCCGGCCGCGACCACCTCGACCTGCGCGCGCCGGACGGCGAGCTGAGGCTGCTCGGCGTCACCAGGAAGCGCTGGCGGCGCGCCACCGCCGAACTCCCCGCGCCACCCGCGACCGACCCGGCGCCGACACCGGCGCCGCCGCCACCCCCGCCCGCCCGCCTGATGAGCGGCGTCCTGCGCCGCCTCCCGCTGTGGCGGGGCGCGGCCTGGCTGGACGGCGTGGTCGTCGGCGACGTGCTGGAGCTGTACTGGCGCGGCGGCCCGCCCAGCCGGTCGGTCGCCGCGATCCTGACCCGTTCCGCGTGCGGCATCGCGGGCGCCGCGGCCGTGGCGCACGAGTTCCGCGACACCGTGCGCGGCGTGGCCCTGACCACCGGCGGGCGCACGACCACCACCGGTGAGCCGGACTGGGCCTGGGTCGAGTGGCTGGCCGCCACCGCGCCGGGCCCGGCCGTGCGGGAGCGGGCCGTGCGCCCGGTCCGCGCGCGCACCGGCCTGCCGGACCTGTGGGAGCAGCACGAGATGCGCACCGCGCTGGCGGCGCGGGACATCACCACCACCTACCGCCTGCTGCTCGACCACGGCGTGCCCGCGCGGCGCATCGCCGACCTGACCGGCCGGTCGCCGCAGGAGGTCGACCGCGTGCTCGACGGCGACCCGGTCGAGGACTACGACGCCCTCGCCGCCATCGCGCACGGCCTGGGCATCCCGCCCGGCTACATGGGCCTGGCCCACCACGAACGGGCGGTCTCCGCCGCACCCTGCGCCTGCGCGCACCTGGACGAACGCGCCCGGCGCGACCAGTTCCTCGCCCACGCCGCCCTGGTCACGGTGGGCTCCTCGACCGGCTGGCCGTGCCGGTCCGACACCTGCTGCCGGACCGCGTGACCCATGCGCCCCCCGAGCGGGGGCGGCGTCTCCGCCGCTTGCCGAGCCCGGTCGACCGGGCCCCTTCCCTGAACGTGCCGGAGCCGTTCGACGCGCGGCTCTCCTTTGCGCTGAGCACCGAACCGGCCGACCACCTGGGCGTCATGCGGTTCGGCCGGCACGACGTCGACCGGGTGGCGCACTACGACGTCCAACGCCACGGGGGAGCGCGCTACCGCGACGAGGACGCCGCGCACCTCGACCTGTGGGCGACCCCGGCGCGGTCCTGCGGCCGGTGGTGGCCGCGCGAGGACGTCTGCGCGGTCACCGAACGCCCGGCGGCGGTCCACGTCGAACGGGTGCCCGGTGAGTCCCGGGTGGACTGCCGCCCCCGCCGCGGCTACACCCTCCGCCGCACCTGACGACTCCGCGGTGGATCACGTGGTCCTTCCTCGGCCGCACCTTCCGGTGCCACCGGACCACCTGCGCGCCGTGCCCGCCGGGGTCGCCGACGGCGTGACGCTGGTCGACCTCTACGACCGCATCCGGGCCCTTGAGGACGCGTCGCCCAGGCCGAGCGGCGTTCCTCGTCACCACCGCCCGACTGAGCTCCGCCCTACCAGAGGGTGGCCGGCCCCGCGACGACCCAGCCGGCGTCGGTGGGTTTGACCCAGAAGCTCAACGCCACCTCGATCACCTCCGCGCGGTACGTGATCTCGACGTGGACCCGGTCGCCCGCGTGGTCCCCGGTGAAGTCCCCGAGATCGAGTTCGCGGAGCCAGGACAGGTCCTGCTCGTCCTCGGCGGCAAAGCTGGGAGGTGTGTCGTCCGCACCGGCGCTCCGCCCGACCGAGCCCTTCCACAGCGCCTTGAGCACGTGCCGGCTCGACGAGCCGACGACGAGCTGTTCGGCCTCGGCCACCTCCCCGGCCCGGAGCAGGTCGAAGTAACGGCGGACGACCGCGTCGACATCGGTCCTGGCGGGGTGCTCCGTCCAGATCTGCACCGCGAGACGCTACAACACCGAGACCGGCCACTCGTGAAGTCGGCTCACACCCGGAGCAGGGTGTGCAGCTCGCCGAGCGGGTCGGTGGCGGCGAGCACGCGGACGCCGTCGGGGAGCAGCAGCAGAGGGCCGTGCGAGGACCGCGCCGCGAGCAGCGCCTGCTCCCAGATCAGGACGATCTGGACGATGACCGCTTGGTAGGTGTGGTGGGCGTCGCTGTTGCGGGGCTTGCCGAACCGGCGGTAGATCTCCTTGTCGAGCACGTTCCGCCCTCGCTCGCGCCCCAGCCCGACACCCGTGAACGTCGCCACGAACGTGCTGGCGGCGAGCGGGCGGATCGCCGCGCTGAGCAACGCTTCGACGCCGCCGGCTGAAGGCTCGGTCATGAACGGCAAGGTACCGACAATGTGGGGGACGGGGCGACTGCCTGCGCAGACTGGCGCAGGCGAGATCAGACCGTGGGCGGATGATGCGGGCGCTCGTGGTGGCGAGAGTGGGTGCGGACCTGTGGGCAAGCAGCCCACTCCTCCCTACGGATGCGGGGATCTCAAGGTCAGGCACTTCACCCTCGTTTCAACTGATCAGCCTGCTGGTGTAACCGGCGGCAACCAGGCGTTCGCAGGATGCTCGGACCTCGGCGGGGACCTCCTGCGGGATGGAGTGCCCGGCTTCGGCGAACACCGTGATCCGCTGGGTGTCTCCCACCACCATGCTGATGACGAAGTCGGCATCACCGATCCCGGCCACGTACTCGTCAATCGGTGGCCGGTGCGACGTGCACGTGATCGCCAGTTCGGGCCACAGCTTCCGGCACGTGGCGTAGGAGCGACGTTCCTGGTAGGGGCGGGAGATCAGCACGGCCGACGAGACCTCGATACCATTGGCCTGCAACACCTTCCGGCTGAACTCGAAGTTCTCCGCCGTGTTCCCGGCCTCGGTTTCGATGAGGATCACCTCGTCGGGCACGCCGTGCTCCAACGCGTGTTCGCGGTAGTGGACGGCTTCGCCTCGCGGGAAGCGCTTGACGGTCGTGGGAGCGTTCGCGCCGGTGAAGAGAAGTCGCGGCACGGTGCCGTCCTCGTACAGCTCGACGGCCCGGACGGCTACGCCGATGTCGTGGCTGCCAAGACCGATCGCGATGTCGGCGGGACGCACCCGGTGCTTCATGTCGTGGTACTCCCACAACGTCATGACGTCGGCACGGTGCTGGTCCGGGATCACGGTAGAGGGCACTGTGGCAGCCTTTCTCGGCACTCAGTCCGGAAGCGGGAAGCTGTAGGACCACTCGAAGCGGCTGGCCGCGTGCACGCCACGGGCGAACTCGATCGGCACACCGTCCTTGGTGAACGTCCGCCGCTTGAGGATCATCACCGGCTCGCCTGCCGGCAGTTCAAGCTTCTCCATCTCCTCCGGCGTCGCGGGTCCCGGCCACCAACCTGGCCCGCTCGTACACCTGGTCGACGTGCCGGCCGCGACCGGCGCACGGATCGGGGAGCTGCCAGCGCTCGACTGGTCACAGGTCGACGCGGAAGCTCGAACGCTCCGGCTGGAAGGCGCCGTGATCCGTGGGACCGGCTCCGGACGCCTTCCGGCACCTGGTCGCGACCAGGCTGGACCAGGCCGAGATGTCGGCGCGGGAGATCGCGGACTACCTCGGCCACGCCCAGGTGAGCATGACCCAGGACGTCTGCGTGATCCGCAAGACGGTCGGTCAGGCGGCGGCCGACGCCCTGGAAGGTCTCGGTCCGGAGAAGTGAATCATGTGGGTTTGACGTGGGCCGATCCTGACCGGTGATCGGCCCCACCGCCACTACCTGCACTGCTGTGCCCCCGGCAGGATTCGAACCTGCGACCTCGGGATTAGAAGTCCCTCGCTCTCTCCACTGAGCTACGGAGGCGCTCGGGGCGCTGACCACGTGCTGTAGCTGCGCGGCCGGCCCCACCGGACACATCGTCCGGACGATGCTTCGCGTTTCCATCCCGCGCCGGAAGTCTGATCAGAACGACCAAAAAGTGACGTGCATCACGCCGGGGTCGCTGTTGAGTCGCGCGAGACCAGGGAAACGGGCAGTCTTGTCGGCCCTCCGGGTCTGGCGCCGTCCAGCAGGCGCAGCGCCAGTTCGCCCGCGCGCCGCCCCTTTTCCGCCAGGGGTTGACGCACCGTGGTCAGCGGCGGGTCCGCGTAGGCGGCCGCCGGCACGTCGTCGAAACCCACCACGGACACGTCGTGGGGTACCCGGAGTCCCAGGTCCCTCACCGCCTGGAGCGCCCCGAACGCCAGCTCGTCCGAGGCGCACAGCAGCGCCGTCGGCCGGGGCGTGGCGGACAGCAGTTCCCGCGCGCCCGCGCGTCCCAGCTCGCGGCTGCTGCGCGCGCACTCCCAGATCGGCTGCGGGCCGGTCACCTCCAGGTACCCGTGCAGCCGGTCCCGGGTGACCCGGAACGGGGCCGTGGCCAGCCGCTCGGCCGACACGGGGCCGCCGTGCCCATCGGGGCGCAGGGCGAAGGTCAGCACGCCGAACCGCCGGTGCCCCAGGTCGTGCAGCGCCGTGGCGGCCAGTCGCGCCCCGCCGAAGTCGTCCACCTCGACGCGCGCGGTGTCCGGCAGCACGGGCTGGTCGATCACGACCATGGGCAGCCCGCGCGCCCGCACGGCGACCAGGGCCGGCGCGTCGTCCGGCAGCGAGTACGCCACCACGACGTCCGCCTGCGCCCGCGCCACGGTCTCCGGTCGCGGCCCGCCCCGGTCGCGGCCCGGCATCAGCACCAGGCAGTGGTCGTGCCCGTCCACGGTCGAGGCCAGCCCGTCGAGCACGATCGACAGCGCCGCGTCGGAGAACGACGTGGACAGCTGCTGCCCGAGCATGAACCCGACGGCCGCGCTGTGCCTGGTGGCGAGGCTGCGCGCGACCGGGTCCGGCCCCGCGTACCCGAGCGAGGCGGCCGCGGCCAGGATGCGCTCGCGCAACGCGGCGGAGAGCTGGTCGGGCCGGTTGTAGGCGTTGGAGACCGTCGCGCGCGACACGCCGACGGCACTGGCGACAGTGTCGAGCGTCGGCTTCCGGGGGCGGTCCACGTGAGGAGCGTAACCAGGTATCCGAGTGGACGTTCTGAAGCGCTTCAGTCACACTCGTCGCCATGCCGACGCCACGCCTCGCCGTCTTCGCGGTGTTCCTGTTCAACGGGGCGATGTTCCTCTCCTGGGCCGCTCGCATGCCCGCCCTGGCCAACCAGGTCGGCGCCACCGAGGCGACCCTGGGACTGGCCCTGCTCGGCGCCAGCGTCGGCCTCGCGCTCACCGCGCCGTTCGCCGCCCGGGTCTGCGCGCGGGTGGGCGCGCGGAGCCTGGTCCTGGCGGGCGCGACCGTCACGGTCGTGGCGGTGCCGTCGCTCACCCTCGCCACGACGCCGCTCCAGCTGGGCCTGGTCCTGTTCGTGCTCGGCTCCTGCGGCGCGATGCTGGACGTGGGCATGAACGTCGCCGCGGTCGCCGTCACCCGCGCCCTGGACCGCCCCCTGATGCCGCAGTTCCACGCGGGCTTCAGCGTCGGCGGCCTGGTCGGCTCGCTCGGCGCGGCCGTCGCCGCGGGCGTCGGCTGGGACCTGACCCGCCACCTGCTCACCGCCGCCGTCGTCGGCACGATCACCATCGCCTGGGTGCTGCGGGCCGTGCCGGGCGCCACCGGCGAGACGGCCGGCTCGCCCGCGGACGACCGCCCGGTCCTCAAGCGCCCGCTGCTGTGGCTGCTGGCGACGATCACGCTGTTCTCCGCGATCGCCGAGGGCGCCACGTCCGACTGGTCGGCGCTGTTCTTCGTCAACGAGCGCGGCCTGAGCGAGAGCGCCGCGGCGGCCGCCTACGTCGGCTTCTCCATCGCGATGGCCGTCGCGCGCCTGTTCGGCGAGGCCGTGCAGCGCCGGCTCGGCCCGTACCGCCTGCTCGCGAGCGGCGCGGTGGTGGCCGCGGCGGGCCTGGCGCTGGTCGTGCTCGTGCCGGTCGCGGCGACCGGCTACCTCGGGTTCGGCTTCGTCGGCCTGGGGCTGGCCTTCGCCTTCCCGGTGATCATGGACCTGGCGGGCGACGCGGGCCGCCGCGAGGACGGCACGGGCGGCGAGCGCGAGATCGGCCTGGTGACGACGGTCGCCTACACCGGCTTCCTGGTGGGCCCGCCGCTGGTCGGCGGCATCGCCCACGTGAGCAACCTGTCGGTGTCGCTGGGCTTCGTGGCGTTCGTGATCGCCATGATGGTGCCCGCGGTGTGGCTGGCGCGGCGCTCCCGGGACCGCGAGCTCACGCGGCGGGAAGTCGGTTCAAGGCGGCCTTGAGCAGCGGCTGCATCACCGACAGCATCTGCCCGGCGTCCCCGCCGGGCTGGGTCATCGCCACCAGGACGCTGCGGTTGGCGTTCACGGCCAGCGTCGCCGTGCACGCCATCGAACCACCGCTGACCTCGCAGAACGCCCACGCGGAGTGCCCCTCGACGACCACCTCGTGGCCCTTGGGCTGCCGGGACCGCACGTCCTGGTACTTCTGGTAGAGCGCGGCGACGACGGTGCGACCGGCGAACGAGCCGTCGTCCAGCACGTACTGGCACGACTCCTGGATCAGGTCGTCCTTGCGCGCGGGCTCCTTCTTGAACGGGCCGATCGACCTCAGGTCGTCCTCGGTGAGCAGCCCGCACGGCTCCACGCCGACCACCGTCCGGGGCCGCGCGACCCGCGGCGCGCCGGGGGCGTCCGACGCGGAGGACGGCTCACCGGCGCCGGGCACGGCCGTGCCGTTGATCGAGTAGCTGCACCCGGGCAGGAGCAGGACGAGGACGGCCAGGAGCACCGCGCGGGAACCGGTCACGCCCGGCAACGGTAGTGGGTGTGATCTGCGCACGTCCGGCGGTTGGTGGCAGCGCGCCCCCGCCGCTTACGCTCGTGCCGTGACCACTGAAGCGCACACCCGAACCCGGCGCACCGGTCTGATCCCCCTGCTCGTCGTCGGCGCGACCACCGCCGCGCTGCTGACGGCGGGCCTGCTGGCGCTGACCGGCGGGGACGCGTCGGGCCTGATGGTGGTGCGGGTGCTGACCGAGTCGGCGGCGGTGGTGACCATCGGCTCCCTGCTGCTGGCGGCGTTCCTGGTCCCGCCGCAGGCCAACGGCACGCTGGCCGCCGACGGTTACGCGGCGTTGCGCACGGCCGCGTGGGCGGCCCTGGTGTGGACGCTGGGCGCGGTGCTCGCCGTGCCGTTCACGGTGGCGGACGCGCTGGGCCAGCCGGTGACCACGTTCCTGGAGCCCTCGGTGCTGTTCCAGGTGGCGGGGCTGGTGGAGCAGTCCAAGGCGTGGGTGGTCACCGCGGTGGTCGTGGCGCTGCTGGCCCTGGGCTGCCGGCTGGTGCTGTCCTGGGGCTGGACGACGGCGCTGTTCTTCCTGTCCCTGTTCGCCCTGGTGCCGGTCGCGGTGACCGGCCACTCCTCGGGCGGCGGCTCGCACGACGTGGCCACGAACAGCCTGCTCTACCACCTGCTCGCGGCGGCGCTGTGGGTCGGCGGCCTGATCGCCCTGCTCGCGCACGGCCGCCGCGGCGGCGCCCACCTGGCCCTGGCGACCACCCGGTTCTCCCGGCTGGCCCTGGTCTGCTGGATCGTGATGGCCGTCTCGGGCGTGGTCAACGCGTGGGTGCGGCTGCCGCTGAGCCGGCTGTTCACCAGCGATTACGGCCTGCTGCTGCTCGGCAAGACGCTCGCCCTGGTCGTGCTGGGCGTGATCGGCTGGTTCCAGCGCGAGCGCGGTGTGAAGCAGGTCGTGGCCACGGGGTCCGGGCGCACGCTGCTCAAGCTCGCGGGCGTCGAGGTCCTGCTGATGTTCGCCACCATCGGCCTGGCCGCCGCGCTCAGCCGCACCCCGCCGCCCGCCGAGGGCCGCACCCTGCCCAGCCGCGTGGAGCTGCGCATCGGCTACGACCTGGACGGCGCGCCCACGGCGTTCCGCCTGCTGTTCGACTGGCGGTTCGACCTGATCTTCGGCACGGCCGCGGTCGTGCTCGCCGTGGCCTACCTGCTGGGCGTGCGGCGGCTGCGCGAGCGCGGCGACGCCTGGCCGGTCGGCCGCACGATCGCCTGGGTCGCGGGCTGCCTGACCGTGTTGTTCGCCACGTCGT
This sequence comes from Saccharothrix xinjiangensis, assembly GCF_039527585.1. Classification (NCBI taxonomy): domain Bacteria; kingdom Bacillati; phylum Actinomycetota; class Actinomycetes; order Pseudonocardiales; family Pseudonocardiaceae; genus Saccharothrix; species Saccharothrix xinjiangensis. The sequence continues at coordinate 275,244 of NZ_BAAAKE010000005.1, read as the reverse complement.
CGGGCGTGGGCCGGTACGCGCCGGCGCTGTTCAGCGTCCACATGGAGGCGCACATGCTGCTGTCCATGCTGGCGCCGATCCTGCTGGTGCTGGGCGGCCCGGTCACGCTGGCCGTGCGGGCGCTGCCGACGGCCGGCAAGGGCAACCCGCCGGGGCCGCGCGAGTGGCTGCTGGCGTTCGTGCACTCGCCGGTGGCGAAGGTGCTGACCAACCCGTTCGTGGCGCTCGCGCTGTTCGTCGGCTCGTTCTACGGCCTGTACTTCTCGGGCCTGTTCGACTGGGCGCTGGACCACCACTGGGCGCACCTGGCCATGAACGCCCACTTCATCCTGGTCGGCTACGTCTTCTACTGGCCGGTGATCGGCATCGACCCGGCGCCGAACCGGCTGCCGCCGCTGGGCAGGCTCGGGCTGCTGTTCGCCTCGATCCCGTTCCACGCGTTCTTCGGCGTCGTGCTGATGAGCTCGCAGACCGTGATCGGCGAGGACTTCTACCGCTCGCTGGGCCTGCCGTGGGTGACGTCGCTGCTGGACGACCAGCGGCTCGGCGGCGGCATCGCGTGGGCGGCGGGCGAGCTGCCGCTGCTGGTGGTGATGGTCGCGCTGCTGGTGCAGTGGGCGCGGTCGGACGGCCGCGACGCCCGCCGGGCGGACCGGCGGGCGGACGCGGACGGCGACGCGGAGCTGGCCGCCTACAACGCGATGCTGCGCAAGATGTCCGGGAAGGGCTAGAGCGGGCGGCGGAAGCCCTTCACGGCGAGCACCCAGCCGACGGCGGCCAGCGCGCCGCTCGTGACCAGCGCCCCGACCACGCCGGTGACGGGGTGGGCCAGCGCCATGGCGCGCGCCGCGTCCACCGCGTAGGTCAGCGGGTTGACCTCCGCCACGGCCTGGAGCCAACCCGGCAGGCCGCTGATCGGCACGTAGGCGCTGGAGGCGAACATCAGCGGGAACATCGCCAGGAAGCCCACGGTCTGCATCAGCTCGGCGTTGCGCAGCCACGCGGCGATGGCCAGGAACACCCAGCCCAGGCCCCAGGAGACGGCCAGCGACAGCGCCAGCGCGCCCGCGATCCCGGCCAGGCCGCCCGCGGGGGAGAAGCCGAAAACCGCGAGCGCGAACACCAGCATCAGCACCAGCTGGGCGGTCGTGCGGGCCAGGTCGGACAGGCTGCGGGCGAGCAGCACCGAGCCCGGCCGGATCGGCAGCGAGCGGAACCGGGCCAGCACGCCGTTCTTCATGTCGGTGACCAGGCCGACGCCCGCCTGGAGCGAGGACTGCATGGCGGTGTTGACCAGGATCGCGGGCATCAGGAAGTCGATGTAGGCCACGCCCTGCGGGAAGCCGGGCGCGTTGGCGACGCTGGCGAAGATCTGGCTGAACAGGGTCAGCATGATCAGCGGTTGGAGGACGCTGAAGACGACCATGCGCGGGTCGCTGACCAGCGCGCGCAGCGACCTCTGCGTGAGCACGAGCACCTGCGTGCCGAAGCCGGTGCCGCGCCAGCGGGTCCGCGTGGCGGCGAGGGTTGTCATGTCCGACTCCTGTTCAGGCCGCGCGCGGCTGGTGCGCGAGGGAGAGGTAGACGTCGTCGAGGGTCGGCTCGCCCAGGGCCAGCTCGGTGGCCTCCAGGCCGACCTCGTCCAGGGCGCGGACCACGGTGGCGATCTCGCGCGACGACGTGACGGGCGCGGTGAGCGCGTTCGCCGCGGCGACGGGCTGGAGGCCCGCCCGTTCCAGCGACTCGGCGGCCTTGGGCACGTCCGCGACGTCGGCCAGGGTGACGGTCACGGTGCGCTGCCCGACCTGGGCCTTCAGCTCGGCGCTGGTGCCCGCGGCGACGACCCGGCCCTGGGAGAGCACGGTGATGGAGTCGGCGAGGCGGTCGGCCTCGTCCAGGTACTGGGTGGTGAGCAGGACCGCGGTGCCGTCGTCGACCAAGCGCTCCACGATCTCCCACAGGCCCAGGCGGCCGGCCGGGTCCAGGCCCGTGGTCGGCTCGTCGAGGAAGATCACCTCGGGGTGGCCGACCAGGCTCGCGGCCAGGTCCAGGCGTCGGCGCATGCCGCCGGAGTAGGTGCGGGACGGCCGCTTCGCCGCGTCCGCGAGGTCGAACAGCTCCAGCAGCTCGCCGGCCCGGCCCCGCGCCTCGCGGGTCGTCGCGCCGAGCAGCCGGGCGATCAGGACCAGGTTGTCCAGGCCGGACAGCTGCTCGTCGACGGCGGCGAACTGCCCGGTCAGGCCGATGCGGCTGCGCACCTGGTGCGCCTCGCGGACCACGTCGAACCCGGCCACCCTGGCCCGCCCCCGGTCCGGCGGCAGCAGCGTGGTGAGCACGTTGACCAGGGTCGTCTTGCCCGCGCCGTTGTGCCCGAGCAGGCCGAGCACGGCGCCCGCGGGCACGGCGACGCTCACCCCGTCGAGCGCCTGTTGCGCGCCGAACGCCTTGCCGACGCCCGTCGCCTCGATCATGAGGTCGTTCACTGGTCTCCCCTCAGCGCGCCGTGCAGGAACACCTCGACGAGCTGGTCCACGTCCGCCGTGGTCTCGCCGAACCCCTTGCCCTGCATGCGGTTGGTGAACACGAGCCCGAGCAGCAGCCGGGCGGCCAAGGACGGGTCGACGCGCAGCCGGTCACCCGGGTCGAACAGCGAGGCGACGCGCTCCGAGAGGCGCTGCATCTGCGCCTGCGGGCCGTGGTGCTCGCCGTGCTCGCCGTGCTTGTCGCGCGGGTCGAACCCGGAGTCGCGCAGCACGCCGGCCAGCGTCCACATCCGGTCCAGGTAGCCGGAGACGGCGCCGGCGGCCCAGGACAGGCGCTCGGCGAGCGTCCCGAACCGGCGGGCCTGCTCGATCAGCTCCAGCTCGGCGTCGGCCACGAGGACGGCGTGCACGCAGGTGCGGATCAGCTCCTGCTTGTCCTTGAACGCCCGGAAGACCGTGCCCTCCGCGATGCCGGCCGCCTTGGCGACCTGGCTGGTCGTCACGTTGGCGCCGTGCTCGAACAGCAGCGGGACGGTGGCCTGGACGATCGCCTCCCGGCGGTCTTCGAGGCTCATCGCGGGTGCTCGCCTGCGGCGCTGGGTGGTCTCCTCGGGCATGGGGGCAGCTTATGAGTGAGGACTCACTCATGTCAACGAGTGAGTGCTCACTCATTTGTTATGCATCACTCGGCTCGCGAGTTGTCCACAGATCCGGATTTCGCGCTCCGCCGGAGCCCCGCACCCCGGCAGCCTGGTCCCAGGAGATCACCCCGAGGAGGCAGTCATGGCGTACAACGAGACCCGCGTCACCGTGTGCGGCAACGTGGCCAGCAAGATCACCCGGCACGAGGTCGGCACCGGTTTCAGCCGGGTGAACTTCCGGCTGTTCACCACGGAACGCCGGTGGGACCAGGACCAACGCGGCTGGGTCGACGGCAACCGGATGTTCCTGTCGGTCAACTGCTGGCGCTCGCTCGCCGACAACGCGTACGCCTCGCTGAACCGAGGTGACCCCGTGGTGGTCACCGGCCGGGTGTCGATCAAGGAGCTGCGGGACGAGGGTCAGGTCCGGCAGCTCGTGGAGATCGAGGCGACCGCGATAGGCCCGAACCTCGCCCTGTGCACGGCCAGCCCCGTGCGCTCGCGCGCGACGCCGCACGAGGCGCTGGTCGACGTGCCCGGGGGAGCGCCCGCGGCGCGGCCGGCACCCGCCGGCGCACCCCTGGCCACAGCCTCGCCACCCCTGGTCGAGGCCTTGCCGCCCCCGGCCACGGCCCCTCCACCTCCGGCCACGGCCTCGCCGCCCCTGACCACGGTCGAAGCGCTCCCGGTCATGACAGGCGCCCCGCCGACCACCCCGCCCCTGACCGGCCCTGTTGCCCCTGCCCCTGCCCCTGCCCCTGCCCCCGTCCCTGCATCTGCCCTTCCACCTGCCCCTGGTCCCGCTGACCCCGCCCCTGCCTCGACCGCCCCGCCTCCCACCGGCCGGAAACGCCCGGCCTCCGCCCGCACCGGCCCGAAGCGCACGCCACCCACCCCGGAACCCGCCTCATCACCCGCCGGAGCCGTCCCACCCCCTGCCGCCACACCTCCAGCCCCCGACCTGCCCACCCCAGTTCCCCCTCCCCCCGACCTCACCGCCCCCGAAGTCGTGGCCCCCCGCAGGGAGGGCGAGTCCGCACTGGTGCGACCGGGTGAAGCGGGGCGTCCGGAGGAGGTGGCCGAAGTGCTGTTCTGAAGCAATCGGGGTACAAGCGCTTCCCAAGCGGGAACCAGAGCGGAGAATGCGGCGGGCAGTCGTCGCCGTTGAGAGCGTGGAGGAGGGAGGTCGTAGGTCGGCGTCGTGGGGTTGATCCGCGCGCGGGCATTGGGGACTTGACAGCACGAGGAGTTCGCGCATCCGATCGGATCCGCTGGTCGCGGCGTCGCGCCAGAGCGGTCCTCCGGACCTGTGACAGGTGTGGGTGACCCCCGTTCGCGTTAACTCTGCGTTGTCGTCACGTCCGTTGCCGGCGTCCGAGGTTCGGGCCCGATCGGCACCGCTCTACGATCGCGGGCATGGCCGAGTTCATCTACACCATGAAGAAGGTGCGCAAGGCGCACGGGGACAAGGTCATCCTGGATGACGTCACGATCATGTTCTACCCCGGTGCGAAGATCGGCTTGGTCGGCCCGAACGGCGCCGGCAAGTCCAGCGTGCTGAAGATCATGGCCGGCCTGGACACCCCGGGCAACGGCGAGGCCTACCTCTCGCCCGGCTACACGGTCGGGATCCTCCAGCAGGAACCGCCGCTCAACGAGGAGAAGACCGTCCTGGGCAACGTCCAGGAGGGCCTGGGCGAGATCAAGGTGAAGCTCGACCGCTTCAACGAGATCGCCGAGAAGATGGCCGTCGACTACTCCGACGAGCTGATGGAGGAGATGGGCCGGCTCCAGGAGGAGCTGGACCACGCGGACGCGTGGGACCTCGACTCCCAGCTGGAGCAGGCGATGGACGCCCTGCGCTGCCCGCCGCCCGACGCCGACGTGAAGCTGCTCTCCGGTGGCGAGCGCCGCCGGGTGGCGCTGTGCAAGCTGCTGCTGAGCAAGCCGGACCTGCTGCTGCTCGACGAGCCCACCAACCACCTGGACGCGGAGAGCGTCCTGTGGCTGGAGCAGCACCTGGCCCAGTACCAGGGCGCCGTCCTGGCGGTCACCCACGACCGGTACTTCCTGGACAACCTGTCCCAGTGGATCCTGGAGCTCGAACGCGGTCGGGCCCACGTCTACGAGGGCAACTACTCCACCTACCTGGAGAAGAAGGCCGAGCGCCTGGCGGTCCAGGGCAAGAAGGACCAGAAGCTCCAGAAGCGGTTGAAGGACGAGCTGGACTGGGTCCGGTCGGGCGCCAAGGCCCGCCAGGCCAAGTCCAAGGCCCGCCTCGGCCGCTACGAGGAGATGGCCGCGGAGGCGGAGAAGACCCGCAAGCTCGACTTCGAGGAGATCCAGATCCCGCCGGGCCCGCGCCTGGGCAACGTCGTGGTCGAGACCCACGACCTCAAGAAGGGCTTCGGCGAGCGGGTGCTGATCGACGGCCTGTCGTTCAGCCTGCCCCGCAACGGCATCGTCGGCGTGATCGGCCCGAACGGCGTGGGCAAGACGACGCTGTTCAAGACCATCGTCGGGCTGGAGCAGCCGGACGACGGCGAGGTGAAGGTCGGCGAGACGGTCAAGCTCTCCTACGTCGACCAGAACCGCACCGGCCTGGACCCGAAGAAGAACGTGTGGGAGGTCGTCTCCGACGGCCTCGACTACATCCACGTCGGCAACGTCGAGATGCCGTCGCGGGCGTACGTCAGCGCGTTCGGCTTCAAGGGCCCGGACCAGCAGAAGCCGGCGGGCGTGCTCTCCGGTGGCGAGCGCAACCGGCTGAACCTGGCGCTCACCCTCAAGCAGGGCGGCAACCTGATCCTGCTGGACGAGCCGACGAACGACCTGGACGTCGAGACCCTGGGCTCGCTGGAGAACGCGCTGGAGCAGTTCCCCGGCTGCGCCGTGGTCATCTCGCACGACCGGTGGTTCCTCGACCGCGTCGCCACCCACATCCTGGCGTGGGAGGGCACGGACGAGAACCCGTCCCAGTGGTACTGGTTCGAGGGCAACTTCGAGGGCTACGAGAAGAACAAGGTCGAGCGCCTCGGCGCGGAGGCGGCCCGGCCGCACCGCGTGACCTACCGCAAGCTCACCCGGGACTGAGAGCCGAGTACCGACATCGTGGCGGCGAGGGGCGAGGCGCAGGCGGACGTCGAGGTGAGCACGCTGGTCGTGCCCGCCTGGCGGCTGCGTTGGCGGGCACCGGAGCTTGCTCTGGTGCTGGGCGAACGCGCCGTCGCGCTCGCCTCCGCCCGCCGTGACGAGATCGACAGGTTGCGCGCGGAGGCGCTGGTCGTCTTCGCGAGCAACCGCATGGGCCGGGGCGTCAAGACCGCCGACCGGGCGCTCGACGCGCTCAAGGCGGCCGAGGCGGCGGGCGAGCGGGAAACCGCCTGGCGCCTCCGCGTCGAGCTGGCCGACAGCGCCAGGTCGGTGGGCGCGCCGCTGACCGGGTTCGCCGCCGTCCGCCCGGTCCTCGAAGCGGACGACGTGCCGCCGGGCCTGCGCGCCTCGGCCCTCGTGCAGGCGGGCGAGTGCCTGGTCTCGGTCGGCCGGGGCCCCGCCCTGACCCAGGCCCTGGACGAGGCCGACGGCCTCTACCAGGCCGACCCGCTGCTGGACCACGACACGACGCTCCTGCACCGCGGCCTGCTCCGCGCCGCGGCCGCGGGCCAGCACCGCCGCTGGGGCGACCTCCAGGCGGCGATCGCCGCGAGCCGCGCGGGCCTGGCCCTCCTCGACGGCCTCAGGGAGGCCGAGTCGGACAACGGGCAGGTCCGCGGCAGGCTCACGGTCGAACTGGTCTGCGCCCTGCTGGACTCCAACGCGGAGGGCGAGGCGTCCAGGGTGGGCACCCCGCTCCTGGAGCGCCCCGTCCGAGCGCCCTCCGCGGCCACCGCCGGGTGGCTGCGCCTGGCCCTGGCCACCAGGGTCCACCTGCCCGCCGGCCGGGTCGACCAGGCCCGCGACCTCCTGCGCGACGTGGCGGACAGCGCCGAGCGCCACCAGCTCGACACCCTCCGGACCGAGAGCCTCCTGGCGCTGGCGCACGTCCACGAGGTGTCCGGCGACCTGACCGAGGCCCTGGAGGACCTCCGCGCGGCCCACGCGGCCGAGCGCAGGCGCGCACGGGCCGTCTACGCGGTCCGCGCGAGGCTCGCGGCCGAGTTCTCCGGAATCCACCGCCAGTCCGCCGGCAGCCTGCACGAGCAGCTGTCCACCCTGATCAGGACGGGGAAGGGCACCCCGATCGCACCGCCCACCCCGGACGCCGACCTGGCACCCGAGGTCGGCCAGCAGCTGCGCCAGTGGCGCCCGGTGCAGGTCCACCGCAACGAGGGCCTGCGCGTCAAGCGCTCCCGCCGAGCGGCGGAGGACATGACCGTCGACGGCATCTCGGCGGCCAGGGCGCACGCCGCCGACCGCTGGCGCCTGATCCACCCCTTCGGCGAAGGGGCTGAACAGGGCGAACAAGGCGAACAGGTGGAGCAGCGGACGCCCGAGGCGCCGGGAACGCGGGGTGAGCACGGCGAGCAGGGCGGGCGTGCGGACGACACCTCCCAGCCCGCCGGCCGCCGCCGGGCCCCGGACGCGGCGTTGGATCAGGCACAGGCACAGCCACCAGCCCCAGCACAGCCACCAGCCCCGGCGCCGAAGCCGCAGCAGCCGTTGCCCTCGCCGCAACAACCGCTCGCGCAGCAGCGCCCGCCCTTGCCGCAGCAGCCGTCCTCGCAGCAGCCGTCCTCGCAGCCGCCGTCCCTGACCAAGGGGCGCCCGGAACACGCCAGGAGCGTCGAAGCGAAGCCGACCGCTCTCTCCCAGCCCTCCACCCCTCCCGGCGGCTCGAACCTCAACACCGGCACAGCCCCGGTTCCCGGCGTCGGCCCCACCGCACCCAGCCCAGGCCCGGCCACGTCGAGCCCCGGCCCGATTGCGCCCACCTCGACTCCGGTCGCCCCAGCCCCCAGCCCGGCAACACCGGCTCCGAGCGACCCCGTTTTCCCGCCGAGCCTCGCCCTGTCAAGCCTCACCCCGCCGACCGCACCGACCGGCGCCACCCGGAGCGACTTCGACGCGCCCACCTCGTCGAGCGGCCGGGAAGCGGCGTCCCCACCTGCGGCAACCGCCCCGAGCAGCAGCCAACCGCCCGACCTCGGCCTGCCTGCCGCTCTCGGCAGTCCCGGCGCGACCGACGGCGACGGCGCGACCGCCGAAGCCGCTCAGACCGCCAAGCCCGGTGGCGAGCGGACCGTTCCGGCCGCCGGCCTGATCGCTGCGGCCGGTGCGGTGCGCAGCGGGCGTCGGAGGGCGGCTCGTGAGGCGGCCGAGGGGCCTGAGGAGCAGTCCAACGAGCAGCCCGTCGAGCAGCCGAGCGAGTCGCCCAGCGTGCTGGACAGCCTGAAGGCCGCCGGGTTGCTCGATCCCCAGCGCGCCGGAGGACGCCGTCGGGCTCCGGACAGGGTCGAGGGCGTCACCGGAACGCCGGTCGTCGCTGAACCGGAAGCCACCGAGCCTGAAGCCACCGAGCCTGAAGCCGCCAAGCCTGAAGCCACCGAGCCGGCGTCCGCCGAACCGGAAGCCGCCGCCCGGCAGGAAGCCCCCACCGAGGCCGAAACCCCGGTCGAGCAGGTGCAGTGGCGGGTCGAGGCACCGGCGCGGTTCCGCGCCGAGGAACCCGTCGACATGTTCGACTCGCCCACTATGGTTCAGCCCGCGATTCGGGATGATGTCCCGCCGGTTGGACTTGGCGCCGCATTTGTGAAGGGCCCGGTCATCCCCACCGCGAGGATGCCGGAACCGCCCGATTTCACTTCTGTTCCCTCCGCGTTCCCGATGGATGACGTGGACGTCGACGAGTCGCGCCGAGCCGGGATCCCGCCAGTGGACGACGCGCCGGCCGAGATCACGATCGAACCCGAAACCGCTTCCGTGATCGGGGTCGCGGAGGGCCCGACGCACTTCTCCGCAGTCGTCACCGAGCCCGCGCCGACCCCGAAGCCCGAGTCGGTGTCCGAGCCCAAGCCGGAGCCGGCGCCGGAGTCCGAACCCGCGTCGGTGCCCCAACCCGCGTCGGTGTTCCAACCCGCGTCGCTGCCCGAGCCCGCACCGCCTGCGCCCGCACCGCCCTCATCCGCGTCGCAGGGGTCTGTGCCGCCCCCGTCCGCGTCCGAACTGACGACCATCCTGAAGCCCGTGTCCCTGTCGGACCTGGCAGCCGTGCCGGAACAGGCGCTGGAACCCGAGCCCACACCGGAACCGGCCTCCGCGCCCGACCTCAACCCCGAGCCGGAGCCCGAGCCGGAGGCCGCCCCCGCGCCTACCTCCACCCCCGCGCCTGCCCCGGAACCGGAGCCCGCTGTCGCGACGGACCTCGAACCGGCCCCGGCGCCACCCGCCCCGGAGCCCGACCAGGCGCCGCCCACCCCGCCCCCGTCGATCGGCTCGACCGGGTTCCTCAGCGCGGCCGACGTCGAGGACGACGGCTCTGAGCAGCCCTTCATCAAGTCCGTCGTGGTCGGCGGCAGGACGATCGACCTCCCGCCGATCAGCCCGCCGATCGACTCGCCGAGCACCACCCGCGCCGCGCGCCGCCCCAAGAGCGACCTCAGCCTCGCGGAGCTGCTGGCCGAGGCCCTGGTCGCGTACGAGGACGCCCGCCGCGAGGACGAGGCCGCCGGCTGGACCGACGAGACGGACCCGGTCACCCCCGCCGACCACACCGCTCAAGCCGACGACACCGGTCATCCCGGCCACACCAACCACGCCGCCCGAGCCGGCCACGGGACCCACGTCGTGGAGCTCGACCCCGCCGTGCCGCCCACCCGCGCCGCCCACGCCTCACCGGCTCACGCCTCACCAGTCCACACCGCGCCGGCTCACACCGCGCCGGCCCACGCCTCACCAGCCGACGACGACACCGTGCCGATCACCCCCGTCGCCTCGATCGCCCCCCTCGGCGCCGTCACCCCGATCCCCGCCGACCCGATCCCCGCGACCCCCGCCGCCGCGACCCAGGTCCCCGCCGGCCCCACCCCCGGCACCCCGGCCACCCGGACCTCCCCTCCCGGCCAGGACCACCCGAGCCCGGACCCGGACAACGAGACCACCGGCCCGATCCGGCGCGTGGACCTGCCCCGCTTCGACACCTGGACGCTTCCCGAATCCTGAAATAATTTGAGGTTCTAATAAGGTTTCCCGCGGGTAACAAAGCGGGAAATTGGCCCGTGCCGTGGTTAATTCGCCACTTTCCGTCAAGTGGTTCGATTCAGTCGCGGGGTTGCGGCGATCGGGTTCGAGCGCATGTGATTAAGTGGAGCGCGGACCCGGTACACAGAGGTGCCGGATAGCGTGGAGCCGCCTGAACATGACCTCGACTGGAGTCCCGTCCCGATCCGAGCAAGCCACCGGCAACGGCGCCGTGGTTCGCGTGGCCAGCCCTGAGCAGGCGCGTGACGAGCTGATCGGGCGGGCCGCCGCCAACGCCCCCGAGCTGACCGACCTGATCCACCTGTACTACCGGCACGTCCCGGCCGAGGAGGTCATCGACGACGACCCGGTGGACCTGGTGGGCGCGGTGCGCTCGAACTACCAGCTCGCCGAGACCCGCGTGCCCGGTCGCCCGGTGGTGCGGATCATCAACCCGACCCGCGCGCACGACGGCTGGACCTGTCCGGCCACGGTCGTGCAGGTGATCACCGACGACATGCCGTACCTGGTCGACTCGGTGGCCTCCGAGCTGACCCGCGGCGGCGTGCAGGTGCAGCGCGTGGTTCACCCGATCGTGGTGGTGCGCCGGGACGTGGTGACCGGCGCGCTCCAGGACGTCGTGCCCGCCGCGGACCCGGCCGGCCCGCCGGCCGACGCGCTGGCCGAGTCGTGGATGCACATCGAGGTCGACCTGCTCACCGACCCGCACCGGGCCCGCGAGCTGGAGACCAAGCTGCACGCCGTGCTCAACGACGTCCGCGAGGTCGTCGAGGACACGAGCAAGATGACCGGCACCGCCCTCACCCTGGCCGACGAGCTGGGGTCGTCACCGCCGCCGCTGCCGGAGCACGAGGTCTCCGACGGCGCGAAGCTGCTGCGCTGGCTCGCCGACGACCACTTCACCTTCCTCGGCTACCGCCGCTACGAGGTCGTCCGCGACGACCCGGCCACGGACGGCGAACCCGCCCTGCGCGCGGTCCTGGCCAGCGGCCTCGGCGTGCTCAGACAGGACAGCCTCGCGGCGCGCAGCCTGACCGCGGGCCCCGACGCGGGCGCGCAGGCGCTCTCCCCGGAGCTGCTGGTGCTCACGCAGGCCAGCGCCCAGTCCAGCGTCCACCGCTCGGTCTACCCGTACTACGTCGGTGTGAAGACCTTCGACACCGACGGCAACGTGACCGGCGAGCACCGGTTCCTCGGCGTCTTCTCCACCACGGCCCTGCACGAGGACGTGCTGGACATCCCGGCCATCGAGCGCCGGGTGCGCGACGTGATCCACCGCGCGGGCTTCCCGCTGCACTCCTACTCCGGCCAGCAGATGCTGGAGGTGATCCAGAACTACCCGCGCACCGAGCTGTTCTCCGTCGACCCCGACACCCTGTACCAGACCGTGACGGGCGTGATCGCGCTGGCCGAGCGCCGCCGCCTGCGCCTGTTCCTGCGCCGCGACCCCTACGGCCGCTTCTACTCCTGCCTCGTCTACCTGCCGCGCGACCGCTACACCACCACCTCCCGGCTGGCCATGCAGGAGGTGCTGATCGACCGGCTGGGCGGCGTGAACCTGGAGTACAGCGCCCGCATCGGCGAGTCCGCGCTGGCCCGCGTGCACTTCATGGTGCACACCGAGCCCCAGCGCCAGGTCGAACCCGACACCGGCTACCTCCAGCAGCTGCTGGCCGAGGCCATCCGCACCTGGGACGACCGCATGGTCGAGGCGGTGCTGGAGCAGGGCCAGGGACTGGGCGCGGAGTCCGCCTCCGAGCGCGGGCAGCGGATCGCCGCCGCGTTCCCCGAGGCCTACAAGGAGGACTTCTTCGCCGCCGAGGGCCTCGCGGACTTCCGGCGCATCGAGGCGCTCAAGCCGGGCGACCTCGACATGGTGTTCTACGTGCCGCGCCACGCCGAACCCGGCGAACGCCGGTTCAAGCTGTTCCTCGTCGGCGCCCGCGTCACGCTGTCGGACGTGCTGCCGATGCTCCAGCGCATGGGCGTCGTGGTGGTCGACGAACGCCCGTACGAGCTGGTGCGCGACGACGGCACCGAGTGCTGGATCTACGACTTCGGCCTGCGCATCGACCAGGTCACCCTCGACAAGCTGTCGCAGGAGGACCTGGAAGCCGTCCGCACCCGCTTCCAGGAGGCGTTCGCCGCCGCCTGGCGCGGCGAGGCCGAGGTGGACGGCTTCAACACGCTCGTGCTCAAGGCCGGCCTGACCTGGCAGCAGGCGGCGATGCTGCGCGCCTACGCCAAGTACCTGCGCCAAGCGGGCACCCCGTACAGCCAGGACTACATCGAGGACGCCGTGCTCGGGCACACCGAGGTCGCCACGGCCCTGGTGCGCCTGTTCGAGGCGCGGTTCGACCCGGCCCTGTCCGACGACCAGCGCGAAGGCCGCACCGAGTCGCTGATCACCGAGATCACCGGCCTGATCGACGACGTGACCAGCCTGGACGCGGACCGCATCCTGCGCAGCCTGCTCACCCTCGTGCAGGCGACCCTGCGCACGAACCACTTCGTCCGCGACGCCGACGGCGCACCCCGCCCCTACCTGGCCGTCAAGCTCAACCCGCGCGCCATCCCCGACCTGCCGCAACCGCGACCGCGGTTCGAGATCTTCGTGTACTCGCCCCGCGTGGAAGGCGTGCACCTGCGGTTCGGCCCGGTCGCCCGGGGCGGCCTGCGCTGGTCCGACCGGCGCGAGGACTTCCGCACCGAGATCCTGGGCCTGGTCAAGGCGCAGGCGGTGAAGAACGCGGTGATCGTGCCGGTGGGCGCGAAGGGCGGGTTCGTGGTCAAGCGGCCACCCGCGCCGACCGGCGACCCCGGCCTGGACCGCGAGGCGTCCCTGACCGAGGGCGTCGCCTGCTACCGCATGTTCATCTCCGGCCTGCTGGACCTGACCGACAACCTCAGCTCGGGCACGGTCATCCCCGCGCCCCAGGTGGTCCGCCACGACGGCGACGACACCTACCTCGTCGTCGCCGCCGACAAGGGCACCGCGTCGTTCTCCGACATCGCCAACGAGGTGTCGGCGTCCTACGGCTTCTGGCTGGGCGACGCCTTCGCCTCCGGCGGCTCGGTCGGCTACGACCACAAGGCCATGGGCATCACCGCCCGCGGCGCGTGGGAGAGCGTGAAGCGGCACTTCCGCGAGCTGGGCGTGAACACCCAGGCCGAGGAGTTCACCGTCGTCGGCGTCGGCGACATGTCCGGCGACGTGTTCGGCAACGGCATGCTGCTGTCCGAGCACATCCGCCTCGTCGCGGCCTTCGACCACCGGCACGTCTTCATCGACCCCAACCCGGTCGCCCAGCTGTCCTACGCCGAGCGCGAGCGCCTGTTCGAACTGCCGCGCTCCTCGTGGGACGACTACGACCGCTCGCTGATCAGCGAGGGCGGCGGCGTCTGGCCGCGCACGACCAAGTCGATCCCGGTCAGCGAGCAGGCGCGCGTCGCCCTGGGCCTGCCGGAGGGCGTCACCAAGCTGTCACCGCCGGAGCTCATGAGGGCGATCCTGCTCGCCCCCGTCGACCTGCTGTGGAACGGCGGCATCGGCACCTACGTCAAGGCCCGCGCGGAGTCCCACGCCGAGGTCGGCGACAAGGCCAACGACGCCATCCGCGTCAACGGCGCGGACCTGCGCGCCAAGGTCGTCGGCGAGGGCGGCAACCTGGGCCTGACCCAGCGGGGCCGCATCGAGTTCGCCCGCGCCGGCGGCAAGGTCAACACCGACGCCCTGGACAACTCCGCCGGCGTCGACTGCTCCGACCACGAGGTCAACATCAAGATCCTGCTCGACGAACTCGTCCGCGACGGCAAGCTCGACACCGGGCAGCGCAACGAGCTGCTCGGGCAGATGACCGACGAGGTCGGCGACCTGGTGCTGGCCGACAACTACTCCCAGAACTTCGTGCTGGGCGTCTCCCGCGCCCACGCCGCCCCGATGCTGCCGGTGCACGCGCGGCTCGTCGCCGACCTGGAACAGCGCGGCGCGCTCGACCGGACGCTCGAAGCGCTGCCCGGCACGGCGGAGTTCAAGGCGCTGGAGAAGGCGGGCGACGGCCTGACCTCGCCCGAGCTGGCAACGCTGCTCGCGCACGTCAAGCTGGCGCTGAAGGAAGAGGTGCTGGCCAGCGACCTGCCCGCGGTCGACGTGCTGGCCCGCAAGCTGCCCGACTACTTCCCCAGCGAACTGCGCGAGCGCTTCGGCGACGCCATCGGCGGCCACCCGCTGTCCCGCCAGATCATCGCCACGGTCCTGGTCAACGAGGTCGTCGACGGCGGCGGCGTGTCCTACGCGTTCCGGCTGGCCGAGGAGGTCAATGCCTCCGCGACCGACGCCGTGCGCGCGTACGCCGTGGTGACGGCGGTCTTCGACCTGCCGTCCCTGTGGCGTGACATCCAGGCCCTGGACAACACCATCCCGACCGAGGTCCAGGACTCGATGGTGCTGGAGAGCCGCCGCCTGCTGGACCGCGCGTCGCGCTGGCTGCTGACCAACCGCCCCCAGCCCCTCCCGGTCGGCTCCACGATCAGCAGGTTCGCCCCGGTGGTGGCCGCCCTCGCCCCGCGCGTGCCGGACATGCTCCAGGGGCACGAGAAGGAGTCCTGGTCGGAGTACACCGAACGCCTCACCGCGCACGGCGTGCCGGTCGACCTGGCGCGGAGGGTCGCGGGACTGCTGTTCAGCTACGCGCTGCTGGACGTCACCGAGGTGGCGGAGCTGGCCGAGCGGGAGGACGGCGTCACGGCCGGGCAGGAGCGGACGCACGAGGAGACGGCCGAGCTGTACTACGCGCTGTCCGCGCACCTGGACATCGACCGGATGCTCAGCTCCGTGTCGAGCCTGGAGCGCCTCAACCGCTGGCACGCCCTGGCGCGACTGGCGCTGCGGGACGACTTCTACTCGTCGCTGCGGTCGATCGCGGTCGACGTGCTGCGCTCCGCCGACCCCGGCGACGAACCGGACGAGAAGATCGACAAGTGGGAACAGGCCAACTCGTCCCGGCTGGGCAGGGCGCGGGCGGCGCTGGAGGAGATCAACCGGGTCAACAAGCTGGACCTGGCCACCCTGTCGGTGGCGGCCAGGCAGGTGCGCAGCATGATCCGCTGACCCCTTCCCGGAGCACCCCTGCCCCGGACCGGCCCGGGGGTGCTCCGGGACAAGCCCCTGCCTCTGTCCTTCGTCCTGCCTGAGTCGTACCCCGCCGGCAAGATGGCAGGCGGGGCACCCGTTCCGCCCCCGGCCCCCGCCACCGACCACTCACGATCACTCGAACGAGCTAACCGATCATGAATGGAAGATTGGCGGAAACTTCACGGCCCGCTGTTTCGTTGCCGGGGAGGAAGGAGGCGGCGGCGCAACGGGCATGCCGAGTAACGCGCTCAGACACCACGTCGAGCGACGCGCTGAGGTCACCGCAGCAGGCGGCGAACGGTAGACAGCAGGCAACGGCAGGCAGCAGGCGGTGGGCAGCAGGCAGCGGGTAAGCGGGCGGTAGGCAGCAGGCGGCCCCCAGATGGCGGACATGCGCAGGGTGATCACGCGTAGAGCGCGTCGGTGATCGGCGTCCAGCGCGGGTCCGGCCCGGTGGGTGTCAGGAGGACGCGGCTGGGTGTGTAGGCGACCGCGATGTCCAGGTCGGGGTCGGCGAACGCGAGCGCGCCACCTGCTCCGGTGTGGCCGAACGCGCGGGGGTTCGGCGCGTACGGGCGCAGCTCGTTGGGCAGCATGTACCCCAGGCTGAACCGGGTCGGGCCGTCCAGCACCTCGTCGTGGCCTTCGCTGCGCGGTGCGGTGGCCTCGGCGAGGGTGGTCGGGGTGAGCAGGTCGCCGATCCGCCCGAACAGTCCGGCCAGCGCGCGGGCGGTGGCGTGGCCGTTGGCCGCGGGGATCTGCGCGGATCGCCACGCTGCGGTGTTGACCACGCCCGGTGCCACGAGGTCGGGTGGGTTGGCGAAGGCGCACAGGGTGATCGGTGCGGGCAGCCGTTCGGCGCCCGTGCCCTCCGGTGGCAGCACGAACGCCGGTTCGCCCGGACCTTGCCTCCCCGGTTCGCCTGAACCCCGCCTCTCCGGTTCGCTCGGACCCGACCACCCCGGTTCGCCCGGACCCCGCCAACCCGGTTCGCCCGGGGTCGGCCAACCCGGTTCGCCTGGAGTCGGCCAACCCAGGGACAGGCCCAGTTCGGCGGTCAGGTCGCGTGGCTCCCGGCCGGTGGCTCGGCGCAGCACCTCGCCGACCAGCCAGCCGAACGTGACGGCGTGGTAGCCGTGGCGCGTGCCTGGTGGCCACCACGGTTCCTCGGTGGCCAGGGCGTCGGTCATCGCGGTCCAGTCGTAGAGGCTGCCCGTTGGGAGGCGGCGGCGGATCGCGGCCAGGCCGGAGCGGTGCGCCAACAGGTCCGCGACGGTGGTGTCGGTCCGGAACTCCGGCCAGTACTTCGCCACGGGGGCGTCCAGGTCCAGTCGCCCCTGTTGGGCTGCCAGGTGCGCCGCCGTGGCCAGCACGGCCTTGGACACCGAGAACACGTTCACCGCGGTGTCCCGCTCCCACGGCAAACGGCCTGCCTCGTCCCGCGTGCCGTGCCACACGTCGACCACCGGGCGTCCGCCGGCGACGACGGCCAATGCCGCGCCGCCGCGGACCACGCCGTCGCGGAACGCCTCCACCACGTGCTTGAACGCTGGATCGCAGATCATCGCCATGTCCTCAACCCCAGTTGATAAACCTTGGTTGAAGATGTCAGTATCGGTTTGTGCCGTCAAGCCCCGACCTGACCCTGCTGTTCACCGCGCTCGCCGCCTCCTGCGACGCCGCCGTGCGCGCCCGGATGACCGACGCCGGTCACGACGAGGTCCGCACCGTCCACGGCTACGTCTTCCAGCACCTGCTCGTCGGCCCGGTCCGCGTCACCGACCTGGCCGACCTGCTCGGCATGACGGCCCAGGGCGCGTCGAAGGTGGTCGCCGAGATGGAGCGGGTCGGCTACGCCGTGCGCCGTCCCGACCCGCACGACAGCCGGGTCCGCCTGGTCGAGATGACCCCGCGCGGGCACGAGGCGGTGGAGGCGGGGCGGTCGGCTCGGGCGGCGGTGACCGCCGAGCTGCTGGCCGACCTGGGGGACGACGCCGCGCCGGTGGTCCGCGCCCTGCACGAGATGGCCGAACGCACCGGCGCGTTGCGCGACCTGATGTCCCGCAAGCTCCGACCATGAGACCCGCAAGCTCCGACCACAAGCTCCGGCCACAAGCTCCGACCATGAGAGCAGCCCCACGACTTGCGGCAGGCCTACCAACGGGGCCTGGCAGTGAGCGGAGGTGAGGGGGCGGGCACAGGGTGAAGGCGGGCAGCCGGCGGAAGCCCGCAAGCCCGGGAAGACGGGAGGCCGGGAGTGGTGAGCCGGTGTCGGTGCCATGGGGTTCCGGCGTCGGTACCGTTGGATCATGGCCGTTGATCAGCCCGAGGACGCCCCCGGCTCCGAGGACGCCCCCGGTCGGCTCCCGCACGACTCGTTCCCGATGGCCATCCTGTCGGCGGGTGTGCTGTTCTTCGACGAGACCGGCCGGGTGATGCTCGTCCGCCCGACCTACAAGCCCGACTGGGGGATCCCCGGCGGCGTGGTCGAGGCTTCCCTGGGCGAGACGCCGCTCCAGGCCGCCCACCGCGAGGTCGCCGAGGAGCTCGGCATCGACGTCCTGGTCGGACCGGTGCTGACCATCGACTCGGTGCCCGCCGCCGACGGGCACCCGGCCAGGCTCGCCTTCGTCTTCGACGGCGGGGTCCTCGGCCCCGAGCAGCTGGAGCTGATCCGGTTCCAGGACGGCGAGGTCGCCGAGACGCGGTTCTGCGACCTCGACCAGGTCGGCCGGCTCCTGCCGCCCAGGCTCACCCGGCGGGTCCTCTCGTCGATCGCGGCCCGGCGCGGTCAGGGGCCGTGGCCGGTGTACCTCCACCACGGGAACTGACGACCGCGGGAACTGGCTGCGCCGCAATTAAACAGGTCGGGGGACACCCACTCGGGCGTCCCCCGACCGAACGGGTCAGTTCCTCCAGGTGTCGGACAGCTCCGCCGGGGCCGTGGCGCCGCGGTTGGCGCCGCTCTCCCAGGTCACGGCGCCGCTCGCGTCCTTGCGGATGTACTTGTACTGGAACGCGGTCCCGGCGGCGAGCGACACCGAGCCCTTCCACGTCGGGTAGGTCGCCGAGGACAGCGCCACCGCGTTCGCCGGGTTCCACGAACCCAGCGACGGGTGGTCACCGACGACGAAGACGTTCTGCCCGAACGACGTGGTGGCGTTGACCGCGAACGACGCCGCGCCGGTCGGCGGGGGAGTGGTGCCGCCGCCGCTCGTCGCGCCGGTGTGCAGCGCCAGGGCCTCGCCCGCGCCGAGGGTGGCGGTGAACTGGCCGTTCGAGCCGACGGTCACCGTCGTGCAGCCGTCCTTCTGGACGTTGCAGTAGTTGCCGGCGGGCAGGGACGTCTGGAACGCGCGGGTCAGCGGGCCGCTCTCGCGGTTGATCGCCACGTAGCCCTTGCCGCCCCGGCCGAACGCGATGGCGTCGCCGCCGTTGTCCCACCAGTTCGTCACGGCCGTGCCCGCCACGGTGTTGCGGAACTGGACCATGTTCGAGATCTGCGCCCACCGGTGCTGGCACTTCCACCCGGACGTGTAGCACTCGGAACCGCTGGGCGGGCCGGCGTCGTGGTTGCCGAACTCGTAGCCGGAGTACACGTTCGGGGCTCCGTAGGGCCACGCGAGCATGAAGACGTTCGCCAGCGTGTAGGTGGAGCCGTCCTTGTACGTGAGGGTCGAGCCGTTGCGCTCGGTGTCCCAGTTGTCCACGAACGAGCGAGCCCGGCCACTCGGCAGGTAGCCCCACGACTCACCGAACGTCTTCAGGTACGCCAGGTTCTCGTTGTTGAAGATCCGCTTGATGTCGTAGGCGTAGCGGAACTCGTCGACGTCACCCGAACCGGTGTACTCGCCGGGCTGCACGGCCTCTCCCGCGCCGTAGATCACCTCGTGGACCCAGAACACGTTCGGGTTGGACAGCCGCGACTTGATCGCCGCCAGGTCGGCCGCCGCCACGTGCTTGGCGGCGTCGATGCGGAAGCCGTCGACGCCCAGCGAGATCAGGTGGTTGAGGTAGGAGGCGATCCGCCCGCGCACGTAGTCGCTGCCGGTGTTGAGGTCCGACAGGCCGACCAGCTCGCAGTTCTGCACGTTGTCGCGGTTGCGGTAGTCGTTGATGCTGCTGCGGCAGGAGTGGAAGTCCTGGTCGCCGTAGATGCCCGGGTAGTTGTACTTCGCGTACGACGAGCCGCCGGTGCCGGTGCCGGACCCGGCGCTCATGTGGTTGATCACCGCGTCCGCGATGACCTTCACGCCCGCCGCGTGGCAGGTGTTCACCATGTTCCGGAAGGCGGCCTCGTCGCCGAGCCGCCCGGCGATCCGGTAGCTGACCGGCTGGTAGGAGGTCCACCACTGGGAGCCCTGGATGTGCTCGGTGGCGGGCGAGATCTCGACGAACCCGTAGCCCTCGGGCCCGAGCACGTTCGCGCACTCGCTCGCGACCCGCGAGAAGGGCCACTGGAACAGCGTCGCCGTCACGTCCTTCGCGGACGGCGGGCTCGCAAAACTTTGCGGAACTGTGAGCAGGGACAACAGCAAGGCCGTCAGGGCGAGCAGCGCTCGCCTGGTTGCGGAAACCACGGTGTCTCCTTGGCTGGCAGGGGATGTGTTCTAGGTCATACCAGCTGAAGGACTTGCTGAAAACAGTTGCAAAGTATTTCATGGCCCTCCGGTCGACCCGATCCGGAAGGACACCCCCCCAATGACGCAGGACTGGTGGCGCGAGGCCGTCATCTACCAGGTGTACGTGCGCAGCTTCGCCGACTCCAACGGCGACGGCGTCGGTGACCTCCCCGGCATCCGCTCCCGGCTGCCCTACCTGGCCGACCTCGGCGTGGACGCGGTGTGGATCACCCCGTTCTACGCGTCCCCGATGGCCGACGGCGGCTACGACGTGGCCGACTACCGCGCCGTCGACCCGAGCTTCGGGGAGCTGGAGGACGCCCGGCTGCTGGTCGAGGACGCCCACGCGCACGGCATCCGGGTGATCGTCGACCTCGTCCCCAACCACACCTCCGACCGGCACGAGTGGTTCCGGCGGGCCGTGGCGGCCGGCCCGGGTTCGCCCGAGCGCGCCCGCTACCACTTCCGCGAGGGCCGCGGCGACCAGCCGCCGAACGACTGGGAGTCCGTGTTCGGCGGCCCCGCGTGGACGCGCCTGCCGGACGGCCAGTGGTACCTGCACCTGTTCGCGCCCGAGCAGCCGGACCTGAACTGGGGCCGGCCGGAGGTGCGCGAGGAGTTCCTGGACGTGCTGCGGTTCTGGCTGGACCTCGGCGTGGACGGGTTCCGCATCGACGTGGCCCACGGCATGGTCAAGGCCGACGGCCTGCCCGACGTCGGCACGCCCGGCCACCTCAAGCTGCTCGGCACCGACGCCCTGCCGTTCTTCGACCAGGACGGCGTGCACGAGATCTACCGCGACTGGCGCAAGGTCCTCGACTCCTACCCCGGCCGGCGGATCGGCGTGGCCGAGGCGTGGACGCCGAGCCCCGAGCGCACCGCCCGCTACCTGCGCGCCGACGAGCTGCACCAGGCGTTCAACTTCCACTACCTGACCGCCGGGTGGGACGCCGCCGAGCTGAAGCGGGTCATCGACGACTCCCTCGCCGCCATGGCGCCGGTCGGCGCGCCGACCACCTGGGTGCTGTCCAACCACGACGTCCAGCGGCACGTCACCCGCTACGGCGGCGTGGCCCGCGCCCGCGCCGCCGCCCTGCTCATGCTCGCCCTGCCCGGCAGCGCGTACGTCTACCAGGGCGAGGAGCTGGGCCTGCCCGAGGTGCTGGACCTGCCCGAGGACGTGCTCCAGGACCCGGTGTGGGAGCGCTCCGGCCACACCGACCGGGGCCGCGACGGCTGCCGCGTTCCCATCCCGTGGACGCCCGAGGGCCCGTCGTTCGGCTTCGGCGACGGCGGCTCGTGGCTGCCGCAGCCGGCGGGCTGGGCGTCGCTGAGCGTGCGGGCGCAGCAGGGCGACCCGGACTCGGTGCTGGAGCTGTACCGCCGCGCGCTGCGGGCCCGGCGGGAGCACCCGGACCTCGGGGCGGGCTCCGAAGTGGAGTGGCTGGACGCGCCCGAGGACGTGCTGTCCTTCCGCCGGAACGGGTTCACGTGCGTGGTCAACCTGGGTCCGGCGGTCGTCCGGCTGCCCCGCGACGGCGAGGTGCTGCTGTCCTCCTCAGGCGTGGCGACCGAAGACGCGGACGTTCTCGTGCCGCCGGACACGACCGTGTGGCTCTCTCGCCCGTAGAGTCACACGGTGTGACAGCGCGGCTCAGTGACATCGCGAACCAGGCAGGCGTGAGCGAGGCGACGGTCAGCCGGGTCGTCAACGGCAAGCCAGGCGTCTCCGCCGCCACCCGCCAGGCCGTGGTCGCCGCGATGGACGTCCTCGGCTACGAGCGCCCGCCACGCCTGCGCCAGCGCAGCGCCGGGTTGATCGGGTTGATCACCCCCGAGTTGAGCAACCCGATCTTCCCGGCGTTCGCGCAGGTCGTGGAGCAGGTGCTGACCCGCGACGGCTACACGCCGGTGCTGTGCACGCAGACACCGGGCGGCTCCACAGAGGACCAGCTGACCGAGATGCTGGTCGACCGCGGCGTCAACGGCATCGTCTTCGTGTCCGGCCTGCACGCCGACACGACGGCCGACATGGACCGCTACGTCAAGCTCGCCGGTCGCGGCGTGCCGTTCGTCATGGTCAACGGGTTCACCGCCAAGGTGTCCGCACCGTTCGTGTCGGTGGACCACCTGGCGGCCGCCCGGCTGGCGGTGTCCCACTTGGTGGAACTCGGGCACGAGAAGGTCGGGCTGGCGGTCGGCCCGCGGCGGTTCGTGCCCGCGCAGCGCATGGTGGAGGGCTTCACGCTCGTGCGACCGCGCGCGGAGCACCTGGTGGAGCACTCGCTGTTCACCGTCGAGGGCGGGCAGGCGGCGGCCAACGCCCTGCTCGACCGCGGCTGCACGGCCCTCGTCTGCGGCAGCGACCTGATGGCCTTCGGCGCGATCCGCGCCGCCCGGCAGCGCGGGCTGGACGTGCCGCGCGACGTGTCCGTGGTCGGCTTCGACGACTCGCCGCTGATCGTGTTCGCCGACCCGCCCCTGACCACCATCCGCCAGCCCGTGGAGGCCATGGGTCAGGCGGCCGTGCACGCCCTGCTGGAGGAGGTCGGCGGCACGCCCGCGCCCCACGCCGAGTTCGTGTTCCAGCCGGAGCTGGTGGTGCGCGGCTCGACCGGCGCCCGTCCCCGGTGACCGCCCCGGCCCGGCGGATGCGGGCCCAGCGGCTGTCCGCGCCCGCCTCGGGCGTGGAGGACCTGCTCGACTCCGTCTTCGCGCTCCAGGCCCAGGACGTGCCCGCCGCGCGCCTCGCCGCCCGCGCCCGCGGGGTGCGGTCGCTGGACGGGCCGGTCGTGCGCACGTGGGCCATGCGCGGCACCCTGCACCTGCTGCACGAGCGCGACCTGTGGGTCGTGGGGCTGCTGGGACCCGTGTTCATCGCCGCGGGGAAGCGGCGGCGGGCGCAGCTGGGGCTGACCGACGAGCTGTGCGCGCGGGCGCTGCCGGCGCTGCGCGAGGTGCTCGCCGAACCGCTCGGCCGCGACGCCCTGGTCGGGCGGCTGGCGGAGGTCGGCGTCGTCCTGGACCCGAGGTCGCAGGCGCCGGCGCACCTGCTGGCGTTCGCCGCGCACTCGGGGGTGCTGCGGCGCGGCCTGGACGACACGTACGGGTTGTTGCGCGTCGAGTGCGAGCCGCGCGGCGTCGACGAGCTGTGGCGCCGCCACCGCCGCGCCTACGGGCCCGCCACGCCCGACGACTTCGCCGCGTGGAGCGGCCTGCCCAAGCGGGCCGTCCGGGACCTGCCCGAGGTCGTCGACGAGCCCGCCGGGCCCCGGGGCGCGGTGAGGGTGCTCGGCCACTTCGACCCCTACCTGCTGGGCTACCGCGACCGGTCCGCCGCGCTCGACCCGGCGCACGCCCGGCTCGTCCAGACCGGCGGCGGGTTCCTCACCCCGCACGTCGTGGTCGACGGCCGCGTGGTCGCCACCTGGCGGCGGGTCGGCGCGCGGTTCGAGGTCCACCCGTTCGGGGCGCGGCCGGACATCGCCGAGGAGGTCGCCGACCTGGGGCGATTCCTCGACGTGGATGCCGCCTTAACCTGGGTGTAGCACGTGGATAAGGTCACTGCCACCGATGCCGACCGCGGGAGGCGCGTCAAGTTGGGTGTGTTCGTCACGGGGGTCCGTCCGCGCTGGTCGGACATGGACGCGTTCGGCCACGTCAACCACGCCAACACGGTGACGTTGCTGGAGGAGGCGCGGATCGACCTGCTGTTCACCGAAGCCGCCCGGCACGGCGTGCCGGAGATGGCGGAGGGCATGGTCGTGGCGCGGCTCGCGGTGGACTACCTGGCGCCGCTGGCGTTCACCGGCGACGAGGTCCGGGTGGAGGTGTCGGTGCGGGAGCTGAAGTCGGCGTCGTTCACGCTCGACTACGCGGTCCGCGGCGACCGCCGTGAGGACGGCGCCGTCGTGACCAGGGCCGAGACGCTGATGGTGCCCTACAACCTGGCGGCCGGGCGTCCGCGCCGCCTCCTC
Organism: Saccharothrix xinjiangensis; assembly: GCF_039527585.1. Taxonomy (NCBI): domain Bacteria; kingdom Bacillati; phylum Actinomycetota; class Actinomycetes; order Pseudonocardiales; family Pseudonocardiaceae; genus Saccharothrix; species Saccharothrix xinjiangensis. Next base: position 251,190 of record NZ_BAAAKE010000005.1, on the reverse strand, counting down.
GAAGCCGAGCGCGACTTCCTCGCCGGCTGGCGTGCCGGAGGTAATGGTGCCTGAGCTGGTCCTCGTCGATCGCGCCGAGCGCGACGACCTCGGAGCTTTCGTCGCCCGCGCGGTGCGGCTCGACGCCCAGGCGGTGGTGCGGCTGCGCAACCGCCCGTCCGGCGACCTCGTCGACGCGTGGGTGGCGACCCCGTTCGACGCCCTGGCCACCCGGACCGTGGCCGGGCAGGTGGCGCCCGGCGACCTGACCGTGTCGGCGACCGACCTGCTCACCGGCCTGGCGGTGGTGCGCAGCGAGGTCGTGGACCCCGGCCCGGCGCGGGACATGATGTGGCGCTCGGCGCTGCCGCCCACGGCGGGCTGGCTGCCGGTGGACCGGCTGCCCGGCAGCGTCGTGTCCGAGCTGGCGGAGAAGGGCGTGGCCGTGGCGCGGGAGAACGCGGGCCCGCGCGGCACGCCGCCCGCGTCGCTGCTGGACCAGACCGTGCTCACGGTCAGCGGGTCGGGGCTGGACGTGAAGGTGCCGATGCGGTGCCTGTTCGCGCTGTCCGGGATGGGTTTCCTGGGCGGCGACGACGTGCGCGTGACGGCCACCGACGCGTGGCTGCGCATCGACGCCCGGTTCGGCGCGGTCGTGCGCCGCCGCCACTCGATGCTGCCGCTGCTGGTGTGAGCGGGCCCGGACGACGCGCGGGAGCGCGCCGCCCGGGACCCCTCAGACCAGCCAGACGGCCGTGTCGGGCGGCAGCTGGTTGCCGTCCATCGGCCCGCTGGACAGCAGCACCTCGCCGGGCGGCAGCGGCACCGGGCCGCCCGAGGTGTTCAGCGCGCAGATCAGCCCACCGCCCTTGCGGCGGAACGCGAAGCAGCCCGCCGGCGCGCCGTACCACTCCAGCTCCTCGCCGGAGAACGCCGGCGTCGACTTCCGCAGCTCGATCGCGTGCCGGTAGAAGGACAGCATCGAGTCCGGGTCCTCCAGCTGGGACTCGGCGGTCAGGCCCGCCCACTCGTTCGGCTGCGGCAGCCAGGTGCCGACGCCCTGCGTGAACCCGAACGGCGGCGCGTCGCCCTCCCAGGGCAGCGGGATCCGGCAGCCGTCGCGGCCGCGCCTGGTGTGCCGGGAACGGGCCCAGATCGGGTCCTGGAGGGCCCAGTCGGGCAGCTCCACGTTCGGCAGGCCCAGCTCCTCGCCGTTGTAGAGGTAGACCACGCCGGGCAGGGCCAGCTCGACCAGGGTCATGGCGCGGGCACGCTGGAGGCCGATCGCGCCGTCGCCGTAGCGGGTCACGTGCCGGGCCACGTCGTGGTTGGACAGGGTCCAGGTCGGCGGGACGCCGGTGCCGTGCACGGCCGCCAGCGAGTGCTCGATGGCCGACCGCACGCCGTCGGCGTCGAAGGGCGCCTCGACCAGGCGGAAGTTGAAGCCGAGGTGCAGCTCGTCGGGGCGGACGTAGCGCGCCCACCGCTCGTCGTCCTTGACCCAGATCTCGCCGACGGTCATGCGGCCCGGGTACTCGTCGACGACCTTGCGGATCATCCGGTGCACCTCGTGCACCCCGTCGTTGTCGAAGCGGGGGTCCAGGGCGTTGTCGTGCCGCACGCCGGACCCCAGCTCCGCGCGCGGGTCGAGGTTGCGCAGGTCCTCCGGCTTGGCCATGCCGTGGGCCACGTCGATGCGGAACCCGTCGACGCCCCGGTCCAGCCAGAAGCGCAGCGTCCGGGCCAGGTCGGCGGGCACCTCGGGGTTGTCCCAGTTCAGGTCCGGCTGCTCGGGCGCGAACAGGTGCAGGTACCACTGGCCGTCCGGCAGGCGCGTCCACGCGGGGCCGCCGAACTGGCTCGGCCAGTTGTTGGGCGGCACGGAACCGTCGAAGCCGCCGCCCTCGCGGAAGACGTAGCGGGCGCGCTCCGGCGAGCCGGGCGCGGCGCGCAGGGCGGCCTGGAACCACGGGTGCCGGTCGCTGGTGTGGTTGGGCACGAGGTCGACGGTGACGCGGATGTTGTGCGCGTGCGCCTCGGTGACCAGCCGGTCGAACGCGTCCAGGTCGCCGAAGAGGGGGTCGACGTCCCGGGGGTCGGCCACGTCGTAGCCGTGGTCGGCCATGGGCGAGGTGAAGAACGGCGTGAGCCACAGCGCGTCCACCCCGAGCAGTTCGAGGTACCCGAGCCGGGAGCGGATGCCGTCCAGGTCGCCAACGCCGTCGCCGTTGGCGTCGGCGAACGACCGGACGTAGACCTGGTAGAAGACGGCGTCACGCCACCAGGCGGACTCGTCGGCGATCTCTGGTTGGAGGTCGGAGGATCGTCGCACGAGATGTCATCCTGCCATTCGCGGCCTGGGGCACGAGCCCGTTCGGTTGGGCAACGCACGGTGACCAAGCGTGTTCCGGGCGGCTGAGGCGTCAGGCCCAGGCGTTCATCAAGCTGTTGGCGGCCATGTCCAGGTAGGCCCACAGCTGCTTGCGGTGCTCGGGGTCCAGCTCGACCGAGTCGACCGCGACCTCCATGCAGCGCAGCCAGGCGTCCCGCTCCACGGGCCCGATGACGAACGGGGCGTGCCGCATCCGCAACCGGGGGTGCCCCCGGGTGTCGGAGTAGGTGTGCGGACCACCCCAGTACTGCATCAGGAACAGGCGGAAGCGCTCCTCGGCGGGACCGAGGTCTTCTTCCGGGTAGAGGGGGCGGAGGATCGGGTCGGTCGCCACCTCTTCGTAGAAGCGCTTGACGATCAGGTGGAACGTGTCGTACCCGCCCACCGCTTCGTAGAAGTTCTCCGGAGGAGTGGTCACCTCCCCATCCTGCCTCAGGTCGCCCGGAGAAGCGCACGGCCACCCGGTCGGGGAGCTGCCCGGAGGCCGCTGAGCCGCGAGTTCGCGCACGGTGGGGGTCGAGCCCTGTGGCGGAGGTCTCAACGCCCGCGCGGAGCCGGAGTGGGACGCGAACCCCATCCGCGCGGGTGGGGCGGAACTCGTGCGCTCGCGGACCCGCGTGGCGCCGCCGGGCGAGCCCCTCCCAGGGCGGGCGCCGGTGCGCGCCGGCACGGCTTACCGTCATCTGACCCTTTTTGTCCCTTTGTCGGACTTACGTGGAGGCCGACCGGTCTTTAGGATTCGTTTGCGCTCGGGTGAACGGTGGGTGGGGCGAATGAAAATGAAGAGGAACATCGCTTTCTGGTCGTACGCCAGGGCTGACGACCAAGCCGAACAGGGGCGCATCACGATGCTCGCGCGGGACATCGCGGAGCAGTACACCATGCTCACCGGAGAACCCGTCAGGCTCTTCGTGGACCAGGACGACCTGATGTGGGGTGCTGACTGGCACAGCACCATCAACGCCACGTTGTCGCGCACGGCGTTCTTCGTCCCGGTCGTGACACCGCGTTTCCTGCAACGGCCCCAATGTCGGCGCGAACTGAACTTTTTCGCACGTCGAGCCGACCAGTTGGGTGTGCGATCGCTGATAATGCCGATTCGCTACACCGCACTACCCGAACCCGGGTATTCCATTCCGGACCCCCTCGCCGCGCTGATCGGCACGTTCAACTCCGTCGGCTGGGAGGAACACCGCCTGGAGGGCAGGGAATCCCCCTCGTACCGCCGCGCGGTCTCGGACCTGGCGAGCCGGATGGTCGGGATCGGTGCCGAGCTGGAGCGGAACCCCCCGGCGGGATCGACCCCCGCTCCCCCGCCGCGGGTGCGCGAGCAGCTCGACGTCCTGGTCGGTCGGGCGGTGGAACTGGGTGGGTCCGCGTTGGAGATCTCCCTGGCGCTGGTGGAGCTGCAACGGGCCAGGGCGGCCGGAGGGGCCGCGGAGGTGCGGCGCCTGGCCTCGGACCTCGATCACGCCGTGCGGCTGTTCGCGGCCAAGGTCTATGAAGTCGTCGACCTCCTCTACGACATCGACCCGGCTGCCCTCGCGCGCCTCGACCCCGCCGCGGAACCCGATCTGGTGGCCGCGGTGCGGACGGCGGAACGCGCGTTCGGCGACGCGGGGAAGGCGGCTGAACGACTGGCCGGAGAGCTGCTCGGGCTCGCCGGCTCCGGGTGGGGCACGAGTGCGGTCGAACGCGGGCTGCGCATCGCCCTCGGGGTGTTCGCCGAGGGCACGGGCATCACCACGCGCTGGGTGGCGCTGCTCGACTCCCGGTCCAGGGGCGGGCGGGCGTGACGAGCGGGCCGTCGAACCACGACCACGTCGAGGCGGCGAGGCAGTACCGGACCGTGGCCGGGAAACTGGCCGCGCGGTACGAGGAGTTCCTGGAGGAGGCCGCCGCCGCGGGCGGGCACGTCCGCGCCGCACTGGACCTCGCCCTGCGGGAGGCGCGCGAGTGCGTCGAGATCTGCGACCGGATCATCGGCAACCCCGGTGAGGCCGGCCTGTCCTCCCTGGCCGGGTACGTCGGCGAACTGCTCTCGAACAGCGTCAAGCAGATCGCTTTCGTGCTGGACTTCATAGGACGCGACCACAACCTGCAAGCGCCCGACCTGCCGGGCGCGCGGACCGTGGAACCCGTGACCGAACGGACGACCTGGCAGGCGCCCGACGGATCCGAGATCGTGGTCTCGCCCGATTTCACCCCGGAAAACCCGTATCGCTATGACGGAGGGCGGACGCTGAACGTGTCCGCGCCCCGAGGGTTCTACTCGCACCCGTGGTGGTTCGACGTGACCGTCGGGGCGGCCGCCGGCACCGCCGTGCTGACCGTGGGCGCGATGTTCCTCGCTTTCGCCCATCGCGCCGGCGTGAGGAGCGGCGACAGCGGTTGGCTCGACTACTTCGACGGAGGGTGACATGCCGAAATCTGGTGATGCCGAGCACGAGTGCCTGGTCCGGGTGGAATCGGTGCCGGATCGGAAACGACCGGTGTACCGGGTGTCCGAGAGCCCGTCCGCCGAGGAGATGGGTCTGCGCACCACGTTCGAGACGTTCGAGGAAACGAACGTGCTGCTCACGGTGAAGCTCGACATCCCGGGACCGCAGGCGGACGAGGTGCTGGTCTACGCGCCCGGAGCGGGGCGGATCATCGGGAGCGCCACCCCGAAGATCTTCGAAGCCGTGAGGCGCGCGTTGACGACGGCCCGCATCCACGCGACCGAGAAGGCCGAGCGGGAACTCGGACGGACCGACGTCGAGGACGTGCCTCGGATCGCCGTCGAGGCGGAGGCCGGGAACCCGGACGAGGAGAGGTCTTCGCCGCCGGATCGGACGCGGTCGCTGTTCGACCGGGTGAACGACAAGACGATGGCGATCAAGCGGAAGTACGACGACTCCGTCGGCCTCAAGATCGCGGTGACCTCGGTGGGCTACCTCCGCAAGGAGGTGCTCAAGCTCCTGCTGCAGGCCGAGGAGGGCTACTACGCGATGCGCGTGATCGCGGGGGTCAAGGTGTTGGTCAAGCCGGAACTGGTCATCGAAGGGCCCGTCCGGAACACCGACGTCCGCCGCCGCGGGCAGGGGAGCGAGGGCTTCACCGTCTGAGCCGGACCCCGCCCGCTCCGGCCGCGGCCGGAGCGGGCGGGTCAAGAAGACTTGAGCGAGATCCCCGCATCCTCCAGCGCCGGCATCAGCGTCGCCCGCAGAGCGCGCTGGACCGCCCACTGCCGCCCCGGCCGCACCTTCACCGTCACGCGCATGGTGATGCCCTCCGGCGTCACCTTCTCCACGCCCAGGACCTGCGGCTTGTCCGTCACGTCCTTCGACAGCGGCTCCGCCGCCGTGGCCTTCTCGGCGGCCGTCGTGAGCACCTCCGTGGCCGAGGCCAGGTTGGCGCCGTAGGCCAGGGGGAGGTCGACCACGGCCACCGCGAAGCCCTGGGACGAGTTGCCCACGCGCAGGATCTCGCCGTTGCGGACGTACCAGACCGTGCCGTTGGTGTCGCGGATCGTGGTGATGCGCAGCGCCACCGACTCGACCGTGCCGGTGGCGGGGCCCAGGTCGACCACGTCACCCACGCCGTACTGGTCCTCCAGCATCATGAACATGCCGGCCAGGAAGTCCTTGACCAGGTTCTGCGCGCCGAAGCCGATGGCCACGCCGAGGATGCCCGCCGAGGTCAGGATCGGGGCGACGTTCATGCCCAGCTCGGTCAGGACCTGGATGAACGCCACGCCGAACACGATGATCGTGACGAACGACTTCAGCACCGAGCCGATGGTCTTGGCCCGCTGCTCCCGCCGCTCCGAGGCGAACGCCCCCAGGGTCTGGGGCGCGCGCTCCCTCAGCGGCTTGAGCAACTTGGGCTTGCGACCGCCGTTGCCCCGCGTCATGCCGTCGATCAGCCGCCGCAGGACCGCCCGGATGACCACCGCCACGATCACGATCAGCACGATCCGCAGTACGCCGCCCGCCATCTTCGGGCCGTTGGCGACCCACCACTCGACCGCGAGCGTCGGCTCCACGTCCAGCACGTAGCAGTCCTCCCGATCTCCACGACCCGAGCCGGTCTACAACCCGGCGCCGGTCCCCGTACCCGTCCCAGCCCCCAGCTCAAGACCTGTGGCCCAGGCCAGGAAGGTCAACTGGTCCACGGCCAGCCCGACCGTCCGGCTCACCGACCGGCCCGCGTGCCCGACCTCGGTCTCCCGGCGGATCAGCACCGGGTGCTTGGTCGGATCGCTCGCCGTGGCGCGTTGCAGCGCGGCGCACGTCTTGCGGGCGTGGTTCGGGTCCACGCGGCTGTCCGACTCGAAGACCGTGAACAGCACCGAAGGGTACTCAACTCCGTCGCGCACCCGGTGGTACGGGGAGTAGGCCAGCAGCCACCGCAGCTCCTCGGGCACGGAGGCGGAACCGTACTCCTCCGCCCACAGCCGCCCGAGCAGGAAGTTCTCGTACCGCACCATGTCCAGCAGTGGCGCTGAGCACACCACGGCCGCGTAGAGCTCCGGGCGCTGCGTCAGCGCCGCCCCGACCAGCAGGCCGCCGTTGGAGCCGCCCATGATCGACAGCTGCTGCGGCGTCGTCCACCCGTCGGCGATCAGCCGCTCCGCCGCCGCGTGGAAGTCGTCGAACACGTTCTGCTTCCGCGACCGCATCCCGGCCTCGTGCCATTCCTCTCCCTCCTCGTCGCCACCCCGCAGCGACGCGTGCGCCCACACACCGCCCGCCTCGACCCACGCCAACGTCGTCGCGCTGTACCCGGGCCCGCGCCCGACCGCGAACCCGCCGTACCCCGTCAGCAGCGTCGGCCTGGGCAGGTCCGGGTGCCGGACCCCGGACACCACGAACATTCGCACGGTCGTCCCGTCCGCCGACAGGTACGAGATCTGAGCTGTGGACAACTCGGGGAGGGTCACCGCCCCGGGTGGCGCGGTCTCCACCGTGACGGCGCCCGTGGAGAGGGAAAAGCGGTGGACGGAAGCGGGGGTCACGAAGTCCGACCAGCCGAACCACAGGACGTCGCGATCGGCAAGGGTCAGCTCGTCCGCTGTGGACAACCCGTGGAGCGACCCGGTGCCGGGCAGGTCGATCCGACGCGCGTGGGCGCCGTCCGCGCCGTGGAGGTGCAGTTCGGACACGGCGTGCCGGGTGCGCGAGACGACCAGCGACCCGTCGAGGGGCACCACCGCGTCCAGGACGGAGTCCGGCTCCTCGGCGATCAGCTCGGTCCACTCGCGGGGAGCGGCCGGGTCGGCGACGCACAGGCGGAAGCGGGGGGCGCCCAGGCTGGTCAGCAGGTACAGGCGGCCGTCGGGCCCGACCCACGCGGAGCACTGCGCGCCGTCCTCGGCGGAGAGCACCTGGCGGAGCTCGGCGGAACCGCCCAGGTCCGCGATCCACACGGAGTCGCGGCGGACGGTGCCCGGCGCGCCGCTGACCACCAGCCAACGCCCGTCCTCGGACACGGACAGGCCGTAGTAGTAGGTGTGGTCGAGGCCGTCGCCGTGCACGTTCACGTCCTCGTCGGCGGGGGCGCCCACCCGGTGCCGCCAGACCCGGCGGTGGAACAGGCGCTCGTCCTCCGGCACCAGGGCCGGGTCGAGCCGCCGCACGTAGAAGAACTCCTCGCCGCCGGGCAGCCAGCCCACGGGGGAGTAGCGGCAGCGGTCGACCGGGCCGTCGAGGAGCTCGCCGGAGTCGACGTCGACCACGTGCAGCAACGAGTGCTCGTCGCCGCCCACGGACACCTGGTAGGCCAGGCGCGTGCCCTCCCGGGAGGGCGACCAGCGGTCCAGGGTCGTGCGGCCGGTCGGGTCGAGGGCGGTGGGGTCGAGCAGCACGCGTTCCACGCCGTCCACGCGCACGTAGAGCACGGGGAGGTCCTGGTCGGGGTCGCGCCGCGTGTAGAACGCCCGGCCGGCCCGCCACACGGGGACGCCGACGGAGCCGGTGCGCATCAGCTCGGAGACCCGGGAGCCGAGGGCGTCGCGGCCGGGCATCGCGTCCAGCCACGAGCGGGTGAGCTCGTCCTGGGCGGCCGACCAGGCGGCGGTGCGGGGGTCGGCCGGGTCCTCCAGCCAGCGGTAGGGATCGGCCACGGCGTGCCCGTGCAGGTCCTCGACGAGGTCGAGCCGTTCGGCGGGCGGGTAGGTGGTCGTCGCAGGCAGCGCTGCGCGGGGGGGCTCGGTCACCTCGCCGAGCGTAGCGCCCGAGTTGAAAACGATCGTCAACAGGGGAGGGGTTCACCGAAGTTTCAGGCACGACACCGTGACACGTCACATATCACAGGTGATTTTTGTCGGTGATCTGTGGTCTCCTAGGGCTGAACCGGTGGAGGTGGTCGCGTGCCAGACCGACAACCCACCCCGATCGGCGCCCTGGTGAACGCCGGGATCGCGTCGTCGGTCCCGTCCGGCCAAAAACAGCCTGGTGTCCACGCTGTGGTCGGCGGGGAGGGAGCCGGTCAGGCCCCCTTGGTGCTGCCCTGGGGGAGGCGCAAGGTCCTCCTGCTCAACGCCACGTTCGAGCCCCTGACCGCCCTGCCGCTGCGGCGCGCCGTGGTGCTCGTGGTGTGCGGGAAGGCCGAGGTGGTGCACGGCGACCCGCAGGGCGCCGTGGTCCACTCCTCGACGGCCCAGGTGGTCGTGCCGTCGGTGATCAGGCTGGCGAACTACGTGCGGGTGCCCTACCGCGGCCGGGTCCCGCTGACCCGCGCCGGGCTGATGCACCGCGACCGGTACCGCTGCGCGTACTGCGGCGGGCGGGCCGAGACGATCGACCACGTCGTGCCGCGCAGCCGCGGCGGCGCGCACTCGTGGACCAACTGCGTCGCCTGCTGCGCCAGGTGCAACCACCGCAAGGCCGACAAGCTGCTGTCGGAGCTGGGGTGGCGGTTGCGCGTGGTGCCCGCGGCGCCTCGCGGGCCCCATTGGCGGCTGCTGGCCGGCGTCACCGAGGCCGACCCGCTGTGGCTCCCCTACCTGGGTGAACCTGCCGCCTGACGCGTCGGGGCGCGGGTTCAGGCGGCCAGGGCGAGGTCCTCGCGGCGAGCCGTGATGCGCACGGAGGCCGACGCGGTGATGCGCACGGAGTCGGCCGCGGTGATCCGGACCGGGTCCGCTGCCGTGATGCGGACCGAGTCCCGGGCGGTGATGCGCACGGAGTCGGAGGCCGTGATGCGCACCGAGTCCCGCGCCGTGATGCGCACCGAGTCGGCCGCGGTGATCCGCACCGAGTCCCGCGCCGTGATCCGGACGGAGTCGGCCGCGGTGATCCGAACGGAGTCCGACGCGGTGATGCGCACCGAGTCGGCGACCGCCGGCAGAGCCTGAACAGTCGTAACGCTCTGCGCCGATTGGGTGTACGGCGAAAGGGTGAGGGCGGCGACCTGAGCGCGGTTCACGGTGTACATGTCGTGGCCTCCGAGAGGTATGGGACGGGATTTTTGATCCCTGAAGGGACGCGCAAGAGCCGTACAGGTGAAAAGTTAGAAGCCGAGTGGGCTCGGGACAAGACGCCAAACCGGCCGCCATTCGCCTCCTTCCGGGCGAAGTCCTTCCGGGTGCACGCACTGCGACGATCGAGCGCCCGGATTGCTGCATCCGGCGTCCACGGCCACTGTGCGTGACATCGTTCCTGGTAGGAGTCGCCCGGATCACGCCCTCCCATGCCACGCGTCCTCGCACACCGGCGTGAGAGGTGCGGGCCGGGGGCCGCCGTCCGCGTCCCAAGGGGTGGGCGGTTCGCGGAGCGTGACGGGACCTCGCGCCGCCGGCGCGGCGTTCACAGACAGGACGACCGCCGGCGGGACCGCGCGGACCGGGTCCGACCCGCCCAGTGCGGAAACGGGTGACCTCGCCCTGAGCGGACCGGGGCGATCGGTTACCGTAACCGCCGTGACCATCGTGGAGACCGTGCTCGTCTTCGCGCTGATCCCGCTGGCCATCTACGGCGTGATCACGCTACTGACGCTGAGGCCGAAGGCCACCCGCATCCAGCGGTACCGGCCGGGCCAGGAATGGGATTACGCGCCCGTCTGGTGGACCGCCAACCCCGCCGGCCTGCCCGGTGGCGCCCACCAGGTCGCCGCCGCGCCCGTCGAGGGCCGCACCGCCAAGGGAGGCGCTCGTGGCAACTGGTGAGCTGACCCGAGTCGAGGTCGACCCGTCGACCCTGCCGCCCGGCGCGGCCGTGACCAACAGCGGTCGCGTGTCCGCGGCGAAGATGTACGAGCCGCACGCGCCGAGCCTGCCGTTCACCGCCGTGCAGCTGTCGACGCTGGACGAGGCGCTGACGCTGGCGAGCCGCGCCACGGGCCTGGACTTCAGCGTCTACCTCGGCGGGCTGGGCGCGGAGTCCCGCGCCAGGGCGGAGGAGCTGCACGCCTCCACCCCGCGCCCCACGCACGCCGTGCTGATCGCGGCGTCGCCGGGTGAGCGCGTGGTCGAGGTGGTGACCGGCGAGGAGTCCCACCGGCGGCTGCCGGACCGCGCCGCGAAGCTCGCCGTCATGAGCATGATCGCCTCCTTCAAGGAGGGCGACCTGGCCGGCGGCCTGATCAGCGGCCTGCGGATGCTGACCGACCAGGCGGGCCACGCTCCCCGGCAGCACTGAGTCCCGGCAGCAGAGGCCCGACAGCACCGAAGCGCGCACGAACGAAGGCCCCGGTCCACGGCCGGGGCCTTCCGCGTGTCCGGGCCGGCCGCTCCCGACCTCCGCACGCGCGACGGGGGCGACGCCCGCAGGCGCCGCCCCCGTGCCGCGCACCGCTCAGGACCGGTCGAACTCCTGGGCCGCCAGGGCGCGGACGATGCCCGCCCGGCCCTCCGACACCAGCCGCCGCAGGGCGGGCGGGCGCTCCTCGGCCAGCCAGGCGTCCGCCGCCGTGACCGTCTCCTGGTGGATCGACCACGACGGGAACAGCCCCACCACCACCGACTGCGCGCGCTCGCTCGACCGGCGGTCCCACACGTCGGCCACGTCCGCGAAGTACCGCTCCACGAACGGCTGGAGCAGGGCCTTCTGGCCGGCGTGCTGGATGCCCGCCACGATGGCCTCGGACACCGCGTTCGGCAGCTCGTCGTCGTGCACGGCCCGGTCCCACGCCTCGGTCTTCGCCTCGACCGAGGGCCGCAGGGCGCGGGCCGACTCGGCGCGGCGGCGGCCGGTCGCGGTCGGGTCGCGCTCCTCCTCGGCGCGGATCTCGTCCAGGCCGGCCGCGCCGTGGGCGACCAGCGCGTGCAGCAGCCGCCACCGCAGGTCGGTGTCCACGTCCAGGCCCTCCAGCACGTCCGTGCCGTCGAACCAGCCGCGCAGCACGGCCAGGGAGCCCTCGTCCAGCACGGAGCCGGCCAGCGAGTTCACGAACGCCAGCTGGTGGTCCGAACCGGGCCCCGCGGCCCGCGCCAGCTCCAGCACCCGCGCGGTGAACCGCCGCCAGCCCTCGTCGCGCCACGACGTGTCGGCGTAGGAGGACAGCGCGGTCTGCGCCTGGAGCAGCAGCCGCTGCACCACGCCGACCTCGGTCTCCGCCGCCAGCCCGCCCAGCACCAGGTTGACGAAGTCGCGGGCCTTCAGCTCGGCCTCGCGGGTCATCTCCCACGCCGCCGACCAGCACAGGGTGCGCGGCAGGGGCTCGGCGATGTCGGCGATGTGGTCGATCAGCGACGCCAGCGAGTCCGGGTCCAGCCGCATCGTGCAGTAGGTCAGGTCGTCGTCGTTGACCAGCACCAGCTTGCCCCGGTGCACGCCGACCAGCTCCGGCACCTCGGTGCGGTCGCCCGACACGTCCAGCTCGACGCGGTGCTTGCGCACCAGCTTGCCGTTCTCGTCGTCGTAGACGCCGATGGCCAGCCGGTGCGTGCGCAGCTCGCCCGCGCCCGGCCGGGCCCCGCCCTGGAGGACGGCGAACCCGGTGAACCGGCCCTCCGCGTCAACGGTGAACTTCGGGCGCAGCAGGTTCAGGCCGGTGGTCTCCAGCCACTGGGCGCTCCACCACGACAGGTCGCGGCCGGACGCCTCCTCCAGCGCGCCGAGCAGGTCGGCCAGCGTGGCGTTGCCCCACTCGTGCTTGGCGAAGTACACCCGCAGGCCGGCCAGGAAGTTCTCCAGCCCCACGTACGCCACGAGCTGCTTGAGGACGCTGGCGCCCTTGGCGTAGGTGATGCCGTCGAAGTTGACCTCGACCGCCTGGAGGTCCGGGATGTCCGAGGCCACGGGGTGCGTGGACGGCAGCTGGTCCTGCCGGTAGGCCCAGGACTTCTCGATCTTGGCGAACGTGGTCCACGCCTGCCGGTACTCGGTCGCCTCGGCCTGCGCCAGCACCGACGCCCAGGTGGCGAACGACTCGTTCAGCCACAGGTCGTCCCACCAGCGCATGGTGACCAGGTCGCCGAACCACATGTGCGCCATCTCGTGCAGCACGGTCTCGGCGCGCCGCTCGTACAGGTAGCGGGTCACCCGGCTGCGGAAGACGTAGTCCTCCAGGAAGGTGACGCAGCCCGCGTTCTCCATCGCGCCCGCGTTGAACTCCGGCACGAAGCACTGGTCGTACTTGCCGAACGGGTACTCGACGCCGAACGCGCCGTGGAAGAAGCCGAAACCCTGCTTGGTCTCGGTGAACAGGCGCTCGTGGTCCATGTGCGGCGCCAGCGAGGCGCGGCAGTAGATGCCGAGCGGGATGGTGGTCCCACCGTCGGTGAACTCGTCGCGCCACTCCGCGTACGGGCCCGCGACCAGCGCCACCAGGTAGGTGGAGATCGGCTTCGTGGTGCCGAAGCGGTGCACGTCCGCGCCGCCCGCGCCGTCCTCAGTGGACTCGATCGCGGCGTTGGAGATGACCTTCCAGTGGTGCGGTGCGGTCACCGTCAGGGTGTAGACGGCCTTCAGGTCGGGCTGGTCGAAGCAGGCGAACATGCGCTTGGCGTCCGCCGTCTCGAACTGCGAGTACAGGTAGACCTCGCCGTCGACCGGGTCGACGAACCGGTGCAGGCCCTCGCCGGTGTTCATGTACCGGCAGTCGGCCTCGACGACCAGCTCGTTGTCCTCGGCCAGGTCGGGCAGGTGGAGGCCGTCCTCCTCGCGGTAGGACGACACGTCGACCTCGCGGCCGTTGAGCACGGCGCGGTGGACGTTGGCGGCGACGACGTCGATCCACGAGGACTCGCCCGGCGTGCGGCTGCGGAACGTGACCACCGTGGTGGAGCGGAACGTGTCCGAGCCGGGCTTGCCACCGCCGTCGGTCAGGTCCAGTTCGATCCGGTAGGAGTCGACCTCCAGCAGCGCAGCCCGTTGCTGCGCCTGGTCGCGGGTGAGGTTGGGTGCCGCCACTGGTCACCTCGTCTGCCGGCGCACTTGGCGCTGACCTCGTCGGAACGGAACAGGTGTCGCATGGGTGAACACGACAGTCGCATCCAATCACGACGCGTGCCGAGAAGTGGACAGGCGTCCGAGGGAAGACTGCGTCACGTCGCTTCGTTGTGAAGGGGTGGACGCCGCGCCCGCGGCACGCACCAGCACGGATGGAGAGCACCGCATGTCGACCGAGGGACGCACGACCGTCGACTTCTACTTCGACCCGATCTGCCCGTTCGCGTGGATCTCGTCCCGGTGGATCCTGGAGGTCGAGGAGCAGCGGGACATCGACCTGAACTTCCGGGTCATGAGCCTGTCGGTGCTGAACGAGGGCCGTGAGCTGCCGCCCGAGTACCGCGACATGCTCGACCGCGGCTGGGGCCCGGTGCGGGTGGCCATCGCGGCGGCGAAGCTCAAGGGCGACGGGGTGCTGCGCGACCTGTACACCGCATTCGGCACCCGCATCCACAACGAGGGCAACAAGGACTGGGACCAGGTCGTCAAGGAGGCGCTGGACGAGCTGGGCCTGCCCGCCGAGCTGGCCGCGGCGGCGCACACCGACGAGCACGACGAGGAGCTGCGGGCCAGCCACCACCGGGGCATGGACCCGGTGGGCATGGACGTGGGCACGCCGACCATCCACATCGACGGGGTGGCGTTCTTCGGGCCGGTGCTCAGCAAGATCCCGCGCGGCGAGGACGCGGTGAAGGTGTTCGACGGCGCGCGGCTGCTGGCGGGCTTCCCGGAGTTCTTCGAGCTGAAGCGCACCCGGACCGGTGGCCTGGACTTCTCCTGACGCGCGCGGTGTGACACTCTTGGGCACGATCTGTCCATGAGTGTCACACCGCGTTCGGGGGCCCTGTCGTGATCGAGGTCGTCAACCCGACCACCGAGGAGGTCCTCGGCACGGTCCGCGCCGGCACGGTCGGCGACGTGGACACCGCCGTGACCAGGGCCGTCACCGCGTTCCCGGCGTGGGCGGCGACCTCGGTGCAGGAGCGGCTGGCCGTCGTGCGGGCCGTGGCGGACGGGCTCTCGGAGCGGGCGGCCGAGTTCGCCTCGACCATGACCGCCGAGATGGGCACGCCCATCACGTTCGCGTCGAGGGTGCAGGTGCCGAACCCGATCGGCATCGCCCGCGGTGTCGAGACCACACTTTCGGGTGGATATTTCGACGGTGAGGAGATCGGCAACTCGCTGGTGCTGCGGGAGCCGGTCGGCGTGGTCGCGGCGATCACGCCGTGGAACTTCCCGTTGCAGCAGATGGTGGCCAAGGTCGTGCCCGCGCTGGCCGCCGGGTGCACCGTGGTGCTGAAGCCGAGCGAGCTGGCGCCGTTCACCGCCGACCTGCTGGCGTCGGTGCTGTCGGCGGCGGGGGTGCCCGAAGGGGTGTTCTCGCTGGTCCACGGCACGGGACCGGTGGTCGGCGAGGCCCTGGCGACTCACCCGATGGTGGACATGGTGTCGTTCACCGGCTCGACGCGCGCCGGGCGTCGGGTGTCCGCGCTGGCCGCCGGGACGGTCAAGCGGGTGGCGCTGGAGCTGGGCGGCAAGTCCGCGAACGTCGTGCTGGACGACGCCGACCTCGCGCGGGCGGTGAAGATCGGCGTGGCCAACGCGTTCATGAACAACGGGCAGGCGTGCAGCGCGTGGACCCGGCTGCTGGTGCCGGCCCCCCGGCACGACGAGGCGCTGGAGGTCGCCGTCGCGGCGGCCGCGAAGCACGTGCCGGGCGACCCGACCGTCCCCACCACCCGCCTGGGTCCCGCCGTGTCGGCCGCCCAGCGCGACCGCGTCGTCGACTACATCCGGCAGGGCGCGTCCGAGGGCGCCCAGCTGGCCCTGGGCGGCCCGGACGCGCCGACGTCACGCGGCTTCCACGTCGCCCCGACGGTGTTCGGGCAGGTCAGGTCGGACATGACCATCGCGCAGGAGGAGATCTTCGGCCCGGTCCTGTCGGTCATGCCTTACACGGACGAGGACGACGCCGTCCGCATCGCCAACTCGACCGTCTACGGACTGGGCGGCGCGGTCTTCTCGGCCGACCCGGCCCGCGCCCTGGCCGTCGCCAAGCGCCTGCGCACCGGCCAGGTGGACATCAACGGCGCGGCGTTCAACACGAGCGCCCCGTTCGGCGGCTACCGGCAGTCCGGCAACGGCCGCGAGTTCGGCCGCCACGGCCTGGACGAGTTCACCGAACTGAAGTCGATCCAACGCTGACCCCGCGTGTCCTCCACTCAGACATCGCGTGTCCTCCAGTCCGGCACCGCGAGTCGCACGTTCAGGTGTCGACCTCAGGTGTCGCGAACGCGCAACTCGCGGTGTCCGAGTGGAGGACACGCGATACCGGAGTGGAGGACACGCGCGGATTCAGGTGGGGCGCAGGGTGCCGTTGGTCAGGCGGGGGACGGCGGTGCTCGCGTTGACCTGGGAGGCCAGGTGCACGTCGGCCGCGTGGCCGGCGGCGATCAGCTCCCGGCCGGAGACGCAGGTGGTCAGGGCGTGGGCGATCGGGGTCCGGTCGTGGGTGTCGGCTGCTATCGAGGCTTCGGTCGAGGTCGGACCGAGGCCTTGCTGCCGGAGGGCGGAGAGGATGGCGCCCGCGCCCAGGAGGTCCTCCACCGCCGGGCGCAAGGGGCCGAAGGTCGCCGTTTCGCGGGATGTGGTGATGTCGACGCCCCAGCGCTCGCCGGCCGGGATCACGCCGATCGGGCCGCCGGCCGCCAGGTCGGCCGCCGCGCCGGCCACCGACCCCGCGTTGCGCAGGCACCCCGCCAGCACGATCGCCCCGGTCGCCGCCGCCGCGTCGCACAGCGTCGCCCCGTTCGGCGAGGGCAGCTCCAGCTCCACCCCGGCGGGCACGTCGACCAGCGACGACGGCCGCAGCGACCACGACGGGTCCGCCGGTTTCGCCGCACCCGCGCGGTCCGCCCACCTGATCGGCCGCACCGAGCCGCCGCGCGCCACCACGACGTCCACCGCCGTCGAGAACGACAGCACGTCCACGACCACGAGCACCGCGCACGAACCCCCGAGCGCGGACACCCCCTCGCCGCCCCACTCCAGCCTCAGCCGGCTGCCCTCTTGTCCGAACACCGGGTCAAGGATGGCAGACTGCCTGACGTGCGCGTTTATCTGGGATCGGACCACGCGGGCTTCGAGTTGAAGAACGCCCTCGCCAAGCACCTGTCCGACACGGGCCACGACGTGGTCGACGTCGGCCCCGCGACGTACGACGCGGAGGACGACTACCCGCCGTTCTGCATCGAGGCGGCACGCCTGGTCGTCGGGGAGCCCGGCAGCCTGGGCGTGGTGATCGGCGGCTCCGGCAACGGTGAGCAGATCGCGGCCAACAAGGTGCCCGGCGCCCGCGCCGCGCTCGCCTACAGCGTGGAGACCGCGAAGCTGGCGCGCGAGCACAACGACGCCCAGCTGATCGGCCTCGGCGCGCGGATGCACACCACCGAGGAGGCGTTCGCGATCGTGGAGGCCTTCCTCGCCACCCCGTTCTCCGGGCAGGAGCGGCACGCCCGCCGCATCGACATCCTCCGCGAGTACGAGCGCACCGGCGAGGCCCCGCCCCTCCCGTGAACCGGACCGACCAGGGAACCGCCAGTGCCTGAGGGCCACACGCTGCACCGCCTGGCGCGGCTGCACCAACGCCGTTACGCGGGCTCGACCGTGCGCGTGTCGAGCCCGCAGGGCAAGTTCTCCGCCGGGCTCGTGGACGGCCGCCTGTTCGAGCGGGCCGAGGCCCACGGCAAGCACCTGTTCCACGTCTACGGGCCGGACGCGACCGTGCACGTCCACCTGGGCCTCTACGGGTCGTTCACCGAGTCGCCGCACCCGGTGACCGAGCCGGTGGGGCAGGTGCGGATGCGCCTGGTCGGCGCCACGCACTGGACCGACCTGCGCGGCCCGACCCGGTGCGAGGTGCTGACCGACGCCGAGGTGGAGGCCCTGCACGCCCGCCTGGGCCCGGACCCGCTGCGCCGCGACGGCAAGCCCGAACCGGTGCACGCGCGCGTGTCGAAGTCGCGGCAGTCCATCGCGGTGCTGCTGATGGACCAGAGCGTGCTGGCGGGCGTCGGCAACGTCTACCGCGCCGAGATCCTGTTCCGCCACGGGGTCCACCCGTACACGCCGGGCAACCGGATCGACCGCGCCCTGTGGGACGACATGTGGTTCGACCTCGTGGTGCTCATGCGGGCGGGCGTGAAGGTCGGGCGCATCGACACCGTGCGACCGGAGCACCTGCCCGGGGCCACCGGCCGCGCGCCGCGCCAGGACCGGCACGGCGGCGAGGTCTACGTGTACCGCCGCACCGGGCTGCCGTGCCTGATCTGCGGCACGCCCGTGGTCGCCGCCGAACTGGCCGGGCGCAACCTCTACTGGTGCCCGACCTGCCAGGCGCCCTAGATGTCGAACCCGCCGAAGTCCCCACCACCGAAGTCGCCCCCGGCATCACCGCCGAAGTCGCCGCCGGCGTCACCCGTGTCGCCGCCCGCGTCCACGCCGTCGGCGTACCCGTCGGCGTAGGCGACGCCCGCCATGCCCGAGAACATGGCGCTGAACAGCAGCATCGAGCCCAGGCCCCAGGCGCCCGCCACCAGCGCGGGCTTCCACCACGGCTCGGAGTACCAGCCCTGCGGCACGGGCCTCCCGGCCACCATCCCGCCCGGGTAGTAGTGCGGCGTGCGCGAACCCGGCCGCGGCGAGGCCGTGTAGCGGTGGCCCTCCACCGTGACGTCGCGGTCCTCCGACACCGTGCCCGCGCGGCCCTGACCGTCGAGGTCCGGCAGCTCGGGGCCCGGGTCCAGGCCCATCGCGGTGCGCGCGGCCCGCACGTAGTACAGGCCCTCCATGGCGGTCCGGGTGACCAGCCGGCACTGCTCGGTCGTGCGCGCCTGCTCCATCTGCGACCCGGCGGCGGTGAACCGCTCGGACGCGTCCGCCATCGCCTGCTGCGAGGCGGTGTCGGCGCCGGTCAGGTTCATCACCTGGCCGCCGAGCCGCTCCACCCAGCGCCGGGCCTCGGCCTGGGCGTCCTCCAGTTCGCGCCGGCGCTTCTCGGCGGCGTTCCGCGCGAGCAGCCAGCCCGCGCCCACGACGAGGACCAGCAGGACGACCAGCACGATCCCGGTGCTCATGACGGGACAACGTCCCCGCCCCGGTGCGGGTTCCCGCAGCGCGTCAGGCGGTGCGTCAGAACACCTCGGGGCAGTGCGGCTCGTGGTCGCCCAGGAACGCGTGCGACAGGGCGGCCACCGCGCCGGGCGTCACCTCGCGCACCCGCTGCGCCCGCGCCAGCGAGGTCAGCCGCGTGCCGCCCAGGTAGGCCGCGCCCAGCGCCTGCGCGTCGAGCCGGACGTCCGGGGCGTCGTCCACCCGCCGCGCGTTCGCCTCGCCGCCCTCAATGACCAGCCGCACGCGGCCCGCGTTCCACGGGCAGAAGTCGTCGGAGACCTCCAGCACGAGGTCCACGTCCGAGCCGTAGCGGCGCTGGGCGAGCGCGCGGTCCACGTCCACCAGGCGCACCCACAGCGAGTCGGACCGGGTGCGCAGCGCGAGCCGCGGGTCGCCGAGCAGGTGCGTGATCGGGTCGTCGGAGGCGGTGAAGAACTTCAACTCGCCCATCAGGTCGACGTCCAGCAGGTAGCGGTAGAGCGCCGCGTGCGCCTCGGGGGTGCGCGCCGCCATCTCCCGCACGTGCAGCTCGCAGCGCGGACCGCGCTCCTGCCAGTCCTGCTTCACCCGGTACACCGCGTACCCGTCGGG
The DNA here is from genome assembly GCF_039527585.1 of Saccharothrix xinjiangensis. Taxonomy (NCBI): domain Bacteria; kingdom Bacillati; phylum Actinomycetota; class Actinomycetes; order Pseudonocardiales; family Pseudonocardiaceae; genus Saccharothrix; species Saccharothrix xinjiangensis. Next base: position 231,681 of record NZ_BAAAKE010000005.1, on the reverse strand, counting down.
GTGCAGCACCCAGCGGTAGGAGCTCAGGCCGCCGCGGTCGCGCTCCTCGTCGGCGAACTGGTGCGCCCAGGACGGCTCCGTCCGGCTCAACCAGCCCGTGCGGGTCGGGCGCAGCTCCTCGTAGACGGCCTTCAGGTGCGGCATCGCCTCGTCGCGGGAGACCTCGCGCAACCGGGCGTCACCGGTCGACACCCCGGCGTGGAACGCGGCGTTCTTCGGCACGGACAGCCGGGTGAACTCGGCCGCGAGCCCGTAGCCGAAACGGCCGTAGATCGACGCTTCCGACGCCCACAGCGCGGCCACCGCCTCGCGGCCCTCATCGTGCAGGCCGTGCAGCTGGGCCCGCATGAGCCGGGTGAGCACGCCCCGCCGGCGGTGACCGGGTTTCACCCCGACCGAGGTGACGGCGGCGACCGGCCGCGGACCGCCGCCGGGCACGGTCAGGTCGCGGGTCTGGGCACCGCCGCCGCCGATCAGCTCGTCGCCGTCGAACACGCCCAGCGAGCGGTCCGGCTCGAACAGCTCGCGGTAGCGCTCGGCGCCCTCGTCGGGGGTCTCGCCGAGGAAGGCCGCGTCGACCATGCGCTGGAACCGCGGCAGGTCGTCGTGGGTCAGGGTGCGGTGGGTGAGCGCCATGACCGGTTCTATACGCCGGTCGCGGGTTCGGCGCGATCCAATTCAGGGGTCGCCCGATCTTGTGACGTTCGGGGATGCTGCGCTGGTGGACGCGCGGGCGGCGGTGGGCGGGCCACGGGTAGTTCACCGCGAAGTGCGGTGAACGGGTTCGGGCGGGGAGCACACTGTGCCGATGGACAAGCTGCGCGTGGTCTTGAGGTGCCTGGTGTCCTTCACCATCGGCTTCCTCATGCTGCTGCTGGCGATCCGCTTCGGCGAGGCGCTGTGGCGCGCGGTCACGTCGTACGGCAGGTAGGCCGTCCGGCAGGCACGACGACCCCGCGGTCCGATGTGGACCGCCGCGCGGCGCGATCGCCGGGGTGGGTCCGGGCTCGTTCACCCGGGCGGCGGATCCCGCGACCCGGCGCGATGGGCCGAACGGGGCACGCGCGCGGGTGCGGAGGATTGGCGGAAACGGCCGGAGTGTCCACAAGGGACGGTTTTTAGGCGCTCTACCAGCGAGAAGAGGGAAGAGCGGGTGACGGGAATCGAACCCGCATGACCAGCTTGGAAGGCTGGGGCTCTACCATTGAGCTACACCCGCACGCGCTCACCGGGGTGGGCGCGGGGTCAGCTTAGCCGGTCGCGATAGGCTTGGGTGGACCGGGGCGTGGCGCAGCTTGGTAGCGCACCCGCTTTGGGAGCGGGGGGTCGCAGGTTCAAATCCTGTCGCCCCGACGGTCGCCCTGGCCGGCCCGATCGGGTTGGCCAGGGCTCTTCCGGGTAGTCCCCGCGCATGACCACTTCGCCGTTCGAGCCCCACCCCGAGTTCGGGGAGCCCCGCATCGCCGCCGCCGACCCCGGGCAGGGCGCGCCCGAGCAGGCCGAGGGGTTCGGGGTGGAGGCCGAGGACTCCGACCACGCGCAGGAGACGGGTGCGCGGGAGGCGGGGGCGGACGAGGGTTAGCCGCCCATCTGGTCGACCGCCGTCGACACCGCGGCCGCCTGCTGCTCCAGCACCTCGTCGGGCGAGTCCTCGTCGACGCCTCGGGACAGGAGTTCCTGGCGGGACACCAGCAGCAGCGCGCCCCGATAGGCGTCGGTGTCCAGGTCGTCCACTTGAACGATGCGCAGGCGGCCCTCCAGGAGGACCATCGTGGGGTCCGGGACGCTGGAGTTCAGCAGCTCGCGCAGGTCACTGCCCTTGACGGTCATGGATCGGGCCTACCCCTCGGGCGGCCCGCGAAACGTAGCCGCCGTTCTTGAGCACACCCGCGCCCGGGTGCTCAAGAACGGCTCAACCACTCCCCAGGGTCAGGCCGGCGCCGCGACCTGTTCGCTCACCACCTGCGCCGCGGCCGACACGAGCGCCGTGACGGACGGGTTGGTGGAGTTGTCCTGCCGCCAGGCGAACTGGGTGTAGACCCGGAACGGCGGCACCCACGGCAGCCTGCACAGCCTGCCGTCGGCGAGTTCCGCGGCGACCGTCACCTCGGGGACCAGCGAGATGCCCAGGCCCGAGGCGACCGCTCGTTTCGCGGCGTCGATCGAGTCGAGCGCCAGCACCGGCGACCTCGACTCGTTGTCCTGCAGCCCGAGCGCCTGCTCGAACTGCTCGTAGTAGCTCGCGCCGTTCTCGGCGCGGATGAGCGTGCTCCCGCGCAGCTCGTCCTCGGTGATCACCGAACGCCTGGTGAGGGCGTGGGTAGGACCGGCCACCATGATCAGCGGCTCGGGGCACAGCACGGTCGTCTCCAACCCCTCGCGGGGCTCGATGGAGCCGATGAAGAACGTGCAGTCCAGCCGGCCCTCGCGCACCGAGGCCAGGTTGGCCTGGGTGTTCCGGGAGTGGAGGGAGATCTGGACGCTCGGGTACCGCCAGCACATGTACTCGATCAGTGGTAGCAGACGGTAGTCGGTCAGACTCTGCGCGCTGCCGATGACCAGCTTGCCGTGCGGCTCGCCGTTCATCGTGATCGCTTTCCTGGCTTTGTCGGTGAGAGTGATGATGTTCCGTGCGAACGGCAGTAGTTCGACACCCGCGGAGGTCATTTGTATGCCACGCGGGAGTCGCCGGAAGAGCGGCACGCCGAGGGTCTCTTCGAGTGCCTTGATCCGGGTCGTTATGGTTGGCTGCGAGCAATTCAGCGTGGCTGCTGCCTTGGTGAAGCTGCCCGTTTGAACCACAGTTGTGAACGCCAACAGCTGACGCGTCTCCATGGAGCTCCCCAACGGTGCGTGAAAGTGGTCCACGAGAGACCGGTGCGGGACGGCACCGTGATCTCCGGTTTCGTGGCGATGGCTGATCTGGCTGCACCTTCCGGCCCACGCGGCCGGAGGCTGATCAACATCGCCGTGCTACCGCCAGGGGTCTCGCCCGGGGTGCGGGCGGGGTGCCCGGAATCTGTCCGACACCGAGGTGACGGTCCGCGTTCGAAGGTGGTCCTGGGCTGGTGTTCGGCAGCGGCGGAATGGATCTCATCGGGTCATCGGCACCTTGTCTGGTAGGTGGTTAAAGAGCTCGATGACATTGTCTCGCTCGTTTCTGTCGGTCCCTGTCGTCGGTACGTCCGCAGCTGGCACTGAGAACGTTCCGACAACCCTGGAAACATTCCTTCCCACGTGCGGGTCCGGGCGTCACGGTACCTGAAACCCACACTAATGGACTACGGCGACTGGAGTCATCTCGACAAGTGAAAGTTTTCCGTCACCCGCTACTCCGAACGGCCCTGGTTCACCCCTTGCGACGAACGTCCCTCACCCCTCGTAGCAGTATGTACCTCGCTGCTGCGTCATCCGTGTTACACAGCGGACTTGCGCCTCCTGTCACCTCCTGACGCGCCTTCCTGGGCGGATGGCTCCCCAGGTCACTCGAACGGTCTAATCGGCGGGGTGCCTCTACACCTGATCGGAGCAACGGGCGGGGCCGTGCGGCTCTCTGTTGAGACGCCACGAGGCTCCCGGCCGGGCGGCGACGGGGCGTGTCCTGGTGGTCCGGGGCCTGGTGGGCGGGGTTCGCGCCGGTAATTTGGAGCCAGCGTTGTGATTCGGGTCCCGGGAGTTCCGGGACGGCCGGCGGGCACGCGCCCGGGACCCCGGCGGGGAGGGTCGGCGAAGAGCGCGCGACGCGACGGTCCGGTCAATCACGGGACGATCACCGCAATTCGATTCCGGCCCGTCCCCAATACCCCGACAATGCGCGCCAGGACGCGCCCGAACCACCGTGCCGCCCGGTTGCGGACCCCGGACCCGGGGTGCTAGCGCCCCCGCGACCACCGACCGCCTAGACTCAAGCGGAATCCCGGCGCGGTCGAACCGCGTCCCGGGGTGCCCGCACGTCCCGTTACGAGGAGACCACGTTGAAGAGCACCGTCGAGCACCTGAGCCCGACGCGGGTCCGGATCAACGTCGAGGTGCCGTTCGACGAGCTCAAGTCGGACTTCGACCGCGCCTACCGCAAGCTGGCCAAGCAGGTCCGCATCCCCGGCTTCCGCCCCGGCAAGGCCCCCGCCCGCGTGCTGGAGAGCCGCATCGGCCGCGCGCCCGTCCTGGACGAGGTCGTCCAGGAGGCCATCCCGGCCAAGTACCTGGAGGCCGTCACCAGCGGTGAGATCCGCACCCTGGGCCGCCCGGACTTCGAGGTGACCAAGATCGAGGACGGCGAGTCGCTCGCGTTCACCGCCGAGGTCGACGTCCGCCCCGAGATCACGGTCCCCGCCTTCGGCGAGCTGTCCGTCAGCGTCGACGACCAGGAGGTCACCGACGAGGACGTGGACACCCAGCTGGACGACCTGCGCGCCCGCTTCGCCACGCTGACCGGCGTCAAGCGCCCGGCCGAGACCGGCGACTTCGTCGTGGTCGACCTGTCGGCGACGGTGGACGGCGAGGAGGTCGAGGAGGCCAAGACCTCGGGCCTGTCCTACGAGATCGGCTCCGGCCAGCTCGTCGAGGGCATCGACGACGCCCTGGTCGGCGCCTCCGAGGGCGAGACCAAGACCTTCACCACCACCCTGGTGGCCGGCGAGCACTCCGGCCGCGACGCCGAGGTCGCCGTCACGCTGAACTCGGTCAAGGAGCGCCAGCTGCCCGAGCTCGACGACGAGTTCGCCCAGCTGGCCAGCGAGTTCGACACCCTGGACGAGCTCAAGGACGACCTGCGCACCCGCCTGGGCCGCGTGAAGAAGATGCAGCAGGGCGTCCAGGCCCGCGACAAGGTGCTGGAGGCGCTGCTCGCCGGCGTCGAGGTGCCGCTGCCCGAGGCCGTCGTGAAGAGCGAGATCGAGGCCCGCGAGCACGACGCCGTCCACGCCCTCGACCACGACGAGGCGCGCTTCGCCCAGTGGCTGGAGGAGCAGGGCCAGACCCGCGAGCAGTTCGACACCGAGGTGCGCGAGGCGTCGGAGCAGGCGGTCAAGACCCAGCTCGTGCTGGACGCCATCGCCGACGCCGAGCAGCTCAGCGTCACGGACCAGGAGCTGACCGAGCGGATCATCTACCAGGCCCAGCGGTTCGGCATCAGCCCCGACGAGTACGTCAAGCGCGCCCAGCAGTCGGGCCAGCTCGGCGCGATCTTCGCGGACGTGCGCCGGGGCAAGGCGCTGGCCTCGGTCGTGCGCCAGGCCACCGTGACCGACTCGTCCGGCAACGCCCTCGACCTCGACGAGCTCTTCGGCGAGCCCCGGGCCGAGGCCAAGGACGAGGCCAAGTCCACTGAGGAGCCCGCGAACGCGGAGTGAAGCCCTGAGCGAACGCGGGCGGTGTCGGGAAGTCGACGCCGCCCGCCTTCGTTAAGGTCGTTGACACGAGACTCTTTTCGGCACAGCTAGTCGGCAAAGATAGGCAGGCAGACGTGACGCAGCACTCTCTCCCGGCCCCTGTGATGCGAGCGGCCTCGGGGATGAACCTCAACGACTCGGTCTACGAGCGCCTGCTCCGCGAGCGGATCATCGTGCTGGGCACGCAGGTCGAAGAGGGCATCGCCAACCAGATCGTGGCCCAGCTCCTCCTCCTGGCCGCGGAGGACGCGGAAAAGGACATCACCTTCTACATCAACTCGCCCGGTGGCTCGGTGACCGCGGGCATGGCGATCTTCGACACGATGCAGCTCATCGAGCCCGACGTGGCGACCTACGCGATGGGCCTCGCCGCCTCGATGGGCCAGTTCCTGCTCTCCGCGGGCACGCCGGGCAAGCGGCACGCCCTCCCGCACGCGCGCATCCTCATGCACCAGCCCTCGGCCGGTGTCGGCGGCACGGCGGCCGACATCGCGATCCAGGCGGACATGCTCGTCCGGACCAAGCACGAGATGGCCGAGTTGATCGCGGAGCACACCGGTCAGCCCGTCGAGCGCATCATCGCCGACTCGGACCGCGACCGCTGGTTCACCGCCCAGGAAGCCCTGGAGTACGGCTTCGTAGACAAGGTGATCAGCCGGGCCAGCCAGGCCTCGACCAACTGACCGCGAGCATCAGGAGACACCGAAGTGAGCCAGTTCCACGCGCCGCAGTCCCGGTACGTGCTCCCGTCGTTCGTCGAGCGCACCAGCTACGGCATCAAGGAGTCCAACCCGTACAACAAGCTGTTCGAGGAGCGCATCATCTTCCTCGGCGTGCAGGTGGACGACGCGTCGGCCAACGACGTGATGGCCCAGCTGCTGGTGCTGGAGTCGGAGGACCCCGACCGCGACATCCTGATGTACATCAACTCGCCGGGTGGCTCGTTCACCTCGCTGATGGCCATCTACGACACCATGCAGTTCGTCCGCCCGGACATCCAGACCTACTGCCTGGGCCAGGCGGCCTCCGCGGCGGCGGTCCTGCTCGCGGCGGGCACCCCGGGCAAGCGGCACGCGCTGCCCAACTCCCGGATCCTGATCCACCAGCCGGCCACCGAGGGCGTCTACGGGCAGGTCTCCGACCTGGAGATCCAGTCGAACGAGATCCAGCGCGTCCGCCGCCTGATGGAGAGCACGCTGGCCAGGCACACCAGCCGCTCGCCGGAGCAGGTGCGCCTGGACATCGAGCGCGACAAGATCCTCACGGCCGAGGAGGCCAAGGACTACGGCATCGTGGACAGCGTCCTGCCGTACCGGAAGCTCTCGGCGTCGAAGTAGTCGCGTGACCCCCGACACGCCGAGCTGACCAGGGGTCCTGGTCGGTTCGGCGCGACGGGGGCACGCTGGTCCTCCCGCACAGGCGGGTGGGACGGGTACCGTCGAGGGGAACGGGCGGTCCCGCACCCAGCGGGCAATCGTCACACCAGCAGTCAGGCGCACCCGACCAGGTGGCGCGCCGGAGGGGACAGAGGTCAGCGGTCATGGCACGTATCGGTGACGGCGGCGACCTGCTGAAGTGCTCTTTCTGCGGTAAGAGCCAGAAGCAGGTGAAAAAACTCATCGCCGGACCGGGTGTCTACATCTGCGATGAGTGCATCGACCTCTGCAACGAGATCATCGAGGAAGAACTCGCGGAGGCCGGCGACGTCAAGCTCGACGAGCTGCCCAAGCCCGCCGAGATCCACGAGTTCCTCGACCAGTACGTGATCGGGCAGAGCGAGGCCAAGCGCACGCTCTCGGTGGCGGTGTACAACCACTACAAGCGCATCCAGGCGGGCGACCGCGGGCGCGAGGGGCGCGACGACGGCGTTGAGCTGGCCAAGTCGAACATCCTCATGCTCGGCCCGACGGGCTGCGGCAAGACCTACCTCGCCCAGACGCTCGCCAAGATGCTCAACGTGCCGTTCGCCATCGCGGACGCCACGGCGCTGACCGAGGCGGGCTACGTGGGCGAGGACGTCGAGAACATCCTGCTCAAGCTCATCCAGGCGGCGGACTACGACGTCAAGCGCGCCGAGACCGGCATCATCTACATCGACGAGGTCGACAAGATCGCTCGGAAGAGTGAAAACCCGTCGATCACGCGCGACGTGTCGGGCGAGGGCGTCCAGCAGGCGCTGCTGAAGATCCTGGAGGGCACCACCGCGTCGGTGCCGCCCCAGGGCGGGCGCAAGCACCCGCACCAGGAGTTCATCCAGATCGACACCACGAACGTGCTGTTCATCGTGGCGGGCGCGTTCGCGGGCCTGGAGAAGATCATCCAGGACCGGGTCGGCAAGCGCGGGCTCGGCTTCGGCGCCGAGGTGCGCACCAAGGCCGAGGTCGACGCGGCGGACTACTTCGCCGAGTCGATGCCGGAAGACCTGATCAAGTTCGGGCTCATCCCGGAGTTCATCGGCCGGCTGCCGATGGTCGCCAGCGTGACGAACCTGGACAAGGAGTCCCTGGTCCGCATCCTCACCGAGCCGAAGAACGCGCTGGTCAAGCAGTACCAGAAGCTCTTCGAGATGGACGGTGTCGAGCTGGAGTTCACCCGGACCGCCATGGAGGCCGTCGCCGACCAGGCGATCCTGCGCGGCACCGGCGCCCGCGGCCTGCGGGCGATCATGGAAGAGGTCCTGCTGCCGGTGATGTACGACATCCCGAGCCGCTCGGACGTCGCCAAGGTCGTCATCACCGAGCAGACCGTGAAGGAGAACGTCAACCCGACCATCGTGGCCCGGCAGCCCTCGCGCCGGGAGCGCCGCGAGAAGTCGGCCTGAGTTGTCCTTCCCCCACGCGTTGATCCTGCCCGGCCTGGGCGGCTCCGGACCCGGGCACTGGCAGAACTGGCTGGCGGGCGAGCTGGCCCGGCACGGCGGGTCGGTGGACGTGCCGGAGTTCACCGCGCCGGACCAGCCGAGGCTGGACGTGTGGCTCGACGAGCTGCGCGGCCACCTCGCCGCCGTGCCGGCGTCCTCCGCGCACGAACGGGTGGTGGTCGCGCACTCGCTCGCCTGCCTGCTGTGGCTGCACCACGCGGCGGGCGAGGTCGACGAGGCGTCGCGGGTCGACCGGGTGCTCCTGGTCGCCCCGCCCGCCCCGGACTTCGACGGCGAACCCCTCATCCGCGAGTTCCTGCACCCGGTGCTGGACCCGACCACCGTGCGGCGGGCGGCGGTGTCCACGCGGGTCGTGGTGGGCGAGGGCGACCCGCACTGCTCCCTGGCGGAGGCGAAGGAGCTGGCCGAGGCGCTGCGGGTCGACCTGGACGTCGTGGTCGGCGGCGGGCACCTCAACGCGGACGCGGGCTACGGGTCGTGGGCCGCGGTGCTCAAGTGGGTGCGCAGCGGCCGGACCCCGCTCACCCCGCGCTGACCACCACGCTGAACAGCGTGAACGTGGCCAGGAACGGCCCCGCCGCGAGGTCGTCCAGCCACCCCCGGGCCGCGGCGCGGCTCAACCGGCCCGCCCGCGCGGCGCGGTCGGCGTTGCGCGTCAGCCCCAGCAGCTCGTCGGCCACCGCGAAGTCCCGCAGCACGGGCGCCGTGGCCTCCACCGAGACCGCGGTCAGCCCCGCCTCCCCGGCCAGCCGGACCAGTTGGCGGCCGACCGAGGGGTGCCGCACCACCCGGTCGCACACGAACCGGTTGAACGCCAGGTTCACCGCCACCGGCCCGGGGTCCACGGCCAGGGTCTCCCAGTCGGGCTGGGCCAGGACCGCCAGGCCGCCGGGGCGCAGCACCCGCCCCAGCTCGGCCAGCACCCGCCGCGGCGAGTCGACCTGGTGCAGGACGCGGTCCACGCGGGCCCGGTCCACCGACGAGCCGGCGAGCGGGAGCGCCTGGGCGTCGCCCCCGACCACCTCGACGCCCGTGCCGGCGGTGCGGCGGCGGGCCTCGGCCACCATCGCCGGGTCGAGGTCGACGCCGATGACGGAGCCCGCCCGGGCGGCCAGCGACGGCAGGTCCGTGCCGGGGCCGCAGCCGACGTCGAGGGCGGTGTGCCCGAGGCGCAGGTCGAGCACGTCCAGGAGGCGCTGCTTGTAGTCGCGGCCGGTCTCGGCCACGAGGTCCAGGTACGCGATGGGGTCGGGAGTGGTCACGCCGCCAGGCAAGCACGGCGGTGCGCAGGTCCGGTGAACGCCCGGTGGAGGTCCCGTGGACGCGTCAGCGCGGGACGCGCCTGCCGAGGAACCGGATGACGTCCGGGACGATCCCCCGGTAGTACGCGTCGTCGTGGCCGCCGGGGGTGATCGAGGCCACCGCGGGCCGCGCGCCGATGATGAACCGGCGGGTGCCCTCGATGAAGTGGTCGCGGTCGCCCGCCCACACGCCGATCGGGGCGTCGCCCAGCTTGTCGAGGTTGCGCAGCGGGTCGAGAGACACCCACTGGGCCTCGTCGCGGAACGCCTTCCGCTTGGACATCTCGCGCCACGAGGTGATCAGGGCGGGGGCGATGGCGGCGATCGCGCCGACCGGTTCGCGCCGCTCGTGCTTGCGGCGGCAGTACAGCAGCGCGCCGAAGCCGCCCATGGACACGCCCGTGCAGGCGAACGGCGCGCCGAAGCCGCGTTCGGCCAGCCACGCCGGCACCTCCTCCAGCAGCATCGCCATGGGGTCGTCGCCGGGGAGGTTCTCGTGCCAGTAGTGGTCGCCGCCGTCCACCGCGACGAACCCGAACGGGGGAACCGAGCCGCGGTGCACGGCCGTGACCAGGACCTCCTGCATACGGCCCACCGCCGCGGTCCGCGCCGTGCCGAAGCGGCCGTGCAGGAGCACCGACATGGGCAGGCCCTCGGTGGGCACGCCGGGCGGGACCACCGTGAGCAGGTCGACACCCCGGCCGCGGTGGCGCGAGTGGACGCGGTCCACCCGGACCACGGCCCGCTGCACGGCGGGCACCCGGCCGGCCACGCCCAGCGCGTACCGGAGGCCTTCGCCGAAGGGCGCGTCCGCGTGCAGCCCCGCGGTCACGCCCACCGCGGTCAGCGCGCCCCCGCCCAGGGCGGTGAGCACCGCGCGCCTGCTGACCATGTGCCCTCCAGCCGTTCTCCTGACGCATCGCCTGAGGTGAGGGCGTCGTTTCACTCAACGGGCCGCCGTGGCCAGAAGTGCCCTCACCTCTTCTTCGGAGTAACCGAGTTCCCGGACCACGCGTTCGGTGTGCTCACCGGGCGACGGCACGGGCGCGGGTTCCCACCCCCACGCGCTGGAGTCGACCGGCGGTCGCAGCAGGGGTACCCCGCCACCGGGCACGGTCACCCCGGTCAGCCGGTCGCGCGCGACGACCTGGGGGTGCTCGGGCAGCTCGGCCACGGTGCGGGTGCGGGCCGCGGGCACGTCCGCCCCGTCGAGCGCGGCCAGCAGGTCGGCGGCGGCCCACGCGGAGAAGTCCAGGGCGGCGTGCAGGGCGGCGCGGTGGGCGACGCGGGAGCCGACCGTGCCGAAGCGCGGGTCGTCGGCCAGCTCGGGCCTGCCGAGGACGCGGCACAGCCGCCGCCACTGCGGGTCGTTCTGCACGGCCAGGTGCACGGCGCCGTCGGCGCACCGGAACGGGCCGTAGGGCGCGATGCTGGGGTGGTGCGCCCCGGTGCGCGGCGCGGCGGCCCCGGTGCCCGCCGCGTACAGCATCGGCTGGTGCATCCACTCGGCCATCGCCTCGAACAGCGACAGGCGCAGGGTCGCGCCCTCGCCGGTGCGGGCGCGGTGCAGCAGGGCGGCCAGCACGGCGGAGTGCAGCTGCACGCCGGCGGCGATGTCGGCCACCGAGATGCCGGCGCGGGCGGTGACCTCGCCGTCCCCGGTCAGCTCGACCAGGCCGACCTCGGACTGGACCAGGGCGTCGAACGCCTTGCGCCCCGCGTACGGGCCGTCCGTGCCGTACGCGGACAGCTCGCCCACCACCAGTCCGGGTTTCCCCCGGCGGAGGGAGTCGGCGTCCAGGCCCAGGCGGCGCGCGGCGTCCGGGGACAGGTTGCACAGGACCACGTCGGCGACGGCGACCAGGCGGTCGACCACCTCGCGGCCCGCCGGGTCCTTCAGGTCGAGCGCCACCGACTCCTTGCCGACGTTGGTCCAGGCGAAGTACGAGGACACCGAGCCGCACGCGGTGTCGTAGTCGCGGGCGAAGTCGCCCCCGCCCGGCCGCTCGACCTTGATCACCCGCGCGCCCAGGTCGGCCAGCAGCCGGGAGGCGTACGGGACGGCCACGGCCTGTTCGAGGCTGACCACGGTCACCCCGTCGAGGGGTCTCACGCCGGGGGGTCTCACGCCGGGGGGTCTCACGCCGGGGGGTCTCACGCCGGGGGGTCTCACGCGGTCACCCGTTCGTGGTGGGTGTAGACGTTCATCGAGTCGCCGCGCAGGAACCCGACCAGCGTCACGCCCTGCTCGTCGGCCAGCTCGACGGCCAGCGACGACGGCGCGGACACCGCCGCCAGCACCGGCACGCCCGCCATCGCGGCCTTCTGGACCAGCTCGAACGAGGCCCGACCCGACACCACCAGCACGGTCCCGGCCAGCGGCGCCCGGTCGGCCAGCACGGCCCAGCCCAGCACCTTGTCCACGGCGTTGTGCCTGCCCACGTCCTCGCGCACGACCAGCGCCTCGCCCGAGGCGGTGAACAGCCCGGCGGCGTGCAGCCCGCCGGTCGCGGCGAACACCTTCTGCCGCTCGCGCAGCGCGTCCGGCAGGCCGGTGAGCACGTCCACGTCGACCGACACGGGGTCGCCGGCGGGGGAGTGCCGGGTCTTGAGCTTGACCGCGTCCAGCGCCGCCTTGCCGCACACCCCGCACGACGAGGTCGTGTAGAAGTTCCGCTCGACCCCCGGCTCGGGCGGGGCCACGCCCTCGGCCAGCGCCAGGTCCAGGACGTTGTAGGTGTTCACCCCGTCCGGCCCGGCGCCCGCGCAGTACCGCGCCACGGCCACGTCGGCCAGGCCGGCGATCACGCCCTCGGAGAGCAGGAACCCGTGCGCCAGCTCCACGTCGTGGCCGGGTGTGCGCATGGTCACGGCCAGCGCCCGACCGCCGACGCGCAGCTCCAACGGCTCCTCGGCGGCCAACGAGTCGACCCGCTTGCGGGGCGTTCGTCGCACGTAGCTGACCACTGGGCGACGCACGGTCACTCGGCCCATCGCGCAAACTCCTTCACCAGGCTAAGTTTCCCCGCAAGCCAACCACCAGGCTACGGAGGTGTCGGCCAATGGGTTTCCTGGACCGCTCCAGGACGATCGCCCCGCCGGACTGGAACCGCTGGTTGGTGCCGCCCGCCGCGCTGTCGGTGCACCTGGCGATCGGCCAGGCGTACGCGTGGAGCGTGTTCAAGCCGCCCCTGGAGGACGCCCTCGGGCTCACCGGCACGCAGAGCGCGCTGCCGTTCCAGCTGGGCATCGTGATGCTCGGCCTGTCGGCGGCGTTCGGCGGCACGCTGGTGGAGCGCAACGGGCCGCGGTGGGCCATGTTCGTGTCCGCCACCTGCTTCTCGTCCGGGTTCCTGATCTCCGCGCTCGGCGCGTGGACGCAGCAGTACTGGCTGGTCGTGCTCGGCTACGGGTTCGTCGGCGGCATCGGGCTCGGCATCGGCTACATCTCGCCGGTGTCCACGCTGATCAAGTGGTTCCCGGACCGGCCGGGCATGGCCACCGGCATCGCCATCATGGGTTTCGGCGGCGGCGCGCTGATCGCCTCGCCCTGGTCGGCGCAGATGCTGGAGTCCTTCGGGCGCGACAGCGGCGGCATCGCGCGGACCTTCCTGGTGCACGGCGTGGTCTACGCGGTGTTCATGTCGGTGGGCGTGCTGCTGGTGCGGGTGCCGGCCACCGTGGCGGAGAAGGCCGTGGCGCGGTCCGCGGTCAACGTCTCCGCGCGCAACGCCCTGCGCACGCCGCAGTTCTGGTGCCTGTGGGTGGTGCTGTGCTTCAACGTGACCGCGGGCATCGGCATCCTGGAGAAGGCCTCGCCGATGATCCGGGACTTCTTCGAGGGCACCCCCGTGCCGGTCGCCGCGGGCGCGGCCGCCGGCTTCGTGGCCCTGCTGTCGCTGGCCAACATGGTCGGCCGGATCGCGTGGTCGTCCACCTCGGACCTGGTGGGGCGCAAGAACGTCTACCGCCTGTACCTGGGCGTCGGCGCGCTGACCTACCTCGTGCTGGCGCTGGCGGGCAACGCGTCCAAGCCGCTGTTCGTGGTGTGCGCGATGCTGATCCTGTCGTTCTACGGCGGCGGGTTCGCCACCGTCCCGGCCTACCTGAAGGACCTGTTCGGCACCTACCAGGTCGGCGCGATCCACGGCCGGCTGCTCACCGCGTGGTCCCTGGCGGGCGTGCTCGGGCCGCTGATCGTCAACGCCATCGCCGACGGGCAGCTGGCCGCCGGCAGGAGCGGGCCCGACCTCTACACGACCTCGCTGTTCATCATGATGGGCCTGCTGGTGGTCGGCTTCGTCGCCAACGAGCTGGTCCGGCCCGTCGACGCCAAGTACCACGAACCGGTGGGGGAGGTGGTCCGGTGAACCGGCGCGCGCTGGTCGTCCTCGCCTGGCTGTGGGTCGGGCTGCCGCTGGCCTACGGGCTGGTCGAGCTGATCCGCAAGGTCACCGCCCTGTTCACCGGCTAGGGTCTGCGCGGTGGGCAACTACGACGTGGTGGTGGTCGGCGGCGGGCACAACGCGCTGGTGGCGGCGGCCTACCTGGCGCGCGCCGGCCTGGGCGTGCTGGTGCTGGAGAAGCTGGGGCACGTCGGCGGCGCGGCCGTGAGCGAGCGGGCGTTCCCCGGCGTGGAGGCGCGGCTGTCGCGGTACTCGTACCTGGTCAGCCTGCTGCCCGACCGGGTCGTGGCCGACCTGGGGCTGCGCGTGCGGCTGCGGCCGCGGGCCGCGTCGTCGTACACGCCGGCGGGCGACCTGCTGGTCGAGCGGGACCCGGGACCGGCGACCGCGGCCTCGTTCCGCGCGCTGACCGGGTCGGACGCCGAGCACGAGCGCTGGCGGCGCTGGTACGGGGAGCTGGAGGGGTTCGCGAGGGCGCTCGCGCCGACCGCGCTGGAGCCGCTGGTGTCCCGGGCGCGCGCCCGCTCGCTGGTCGACCCGGCCGTGTGGGACCGGGTGGTGGAGCGCCCGCTCGGGGAGGGCCTGGAGGAGCTGTTCGCCGACGACGTGGTGCGCGGCGTGGTGGGCACGGACGGGCTGATCGGCACGCACGCGTCGCTGCACGACCTGGCGGCCAACCGGTGCTTCCTCTACCACGTGATCGGCAACGGCTCGGGGGAGTGGCTGGTGCCGGTGGGCGGCATGGGCGCGGTGACGGCCGAGCTGGCGCGGGTGGCGCGGGAGGCGGGCGCGGAGGTGGTGACCGGGGCGGAGGTGACCCGGGTGGACGCCGACGGCGTCACCGCCGAGGTCGAGCACGACGGCCGCGCGGTGGGCGCGAGGTTCGTGCTGTCCGGCGTCGCGCCGTCCACTTTGGACGTCCTGCGGGGCCGCCCGCGGCGCGCGGTGGCCGAGGGCTGCCAGCTGAAGGTGAACATGCTGCTGGAGCGGCTGCCCCGGTTCCGGTCCGGGATCGACCCGCGGCTGGCGTTCGCGGGCACGCTGCACCTGGACGAGTCCTACGGGCAGCTGGAGACCGCCTACCGGGAGAGCGCCGCCGGGCGCGTGCCGTCGGTGCTGCCCGCGGAGATGTACTGCCACACGCTGACCGACCCGTCGATCCTCGCGCCGGAGCTGGTCGAGCGCGGGTGGCACACGCTGACGCTGTTCGGCCTGCACACGCCCGCCGCGCTGTTCGAGGGCCGCGAGGGGCTGCGGGACGAGCTGGTCGGCCGCTACCTGGCCGCGCTGGACGAGCACCTGGTCGAGCCGATCGAGTCCTGCCTGGCCACCGACGCCGAGGGCCGGCCGTGCCTGGAGGCCCGCTCGCCGCTCGACCTGGAGGCGGAGCTGGGCCTGCCGCGCGGCAACATCTTCCACGGCGGGCTGGCCTGGCCGTTCGCCGAGGACGAGGCCGAGGTCGGCCGCTGGGGCGTGGAGACCGACGTGGCCAACCTGTTCGTCTGCGGCGCGGGCGCGCGGCGCGGCGGCGGGGTCAGCGGCATCGGCGGGCACAACGCGGCGATGGCCGTGCTGGAGCGGTGGTCGTCCCGCTAGAGCCGGGCGAACAGCTCCGAGACGAGCTGCTCGGCGTGCCCGGTGTTGGCGCCGGAGGACACCTCGATCTCGACCGTGCCGCGCCGGGCCACCACGACCGTCCGCACGACCTCGCCGGAGGTGGTCGTGGTCCGGTACGCCTCGTCCCGGAATCCGGGCACGTCGACGGCGTCGCGGTGCTCGGCGCGCCGCCTCGCGAACGACGCGGCGTCCGCGCCGGTGGTGAACCGGACCTGGGCGCCGCCGCCGTCGTAGGTGCACGTCACGACGTTGTCGACGATGGACTGGCGCGAGTGGTTCAGGCGCAGCCGCAACGCCGCCGCGACCACGTCCTGCGGCGCGTCCGCGCAGTTCACGCCCGCCGACTCGGTGGGGGCGGGCGACGTCGTCGCGGTGGTCGGCGCGGTCTGCGCGGTCTGCGGTTCGGCGGTGCACGCGGCCAGCGCGAACAGCGCCGCGGCGGCCAGCGCGGTCCTGGCGGTCACACCGGTGTGTTCGCCCGGGTGGCGGCGGTCGTTACGGGGGTGCCCGAAGAACCCTTGGGGGTTCCGCTGACGCGCGAGGACCAGGGCTGGTCGACCCCGAACCGGGCGAGGAGGGCGTGCCCGGCTCGCCCGACGCCGCGCTCCTCGGGGTGGCGACCGCGCCCGCCGGCTAGTCCACCGCCTCCAGCCGCACCACGACCGACTTCGACGTGGGCGTGCCCGACACCTCGGCGGTCGAGTCCAGCGGCACCAGGGCGTTCGCCTCGGGGAAGTACGCCGCCGCGCAGCCGCGCGCCGTCGGGTAGGCCACCACGCGGAAGCGGGGCGCTCGCCGCTCGGTCACCCCGGTCGGGTCGTCCGGCCACTCGCCCACCAGGTCCACGTGCTGCCCGTCGCGCAGGCCCAGCCCGGCCAGGTCGTCGGGGCTGACGAACACCACCCGCCGGCCGTCCTTCACGCCCCGGTAGCGGTCGTCCAGGCCGTAGATCGTGGTGTTGTACTGGTCGTGGCTGCGCAGGGTCTGCAACAGCAGCCGCCCCGGCGGCACCTCCAGCACGGTCAGCGCGTTGGCCGAGAACTGCGCCTTGCCGGTGCGGGTCCCGGTGAACTCGCGGGCGTCGCGCGGCGCGTGCGGCAGCACGAAGCCGTCCGGGCGGCGC
This sequence comes from Saccharothrix xinjiangensis, assembly GCF_039527585.1. Lineage (NCBI taxonomy): Bacteria > Bacillati > Actinomycetota > Actinomycetes > Pseudonocardiales > Pseudonocardiaceae > Saccharothrix > Saccharothrix xinjiangensis. Next base: position 214,963 of record NZ_BAAAKE010000005.1, on the reverse strand, counting down.
ACCCTCTCGTTGTAGTCCGCGCAGCCCGGCACCACCCGGGCGATCCGGTCCCGGATCCGGTCGTAGTCCTTCTCGAACTCCTCCCACGGCACCGGGTGGGCCGGCCCGAGCACGGCGCGCGCCAGCCGGCACACGATCGACACCTCCGACAGCAGCCGGTCGCCCGCCGGTTCCAGCCGGCCGCGCGAGCGGTGCACCACCGACATCGAGTCCTCGACCGTGACGAACTGCTCGCCGCCGTGCTGGAGGTCGCTCTCGGTGCGCCCCAGCGCGGGCAGGATCAACGCGGTGCGCCCGTGCACCACGTGCGAGCGGTTGAGCTTGGTCGACACCTGCACGGTCAGGTCGAGGCCCCGCATCGCCGCCTCGGTCACCGGCGTGTCCGGCGTGGCGGAGACGAAGTTGCCGCCGACGGCGAAGAACACCTTCGCCCGGCCGTCGCGCATGGCGCGGATCGCGCCCACCGTGTCCAGGCCGTGGGCGCGCGGCACCTCGATGCCGAACTCCGACTCCAGGTTGGCCAGGAACGCCTCCGGCATCTTCTCCCAGATGCCCATGGTCCGGTCGCCTTGCACGTTGGAGTGGCCGCGCACCGGGCACAGGCCCGCGCCCCGCTTGCCGATCATGCCGCGCAGCAGCGCCACGTTCGCGATCTCGCGGATCGTCGGCACGGCGTGCCGGTGCTGGGTCAGGCCCATGGCCCAGCAGAAGATCGTGCGCTCCGAGCCGGCCAGCAGCCGGGCGAACCCCTCCACCTGCGCGCGCGGCAGGCCCGTGGCGCGGTCGACCGCCGCCCAGTCCAGCTCCCGCACGTGGTCGGCGTACTCGGCGAAACCGTGGGTGCTGCGCCCGACGAACTCCTCGTCCGCCGCGCCCCACCTCAGCAGCAGGTGGCCCGCCGCCTGGAACAGCGCCTGGTCGCCGCCCAGCCGGATCTGGAGGAACTCGTCGGCCAGTGCCGTGCCGGGGCCGACCAGGCCGCGCGCGTTCTGCGGGTTCTTGAACCGCAGCAACCCGGCCTCCGGCAACGGGTTCACCGCCACGATGCGCGCGCCCGCGCGCTTGGCCTCCTCCAGCGCCGACAGCATCCGCGGGTGGTTGGTGCCCGGGTTCTGGCCCACCACCACGATCAGGTCGGCGTGGGCGAAGTCGTCGATGCCGACCGAGCCCTTGCCGATGCCGGTGGTCTCCGACAGCGCCGCGCCCGACGACTCGTGGCACATGTTGGAGCAGTCCGGCAGGTTGTTCGTGCCGAAGGAGCGGACCAGCAGCTGGTAGAGGAACGCGGCCTCGTTGCTGGTGCGGCCGGAGGTGTAGAACACGGCCTCGTCCGGGCTCGCCAGGCCGTTCAGCTCCGTCGCGACCAGGTCGAACGCGTCCTGCCAGGAGATCGGCTCGTAGTGCGCCGAGCCCTCGCGCAGCACCACCGGCTCGGTGATCCGGCCCTGCTGCCCCAGCCAGTAGTCGGTCTTCCCGGCCAGCTCGGCGACGGGGTGCCGCCGGAAGAACTCCGGGCCGACGCGCCGCCTGGTCGCCTCCTCGGCCACCGCCTTGGCGCCGTTCTCGCAGAACTCGGCCAGCCTGCGGTGCCCCTGCGGCTCCGGCCACGCGCACCCCGGGCAGTCGAAGCCCTCCCGCTGGTTGAGCAGCCGCAGCGTGGTCGCCGTCCGCGCCACGCCCATCTGCTCCACGCCGCGCTTGAGCGACACCGCCACCCCCGGCAGCCCCGCCGCCCAGCGCTTCGGCTCGCCGACCTCCAGCCGCGACTCGTCGACGTCCTGCTCCGGTGGCCTGCGCTCCATGCCGCCCATTCTGCCCCCACCGGGCGCCCGCGAGGCCTTCGCGCCGCCGGCGCACCCCGCGCGAGCACGCCGGCGGTCTCCCCGATCGACCGCCCCGGGCAGGCCGGCGCACGGCCGCTGCCCACGGGCCCCAAGGGGTTGTCCGGCCCGTGGATCCGGCGCCCTCACCTGCGGCGGAACCAGTGATCAACGTCAATTGTGAGCGGCGTCACCCACCGGCGAATCGGCCGAACGAGTGACCTCGCCGCGCCCTGTTCAGTCGGGGCAGCCGTCGGTCGGTGACGCGGGCACGGCGACGTCGAAGTCCAACCCCGGCGGCAAGCCCGGCTCGGCCAGGGCCGGCGCCAGGTAGCCGCGCTTCGCGGCCGTGCACGCGATCGAGCGCAGCGTGCCGACGGACTCGTCGGCCCACAGCCCCTCGACGCCGGGCGAGCCCGAGCGCACCGCGTACCGCACCTGGAACCGGGCCACGGCCACCGCGTCCAGCGGCCCGCGCACCGCCTCGGGCCGGTCGGGGCGGAACGCGTAGGCGATCGTGTAGTCGGTGCGCACCACCAGTTCGCCCGCCGGACCGACCTCGGCGGCCATCTTGCCGCGCACCTTCGGCTCCGCCTCCGCGAGCCGCGAGCCCGGGTCCGCGCGCGTGGCCACCAGCGCCGCCTCGCCGTCGTTGCGCCCGTCGAACAGGGTGCGCAGCGAGTCGCGCAGGTCCGGGGCGAACAGCGCGAACAGCGGCTCCAGGTCGTGGTCGGCCACCACCCGCCGGTCCAGCCGCGCCGTCACCACGGCCTGCCGCACCCGCGCGTAGGCGTCGGCGACCCGCTCGGCGGTGAACCCGCCGACCGCCGCGGCCTCCGGCGCCACCACCCCGTCCGCGCCGTCCGCCCAGTCCGCCGCGGTCGTGCGCGCGAACGGCTCGTCCGGGTCGAACGCGTCCGGCTCGCCCGACCCCGTGGCGATCACCGCCCACGCCAGCAGCACCGCCGCCACGGCGATCGCCAGGCCGCCCAGGACCCGTCGGCGGGGCCGCCACGAGCGCAGCCGCCGCACCCTGGCCTCCCGCTCCGCCCGCCGCGCGGCCTCCCGCGCCCACCCGTCGTCCCGCAGGTCCGGGTGGTCCTCGATGCGGTACTCGTCCACTACGCCGGTCTCCCGATCACCTCGACGCACGCCCCCTCACCGGGACCGCCGGACCGGGTGGTCCGGCGCGGGTCCCCTGCCGTGCGACAGCATCACACGTCAGGGGCGCTACCAGGTATCTGGTGAGAAGTCGATACCCGCGCCTCCGTAGACTCCCACCGTGACCGAGACCCCCACCGCACCGGCCCAGCGCCCCGAAGACGCGGGCGCGCGGTCGTGACCGGGTTCGAAGCGGGAGCGCTGGACGACCTGCGCCAGGCCGAGGCGGAGCTGAACACCCGCTGGCCGGAGACCAAGCTGGAACCGAGCCTGACCAGGATCGGGCAGCTGGTCGACCTGCTCGGCGACCCCCACCGCTCCTACCCGGTGCTGCACGTGGGCGGGACGAACGGCAAGACGTCCACCTCGCGCATGGTGGACGCGCTGCTCACGCGCGTCGGCCTGCGCACCGGCCGGTACACCAGCCCGCACCTCCAGCTGGCCACCGAGCGGATCAGCGTGGACGGCGCGCCGATCAGCCCCGAGCGCTACGTCGAGGTCTACCGGGACGTCGAGCCGTACGTGGCGATCGTGGACGGGCGCAACGAGGTGCCGATGAGCAAGTTCGAGGTGCTCACCGGCATGGCGTTCGCCGCGTTCGCGGACGCGCCGGTGGACGCCGCCGTGGTCGAGGTCGGCATGGGCGGCTCCTGGGACGCCACGAACGTCGTCGACGGACGGGTCGCGGTGATCACCCCCATCGGGCTCGACCACGTCGAGTACCTGGGCAGCGACCTCGCGGGCATCGCGGAGGAGAAGGCCGGGATCGTCAAGCCCGGCGCGGTCGCCGTGCTCGCGCAGCAGGAGGCCGCGGTGGAGCAGGTGCTGCTGCGGCGGTGCGCCGAGGTGGGCGCCGCGGTCGCGCGGCTGGGCTCGGAGTTCGGCGTGCTCCAGCGCGACGTCGCGGTGGGCGGCCAGGTGCTGCGGCTCCAGGGCCTCGGCGGCGTGTACGAGGACGTCTTCCTGCCGCTGCACGGCGCGCACCAGGCGGCGAACGCGGTGCTGGCGCTGGCCGCCGTGGAGGCGTTCTTCGGCGCGGGCGCGGACCGGCAGCTGGACGTGGAGGCGGTGCGCGAGGCGTTCGCCGGCGTGACCTCGCCCGGCCGGCTGGAGCGGGTGCGCTCGGCGCCGACCGTGCTGGTCGACGCGGCGCACAACCCGCACGGCGCGCAGGCGCTGGCGAAGGCGCTGGACGAGGAGTTCGGCTTCCGCAAGCTGGTCGCCGTGGTCGGCGTGATGGACGACAAGGACGCGGTCGGCATCCTGTCCGCGCTGGAGCCGGTGGCGCAGGAGGTCGTGCTGACCGCGAACTCCTCGCCCCGCGCCATGGACCCCGACCTGCTCGCCGGCGTGGCCATCCCGATCTTCGGCGAGGACCGGATGCTCGTGCAGCCGCACCTGCCCGACGCGCTGGAGGAGGCGGTCCGGCTCGCCGAGGAGAACGACGACGGCGACGCGGTCTCCGGCGGCGGCGTGGTGGTGACCGGTTCGGTGGTGACCGCGGGCGAGGCGCGGGCCCTGTTCGGCAAGGAGCCCTCATGACCGCCCCCGCGCCCAAGAAGGACCCGATGAAGGGCTTCCGGGGGATCATGGCGGGCACGCTGATCCTGGAGGCCGTCGTGGTCGCCCTGGCGCTGCCGGTGGTGGCGAACCTGGGTGGCGGCATCGGCAGCGGCACCGGGTACCTGGTGCTCGGCCTGATCGTCGCGTTCCTCGGCACGTGCGCGCTGCTGAAGCGCTCGTGGAGCGCGTACGTGATCGTCGCGCTGCACGTGGTGATGATCGCCGGGTGGTTCGCGATGGTCGCGCTGGGCATCATCGGCGTGGTGTTCAGCCTGGTGTGGGTGTACCTGTTCTGGCTGCGGCGGGACGTGGCGAAGCGGATGGCCGAGGGGCGGTTGCCCAGTCAGCAGCAGTGAGGCGCGCGGCGTTCGCGGCGCGTTCACCCCGGGTTCGGCTTCGCCGACTACAAACCCCGCATGACTGGTGGACGGATGGACCGGCGGACGCTGCTGCGCGCCGGGGCGATCGGTGCGGCCGCGGCGCTCGTGCCCGGCGGGGTGGCCTTCGCGCACGGCCGGAACCGCCCGGTGCTCACGCACGGCGTGCAGTCCGGTGACGTGACCGTCGACGGCGGCCTGGTGTGGACGCGGGCCGACCGGCCGGCGCGGATGCTGGTCGAGGTGTCCGGCGACCCGTCGTTCCGCCGTTCCAGGGTGGTGCGCGGCCCGCTGCTCACGCCGGAGACCGGCGGCACGGGCCGGGTGCGGCTGCGCGGGCTGCCCGCCGGTCGGCGCGTGCACTACCGCGTGGTCGCCGAGGACCTGGGAGGTCGCGCCCGCAGCGAGGCCGTGACCGGCAGCTTCCGCACCGCGCCGATCGGGCGCGAGGAGGTGCGGTTCGCCTGGTCCGGCGACGTGGCCGGGCAGGGCTGGGGCAGCAACCCGGACCTGGGCGGCATGCCGATCTTCGGCGCCGTCGCGGCCCGCCGGCCGGACTTCTTCATCAACAGCGGCGACACCGTGTACGCGGACGGGCCGCTCCGGGAGTCGGTGGCGCTGCCGGACGGCCGGGTGTGGCGCAACCTGGTCATCCCGGAGAAGCTGAAGGTCGCCGAGACCCTGGACGAGTACCGGGGCCAGTTCGCCTACAACCTGCTCGACCCGCAGTACCGCTCGTTCGCCGCGCAGGTGCCCATGATCGTGCAGTGGGACGACCACGAGGTGACCAACAACTGGTACCCGGGTGAGATCCTGGACTCCCCGCTCTACACCGAGAAGCGGGTGGACGTGCTGGCCGAGCGGGCGTTCCGGGCGTTCCACGAGTGGCAGCCGATCGACCCGCTGCGGGCCGTGGACGGGCGGGTCTACCGCAAGTTCCGGTACGGCGCGCACGTCGAGGTGTTCGTGCTGGACATGCGGTCCTACAAGGACGCCAACACCTCGCCGCGCGACGGCGTCGGGCACGTGCTGGGTGAGAAGCAGGCGCGCTGGCTGGTCGACTCGCTGGACCGCAGCACCGCAACGTGGAAGGTCATCGCCGCGGACCTGCCCATCGGTCTCACCGTGCCCGACGGCGTGGACGTCGAGGGCGTCGCCAACGGCCTGCCGGGCGCGCCGGGCGGGCGTGAGCACGAGTTGGCGCGGGTGCTGCGGGAGATCAAGCGCCGGCGCGTGCGCAACACCGTGTGGCTGACCGCCGACGTCCACTACACGGCGGCGCACCACTACTCGCCGGAGCGGGCGGCGTTCCAGGACTTCGACCCGTTCTGGGAGTTCGTGTCGGGTCCGCTGAACGCGGGCGCGTTCGGACCGAACGCGCTGGACCCGACGTTCGGGCCGGAGGCGGTGTTCGTCAACGCGCCGCCGGCGGCGAACACGACGCCGCTGGACGGGTTCCAGCACTTCGGCGAGGTCGAGGTGTCGCGGGACGGCGAGCTGACGGTGTGGTTGCGCGACATCGCCGGGCGGTCGCTGTGGAGCAAGACCCTCCAGCCGCGGCGCTGAGGCGGGGACGCCGGTGGTGCGGAGGATCCGACCGATCCCTCCGCGCCACCGGCGTCAGCCGGCGTCCCCCGCGGTCCGCCGAGCGTCGTCCGACCTGGCGTTGACCAGCCGTTGCAGAGCGCCGATGTGCCCTTCCAGCCGGTCACGTCCCCTCGGTGTCAGCCTCAGCCACGTCTTCGGGCGCCGGCCGACGGCGCCCTTGCGGATTTCGACGTACCCGCCCTCTTCGAGCGCCCGCGAGTGCTTGGACACCGCCGAGTCGCTCAGCCCCGTGGTGGAGCGCACGACCGCGAACTCGACCCACTCCGGACCGGCTGCCAGTGCGGCGCACAGCGACAGCCGCGGCAACGGGTGGATCACGGCGTCGAGGCCCGAGGGCGGCGGCTCGTCCGCGGTCACCCGCCCGCCAGCACGTCCTGGCGGATGGCGGTGTTGACCCGCCACGCCTGCGCGGCCCCCAGGCCGGCCACGACCAGCGCGCACGTGAGCGCCTGGTGGGGCAAACCGGCCAGGGTCAACCCCCACACGACCGCCGCGCCGCCACCGAACACCGCCGCGGTGGCCGGGACCTGCCCGCGCAACGAGGGGTAGGCGCGGCTGCGCACCACCGTGTGCAGCGCCGACCGGCGGCGGTAGTCCGCCAGCGTCACCAGCAGGACGACCACGGCGACCAGCACGTAGGGGAACTCCGGCACGCTCAGCCGTTCGTGGTCGCGCATCAACGCGGGACCGGCGAGCACACCGCCCCAGGCCGCCGCGAACAGCACGCGGAACCACCAGGGCAGGCTCACCCGCTCCGCCATCGCCTCTCGTTGGCGCCGCACCTCGGCCAACGCCCTCTCGGCTTCGTCCACCGCGACCCCCGGTCATCAGAAAGGACTTTCCACCTAGAAAGTACTTTCGAGTGGGCGAGCGGGCCAGGGCGCGTGTCGGGGCCGCCGCGCCGGCGTGGCCCCGCGGGCATCGAGCCGTACGCGGGGTGACGCAAGATCCTGCAAGGAGTTGCAACCTTCTGGGCCTTGTTCCGCCCTCGTTGTCGTGATTTGGTGCACCTCGCCCCGGCGCTCGTCGGGTGGGGTTTGCAAGATCTTGCGACAAGGAGGTCGCGATGCGTCGGGCCGTCGCCGCACTCATCGCACTCGCCGTAGTGCCGTTCTCGCCACCGACAGCGGTCGCCGCGCCTGCGGCGGAGCGACTCGCCGTGGGCGCGGTCACCGACATCGCCCCCGGTGCGCGGGGCGACGACCGGAGGCTGGCGAAGGACGCCCTGCGCGGCGACCTGACCGGTGAGCGGTTCTACTTCGTGATGCCCGACCGGTTCGCCAACGGCGACCGCGCCAACGACCGGGGCGGCACGGACGAGGCCGACCGGCTCAAGAGCGGTTTCGACCCCGCCGACAAGGGCTTCTACCACGGCGGCGACCTCAAGGGGCTCCACGACAAGCTCGGCTACCTCGACGGCATGGGCGTCACCGCGATCTGGATGACCCCGATGTTCCGCAACCGCTGGGTGCAGGGCTCCGGCGACGACGCCTCGGCCGGCTACCACGGGTACTGGACCACCGACTTCACCCGGCTCGACCCGCACTTCGGCACCACCGACGACATGCGGCGGCTGATCCGCGACGCGCACCGGCGCGGCATCAAGGTCTTCTTCGACATCGTCGCCAACCACACCGCCGACCTGATCGACCACGCCGAGGGCGAGTACGGCTACGTCAGCACCGGCGCGGAGCCCTACCTGGACGAGCGCGGCAACCCGGTCGACATCGCCGAGATCGCCGGGCAGGAGGACTTCCCGAGGCTCACCGCGCCGTACACGCCGGTGGTCAAGGGCGAGAAGACCCCGGCCTGGCTCAACGACCCGCAGCTCTACCACAACCGGGGCGACTCGACGTTCAGCGGCGAATCCGCCGAGTACGGCGACTTCCACGGCCTGGACGACCTCATGACCGAGCACCCGACCGTGGTCGAGGGCATGAAGCGGATCTTCACCAGCTGGATCGACACCCTGGGCATCGACGGCTACCGCGTGGACACCGTCAAGCACGTCAACATGGAGTTCTGGCAGGCGCTCGCCCCGCACGTGAAGCGGTACGCGGAGCGGCGCGGCAAGCGCGACTTCTTCGTGTTCGGCGAGGTCTTCGACGCCGACCCCGCGGTCACCTCGCGCTACACCACCGAGGGCGGGATGCAGGCCGCGCTGGACTTCCCGTTCCAGAGCGGCGCGGCGACTTTCCTGTCCGGCGGCGGCGCGGACCGGCTCGGCCAGGTGCTGGTGGACGACGACCGGTACACCGACGCCGACTCCAACGCCTCCTCGCTGCCGACCTTCCTGGGCAACCACGACATGGGCCGCATCGCGTGGATGGTGCGGCAGAACCGGCCCGGCGTGCCCGAGGCCGAGCTGCTGGAGCGGCTTGAGCTGGGCAACGCCCTGATGTACCTGTGGCGCGGCAACCCGGTCGTCTACTACGGCGACGAGCAGGGCTTCGCGGGCGGCGGCGGCGACAAGGCGGCCCGCCAGGACATGTTCGCGTCCAGGACACCCGAGTACGCCGCCGAGGACCTGGTCGGCAGCGACCGGACCGGCGCGGTCGACAACTTCCGCACCGACCACCCGCTGTACCGGCAGCTGCGCGACCTGGCGCGGTTCGTGGACCGCGACCCCGTGTGGAAGGACGGCAACCAGTCGCTGGAGCTCGCCCGGGGCGACGTGATCGCGTTCAGCCGCACCGGCCGCTCCCAGCAGGTGGAGCACCTGGTGGTGGCCAACGCGGGCACCGCGCCCGCGACCGTCGAGGTGCCCGCGGCGGGCGCCGGCTACCGACCGGTCTGGCCGGCCGCCGGCTCGCAGGTCAACGCCGTCAACGGCAGGGTCGAGGTGACCGTGCCCGCCCTGTCCGCCCTGGTCCTCAGGGGCACGGGCACGCTGCGCGCCGCCACGCCCGCGCCGACGCTGGCCGTCCCGCCGACCGGGACGGTGCTGGACGACCGGGTCGAGCTGCGCGCCGACGGCGTCACCTCGCCGTACGCGCAGGCCACGTTCGCCGCGCGCGTCGAGGGGCAGCGCGACTGGCAGGTGCTGGGCACCGACGACGCCGCGCCGTACCGGGTGTTCGCCGACCTGGCGTCCCTGCCGGGCGCGGCGGTCGGCAAGACCGTCGAGGTCCGGGTCGTCGCGAAGGACGCCAGGGGCGACCTCGGCGCGGACGGCGCGAAGCTCGGCCTGGTCGCCGCGCCGCCGGTGCAGCCGCCGGCCGCCGGCTCCTCGGACTGGCTGGTCGTGCACTACAACCGCCCGAACGGCGACTACGACGGGTGGGGCCTGCACGTGTGGGGCGACGTGGAGGGCGCGCCGACGTGGGACGCGCCGCTGCCGTTCGCCGGCGAGACCCCGTACGGGCGGTTCGCCTGGGTGAAGCTGAAGCCGGGCGCGCGCTCGGTCGGGCTCATCGCGCACAAGGGCGACGAGAAGGACACCGACGGCGACCGGTTCGTCGACCCGGGCGCCACACCCCAGGTGTGGCTCAAGCAGGGTGACGCGGCCGTGCACGCCAACGAGGTCGCGGCCACCGGGCGGGCCGTGGTGACGCACCTGGGCGACCCGACCGGCGCGGTGGTCCGCGTCGGCACGACCGACCACCCGTTCACCGGGGGAGTGGCGACCGTCCCGACCACCTCGCCGGTCGAGTTCTCGGTGGTGCGGGACGGGACCGTCGAGGCCACCGGGCGCACGGCCGGCCGGGCGTGGGTGAACGGTGGCGCGGTGCGCGCGAGCCGGGCCGCGGCGGAGAACCGCGCGGTCATCCACTACCACCGGCCCGACGGCGACTACACCGACTGGACCCTCTACCACTGGACCGGCTCGCTGGAGCCGAGCCCCGGCTGGAACCAGTCGCGCGTGCCGGACGGCTCGGACGGGTTCGGCGTCTTCTGGTCGGTGGCGCTGGAGCCCGGCGCGGCGGGGCTGAGCAACATCATCCACCGCGGTGACGCCAAGGACCCCGGCGCGGACCAGTTCCTGGACGTCACCGGCACCGGCCACGAGGTCTGGCACGTCTCCGGCTCGGCCAAGCCGGACGGCTCGATCTCCTACGTGCTGCCGCCGTCCGGCGGCGAGGGCGTGGAGGACGACCTGACCAGGGCCAAGGCCATCTGGGTGACCAGGGACCTGGTGGTGTGGGACGTGCCGGTGGCGGCCTCCGACGGCTACCGCCTGGAGCACGACGGCAAGGTGCTGCGGCTGGAGCCGTCGGCGGAGGCGGTGCCGGAGCGGTTCCCGCACCTGCGCGGGCTGCCGGTGTTCCGGGTGCGCGACACCGCGCGGGTCGACGAGGCGCTGCGCGGCAGGCTGTCCGCGGTGCACGTCGACCCGGGCGGCGGCCTGCGGCACCGCACGGGCGTGCAGGTCGCCGGCGTGCTGGACGACCGGTACGCCGCCGAGGCCGCGAAGCTGACCTACGGCCCCGTGTTCGAGGGCGACCGGGTCACCGCGCGGCTGTGGGCGCCCACCGCGTCGTCGGTGCGGCTCCAGCTGTTCGACCGCCCGTCCGGCGACCCGGTCCGGGTCGTCGACCTCGCCCGGGACGACGCGTCGGGCGCGTGGTCGGCCTCCGGGGACTGGGAGGACCGCTACTACCGGTACGAGGTGACCGTCGCCGGGCGCGCGACGACCGTCACCGACCCGTACTCGGTGGCGCTGTCGGTGGACTCCACGCACTCGCAGTTCGCCGACCTCGGCGACGCCCGCACCATGCCCGACGGCTGGGGCGGCGAGGTGGCGCGCGGCCTCGGCGGCGACCCCACCGAGCACGGCATCACCGAGCTGCACGTGCGGGACTTCTCCATCGGCGACGAGTCGGTGCCCGCCGCGGACCGGGGCACGTACAAGGCGTTCACGCACCGGTCGTCGACCGGCATGGCGCACCTGCGGCGGCTCGCCGAAGCCGGGCTGGACACCGTGCACCTGCTGCCGACGTTCGACATCGCGACCATCCCCGAGAAGCGCGCCGACCAGCAGCGGCCGGCCTGCGACCTGGCCTCCCTGCCGCCGGACTCGCCGGCGCAGCAGGGGTGCGTGGCCGCGACGGCCGCGAAGGACGGCTTCAACTGGGGCTACGACCCGTTCCACTACGACGTGCCCGAGGGCTCTTACGCCACCGACGACGCGCAGGACGGCTGGGCCCGGACCAGGCAGTACCGCGAGATGGTGAAGTCGTTGCACGCCAACGGCAACCGCGTGGTCGTGGACGTGGTCTACAACCACACGGCCGCCCACGGCGACGCGCCGACGTCCGTGCTGGACAAGGTGGTGCCCGGCTACTACCAGCGGCTCAACCCCGACGGCACGGTGGCCAACTCCACGTGCTGCTCCAACACCGCGACCGAGCACGCCATGATGGGCAAGCTCGTGGTGGACTCGGTGGTGCGCTGGGCCCGGACGTACAAGGTGGACGGCTTCCGGTTCGACCTGATGGGCCACCACCCGAAGGAGAACGTCCTGGCGGTGCGGGCGGCGCTGGACGCCCTGACCGTCGAGCGCGACGGCGTGGACGGCAGGGCGATCCGCGTCTACGGCGAGGGCTGGGACTTCGGCGAGGTCGCCGGCGGCGCCCGGTTCGAGCAGGCCACCCAGGCGAACCTGGCGGGCACCGGCATCGGCACGTTCAGCGACCGGCTGCGCGACGCGGTGCGCGGCGGCGGCCCGTTCGACGAGGACCCGCGGGTCCAGGGCCTGGCCTCCGGCCTGGCGGGCGACCCGAACGGCTCGCCGGCCAACGGCGACGTGGCCGCGCGGCTGGCCAACTACACCGACCTGGTGAAGCTGGGCATGGCGGGCAACATGGCGTCCTACCGGTTCGAGTCCACCTCCGGCGGCGTGGTCGGCGGCCGGGACGTGCCGTACAACGGCTCGCCCGCCGGGTACACCGGCGGCCCCGCCGACGTGATCACCTACGTGGACGCGCACGACAACGAGACGCTGTTCGACTCGCAGGTGTTCAAGCTGCCGGCCGGCACGTCGATGGCGGACCGGGTGCGGATGCAGAAGGTGGCGCTGGCCCCCGTGCTGCTGGGCCAGGGCCAGCCGTTCCTGCACGCGGGCGCGGAGTTCCTGCGCTCGAAGTCGCTGGACCGCAACAGCTACGACTCCGGCGACTGGTTCAACCGCTACGACCCGTCGTTGCGGGACAACGGGTTCGGGCGCGGCCTGCCGCCGGCGGCGGACAACGAGGACAAGTGGCCCCACTCGGCGCCGCTGCTGGCGGACGCCGCGCTGAAGCCGTCGTCGGAGGACATGCGGGCGGCCGTGGACAACACGCTGGAGCTGCTGCGGATCCGCCGGTCCTCGCCGCTGTTCACGCTCGGCGACGCGGCGCTGGTGCAGCAGAAGCTGTCGTTCCCGGCCGCCGAGCCGGGCGTGGTGGCGGCGCTGCTCGACGACGAGGCGGGCCCGGACGTCGACCCGGCCCTCGACGGGGTGCTCGTGGTGGTGAACCCGTACCCGGTGGAGAAGTCGGTGACCGTCGCCGGCGACTGGCGCGACCACGAGCTGAGCGGCGACCGGGCGGTCGTGGCCGACGGCTCGGTGCGCGTGCCCGCCCGCTCGGTGGTGGTGCTGACGCGCTGGTGATCGCCCGTCAGTGATCGGCGAGCTCGACGCGTGACCGGACGTCCTCGGCGCGCAGGATGCGGAACCCCCGCTCCTGCGCGCCGAGCACTTTCAGGAACCCGGGACTGGTCTCCACCACGTAGGCCTCGAAGGTCTCACCGGTGGTCTCCACGCGCTCGCGCGGCACCCACGGCGTGGCCACCACCGCCGCCACGACCAGCGCCACGGCGCCCACCACCCAGCCGAACCGCCGCAGCACGAACACCGCACCCGACCACCGCCTGACCAGCACCAGCACGGCGGTCAACGCCACCGCGGCCACCGGCACCCACCAGCGGTGGTAGGTCAGCACGTGCGCGACCAGGAACGCCACCAGCACCGCCACCGCCAACGGCGCCGCGCGCGACCTCGTGCCGACCGCGTAGAAGACCGTCAACGGCACCATCAGCACCAGCAGCGCGCTGCTGATGCGCGAGTCGGCCATGAACGTGCCCAGGAACAGCCCCGGCGCGTCCTCCAGGTCCAGGGTGTGCAGCAGCGCGAACGCCACGTGCCAGTCGTAGTGCGACACCGCGAGCAGGCGCAGCAGCACGAACATCACGGCGGCCGCCGTGACGGCGGGCGCCAGGTGGGGCTTCTCGGTGGTCACGGCGGACACTGTGGCAGCCCCGGCTACCCTTGGCCGCAGTTGCACGAATCCCCACGAAGGAGTATCGACCGCCGTGAGCGAGCGCACCCTGGTCCTGGTCAAGCCCGACGGCGTCAGCCGCGGCCTGGTCGGCGAGGTCATCTCCCGCATCGAGCGCAAGGGCCTCAAGCTGGCCGCCCTGGAACTGCGCGTCGTGGACCGCGCGACGGCCGAGCAGCACTACGCCGAGCACGACGGCAAGCCGTTCTACAACGACCTGGTGGAGTTCATCACCGGTGGCCCGCTGGTCGCCGTGGTGGTGGAGGGCGCCCGCGCGATCTCCGCGTTCCGCCAGCTGGCGGGCGGCACGGACCCGGTGGAGAAGGCCACCCCGGGCACCATCCGCGGCGACTTCGGGCTGGAGGTCCAGTTCAACCTGGTCCACGGCTCGGACTCGCCGGAGTCGGCGGAGCGCGAGATCAAGCTCTGGTTCCCGAACCTCTGAGCTGCTGCCCCGACGGCCCGGACCGCTCGGCGGTCCGGGCCGTTCGCGTGCGGCCCGCCCCTCCACCGCTCCCGGTGCACGGGAAAACCGCGTCCTGCCTGTCGTACCCCGCCGCTACCGTGATCGCGTGACCACCACCCTCGTCGAGGCCGAGGCGCTGACCAAGCGCTTCGGCACGTTCGAAGCCGTCCAGGGGATCGATGTGGAGGTGCGCAAGGGCGAGGCGTTCGGCTTCCTCGGACCCAACGGCGCGGGCAAGTCCTCCACCATGCGCATGATCTCCTGCGTCTCGCCGCGCTCCGGCGGCGTCCTGAGGGTCCTGGGCATGGACCCGGACACCGACGGCCCGCGGATCCGCGCCCGCCTCGGCGTCGTGCCCCAGCAGGACAACCTCGACGACGAGCTGACCGTCCGGCAGAACCTGGAGGTCTACGGCCGCTACTTCGGGCTCAGCCGCGCCGCGGTGCGCGAGAAGGCCGTGGAGCTGATGGGGTTCGCCCAGCTCACCGACCGCGCCGACGCCGAGGTGGAGCCGCTGTCCGGCGGCATGAAGAGGCGGCTGACGATCGCCCGCTCCCTGGTCAACGACCCGGAGCTGCTGCTCCTCGACGAACCGACCACGGGCCTCGACCCGCAGGCCCGCCACCTGCTGTGGGACCGGCTGTTCCGGCTCAAGCAGTCCGGGGTCACGCTGATCATCACGACCCACTACATGGACGAGGCCGAGCAGCTGTGCGACCGGCTGGTGGTGATGGACGGCGGCCGGATCGCGGCCGAGGGGTCGCCCGGCGAGCTGATCCGGCAGCATGCCACCCGCGAGGTGCTGGAGCTGCGCTTCCCGCCGGGCGAGCAGAGCGCCGCCGAGGTGCGCGACCTGGCCGAGCGGGTGGAGGTGCTGCCCGACCGCGTGCTGCTCTACACCGCGGACGGCGAGGCGGCGCTGGCCGCGGCCCACGCGCGGGGCGTGCGGCCGGTGTCGAGCCTGGTGCGCCGCAGCAGCCTGGAGGACGTGTTCCTCCGGCTCACCGGCCGGACCCTGGTGGACTGACCGGTGGAACCACGCGTCCTGGGCTCGTTCCACGCCGCGCTGATCGCGGTGGAGAAGCACTGGACCTGGTACCGCCGCAACTGGCGGGCCACGGTCATCTCGAACTTCTTCCAGCCGGTGCTGATGCTGCTCGCCATGGGCCTGGGCTTCGGCTCCCAGGTCCAGGCGGGCCAGGCCACCGGCGGTCACCCGTACGTGGTGTTCCTCGCACCGGCGCTGCTCGTGCTCACCGCCGCGCAGAACGCCATGTTCGAGTCGACCTACGCGATCCTGTCCTCGTTCAAGTGGCAGAAGACCTACTTCGGCGTGGTGTCCACCCCGGTCACGCCCGCGCAGGTGCTGTACGGCCAGCTGCTGTGGATCGCGCTGCGCCTGGCCGTGTGCACCGCGGTGTTCCTGGCCGTCGCCGCCGCGCTGGGCGCGGTCACGAGCCCCTCGGCCGTGCTGGCGGTGCCGTTCGCGGTGCTGGCCGGCATGGCGTTCAGCGCGCCCGTGGTCGCCTTCACCGCGACCCGGGAGAAACCGGACTCGTTCAACGCCCTCTTCCGGTTCGTGCTGATGCCGATGACCCTGTTCACCGGCGCGTTCTTCCCGCTGGACCAGCTGCCCGCCTGGCTGCACCCGCTGGCCTGGGCCACCCCGGTGTGGCACGGCATCGAGCTGGCCCGCGGCGCCGCGTTCGGCACCCTCGGCGCGCTGCCCGCGCTCGGCCACGTCGCCTACCTGTGCGCGCTGGTGGCCGCGGGCGTCGCGCTGGGCCGCCACCACTTCCACCGGAGGCTCGCCGCATGACCCGCACCCTCGACCCCGTCGAACCGCGGAGCCGCGGCGGCCTGCTGTTCCGCGTCGTGCCGCCCGGCCTGTACGCGGGCCGCCCGCACGCCCTGGTCGAGCGCTCCTACCTGGTCAACCGGCGCGCGTGGATGGCGGTGGTCTCCGGTTTCTTCGAGCCGCTGTTCTTCCTGCTGTCCCTCGGGTTCGGCTTCGGGCAGCTCGTCGCCACCGTCCAGGGCCCGAACGGTCCGGTCGACTACGCCGCGTTCGTCGCGCCGGCCCTGCTCGCGGCGTCGGCGATGAACGGCGCGGTGTACGACGCGACGTTCGGCCTGTTCTTCAAGTTCAAGTACGCCAAGACCTACGACGCGGTGCTGGCCACGCCGATGGGCCCGGTCGACATCGCGGTCGGCGAGGCGGCGTGGTGCCTGATCCGCGGCGGCCTGTACTCGGCGGGCTTCCTCGGCGTGATGCTCGCGTTCGGCCTGGTCGACTCGCCGTGGGCGCTGCTCGCGCTGCCGGTGTGCCTGCTGGTCGCGCTGGCGTTCGCCGCCGTGGGCATGGCCGCGGCCACCTACATGCGCTCGTGGCAGGACTTCGACCTGGTCCAGCTGGCCGTGCTGCCGCTGTTCCTGTTCTCGACCACGTTCTACCCCCTGTCGGTGTACCCGGACTGGTTGCAGACCGTGGTCCGGTGCACGCCGCTGTACCACGCGATCGAGCTGCTCAGGGGCCTGACCAGCGGTTACGTCGGGTGGGGCGACCTGGGCCACGCCGCCTACTTCGTGGTGATGGCCGTGGTCGGGGTGGTCGTGGCGTCGCGCCGGCTGGGGAAGCTGCTGCTGACCTGAGCCGGGGCGGGCGGGCGGCTCCGCACCACCGGTTACCCTGGTCGGCGTGAGCGTCGAGTCAGTCTTCCCGGCCCTGGAGCCGCTGCTGCCCAGGGTGTCCAAGCCGGTGCAGTACGTCGGCGGGGAGCTCAACGCGACCGTCAAGGACTGGGACGCCGCGGCCGTGCGGTGGGCCCTGATGTACCCCGACGCCTACGAGGTCGGGCTGCCCAACCAGGGCGTCATGATCCTCTACGAGGTGCTCAACGAGCAGCCGGACGTGCTGGCCGAGCGGACCTACGCGGTGTGGCCCGACCTGGAAGCGCTGATGCGCGAGCACGGCGTGCCGCAGTTCACCGTGGACGGCCACCGCCCGGTCGGGGAGTTCGACCTGTTCGGCGTCAGCTTCGCCACCGAGCTGGGCTACACGAACATGCTCAACGCCCTCGACCTCGCGGGCATCCCGGTCCACGCCGCCGACCGCACCGAAGACCACCCGATCGTGGTGGCCGGCGGGCACGCCGCGTTCAACCCGGAGCCCGTCGCCGCGTTCGTGGACGCGGCCGTGCTCGGCGACGGCGAGGAAGCCGTCCTGGAGATCACCGACATCGTCCGGCGGTGGAAGGCCGAGGGCCGCCCCGGCGGCCGCGACGAGGTCCTGACCAGGCTCGCCGAGACCGGCGGCGTGTACGTGCCGCGCTTCTACGACGTGGAGTACCTGCCCGATGGGCGCATCCAGCGCGTGGTCCCCAACCGCGAGCGCGTGCCCTACCGGGTGTTCAAGCGCACCACGATGGACCTCGACGCGTGGCCGTACCCGAAGCAGCCGCTGGTGCCGCTCGCGGAGAGCGTCCACGAGCGGATGAGCGTGGAGATCTTCCGCGGCTGCACCCGCGGCTGCCGGTTCTGCCAGGCGGGCATGATCACCCGCCCGGTGCGCGAGCGGTCCATCGAGGGCATCGGCGCGATGGTGCAGCGCGGCCTGGAGGCGACCGGTTTCGAGGAGGTCGGCCTGCTGTCGCTGTCCAGCGCGGACCACTCGGAGATCGCCGAGGTCACCAAGGGCCTGGCCGACCGCTACGAGGGCACCAACACCAGCCTGTCGCTGCCGTCGACGCGCGTGGACGCGTTCAACATCGACCTGGCCAACGAGCTGTCCCGCAACGGCCGCCGCTCGGGCCTGACGTTCGCCCCGGAGGGCGGCAGCGAGCGCATCCGGCGCGTGATCAACAAGATGGTGTCGGAGGAGGACCTGATCCGCACGGTCAGCGCCGCGTTCAAGGCGGGCTGGCGGCAGGTGAAGCTGTACTTCATGTGCGGCCTGCCCACCGAGACCGACGACGACGTGCTCCAGATCGCGGAGATGGCGAAGAACGTCATCCGCGCCGGTCGCGAGGTGTCCGGTCGCAAGGACATCCGCTGCACGATCTCCATCGGCGGGTTCGTGCCCAAGCCGCACACCCCGTTCCAGTGGGCCCCGCAGTGCGACCCGGACACGGTCGACGACCGCCTGCGCAAGCTGCGCGAGGCCGTGAACTCGGACCGGGCGCTCGGCCGCAACATCGGCATGCGCTACCACGACGGCAAGCCGTCGCTGGTCGAGGGCCTGCTCTCGCGCGGCGACCGGCGCATCGGGCACGTCATCGAGCGGGTGTGGCGCGAGGGCGGCCGGTTCGACGGCTGGTCCGAGCACTTCTCCTACCAGCGGTGGGTGGACGCGGCGGCGGCCGAGCTGGAGCCGCTGGGCGTCGACCTGGCCTGGTTCACCACCCGGGAGCGCGAGGAGCTGGAGGTCCTGCCCTGGGACCACCTCGACTCCGGCCTGGACAAGGAGTGGCTCTGGGCCGACTGGCAGGACGCGCTGGACGAGCGGGAGCAGGACGACTGCCGCTGGACGCCGTGCTTCGACTGCGGCGTGTGCCCGGCGATGGGCACCGACATCGAGGTGGGCCCGTCCGGCCGCGCGCTGCTGCCGATCTCGCCGGTGGGCAAGGGCTCGCCCGTGCTCAACCCGGCGCTGGCCAAGCGCTGACCCGGTCCCGGGGCCCGCTCGGGCCCCGGGAATTTCCGGACCTAGTCCCGGACGGCCGCCAGCGCGTCGACCAGGCCGTGGCCGTAGAAGCCGTTGTACTCGGAGTAGCCGGTGCAGTAGGCGTCCTGCGCGCCGGTGCCGTTGAGGTCGTAGTCCGCCGGGCACGGCAGCGTCTCCGCCTGCTGGTTGAGCATCCGGTTCAGCTCCGGCGCGTCGGCCTGCGGGTGCCGGGACGCCAGCAGCGCGGCCACCCCGGACACGTGCGGCGCGGCCATCGACGTGCCGCAGGAGTAGTCGTAGCCCGCGGGCACGGTCGACAGCACGCACCCGCTCCGGCCGTCGTCGGGCTGCTGCTTGCGGTCGCCGCCCGGCGCGGTCACGTCCACCGCGCCCAGGCCGTACGAGCTGTACCCGGCCTTGACCTGGTCCGCGCCCACCGACGACACCGCCACCACGTTGCGCAGCTGCGCGGGCAGCACCAGGCACGAGCTGTCCACCGGCCGCGGCTTGACGTCCTCCGACGCGGCGTTGGTGGGGCTCTGCGGGTCCAGGGCCGGCTTGGTCAGGTCGGCCGCCGAGTTGCCCATGGCCGCCACGGTGAGCACGCCGCGCGCGGTGGCGTGCTCGACCGCGCGCCGCACCGCCTCGTAGACCACGGCCTGGCCCGCCTTGTCCTGGCAGGTGAACACCCAGGGGTCGATGAAGTAGCTGTTGTTGGTGATGGTCATGCCCCGCTCGGCGGCCCACATGAACCCGCACACCGCGTACTCGGGGTAGATGAACCCGTCGTCGTCCACGACCTTCACCGACGCGATCCGCACGCCCGGCGCCACGCCCGTGGTGCCCAGGCCGTCGTCCGCCGCCGCGATGACGCCCGCCACGTGCGTGCCGTGCGCGGACGTCGTGGGCGACCAGGCGGCCGTCGCGGGGTCCGCGACGCCCGTGGTGCAGCCCGCGGACAGCTCCGGGTCCAGGGCGCCGACCAGGTCCGGGTGCGTCGGGTCGATGCCCGAGTCGAGCACGCCGACCACCACGTCCCGGCTGCCGGTGCTCACCGCGTGCGCCTCGGCGGCCCGGATGAGGTCCATGTCCCACTGCTCGGCGGTGCGGTCCACCGCGCCCTCGGCCGTGCGGGTGCCGGCGACCTCGTCGCCGTCCTTCTTGCGGGCGGGCGCGCCGGTCCGCTTGGACAGGCCGTCGAGCTGCGCGCTGTAGGCCCGGTGCGGCCCGATCCGCGAGCCGAATCCGGGGTCGGCCGAGACCGCCACCGCGACCGCGATCTGCGGGTGGTAGCTGGTCGTGGCGCCGCACGCGGCGGCGATCCCGGCCTCGGCCAGCGGCGCGCTGGTGCCGGGCTCGAAGACGACCAGGTAGCGGAGCGCGGAGCCGTGCTCGACGCAGTCGGCGGGTGGTGGCGCCTCCTCGGGGGCGGCCTGGGCGTTCGCGCTCACCGCGAAGCTGCCCGTCGCGAGCAGCGCCGCGCTGACCGCGACCGCTCGGACGCGGCGGAGCAGAGGCACGGTGGACCTCCATGACTCAGACCGGTTCGACCGGCTGGCCGTCGATGTGACCCCTGTTGCCGGACGGTAGTCAGGCCGCGCGGTGCGGACAAGCTCAACGGTGTCGATCGGGTCCAAGGTACCGTCCTCGTGGAGCAGGAACGTGGACCGTTGGGGTGCTCACCCCCGAACGGGCACCACCCGGGTACCCAGGAGGAGTAGCACTGAGCCGCCAGCAGCAGCCCAATCCGTCGGCCGCGCCCGTGCAGAAGCTTCGGCTGCGCTACGCCAAGCGCGGCCGGTTGCGGTTCACCTCGCACCGCGACATCGCTCGGACCTTCGAGCGCGCCCTGCGCAGGGCCGGTGTGCCCATGGCCTACTCCCAGGGCTTCAGCCCTCACCCGAAGGTGTCATGGGTCGGCGCGGCGCCGACCGGCGTGGCCAGCGAGGCCGAGTACGTCGAGGTCCAGGTCGTGGAGCCGGTGGACCCCGCCGCGCTGCGCGCCGAGCTGGACGCCGCGCTGCCGCCGGGGCTGGACGTGCTGGAGGTCGTCGAGTCGGCGGGCGGCAACCTGCCCGAGCGCATCGACGCCGGCGCGTGGCGGCTGGAGCTGCCCGGCGTGTCGCCCGAACGGTTGACCGAAGCGGTGGCCGCGCTGCTCGCCGCGACGTCCGTCGAGGTGGAGCGCTTGACCAAGGACGGCCGCAAGGTGCTCGACGTCCGCCCCGCCCTCGTGTCGGCCCAGGTAGAGGCGCATTCGAGCGATGCGGGACACGATGCCGGGGATTTGTCACAACCGTGTGGGATACTCATGACGGTCGTACGGCAGACAACGCCTACCGTTCGACCCGACGACGTGCTGAGCGCGCTCAGAGTCGTCGCCGACCTGGTTCCGCCGGTGCCCGCGAAGGCGACCCGGATGGCGCAGGGGCGGCTCGACGACGATGGCGGCCTGGTCGACCCGCTGACCCCGGACAGGGCGGCGGAGGTCTGACCGAGCAGCCGGAGCGGCGCTGACGGCGTCGTCGAGGAGGAGCTGCAACCGACCTGCTGTGCCGCACGCCCCAGGCGGGCGCCACAGCGCGAGGCAAGGATTCCCGCCGCCAGCCGCGGCGGTGAGTGACGAGAGAGGCCCCTGCGCGGCCGCGTCGGTCGAGACGCGCCCGGGGGCGGAGGAGCTGCTTTGTCGAACACGGAAAAGCCCGCCGGCGGCGCCGGCGGGGGTAACGCCACACCTGTGCACCCCGACCTGTCGGAACTCCCGGCCAAGCTCCGGGTGCACGCGCTGGCGAAGCTGCTCAACGCGAGCAGCAAGGACGTCCTGGCCGCCCTCGCCGACCTCGGCGAGTCGGTGCGCAGCGCGCAGTCGAGCGTGAGCCGGGACCTGGCGCTCAAGGTTGCCGAGAGCCTGCTGAACTGGGACGACATCGTCACCGGCGAAGTGGACGAGCACACCGAGGAACCGGTGGTGGTGGCCCGCGACGTGGCGCCGCTCACCCCGCTGTTCGCACCGCCGTCGGCGGTGTTCCTGCCCCCGGCGCCCCCGGTGGTCGAGGCCCCGGTCGTCGAGGACGACGACGAGGCCGACGAGCTCGAGGGCGACGAGCACGGCGCCGATGACGCCGGTGACGAGGGCGAAGGCCGCCGTCGCCGCCGCCGCGGTCGGCGTGGTCGAGGCCGCGGCAAGGGCGTCGGCGACGAGCACGACGACGAGCAGGGCGCGGAGGAGGTCGCCGAGGCCCCGGAGGTCGAGGCCGAGGCGCCCGAGGAGCCCGCCGACGAGGACGAGGGCGAGGGCGGTTCCAGCCGTCGCCGCCGTCGCCGCCGCCGCCGCAAGACCGGCGCGGACGACGAGGCCGCCCCGACCGAGGACGACCCGCCGAACACGGTCGTGCACGTCCGCGAGACGCGCGACGCCCGCGACGACAAGGCCGACTCCGAAGCCGCGCAGAACGAGGTCCGCAGCGTCCGCGGCTCGACCCGGCTGGAGGCCAAGCGCCAGCGCCGCCGCGACGGCCGCGAGGCCGGCCGCCGCCGCGCCCCGGTGCTCTCCGAGGCCGAGTTCCTGGCCCGCCGCGAGGCCGTGGAGCGCACGATGGTGGTGCGCGAGCGCGGCGACCGCACCCAGATCGGCGTGCTGGAGGACGGCGTCCTGGTCGAGCACTTCGTCACCTCGGCCGGCTCGGGCTCGCTGGTCGGCAACGTCTACCTCGGCCGGGTGCAGAACGTGCTGCCCTCGATGGAGGCGGCGTTCATCGACATCGGCCGCGGCCGCAACGCGGTGCTCTACGCGGGCGAGGTCGACTGGGACGCGGCCGGCCTGGAGGGCAAGGCCCGCAAGATCGAGCAGGCCCTGTCGACCGGCGACAGCGTGCTGGTGCAGGTCACCAAGGACCCGGTCGGCCACAAGGGCGCCCGGCTGACCACGCAGATCAGCCTGCCCGGCCGCTTCCTGGTGTACGTGCCGGGCGGCGGCGCGACCGGCATCAGCCGCAAGCTGCCCGACAACGAGCGCAAGCGCCTCAAGGACATCCTCAAGCGGGTCGTCCCCGAGGACGCCGGCGTGATCATCCGCACCGCCTCGGAGGGCATCGCCGAGGAGGAGCTGGCCCGCGACGTCACCCGCCTCCAGGCGCAGTGGCAGGTCATCAAGGACAAGGCGGCCACGCCCAAGGCGCAGGCGCCCCAGCTGCTCTACGAAGAGCCGGACCTGCTGGTCAAGGTCGTGCGCGACCTGTTCACCGAGGACTTCTCCACGCTCGTCGTCCAGGGCTCGGACGCCTGGGACACCATCGACGGCTACGTCCGCCACGTCGCCCCGGACCTCCAGGAACGGCTGCGCAGGCACGTGGGCAACAACGACGCGTTCGTCGAGTACCGCATCGACGAGCAGCTGCTCAAGGCGCTGGACCGCAAGGTGTGGCTGCCGTCGGGCGGCTACCTGGTCATCGACCGCACCGAGGCGATGACGGTCATCGACGTGAACACCGGCAAGTTCACCGGATCGGGTGGAAACCTCGAAGAGACGGTGACGCGCAACAACCTGGAGGCGGCCGAGGAGATCGTCCGCCAGCTCCGGCTGCGCGACGTCGGCGGCATCATCGTGATCGACTTCATCGACATGGTGCTGGAGTCCAACCGCGACCTGGTGCTGCGCCGGCTGACCGAGTGCCTGGGCCGCGACCGCACCCGCCACCAGGTGGCCGAGGTCACGTCCCTGGGCCTGGTGCAGATGACCCGCAAGCGGGTCGGCACGGGCCTGCTGGAGGCGTTCTCGGCGACCTGCGAGCACTGCCGCGGGCGTGGCGTCATCGTGACGACCGAGCCGGTCCACACCCACGGTGGTGGTGGTGGCGGCAACGGCAACGGCGGTGGCCAGGCCCAGCAGCAGCAGCAACAGCAGGGCGGCGGCCGCAAGTCCCGCCGGGGCAAGTCCGCCGAGGTCGCCGAGCCGGTGGCGGAGCCGGTCGTCGAGGTGCCGCGCCCGGCGACCGGGCAGACCCCGCCCCCCGCCGAGGAGCCGCAGGCGGTGGCCGAGCAGCCCACGTCGGACGAGCCCCTGGCCGCCGTGATCGAGGAGGAAGCCGCGCCCGAGGCGCCCAAGCGCGAGCGCCGCCAGCGCCGCCGGGCCCGCCGGGAAGCCGGAGCCGTGGTCAAGCACGGCCCGGAGCACCCGGCCGAGACCGGCCAGGGCACGGATCAGGCCCCTGCCGCCCAGGCTCCGGCTGCCCAGGCTCCTGTCGTCCAGGCCCCCGCCGGCCAGGACTCCGCTGGTCGGGCTCCGGTTGCCCAGGCCTCCGCTGCCCAGCCCTCCGCTGGTCAGGCTCCTGCTGGTCAGGTTCTCGCAGGCCAGGCCCCCCAGGACCGGGCTTCCAAGGACCAGGCCCCCAGGGGCCGGGCCTCCAGGGCCCAGTCCCGGTCGGCGGCCGAGCAGCCGAAGGCCCCTGAGGCCCCGGCCGCCGAGCAGCCGAAGTCGGTCGAGCAGCCGAAGGCGGCCGAGCCGTCCAAGGCCGCCGAGCCGTCCAAGGTCGCCGCGGAGCGTCCTGCCGAGGCCGCCCCGGAGGTCCAGGTCCCGGAGCAGCCGCTCAACGGCCACGCCCCGGACGCCGCGCCCCCCGCGGCGACCGCCCGTCGCCGCGCCCCCCGGCGCGCCGCCTCCCGCCCGGCCGGTCCGCCGCTGGGCGGGGTCAAGGAAGCCTGACCCGAGCACAGCCGAAACGGCCGCCCTGTGGACAACGCCGAGTTGTCCACAGGGCGGCCGTTTCCAACCCGCACCGTCGGCGCCACGTGGTTGGCTGAGTGCGAGGGGGCCCCACCCGCGGGGGACCCCTTCGTTCGCGGCCGAGGCGCCCGGTGTTCGTGGCAGGGGCGTTGAGCAGCGGTTCTCAGGTCAACCCACCCCGGTTTGACCCCGCTGTCCACTGCCACGTAACCTGATACGCGGCCCGCCATCCGGTGGGCCCTGTCGCGTGAAGCCCAGCCCGCTCTTCCAGTGCGGCTCAGGCGCGCGCGTCCCGTCCCGTCGAGTAGCAGGAGACTTCCGTCCCGATGTACGCGATCGTCAAGACCGGCGGCAAGCAGTACAAGGTGGCTGTCGGCGACGTCATCGAGGTCGAGAAGCTCGAAGGCGAGCCCGACTCCGAGATCACCTTCGCGGCGCCGCTCCTCGTTGTGGACGGTTCCGACGTCACTTCCGACGCCGACGCCCTGGCGAAGTTCTCGGTGACCGGCAAGGTCGTCGAGCAGACCAAGGGTCCCAAGATCCGCATCCACAAGTTCAAGAACAAGACCGGCTACCACAAGCGCCAGGGTCACCGCCAGAAGCTGACCCGCGTCGAGGTCACCGGCATCACCGGTAAGTGAGGATCTGACTAGCCATGGCACACAAGAAGGGCGCCTCCAGCTCCCGCAACGGCCGTGACTCGAACCCCCAGTACCTCGGGGTCAAGCGGTTCGGTGGTCAGGTCGTCAAGGCCGGCGAGATCCTGATCCGCCAGCGCGGCACCAAGTTCCACCCCGGCGTGAACGTCGGCCGCGGCAAGGACGACACGCTGTTCGCCCTGTCCGCCGGTGCGGTGGAGTTCGGCGTCAAGCGCGGTCGCAAGACCGTCAACATCGTTCCGGCCGAGGTCGCCTGACCTGCAAGGCCGCGCACGAGCCTCGACGAGGGGCGGGACCGGTGCACTCCGGCTCCCGCCCCTCGTTTGATTCTGCTGAAAGGAAACACCCCCGTGTCCCGCTTCGTCGACCGGGTCGTCATCCACGCCGCCGCAGGTGACGGGGGCAACGGCGTCGCCTCCGTGCACCGCGAGAAGTTCAAGCCGCTGGGCGGCCCGGACGGTGGCAACGGCGGCAAGGGCGGCGACGTCGTGCTGGTCGTCGACTCGCAGGTGCACACGCTCCTCGACTTCCACTTCCGCCCGCACGCCGCGGCGGGCAGCGGCAAGGGCGGGCAGGGCGGCAACCGCGACGGGGCGAACGGCGCCGACCTCGAACTGCGCGTGCCCGACGGCACGGTCGTGCTCACGCCCGAGGGCGAGCTGGTCGCGGACCTCGTCGGCGAGGGCACCCGGCTGATCGCCGCCCAGGGCGGTCGGGGCGGCCTCGGCAACGCCTCGCTGGCGTCCAAGGCCCGCAAGGCCCCCGGGTTCGCCCTGCTGGGTGAACCCGGTGAGGCGCGCGACCTGGTGCTGGAGCTGAAGTCCGTCGCGGACGTGGGCCTGCTGGGCTTCCCGTCGGCGGGCAAGTCGTCGCTGATCTCGGTCCTGTCCGCGGCCAAGCCGAAGATCGCCGACTACCCGTTCACCACGCTGGTGCCGAACCTGGGCGTGATCACCGCCGGCGAGACCGTGTTCACCATGGCCGACGTGCCCGGTCTGATCCCGGGCGCGGCCGAGGGCAAGGGCCTGGGCCTGGACTTCCTGCGCCACATCGAGCGCTGCGCCGTGCTGGTGCACGTGGTGGACTGCGCCACCTACGAGCCGGGCCGCGACCCGCTGTCGGACATCGACGCGCTGGAGGCGGAGCTGGCCCAGTACACGCCGTCGCTGGCCGACGACCTGGCCGACCGGCCGCGCGTGGTGGTGCTGAACAAGATCGACATCCCGGAGGCCAAGGACCTGGCCGAGCTGGTGAGGTCGGACGTCGAGGCGCGCGGCCTGCCGGTGTTCGAGGTGTCCACGGCCAGCCGCGAGGGCCTGCGCGAGCTGACGTTCGCGCTGGCGCGGGTCGTGGAGGAGTACCGGGCGTCGCGGCCCAAGCAGGAGTCGACGCGGATCGTGCTGCGGCCCAAGGCCCTGGACGACCAGGGCTTCACGGTCGAGGAGGACCCGGGCGCGCCGGGCGGCTTCATCGTGCGCGGCGAGCGGCCCGAGCGGTGGATCCGGCAGACCGACTTCAACAACGACGAGGCCGTCGGCTACCTCGCCGACCGGCTGGCCCGCCTCGGCGTGGAAGAGGTGCTGGTCAAGATGGGCGCCGAGCCCGGCTGCCAGGTCACCATCGGCGACCTGGTGTTCGACTGGGAGCCCACCACGCCCGCCGGCATCGCCATGACCATGACCGGTCGCGGCACCGACGCGCGGCTGGAGCAGAACACCCGCGTCGGCGCGTCCGAGCGGTTGGCGGCGAAGAAGGCCCGCCGCCTGCCCGGTGAGTACGGCGAGCACGACGACGAAGAGGACGCCGAAGAGGACGACGAGTGATCGCCTCCACGGCGTTGTCGCCCGCCCGGCAGGCCGTGTCGGCGGCGTCCCGGGTCGTGGTGAAGGTCGGGTCGTCGTCGCTGACCACCGCCCAGGGCGGGTTGGACCGGTCGCGGCTGGACGCGCTGGTGGACGCCGTGGCGGCGCGCCGCGCGGCGGGCAGCCAGGTGGTGCTGGTGTCCTCCGGCGCGATCGCGGCGGGCCTGGCGCCGCTGGGCGTCACCCGGCGGCCGCGCGACCTGGCCACGCAGCAGGCGGCGGCGAGCGTCGGGCAGCTGGCGCTGGCGCACGCGTACGCGAACTCGTTCGGCCGGTACTCGCTGACCGTCGGGCAGGTGCTGCTGACCGCGGACGACGTCGTGCGGCGGGCGCACTACCGCAACGCGCAGCGCACGTTCTCGCGGTTGCTGGCGCTGGGCGCGGTGCCGGTGGTCAACGAGAACGACACCGTGGCCACCGAGGAGATCCGGTTCGGCGACAACGACCGGCTGGCCGCGCTGGTGGCGCACCTGGTGGGCGCGGACGCGCTGTTCCTGCTCTCCGACGTCGACGCCCTGTACGACGGCGACCCGCGCCGCCCCGGCGCCCAGCGCGTCACCGAGGTCGGCGGCCCGTCCGACGTGGACGGCGTGCGCGCGGGTTCGGCCGGCGCGTCCGGCCTGGGCACCGGCGGGATGGCGTCCAAGCTGGCGGCGGCCCGCCTGGCGGCGTCGGCGGGCATCCCGGTGCTGCTGGCGGGCGCGGCGGACGCGACGCGGGCGCTGAGCGCGGCGGACGTCGGCACGGCGTTCGCGGTGACCGGCCCGAGGCTGACCGCGCGCCGCTTCTGGCTGGGGCACGCGGCCGGCGCGACCGGCAGGCTCCGGCTGGACGACGGCGCGGTCGCCGCGGTCGTCGGCCGCCGGCGGTCGCTGCTGGCGGCGGGCATCACGGACGTGGAGGGCACGTTCGAAGCCGGTGACGTGGTGGAGCTGGTCGACCCGTCGGGCCACGTGGTGGCGCGCGGCGTGGTGGCGTTCGACGCCGCGGAGCTGCCGGGCCTGATCGGCCGCAAGAGCGCCGACCTGCCCGCCGAGCAGCGCCGCGAGGTCGTGCACGCGGACGACCTGGTGCCGCTGCGGCCGTAGGTCCGCTGCCACGGGCTTGTTGCCGGCCCCGTCGGACCTGTCACAGGCCCCGCGCAGAACCGTCCCGGGTCCCCGCGCAGGCCCGTCCCAGTCCCCGCACAGAACCTGTTACAGGCCTCGTCGCGGTCAGCGCAGCTCGATGCCCTTGGTCTCCGGCATGGTGGCGATCACGAGGAACGCCACGACCGCCGCGATCCCCACGTAGAGGAAGAACGCGCCGCCGATCCACTGGATGACCAGGGGCGCGGTGCCGCCGAACAGCGCGACCGTCAGGTTGTACCAGGAGCCGATGCCCAGGGCCCGCAGCTCGGTCGGGAACAGCTCGCTCATCACCGCGGGCGCGATGGACGTCATCGCGGTGTAGAGGCCGAGGCCCACGCAGAACACGATGAGCAGGTTGCCCACACCGGGACCGATCAGCGCGGACAGCGGCACCACGAGCAGCGCCGTCGCCCCGGACCAGCACAGCAGCTGGGGCTTGCGCCCGTAGCGGTCCGCCAGCGCGCCCATCGGGTACTGGAGGGCGATGAACAGGGCGGTCGCGATCGACAGGGCGAGGAACACGTCCACCGCGTCCGCGCCGCGCTGGGTCACCGCGAACGGCGTCAGCGCGCTGAAGAACGTGTAGTAGCACAGCGTCGACAGCATGCTGAACCCGACGAGCCGCCCCACGGCCGCGGGGTGCTCGCGCAACGTCATCAGCAGCGGCCGCTCCAGCTGCCGCGCCTTCGCCTTGTTGTGCTCGAACTGCTCGGTCTCCTCCAGGCTCCGCCGCATCCACAGCCCCACCAGGCCCAGCACCCCGCCGATGAGGAACGGCACGCGCCACCCCCACGACGACAGCTGCTCGGGGCTGAGCGTGCGCGCCAGCACGAAGCCCAGCAGCGACGCCACCAGCACCGCCGCGCCGGTGGAGATGTAGAAGAACGCCGAGTACCGCCCCCGCCGCCCCGGCGGCGCGATCTCCGCCAGGTACGCCGACGCGTTCGACACCTCACCACCCAGCGACAGGCCCTGCGCGATGCGCGCGAGCAGCAGCAGGACCGGCGCCAACCACCCGACCTGCGCGTAGGTGGGCAGCAGGCCGATCGCCACCGACCCGCCCGCCATCAGCACGATGGTCAGCAGCATCGCCTTCCGCCGCCCGCGCAGGTCGGCGAAGCGACCCAGCAGGTAACCGCCCAGGGGCCGGAAGAAGAACGCGATCGCGTACGCCGCCAACGTGTTGATCAGCGCGAGCCGCGCGTCCTCCTTGGGGAAGACCTGCGTGGCGAAATAGATGCTGAAGGTGGCGTAGATGCTCCAGTCGTACCACTCGATGGCGTTGCCGATCGACGCCGCCACGAGCTTGCGCACGGGCAGGCGGTGCTGGGCGCCGACGACAGCCATGGTTGGACACAACCACAAAGTCGCCGGAGTCGGTAGATCCTCCACCGAACCGCCGAAGCCGGGGTCACACCC
This sequence comes from Saccharothrix xinjiangensis, assembly GCF_039527585.1. Lineage (NCBI taxonomy): Bacteria > Bacillati > Actinomycetota > Actinomycetes > Pseudonocardiales > Pseudonocardiaceae > Saccharothrix > Saccharothrix xinjiangensis. Next base: position 185,254 of record NZ_BAAAKE010000005.1, on the reverse strand, counting down.
CTTCACCAGTTCAGATCATGTGCTCCCTCCACTCCTCGGCCAGCAACGCGAACAGCAGGTCGTCGGTCCACTCGCCCTTCGCCCACGTGCTCCGCACCCGGTGCCCCTCCTGCCGGAACCCGAGCCGGGTCAGCAGCCGTGCGGACCGCTCGTTGCGCGCGTCGCACTCGGCGGCCACCCGGTGCAGCCCGCGCTCGTCGAACAGGTGCTCCAGCAGTCGCCGCACGGCTTCCGTCGCGTACCCGCGTCCCTGGTGCGCGGTCGCCAACGTGTAGCCGATCTCCGCCTGCATCCGGTTGTGGTGCAGGTTCACCCCGACATCGCCGACCAGCTCGCCGCTCACCTCGACGGCGAACTGGAACCACCCCGGTCCGGTCGGGTCGAGCACCCCGACCTCCCGCACGAACTCCTCGGCCTGCACCAGGGAGAACGGCGCTTCCCACCCCTGGTAGCGAGCCACGTGCGGGTCGGACCGGTACTCGGCGAGCACCGGCGCGTCAGTCATCACGAACGGACGCAGCACCACTCGTTCCGCCATCAACCTCACCCCATCACCACCGGCCCACCCCCTCGCTGTCGATCTCACGCCTGGCCGCCGGCCTGATGCCCCGGCCACGACCTCGCACCACCGCGGTTCTCACCCGCGGTCGGATCTCGCTCTCACCTGCCACCACCGTTCCCGCCTGCCGGCGGACCCGCTCGCCGCCGACGCCACCCGTTGCCGCCGCCACTTGCACCGCCGCCCATCACCGACACCGCTCGTCGCCGCGCCGTCCGTCAGGGGCCCGTGCCCTCGCCGCCGACCTCATGCCGTCACCGCCAAGGCGAACGGCAACACCGCCGTCGCTCCCGCCCGGCGCAGCTCCCGCGCCGCCACCGTCATCGTCCAGCCGGTGTCGACCCGGTCGTCCACCAGCAGCACCGGTCCGTCCACACCGGACAGATCAGGTCCGCTCACCTCCCGCACCAGCCCCGCCAACCGCTGCGCGCTGTTCGCCCGGTGCGTCGACTCGCCCAGCCACACCTGCCCGAGCAGCGGCAACCGCCCCACCGACGCGATCCGCTGCCCGAAGCTGCCCACCAACCCCGGCCTCGTCCGCGACCCCACCGTCACCACACCCACCGGCCGCTCGGCCCAGCCCCACGCGGCCAACACCTTCACGCACGCGGCGAACACGTCCTCCGGCAGCTCCCGGTCCTCCTCGGCGAACAGCGCCCGCAACCGGTTGCCCCAGCCGATGTCGGTCAACCGACCCAGCGCCCGGCCCGTCGACGCGGCCTCGCCCGCCGGGATCTTCCCGGACAGCGCCACCCCGGCCGCCGCCATCCCCGTAGGCCACATCTTGCGCGGCTCCACCTCCACGCCCGGTCGGAGCAGCCGTTCCCGCGCCGCCGACGCCGCCGTCTCCGACACCTCCGCCGAGGGCCGCACACCCGTGCAGTTGTCGCACCGCCCGCACGGCGCCGCGTGCGGGTCGTCCAACTGCCGCAACAGGAACTCCATGCGGCAGCCGTCGGTGGCCAGGTAGTCGAGCACCGCCCGCTGCTCGACCCGCCGGGCCTCCTCGATCCGCCCGTACCGCTCGGCGTCGTAGGACCACGGCCGCCCCGTCGACACCCACCCGCCGCGAACCCGCCGCACCGCCCCGTCCACGTCGAGCACCTTGAGCACCACTTCGAGGCGGGTGCGCGACAATTCCACTATGGGCTCCAGGGCGGCTGTTGACATCGCTCGATCCGGTGACAATGCGTCGAGCACCTGCCGCACCACTCGTTCGGGTGGAAAGGCGAGCGACGCGAAGTACGCCCAGATGTCCCGGTCCTCCGGGCCGGGCAGCAGCAGCACCTCGGCCCGCTCCACGCCGCGCCCCGCCCGCCCGATCTGCTGGTAGTAGGCGATGGGGGAGGCCGGCGCGCCGAGGTGCACCACGAAGCCCAGGTCCGGTTTGTCGAACCCCATGCCCAGCGCCGAGGTCGCCACCAGCGCCTTGACCCGGTTGGCCAGCAGGTCGGCCTCGGCCCGCTGCCGCTCGGCCGGGTCGGTGCGCCCCGAGTACGCCACCACCTCGTACCCGCGCGAGCGCAGGAACGCCGCCACGTCGTCCGCCGCCGCCACGGTCAGCGCGTAGACGATCCCCGACCCGGGCAGCTCGGCCAACCGCTCGGCCAGCCACCCCAGCCTGACCTCGGCGGTCGGCAGCCGCACCACCGACAGCCGCAGGCTCTCGCGGTCCAGTGGCCCGCGCAGCACCAGCGCGTCCGCGTCCGCGCCGAGCCCCAGCTGCTCGGTCACGTCCCGCACCACCCGGTCGTTGGCGGTGGCCGTGGTGGCGAGCACCGGCACCCCCGCGGGCAGCTCGGTGAGCAGCGTCCGCAGCCGCCGGTAGTCCGGCCGGAAGTCGTGGCCCCAGTCGGAGATGCAGTGCGCCTCGTCCACCACCAGCAGCCCCGCCGACGCGGTCAGCGAGGGCAGCACCGAGTCCCGGAAATCCGGGTTGTTCAGCCGTTCGGGCGACACCAGCAGCACGTCGACCTCGCCGGCCGCCACCCGGTCCTGCACGTCCTGCCACTCGTCGGTGTTGGCCGAGTTGATCGTCGCCGCGTGCACGCCCGCCCGCGCCGCGGCCTCGACCTGGTTGCGCATCAGCGCCAGCAGCGGCGACACGATCACCGTCGGGCCCTCGCCCAGCGACCGCAGCAGCGCCGTGGCGATGAAGTACACCGCGGACTTGCCCCACCCGGTCCGCTGCACCACCAGCGCCCGCCGCCGGTCGGCGACCAGGGCGTGGATCGCCGTCCACTGGTCGTCGCGCAGCACGGCCGAAGGGCCGGCCAGGGCCCTCAGCCGTTCCTCTGCCAGTTCGCGGAGCGCACCGTCGTCCATGTCGAACACCTTGGCAGACGTCCCCGACAGTTCCGATCCGCGAGAACCTCGCAGACAGCCACGTCCGGGTGACCGTAGGCTGATCCGCGTGACTGACGACCTGCGCGAACAGGTGCGCGCCGCGGCCCGGCGCGCCCGTGTCGCCGCCAACGAGCTCGTCCTTGCCACCCGTGAGCGCAAGGACGCCGCCCTGCACGAGATGGCCGCCGCGCTGCGCACCCGGGCCGCCGAGGTGCTGGAGGCCAACGCCAAGGACGTCGAAGCGGGCCGCGCCGCCGGCCTCAACCAGGGGCTGCTGGACCGCCTCGCGCTGAACGAGGCGCGCGTCGAGGGCGTGGCCGCCGGCCTGGAGACGGTCGCGGGCCTGGCGGACCCGGTCGGCGAGGTGCTGCGCGGCTCGATCCTGCCCAACGGGCTGGAGCTGCGGCAGGTCCGCGTCCCGATGGGCGTGGTCGGCATGGTCTACGAGGCTCGCCCGAACGTCACCGTGGACGCCGCCGGCCTGGCGCTGAAGTCCGGCAACGCGGCGCTGCTGCGCGGCTCCTCGACCGCGGAGCACTCCAACGCGGCGCTGGTCGCGATCCTGCGCGACGCCTTGGAGGCGGCCGGCCTGCCCGCGGACGCGGTGCAGCTGCTGCCGTGCCACGACCGCGCGTCGGTCACCCACCTGATCACCGCGCGCGGCCTGGTCGACCTGGTCATCCCGCGCGGCGGCGCGGGCCTGATCAACGCGGTCGTGCAGCAGGCCACCGTGCCGACCATCGAGACCGGCGTGGGCAACGTGCACGTGTTCGTGGACGCCTCCGCCGACCTCGACATGGCCGAGCGCATCGTGCTCAACTCCAAGATCCGCCGCCCCAGCGTGTGCAACTCGGCCGAGTCGCTGCTGGTGCACGCCGCCGTGGCGGACGAGTTCGTGCCCCGCATCACCGAGGCGCTGCTGGCCAGGGACGTCGTGGTGCACGGCGACGAGCGGTTCGCCCTCGACGGGCGCGTGGTGGCCGCCACCGACGAGGACTGGGGCACCGAGTACCTGTCGCTGGACATCGCCGCCCGCGTGGTCGACTCGCTCGACGAGGCCGTCGAGCACATCGCCGAGCACGGCTCCGGTCACACCGAGGCCATCGTGACGAGCGACTTCAACGCGGCCCGCCGGTTCACCGCCCGGGTCGACGCCGCCGCGGTCATGGTCAACGCCTCCACCGGGTTCACCGACGGCGGCGAGTTCGGCATGGGCGCGGAGATCGGCATCTCCACGCAGAAGCTGCACGCCCGCGGTCCGATGGGCCTGGCCGAGCTGACCTCGTCCAAGTGGGTCGTCTGGGGCGACGGGCAGGTCCGGCCGACGTCGTGAGCCGACCCCGGGTGCGGACCCCGCCCGCGTCGCCGCCCTGGTGACCCGGGCGGCTCCGTGCTGGTCGAACGCACGGAAAGCGGTTGACGGTGCGTAGCGGCATCCTTACTGTCTGATGTAAGCGAACGCTTGCACGGGGGTGCCGATGGAAATCAGGTCCTACCCGTTCACCGAGCCCGACGACCTGGTGCTCAACCCCACCCTCCTGGAGCTCCAGCGCGAGGAGCCGGTGGCCAGGGTGCGCCTGCCGTTCGGCGGCGAGGCGTGGCTGGTCACCCGGTACGAGGACGTCAAGACGGTGCTCGCCGACCCGAGGTTCAGCCGCGCCGCGGTGATGGAGCCGGGCGCCGACGTGCCGCGGTCGCTGCCGGACATGCCGACCGAGACGAACATCCTGAGCATGGACCCGCCGGACCACACGCGGCTGCGCAAGCTGGTGGCCAAGGGGTTCACCTCGCGCCGCACCGAGCAGCTGCGCGATCGCGCCCAAAGGATCGTGGACGGCCTGCTGGACGCGGTGGAGGAGCAGGGACCGCCCGCCGACCTCGTCGAGGCGCTGGCGATGCCGCTGCCGATCACGATCATCTGCGAGCTGCTGGGCGTGCCGGTCGAGGACCGCGGGCGGTTCCGGGCCTGGTCGGACGCCGCCATGGCGATCACCGCGTTCCGGCCCGAGGAGATCGTCGCGGCGAACGAAGCGCTGCGCGGGTACATCGCCGGGCTGGTGGAGGCCAAGCGCGCCGACCCCACCGACGACGTGCTGTCCGTGCTGGTCGCGGCGCACGACGACGAGGACCGGCTCACCGCGCGGGAGCTGGTGTCGTTCGGGGTGGTGCTGCTGGTCGCGGGCCACGAGACCACCGCCAACCAGATCGGCAACTTCGTCTACCTGCTGCTCCGCGACCCCGACCGGCTCGCGGAGCTGCGCGACGACCCGTCGCTGGTGCCCGCCGCGGTGGAGGAGCTGCTGCGGATCACCCCGCTGGGCGGTTCGGCGGGCTTCCCCCGCGTCGCCACGGCCGCGGTGGAGCTGTCCGGCGTCACGATCGCCGCAGGTGAGGCGGTGTTCGTCAACAACCTGGCGGCCAACCGGGACCCGTCGGTGTTCGACCGCCCGGACGAGGTGGACTTCCACCGCGAGCACAACCCGCACATCACGTTCGGCCACGGCGCGCACCACTGCATCGGCGCGTCCCTGGCCCGGATGGAGCTCCAGGTGGCCGTCGGCACGCTGCTCAAGCGGTTCCCGTCGCTCCGGCTGGACGGTGGTGTCACGTTCAAGAAGGGCAGGCTGATCCGAGGTCCGCAGGCCCTTCCCGTCAGGTGGTGAGGTCATGGCGCACTGGACCGTGGAGGTCGACCGCAGCACGTGCCTGGGCACCGGCATGTGCACGTCCATCGCGCCGGGTCACTTCCGGCTCGAAGGCGGCACGTCGGTACCGGTCAACCCGTCCGTGGAGCCCGACGACTCGGTGGTGGACGCGGCCGAATCGTGCCCTATGGAGGCGATCCTGGTGCGCGACGCCGACGGCACGGTGCTCGCGCCCCAGGAGTAACGGCCCCGGGAGTAATCGGCCGCGGGAAGAACCGCGCCCGATCGCGTCATGGCGGCGAGGCGTCCGCGTCCCACCGTCGCGCGACCCCGATTCGGGACGGGGGCGCGCGATCGCGGACGCGGCCCACTCCCCCGGGGCGCGACCGGGATCGGTGCGCGGGCGCGGCCTTCCGGGGAGCGACCGGCCGCCCGCGCGCCACCCGAACTAGGCTCACGTCCCATGTCCAACCGCCGGATCGGCGTCATGGGTGGCACCTTCGACCCGGTGCACCACGGCCACCTCGTCGCGGCCAGCGAGGTGCAGGCCCGCTTCGGCCTCGACGAGGTCGTCTTCGTGCCCACCGGGCAGCCCTGGCAGAAGAGCGAGCGCCAGGTCAGCCCGGCCGAGGACCGCTACCTGATGACGGTCGTCGCCACGGCGTCCAACCCCGGGTTCTCGGTCTCCAGGGTCGACATCGACCGGGAAGGCCCCACCTACACCGTCGACACGCTCACCGACCTGAGCGCCGCGCACCCCGGCGCGGACCTGTTCTTCATCACCGGCGCGGACGCGCTGGAGCAGATCCTGTCCTGGCGGCGCGCGGACCGCGTGTTCGACCTCGCGCACTTCATCGGCGTCACGCGACCCGGCTACGAGCTGGACGACACCCACCTGCCACCCGGTGCGGTGTCCCTGGTCGAGGTGCCCGCGATGGCCATCTCGTCCACCGACGTGCGGACCCGCACGGCCGCCGGCCTGCCGGTTTGGTACCTGGTGCCCGACGGTGTCGTTCAGTACATCTCGAAGCGCAGGCTCTACTCGGTGCCGGACTGACGCCCGACGCCGGTACCCTCAGTAACTCGTGCGGGCGTATCGGCGTCCGCCGAGGTGATGAGGAGAGAAGTGGCAGCCACCGACGAGGCACGACGGTTGGCGCTGGTCGCCGCGAACGCGGCGGCCGACAAGAAGGCGCACGACGTGATCGTGCTCGACGTGTCCGACCAGCTGGTGATCACCGACGTGTTCGTGATCGCCTCCGCGCCCAACGAGCGGCAGGTCGGCGCGATCGTGGACAACGTCGAGGAAAAGCTGCGCGAGGCCGGTCGCAAGCCGGTCCGCCGCGAGGGCGCGCGCGAGGGTCGCTGGGTCCTGTTGGACTTCGTGGACGTCGTCGTGCACGTCCAGCACGTGGAGGAGCGCAGCTTCTACGGCCTGGAACGGCTGTGGAAGGACTGCCCGCGCATCGAGTTCGACGCCGGGCCCGTGACCGACGAGGTCGCGGAGGCATGACCCTCAGCCGGCTCGTGCTGTGGCGGCACGGTGAGACCGATTACAACGCGACCAACCGCATGCAGGGCCACCTGGACTCGGCGTTGACCGAGACCGGGTGGAACCAGGCTCGGTTCGCGGTGCCGGTCCTCGCCGGGTTCGCGCCCGAGCTGGTGGTCGCCTCGGACCTGCACCGCGCGCGGGACACCGCGTCGGTGTTCACCGAGGTGACGGGGGTCCCGCTGCGCATCGACGAGCGGTTGCGCGAGACGCACCTGGGCAAGTGGCAGGGCCTGACCACCGCGGAGATCGAGGTGGAGTGGCCCGGCATGCTGGAGCTCTGGCGCGGTGACGGCACCCTGTCCCCGCCCGAGGGCGAGACGCGCGTGGAGGTCTCCGAGCGCGCGCTCGCCGTGGTCGACGAGGTGGACGCGGAGTTCTCCGGGACGGTCATGCTGTGCGCGCACGGCGGGCTGATCAGCGCGTTGACCGGGCGGCTGCTGGAGCTGCCGGTGGACCGCTGGGGGCTGCTCGGCGGCATCGGCAACTGCCACTGGACGGTGTTCGCGCGGCGTCCGGGCGGTGACGGCCGGTGGCGGCTGTCGTCGTACAACGCCGGAACCACCAGGTGAGGCTGCTCGTCCTCGGCGACTCGCTGACGTTCCACGGGCCTCGGGGTCCGCTGCCCGCGGACCACCCGCGGCTGTGGCCGAACGTGTGCGCGGCGGCGTTGGGCGGGCACGCGGAGCTGGCGGCCGGGTTCGGCTGGACGGCCAGGGACGCCTGGTGGTCGCTGACCGGCGACCCGAGGGTGTGGTCGTTGCTGCCGCGCACGGACGTGCTGGTGCTGGCGGTGGGTCACATGGACACGCTGCCGTCGCCGCTGCCCACGTTCTGGCGGCAGGGGCTGCGCTACCTGCGGCCGGACCGGGTGCGACGGCGGGCGCGGGCGGCCTACCTGGCGCTCCAGCCGGTGCTGTCCCGGCTGCTCGGCGGGCGCCCGGTGGCGTTGCCGCCGCACCTGACCGTGCGGTACCTGGACGACTCGGTGCGCGCGGTGCACGCCCTCGAACCGGGGATCCGGGTCGTGGGCATGACGCCCTCGGTGCACCGGGCGCCGGCGTACGGCGGGGTGCACACCGGGCGTGCGGCGGCGGAACGCGCGCTGCGCGGGTGGGCCTCGCGGGCGGGCGTGCCGCTGCTGGACGTGCCCGCGCTGGTGGGCGAGCACGTGCGGTCCCGGCACGGCAACCCGGACGGCCTGCACTGGGGCTGGGAAGCGCATGAGCTGGTCGGCGAGGCCATGGCGGAACTGGTCCGCGCCGTGGCGGTCGGTCACCCGGGGGGTGCGGAGCCGTAGTCTCGGCACTCGTGTCCACCACGATCGTCACCGACTCCACGGCGTACCTGCCGGAGGGGTTCGCCGAGCGGCACGGCATCCGGGTCGTCCCGCTGCACGTGGCCGTGGACGGTCGCAGCAGGTTGGACGTGGTGGACTTCGGCCCGGCGGAGCTGGCGGCGGCGCTGGGGGAGCACCGCCGGGTGACCACGTCCCGGCCCACGCCGGGCGAGCTGGCCGAGGTGTACCGCTCGGCGCTCGACGGGGGAGCCGGGTCGATCGTGTCCGTGCACCTGTCCCGGGAGCTGTCGGGCACGTGGGAGGCCGCGAGGCTGGCCGCCGAGGAGGTCGACCCCGACCGGATCAAGGTGGTCGACTCGCGCGCCACGGGCATGGGGCTGGGCTTCGCCGTGCTGGCCGCCTGCGCCGCGGCCGAGGACGGCGCGGACGCCGAGCGGGCGGCGGTCGACGCGGCGGCTCGCGTCCGGATGTTCTTCTGCGTGGAAACCCTCGACCACCTGCGGCGGGGTGGGCGCATCAGCCCCACGGCGGCCCTGCTCGGCACGGCCCTGGCGGTGAAGCCGCTGCTGCACGTCGACGACGGCCGCATCGTGCCGCTGGAGAAGGTCCGCACGATGGGGCGGGCGATCGGGCGCCTGGTCGACCTCGCCGCGGCGGCCGCCGGTTCCGGCCGCGTCGGGCTGGCCGTCCACCACCTGGCCGCGCCGGACCGCGCCGCGGAACTCGCGGTGCGGCTCGACGACCGCGTCCCCGGCTCGGCCGGCTGCCTGGTTTCCGAGGTGGGGGCCGTGATCGGCGCTCACACGGGCCCCGGCGTCCTGGGCGTCGTGGTGTTGCCGGGCGGGGTCTCGTAGCCCGCTTATCCACCACGTTTATCCATCACGCGGAAGTTATCCACAGATCCGGGATCGCCACTCCCGCGACTGCTCCAACCGGCCTAGCGTCGATCACATGTTCGACGCGAAACCGGAAACCACGAAAGCCCGCCTGAGGGACCTGGTCCACCAGGAGCGGGGCAGGCACCGAGCGGCCGAGACCGACGAGAAGCTGGTCTTCGTCGATGCCGAAGGCCAGGACGTCGGTCCGCCCGGCAGGCTCGGGCGCCTGCTGCGCCGCCTGCTGCCCGACCCCGCGCTCCCGCCCCGCCGCGCGGTCCTGTTCGCCGGCCTCGCGGCGGGGGTGGTGCTCGCGGTCGTGCTGGCCCTGTGGTGGCAGCGACCGGCGCCCGAGAGCCCACCCGACCTCGCGGTGGCCGAACCCGCCGCCGTCACGCAGGTCGAGCAGCAGCTCGTCGTCAACGTCATCGGCCAGGTCCCGGCACCGGGCCTGGTGACGGTGCCCAGCGGCGCCAGGGTGGCCGACGCCGTGCGCGCCGCGGGCGGCCCCAACCCGGGCGCCGACCTGACCTCGCTCAACCTGGCCCGCAAGGTCGCCGACGGCGAGCAGATCGCCGTGGGCGTTCCCCTGCCGCAGCCGGCCGACCAGGCGGGCCAACCGCTGAACGTGAACACCGCGACGAAGGAACAGCTCGACACCCTGCCCGGTGTCGGCCCGGTGACCGCGCAGCGCATCGTCGACCGCCGCTGGAAGCAGGGCCCGTTCACCTCGCTCGAACAGCTGGGCGAGATCGAGGGCATCGGCGACGCGAAGCTGGCCAAGCTCGGCGAACTGGTCCGCCTCTAGGCGGCCACTAGGCCCCGGACAACCACGCAACTCCGACAACCAGCCAACTCCGACAACCACTCGACCCGTCCATCACGAGGAGTCCTCCGATGAGCCCAGCCTGCCCTTCCCCGAACAAGCCGACCTCGGCCACCGCACGTGCCGGGTTCAAGGCGCCCATGCCCGAAACCGCCACCCGCTCGAAGTTCCCGAGGTGCCACGCGTCCGGCTGGGACGTCGACGGAGCAACACCCGCACGACCCACCGACCGTTCGCCTACCGACCGTTCGCCCGCCGACGGCTCACCTGCCGACCGCTCGACCGACCACCACCCACCCGACCGCCACCAGCGGACCAGGCGGTCGAGGGTGCGCCGAACCCCCACCACGCGCAGCCACCCCCACCTCGGTCTCTGCCTCCGCCTCCACCTCCGGCACACCTTCGACCGACTCGTCCTCCGCCCCGTCCGCTCCACACCGGCTCCGCACCACGCCCACCTCACCGCCCACCGCCGGGTCCGCCGTCGGGCACGACGGCTGCTCATCCGCCTGCTCCGCCGCCTGATCGCCGGCGACACCGCCGTCGAGCCCACCGGGAGGACCCGTCCGCAGCTCGTCGTCCACCGCGCCCGCCGTCGACTCCGGCTGCTGCTCGAACGGCTGCTCCGCCGCGCGTTCGGCGACCGTCCCTCCAAGGAGGACCGCTCGTACCTCGCCACTGCCCGCGCCGTTGCCCACACCGCCGTCCGTGTCGTTGCCCGCGTCGCTGTCGGCGCTGTTGTCCGCCGTCTCGGGTGGGCGGGGTCGTGAACCCCCTCGCGCACCTCGTCCCGGCCGCGCTCGCCGTCTGGGCCACCGCCCTCGCCGGTCTCCTGTGGACCTGGTGGGCCGCTCCCGCGGTCGGCCTGGCCGCGGCGCTCGTCGGTGGTCTGGTGCTGCGGCCCTGGCGCCCGGCGGCGGTCGCCATCGCGGTGGCGGGACCGGTGGCGGCGTGCTGGATCGGCGCGCAAGCCCACGCGTCGGCCCACCACCCGCTGCGCGCGGACGCCGAGCGCGGGACGCCCGCCACCCTCCACTTCGAACTCGACGACCGACCCCACGGCCTGCGCACCAGCGGCTTCGGTTCGCGAGCGGGCGGTGTCGACCTGGTCCTGGTCCGCGCGACCCTCGTGGACGGCGGCCGGGTGGTGGCCTTGGCGCCGGCCGCCGGTTGGCAGGAGCTGCTGCCCGGCCAGCGGGTCACGGCGAAGGGCGTGCTCGCCCCACCCAGGGGCGGTGAGCTGACGGTCGCCGTCCTGCGGGTCCGGGGACCGCCGCAGGCGGCGACCGGGGCGCCGGTGTGGCAGCGGGTGGCAGAGGACCTGCGGTCCGGACTTCGGGACGCGAGCACCGCTCTCGAACCAGAACCCGCCGGGCTGCTGCCGGCCCTGGTGGTCGGCGACACCTCGCGCCTCACGCCCAGGGTGGTGGAGGAGTTCCGCACTGCCGGGCTCGCCCACGTCCTGGCGGTCAGCGGGGCGAACCTGGCGATCCTGTGCGGCGCGGTGCTGTTGCTGCTGCGGCTGTTCCGCATAGGTCCACGCGGGTGCGCGGCGGGCGCGATGACCGCGCTGGTGGGGTTCGTGGTGCTCGCCGGGCCGGAACCGAGCGTGCTGCGAGCCGCGGTGATGGGTGCGGTGGCGTTGCTGGCGCTGGTGCTGGGACGGGAGCGGTCGGCGTTGCCGGCGCTCGCGGCCGCGGTGGTGGTCCTGGTGCTCTACGACCCGGAGCTGGCCACCGACCCGGGGTTCGGCCTGTCGGTGGTGGCCACCGCGGCGCTGGTGCTGCTGGCGCCGAGGTGGTCCGCCGCGATGAGGGAACGCGGTGTGCCGGTCGGGCTCGCGGAGGCGCTGGCTGTGCCGGTGGCCGCGAACCTGGCCACCGCGCCCCTGGTCGCCGGCATCTCCGGGCAGGTCAGCCTGGTCGCCGTGGTGGCGAACCTGCTGGTCGCCCCGGTGGTGGCGCCGGCCACGGTGCTCGGTGTGTCGGCCGCGGTGCTGGCGGCGGTCCACGAACCGGTGGCGCGGCTGGTCGTCGAGGTGGCCGGACCGGCGGTGAGCTGGTTGATCACCGTGGGGCGGCACGCGGCGGCGGTGCCGGGCGCGGCGCTCGGGTGGCCCGAGGGCTGGGTCGGCGGGGCGCTGCTGGCCGGGGTGCTGGTGCTCGGCTGGGTGATCCTCCGGCTGCGGCGGCTGCGGGTGCTGGTCGTGGCCGCGGTGGTCGGCGCGGGGGTGGTCCTCGTGCCGCTGGAGGTGGTCTCGCCGCGCTGGCCCGTTCCGGGCTGGTCGGTGGTGGCCTGCGACGTCGGTCAGGGCGACGCGGTCGTCCTGGCCACCGCCGAGCGCGACCGGGCGGTGCTGGTCGACACCGGGCCCGATCCGGTGCCGGTGCTGTCGTGCCTGCGGCGGTTGGGGGTGCGGCGCATCCCGCTGGTGGTGCTGAGCCACCTGCACGCCGACCACGTCGGCGGGCTGGCCGCGGTGCTGGCGGAACGAGGGGTGGGCGCGGTGGCCGTGGGGCCCGCGCGCCGGCCGGAGTGGGCGTGGGAGGAGGTGCGAGCGCAGGCGCGGGCGGCGGGGGTCCGCGTGGTCGAGCTGAGCGCCGGGCAGCGGTTGAGCTGGCCGGGGCTGGGGCTCGACGTGCTGGGTCCGCGTGCGGGCCCGGTGGGCGAGACGAACACGGCGGTCAACGACGCGTCGCTGGTGCTGCGGGCCTCGACCGCGGCGGGGCGGGTGCTGTTGACCGGCGACGTCGAGCTGGCCGGACAGGCCGACCTGCTCGACGGGCACGTCGACCTGCGGGCCGACGTGCTCAAGGTGCCGCACCACGGGTCGCGGTACTCGTCACCGGCGTTCCTCGCGGCCGTGCGGCCGCGGGTCGCGCTGGTGAGCGTCGGCGCGGGCAACCGCTACGGCCACCCCAGCGGCGTGGTGGTCGACGCCCTGGTGGGACAGGGCGCGCTGGTGCTGCGCACCGACCGGGACGGCGACACCGCCGTCCTCACCGGCCCGGAGGGGCCGCGGATCGTCCGCCGGGGCGGTCCGCTCGACAACGCGAAAGGGAGCAGACCATGAGGAAGGACCTGTGGATCAGGCTCAACGCGGGCTGGCGGCGGCCCGGCGACCACCGGGCCCTGGGGTGGGCGCTGTGGCAGCCGGGCTACACGGCGCAGCCCTGGCCGCGCGACGAACTGCGCGCCGCCTTCACCTACTACGTGTGCGAGGACCGGCTCGGCGGCGAACGCGGCATCGTCGCGCGGGCCACCACCACCGGTGTGGTCCACACGGCCGAGGCCGCCTCCGCCGACGCCGCGTACCGCCTGGTCGCCGACACCCTGTTCGACGACGACCTCGCGATACCGCCGGAGGAGTGGCACGCCGAGCGCTACAACCAGGAGAAGGCGAAACGGCCCTGGCCGCAGCTGCTGACCGCGTGGCGCGTGGTCACCGAACCGGTGGAGCCGCGCGTGCTGCCGGAGCTGTCCGCCTTCCCTCGCACCGGCTGGCTGCGCACCTCGGGAGCCGCCCTGTGAACCTCGGGAGCCGCCCGGTGAACAGCGCGTCGGGGTCGAGGGGTGCCGCGCCGGGCTTGACCCGAGCGGGTCGGACGACCGGACCGCGCCGAGCCGACCCCGATCAGGTCGGCCCGGGTCAAGCCGAGCCCGGTCGAGCCGGCCCCGGTCGAGCCGAGCCCGGCCGAGCCAGTCCCGGTCGAGCCAGTCCCGGTCAGGCCGGGGCGGGCCTCCGTGGAGGTGAGTCCGACGAGGCCCGCGACTCCGGTGTGGACGGTCTCGGTGTAGACGGTTCCGGTGTGGACGGTCCTGGTGTGGACGGTGGTCCGGCTCGTGGTCCCGCTCGTGGCTCGGGTGGTGGTGTCAGTCCTGGAGGGCCTTCAGCACGGCCTCCGCCGACGGCGGCACGTTGGCGCGGGGGCCGATGCGGCTGCCGAGGGCGTCGAGGGTCTTGAGGCCGTCGCCGGTGATGAGCAGGACGGTTTCGCCGTCCGGGTCGAGTTGGCCGGACTCGATGAGCTTCTTCGCGGTGGCGACCGTCACGCCGCCGGCGGTCTCGGCGAAGATGCCCTCGGTGCGGGCCAGCAGCCGGATGCCCTCGATGACCTCTTCGTCGGTGACGTCCTCGATCGCGCCGTTGGTGCGGCGCACGGCGTCCAGCACGTAGGGGCCGTCGGCGGGGGCTCCGATCGCCAGTGAGCGGGCGATGGTGTCCGGGCGCACCGGGGTGACCACGTCGTGGCCGGCCTTGTAGGCGGACGCGACGGGGGAGCAGCCGGTGGCCTGGGCGCCGAACACCCGGTACGGGGTCTGCTCGACCAGGTCGAGTTCGCCCAGTTCGCGGAAGGCCTTGTCGACCTTGGTCAGCTGGGAGCCGGACGCGATGGGGACGACGATCTGGTCGGGCAGGCGCCAACCGAGCTGTTCGGCGACCTCGTAGCCCAGCGTCTTGGAGCCCTCGGCGTAGTACGGGCGGACGTTGACGTTGACGAACGCCCAGTCCTCGTGCTCGGCGGCCAGTTCCTGGGCCAGCCGGTTCACGTCGTCGTAGTTGCCGTCGACGGTGATCAGGTTGCCGTCGTAGACGGCGGTCATGAGGATCTTCGCCTGCTCCAGGCTGGAGGGCACCAGGACCACCGAGCGCCAGCCGGCGCGGGCCGCGGCGGCGGCGACGGCGTTGGCGAGGTTGCCGGTGGACGGGCAGGCCAGGACCTTGAAGCCCAGCTCACGGGCCGCGGCGAGGGCGACGCCGACGACGCGGTCCTTGAAGGAGTGGGTGGGGTTGCCGGTGTCGTCCTTGACCCAGACCTTGCGGACGCCCAGGGCCTTGGCGAGGCGGTCGGCCTCCACCAGGCGGGTGCCGCCGGGGTTGGTGTTGGGGTGCGACTCGACGTCGGAGGGCACGGGGAGCAGGCCGCGGTAGCGCCAGATCGACCGGGGGCCGGCCTCGATGTCCTCACGGCGGACCCGGCCGAAGTCGTAGGCCACTTCCAGCGGCCCGAAACACTCCAGACAGGCGTATTCCGGTGCGAGCGGCGTCTCGTGCCCGCACTCGCGGCAGGACAGGGCGCGAGCCGGACCGAGGTCGAAGGAGGTGGTGGTCGCCGAGGGCGCACTGACAGCAGTCATCGCGAGGTATCTCCTCATCTTTCCCGCGTCGCGGGTCGGATTTGGCACCGTGATCGTTCAGCGGACGCTGGACGACGGGTTGCCGGGGCTTCTTCGGGCCGATCCCTCTGCCCCTCTGGATGAGCGGTATTCACTTGTGGTGGCCTCAACTTACGACACGTCCCGACGTGTAGCCAGTGACGTCCACCATCCGGACGGTGGGAGGGCGTGGGAGGATCGCGCGCGTGAGTGCGCCCGCTGACACGCCCGATGCCGTCCACCTGGTCATCGGCGAGGAGGAGTTGCTGGTCGAGCGCGCGGTGCGCGGGGCCCTGGAGGTCGCGCGGAAGATCGACCCGCAGGCCGACCTCACCCGCGTTCGGGTGACTGAGCTCACCCCTCCGGAGCTGGCCGAACTGGTGAGCCCGTCGCTGTTCGCGGAGGGGCGGGTGATCGCGCTCGAAGCCGCGCAGGAGGTGGGCAAGGAGATCGCCGACGCCGTGATCGCCTACGCCAAGTCACCCGCCGACGGGGTGACGCTGGTCGTCGTGCACAGCGGCGGTGGGCGCAGCAAGGCGGCCAAGGAGCTGCCCGCCGCGCTGCGCAAGGCCGGCGCCGGGGTGACCGAGTGCCCCAAGATGACCAAGGCCGCGGACCGCGAGGCGTTCGTCCGCAACGAGATCCGCGCGGCGGGTGGCGGCAAGGCCGACCCGGAGGCCGTGGCCGCGCTGATCGAGGCGATCGGGTCCGACCTGCGGGAACTGGCTGCGGCGGCGTCGCAGCTGGTCGCCGACACCGGCGGGAAGGTCGACGCCGAGGCGGTTCGCCGCTACCACCGGGGTCGGGCCGAGGTGACCGGGTTCGCGGTCGCGGAGAAGGCCGTGATGGGTGATCGGGCCGGTGCGCTGGAGGCGCTGCGCTGGGCGATCCAGCTCGGCGTGCCGCACGTGCTGGTGGCCGACGCGCTGGCGGACGCGGTGCGCACGGTCGCGCGCGTGTCGGCGGTCGGTCGGGGCGACCCGTTCAAGCTGGCGGGCGAGCTGGGGATGCCGCCGTGGAAGGTGAAGAAGGCGCAGGGGCAGTCGCGCGGCTGGGAGGAGCGGGGGCTGGCGACGGCCATGTCGGTGGTCGCGGACCTCAACGCGGATGTGAAGGGCGCCGCCGCCGACTCGGGTTACGCCCTGGAGCGAGCGGTCCTGAAGATCGTCGCCGTCCACGGTCGCCGCTGAGCCCGTGATGGGTGTGGGAGCGGTGTGAAAGCAAGAGCGCCGCTCGCCCCTCGCGGGGGAGCGGCGCTCTCGGTGCCGTGGACCAGAATCAGATCTGGTTGGCGCGCCTGGCCAGCGCCGACTTCTTGTTCGCGGCCTGGTTGGCGTGGATCACGCCCTTGGTGACGGCCTTGTCGAGCTTGCGGGAGGCCTCCTGCGCCAGCGCGACGGCCTTCTCCTTGTCACCGGCCTCGGCGGCCTCACGGAACTTGCGGATCGCGGTCTTCAGCGACGACTTGACGGCCTTGTTGCGCAGGCGCGCCTTCTCGTTCGTCTTGATCCGCTTCAGCTGGGACTTGATGTTCGCCACGCGAAAGCCACCCTTTTCCTCGGTCTCGGAGTCGCACCGCGCTCTTCGATCGGCTCCACCCCGGGTTCGGGGCGGTCTTCCTCCACAGCGGAATGCCGCGCGGTACGACCGATCACGATATCAGGGCTGCTCACCGCACCGTGAACCCCACCCTCCCCTCGCCGACCAGCACCTCGTACCGGCCCTTCGCCACCTCGGGCCTGCCGGTGGCGTCCAGGTCGCCGGCGGTCACGGCCAGGCGCTCCACGTCGAACGGCACCTCGACCGCGCGCTGCTCGCCGGCCTTCAGCTCCACCCGCGTGAAGGCCACCAGGCGGCGGTCCGGGGTGAGGACCTTGCTGACCGGCTGGTGCACGTACACCGGCACCACCAGGGCGCCGTCGCGGTCGCCGGTGTTGGTGACCGTGACCCGCACCTCGACCTTGCCGTCGCGGCGGACCTCGCCGGCCTTCAGGGTCGGCGCGGACGTGGTGAAGGTGGTGTAGGACAGGCCGTGGCCGAAGGCGAAGGCCGGGTCGTAGTTCGAGCTCTCGCCGGCGTTCGCGCCGCGCGGCTGGTCGTAGGAGAACGGCTGGTCACCGATGGTCTTGGGCCACGACACCGGCAGCTTGCCGCTGGGGTTGACCGCGCCGAACAGCACGTCGGCGACGGCGCCGCCGCCCTCGGAGCCCGGCAGCCAGCCGGCGAGCAGCGCGGGCGCCTGGGCCACCGTGCCCAGCACCTGCGGCCGCCCGGTCAGCAGGACCACGACCACCGGCTTGCCCGTCGCGCGCACGGCGTCGACCAGGCCTTGCTGCTCCGCGGTCAACGCGGGGGACTCGGTGTCGGCCTCGCCCTCGGCGCCCGGGTCCTCGCCCAGCACGACGACCACGGCGTCCGCGTCGCCCGACTGGGTCACGGCGTCGGCCTGGGTGGTGGCGCTGACCACGTTCGCGTTCGGCGCGGCGGCCCGGATGCCCTGGAGCACGGTGGTGGTCGGGGGCAGCGGGGACCCCGCCGGCACGCCCTGCCAGCCGACGCTCCAGCCGCCGAGCTGGCGCGCCACCGAGTCGGCCGCGTCGCCGGTCACCACGAGCTTGCGGGCGCCGGTGGACAGCGGCAGCACGCCCTCGTTGCGCAGGAGCACCACACTTTCCGCTGCGGCCCGCCGCGCCAGCGGGCGGTCGGCGCCGTTGACGATGCCGTCGGCCCGCGCCGGGTCCACGAACGGCTCCTCGAACAGCCCCAGCTCGAACTTGAGCGTCAGGATGCGCCGCACGGCCTGGTCGATCCGCTTGCCGCTGATGGCGCCGCCGCGCAGGCCCGCCAGCACGCCCTGGGTGAACTCCGCCGCGTTCGACGGCTCCATCGCCATGTCCACGCCGGCGTTCACCGCCATCGCGATGGCCTCCCGGTAGTCCGCCGCCACGTGGTAGCGGTCCACCAGGAACCGGATGTCCTCCCAGTCGGAGATCGCCACGCCGCGGAAGCCCATCCGGTCGCGCAGCTGCTCGGTGAGCAGGTACTTCGACGCGTGCGCCGGCACGCCGTTCACCGCGCCGGAGTTGATCATCACGGTCCGCACGCCCGCGTCGAACTGCGCCTGGAACGGCGGCAGCACGGTGTCCTGGAGGTACCGGACCGGCAGGTGCGCGGGCGCCCGGTCGTGGCCGTTGAACGGCTCGGAGTACCCGGCGAAGTGCTTGGCGGTGGCGGCGAGGGAGGCGGTGCCGTCGGCCTCGCGCTGCTGGCCGCGCACGTTCGCCGCGGCCAGCGCGCCCGCCAGCGCCGGGTCCTCGCTGTAGGTCTCGTAGTAGCGGCCCCACCGCGTGTCGCGGGCCAGGTCGGAGACCGGCGCGAAGTTCCAGAACACGCCGGTGGCGCGCATGGCCCGCCCGGTGGACTCGCCCAGGTCCTCCATCAGGCCGGGGTTCCACGTCGCGCCGAGGCCGACCTGGTGCGGGAACATCGTGGCGGTGAGCACGTTCGAGTGGCCGTGCACGCCGTCCGCGCCGTAGATCAGGGGGATGCGCAGGCGGCTGTGGTCCAGCGCGTACCGCTGGATCTCGTTGGTCATCTCGGCCCACGCCCGCGGCGTGTTCGGGTTCGGCGCGTCACCGCCGCCGGACAGGATCGAGCCGACCTCGGCGTCCTCCAGCACCGCCTTCATGCAGTCCTCGCGCAGCGGGCCGGCGTTCCACTCGCAGTTGCCGCGCAGCTTCCCCAGTCGGATCTGGGTCATCTGGCCGACCTTCTCCTCCGGCGTCATGCGCCGCAGGAGGTCGTCGACGCGGCGCTCGACCGGCGCGCGGGCGTCCTGGTAGTGCGGTCCGCGCGGTTCACCGGCGCCGACCGCCTGCGATCCGCCGGCGAGCACGGCGAGCGCGGTGAGCACGCCGGCCACGGCGCGCTTTCGGGATCTCCACATCGAGAACCTCCTGGTCGCTCAGGTCGCCCGGACCAACCCTCCACGCGCGCCCCGGCTCACGACAGGGCTGAACGGGCCATTGAGGGAGCGCTCCCAGGAGCAACGAAAAGCAGTACGCTTGTCCGGTTAAGCTGTTCGGGTGACCACCGCTCTCGACTGGCCCGGCTTCGGGCAGATCTCGCTCGCCGCCCTGCTGTTCCTCTGCCTGGCCGCCGCCCTCGCCGGCGCGGTCGACGCGGTGGTCGGCGGCGGCGGCCTGGTCCAGCTGCCCGCGATGCTGCTGATCATGCCCGGTGGGCAGCCGCTGTACTCGTTGGCCACCAACAAGATCGCCGCCGTGGTCGGCACGGCCGCCGCGGTGCGCACCTACGCCCGGGAGACCACGATCGACTGGTGGGCGGCGGTGCCCATGGCGCTGGCCGCGTTCGGCGGCGCGGTGGGCGGCGCCGCGTTCGCGGGCGCGCTCGCGCCCGGCGTGCTCAACGGCGTGGTGCTCGTCGCGCTGGTCGGCGTCGGCCTCTACACGTGGCGCAAGCCGGAGCTGGGCGTGGCGGAGGCGCCGCGGTTCGCGCGCGCCGCCCAGGTCGGCGCGATGGCGGTCGGCGGCGCGCTGATCGGCTTCTACGACGGCCTCGCCGGGCCGGGCACCGGCGCGTTCCTGGTCTTCCTGCTGGTGGGCGTGGTGGGGTTCGCGTTCCTGCGCGCCTCGGCCACGGCGAAGATCGTCAACGTGGCCACCAACCTGGGCGCCCTGCTGTACTTCATCCCGGCCGGGAAGGTGCTGTGGGGCCTGGGTCTGGTGCTCGCGGTGTGCAACCTGACCGGCGCGGTGCTCGGGGCGAAGCTCGCCGTGCGGCGCGGGTCGTCGTTCGTGCGCCGGGTGTTCCTCACCGTCGTGGTGGCGCTGGTGGTCAGTCTGGGGTGGAAGGCGGTGGTTGGATGACCCGGAACGTCGCGCCCATCGGGTCGCCGACCGTGGTGAACCGGCCGAACCGCGTGTCGACCACGTCGCCGACCACCACGCCGCCCAGCTCGCGCGCCCGCCGGGCCGCCAGGTCCGCGTCGGCCACCGCGAAGTAGGTCATCCAGTGCGCCGGGATCTCCGCCGCGATCTCGTTGGCCATCCCGAACAGCCCGGCGACCACGCGCCCCTCGACGCGCAGCTGCGTGTACGGGAAGTCGGGCAGCGGGTCGAGGCCGACGTCGAACACCCGCTGGTAGAACTCGGCCGCGCCGAACGGGTCCCGGGTGGCCAGCTCGTTCCACACCACCGCGCCCGGCTCGTTCACCGCGTACGCGCCGATGTGCGTGCCCGCCTCCCACAGCCCGAACACCGCGCCGGTCGGGTCCACCGCGATCGCGCCGCGCCCCGGCCCGCCGGTGTCGAACTCCGGCACGAGCACCTTGCCGCCGGCCGTGACCAGGGTCGCCAGCGACTCGTCGAGGTCGTCGGTGGCCAGGTAGGTCGTCCACACCACCGGGAACATCACGTCCGGCGGCATCTCGCCGAACCCGGCCACGGGCCGCCCGCGCACCAGGGCGTGGGTGTAGTGGCCGGTCTCCGGGCCGCCGACCTCGAAGTCCCAGCCGAACAGCCCGCTGTAGAACGCCATCGTGGCGTCGCGGTCGGTGGTCATCATGTCCACCCACGCGGGCGTGCCCGGTGCGTACGGCTCGTTGACGTCGGTCACGCGGTCCACGTTCGCACCGGGCCGGGCCACCCGCGAGTCGATCAACGCGGACGTCGCCGGCGCCGGGTGGCGCCGACGACGTCCGAGGTCAGCCACCGTCCTCCTCGGACTTGCGCGGCCGGCCGCGCTTGGGTTGGGCCGTCGTGCCGGAGGGCAGGCGGCCCGCCTCGGCGAGCGCGCGGCGGAGCAGGAACTCGATCTGCGCGTTGGTGCTGCGCAACTCGTCGTTCGCCCACCTGACCAGGGCGTCGTGCACCGCCGGGTCGAGGCGCAGCAGGACGCTCTTGCGCTCGGCCAACTCAGTGGTACAGCGATCCGGTGTTGACGATCGGTTGCGTTGACCGTTCGCCGCACAGCACGACCAGCAGGTTCGACACCATCGCCGCCTTGCGCTCCTCGTCCAGTTCCACCACGTCCTGCTCGGCGAGCTTGGCCAGCGCCAGCTCCACCATGCCGACCGCGCCCTCCACGATCCGCGTCCGCGCCGCGACCACCGCGCCCGCCTGCTGGCGCTGGAGCATCGCCTGCGCGATCTCCGGAGCGTAGGCCAGGTGCGTCAGGCGCGACTCGATCACCTTCACGCCGGCCGACTGCACGCGCGCCGAGATCTCCAGCGACAGCGTCTCGGTGATCTCGTCGGCGTTCTCCCGCAGCGACAGCCCGGACTCGTCGTGGTTGTCGTACGGGTAGCTGGTGGCGATGTGCCGCACCGCGGTCTCGGTCTGGATGCCGACGAACCGGACGAAGTCGTCCACCTCGAACATGGCCCGCGCGGTGTCCTCGACCTGCCACACCACCACGGCGGCGATCTCGATGGGGTTGCCGTCGGCGTCGTTGACCTTCAGCGTCGCGGTCTCGTGGTTGCGGATCCTGGTCGACACCTTCACCTTGGTGGCCAGCGGGTTGGCCCACCGCAGGCCGTCCCGCCGCACCGTGCCGGTGTAGCTGCCGGCGAACTGGAGCACCCGGGCCTCGCCCGGCGCGACGGTGAACAGGCCGCCCGCGGCGACGCTGCCGCCGACGACCACCAGCGAGCCGCCGACGATCGCGGGCACGCTCGGCCCGTCGTCACCCCCGATCGCGCCCAGCACGATCAGCGCCGCGCCCGCCGCGATCAGCACCACCGCCACGCCCAGCACCCCCCACCCCGACACGTGCTTCGCCTCGCGCTCCCGGACGACGGGAGTCGGCATCCGCACCGCGACATCAGCGGCAGTGTCCATGTGCACCCCTCAAGTCATATCTCGTGCTTAGCAAAGTGATATCACTTTTCTCGCTGCCGTCGCAACGAGGGCGGGAACTGTCCGCGATACCGCTTAACGTGGGCTCATGACACCGGTACTGAGCCGCCGCGCCCTCGGGCGGGCCACCCTGGCCCGCCAGTTCCTGCTGGAGCGCACCGCGCGCCCGGTGACCGACGTGGTCCGGCACCTGGTCGGGTTGCAGGCCCAGACCCCGCACACCTGGTACACCGGGCTGTGGTCGCGCGTCGAGGGCTTCACCCCCGACCTGGCGGCCGGTCCGCTCGTCGACCGCGCCCTGGTGCGCATCGTGCTGATGCGCGGCACCATCCACCTGGTCACCGCCGAGGACGCCCTGGCGCTGCGCCCGCTCGTCCAGCCCGTGCTGGACCGCGGCCTCGTCCACAACCACACCCACGGCCGGGACGTGCGCGCCATGGACGTGCCCGCCGTGGTGGCCGCCGGACGCGCGCTGCTGACCGGGCGACCCCGCACCGCCAAGGAGCTGGGCGCCCTGCTGCACGAGCGCTGGCCGGACCGCTCGCCCGCCGCGCTGGCCCACGTGATCCGCTGCCTGGTGCCGCTGGTGCAGGTGCCGCCGCGCGGGGTGTGGGGGCGCAGCGGCCCCATCGCGCACGTCAGCGCGGAGGCCTGGCTGGGCGCCGAACCCGCCGAGCGGCCGGACGTGGACGCCGCCGTGCTGCGCTACCTCGCCGCGTTCGGCCCCGCCACCGTGCGGGACGTGCAGACCTGGTGCGGCCTGACGCGGCTGCGCGAGGTGGTCGAGCGGCTGCCGCTGGTCCGGTTCCGCGACGAGGACGGCCAGGAGCTGTTCGACCTGCCCGACGCGCCCCGGCCGGCCGAGGACGTGCCCGCGCCCGCGCGCTTCCTCTACGACTTCGACAACCTCCTGCTCTCGCACGCCGACCGCCGCCGCGTGGTCACCGACGACGTCCGGGCGCAGGAGTACGAGCCGCACGGCCCCGTGCCCCGGTTCTTCCTGGTCGACGGCGTCACCGCGGGCGACTGGAGGCTGCGCCGCGTCGACGGGGCCGCCACCCTGGAGCTGCGCCCGTTCCACCCGGCGGCCCTGACCGACGAGCTGGAGCGGGAGGCCGCCGCGCTGCTCGCGTTCCTCGCGCCGGACGCCCGCGAGCACGAGGTCCGGACAACCGGGCCGGCCGCCGCGCGTCACTGACCGCATGGGGATCATCACGGTGCGACCTCCGCGCGCGGAGGACAGGTGGCCGCTGGTCGACATCCACGTCAAGGCCCGGCGCAGCTACTACGAGGGGCACCTGCCGGAGGGCGAGCTGGCCGAGTGGGAGCGCGGGGCGCGCGCCAACGGCTACGACTTCACCCGGCCGGGCCGGGTGTGGCTGTGCGCCGACCTGGACGGCGCGCTCGCCGGGTTCGCCCTGGTCACGCCGGAGGGTGAGCTGAACCAGCTCCAGGTCGACCCGGCGCGCTGGGGCCGGGGCGTCGGCCACGCGCTGCACGAGGCGGCGCTGGCCGAGCTGCGCGGGCGCGGCCTGGCGACCGCGCACCTGGAGGTGTTCGCGGAGAACGAGCGGGCCCGGCGCTTCTACCTCGCGCACGGCTGGCGCGAGGTCGACGGCGGCGGGCCGGAAGACGGGGCAGGCGGCGACGGGGTCGCGCACGTGCGAATGGCGCGCGACCTGGACCTGTGATGCGCTGGGCGAGGTGGAGATCCTGAGCAGCCGCGTCCTGATCCGGTCCGCCGACCCCGAGCGGGTCCGCGCCTTCTACCGGGACGTCCTCGGCCTGGCCGTGCACCGGGAGTTCCCGGGCGGCACGGTGTTCTTCCTCGGCGGCGGCTTCCTGGAGGTGTCCGGCGCCGACGGCGAGGCGCCCACCGGCGCGACCCGGCTGTGGCTCCAGGTGCGCGACCTCGACGCCGCCGCCGCACGGCTGGCCGGGCACGTCGTCCGGCCGCCGCGGCGGGAGCCGTGGGGCCTGGACGAGATGTGGGTGGCGGACCCGGACGGGCGGCTGATCGCGTTCGTCGAGGTGCCCGCCGAACACCCGCTACGCCGGGACGTCCGCCAGTAGCTGCACGGTGGGCGGCACCACGCCGCCGTACTGGTGCAGCGAGGTGCGCACGGTCGTGAACCCGGCCTGCTCCGCCTCCCGGATCAGGTCGTACTCCGACGTGTCCAGCACCATCCGGTGCGCCGCCACCACCAGCCGCCCGCCCGGCCGCAGCACCCGCCGCAGCTCGTGGAACGCGGCCGCCCGGTTGCCCCACAGGTGGACGTTGTTCACCGAGGTCACCACGTCGACGGACGCCTCGGGCTGCCCGGTGCGGGTGGCCGCGCCCTCGCGCAGCTCCACCCGGCCCGCCACGATCAGCTCCGCGCACCGGTCGCGCGCCTCGGCCAGCATGACCTGCGACGGGTCGACGCCGATCGCCTTGAGCGCGCGCTCGCCGGCCAGCTTCAGGCCCACGCCCGGCCCCGGCCCGAGCACCAGCACGACCTCCTCGGCGGTGGGGCCCGCCACCTCGACGACGTGCTCCTCGACCTTCGCGTTCAGCTTGGCCATCACCCGGCCGCCCAGCTCGCCCACCTTGCCGCGGGGGTGGCCGAACGCCGCGTCCAACGCCTTCATCAGGTTGCTCGCCATGACCCCAGGTTCCCCGGCGGGCGACCGCCCGGCATCGGGGATGGCCCTGAACCGGCCCCCGGTGTGCACCCCCTGGTATGACCCCGGTTGGCCCCGGCACGTGCGGCGGAGCGGCCCTAGCCCCAGCCCAGCCCGCGCAGCGCGTCCACCACCAGCGAGAACCGCTCCGGCTCCAGCACCGAGCCCTCGCGCCGGATGTCGTCCTCGTCCAGCTCGAACACCCGGTCCAGGCGCAGGTAGGAGTGCCTGCCGTCGCGGTCCCAGCGGCCCGAGCCGAGGTCCACCGCCTCGCCCTGCTCGCGCGGGGCCCTGCTGGTCAGCATCAGCGCCAGCAGGGCGCGCCCGCGTCTGCCCACGACCAGCAGCGGCCGGTCCTTGCCGCGGTTCGCGTCCTCCTCGAAGGGCACCCACGCCCAGACCACCTCGCCCGGGTCGGCCAGGCCGTCCAGGTCGGGGGAGTACTCCAGGGTCGCCGCGGCGGCGGCCGGGTGGATCTCGCGCACCGCGCCCCGGGCCGGGCGGGGGTCCTCACCGTTCGCGTACACGCCGGCAGCCTATGTCCCGGGGCACGTCAGGCGGCGAACCCGACCGGGCCGACGCGCCAGGCGCCCGGCTCGTGAGAGAATGGGGCGATTCCCCCGTCTTTCACGTGCGAGGACCCTGAGTGACCACGTTCGCCGATCAGACGTTCACGCCTCCGGAGCTGATCCGGAACTTCTGCATCATCGCGCACATCGACCACGGCAAGTCGACCCTGGCCGACCGCATGTTGCAGCTCACCGGCGTCGTCGAGGAGCGGGCGATGCGCGCGCAGTACCTCGACCGCATGGACATCGAGAGGGAACGCGGCATCACGATCAAGGCCCAGAACGTCCGGCTGCCCTGGCAGCTCGACGGTCAGGACCACGTGCTGCACATGATCGACACCCCCGGCCACGTCGACTTCACCTACGAGGTCTCCCGGGCCCTGGAGGCCTGCGAGGGGACGGTCCTGCTGGTCGACGCCGCGCAGGGCATCGAGGCGCAGACGCTGGCCAACCTGTACCTGGCGATGGAGAACGACCTCACCATCATCCCGGTGCTGAACAAGATCGACCTGCCCGCGGCGGACCCGGACAAGTACGCCAAGGAGCTCGCGCACATCGTCGGCTGCGAGCCCGAGGAGGTGCTGCGCGTCTCGGCCAAGACCGGCCTGGGCGTCGGCGACCTGCTGGACGAGGTCGTGCGCCGCGTGCCGGCCCCGGTCGGCGACGCGGACGCCCCGCCCCGTGCGATGATCTTCGACTCGGTCTACGACACCTACCGCGGCGTCGTCACCTACATCCGCGTGGTCGACGGGAAGATCACCCCGCGCCAGCGCATCCGGATGATGTCGACCAACGCGACCCACGAGCTGCTGGAAGTCGGCATCATCTCGCCCGAGCCCAAGCCGAGCGCCGGCCTCGGCGTCGGCGAGGTGGGCTACCTGATCACCGGCGTGAAGGACGTGCGCCAGTCCAAGGTCGGCGACACCGTGACGGCGGAGAAGAAGGGCGCCACCGAGCCGCTGGCGGGCTACCGCGAGCCGCGGCCGATGGTGTACTCGGGCCTGTACCCGGTCGACGGCTCGGACTACCCCATCCTGCGCGAGGCGCTGGAGAAGCTCCAGCTCAACGACGCCGCGCTGACCTTCGAGCCGGAGACGTCGGCGGCCCTGGGCTTCGGCTTCCGCTGCGGCTTCCTCGGCCTGCTGCACCTGGAGATCACCCGCGACCGGCTGGAGCGCGAGTTCGGCCTCGACCTGATCTCCACCGCGCCGAACGTGGTCTACCGCGTGGTGATGGAGGACGGCGCCGAGCACGTGGTGACCAACCCGTCCGACTGGCCCGACGGCAAGCGGGCCGAGGTGTACGAGCCGGTCACCAGGTGC
Organism: Saccharothrix xinjiangensis; assembly: GCF_039527585.1. Taxonomy (NCBI): domain Bacteria; kingdom Bacillati; phylum Actinomycetota; class Actinomycetes; order Pseudonocardiales; family Pseudonocardiaceae; genus Saccharothrix; species Saccharothrix xinjiangensis. The sequence continues at coordinate 158,561 of NZ_BAAAKE010000005.1, read as the reverse complement.
ACGATCATCGCGCCCAGCGACTACATCGGCGCGATCATGGAGCTGTGCCAGGCCAAGCGCGGCCAGCTGGGCGGCATGGACTACCTGTCCGAGGACCGCGTCGAGCTGCGCTACACGATGCCGCTCGGCGAGATCATCTTCGACTTCTTCGACGCGCTGAAGTCGCGGACCCGCGGGTACGCCTCGCTGGACTACGAGGAGTCGGGCGAGCAGGACGCCGAGCTGGTCAAGGTGGACATCCTGCTCCAGGGCGAGCCGGTGGACGCGTTCAGCGCGATCGTCCACAAGGACCACGCCTACGGCTACGGCACCAAGATGGCCACGAAGCTGCGCGAGCTGATCCCGCGGCAGCAGTTCGAGGTGCCGATCCAGGCGGCGATCGGGTCGCGGGTGATCGCCCGCGAGACCATCCGCGCCATCCGCAAGGACGTGCTCGCCAAGTGCTACGGCGGCGACATCACGCGCAAGCGCAAGCTGCTGGAGAAGCAGAAGGAGGGCAAGAAGCGGATGAAGATGGTGGGCCGGGTCGAGGTGCCCCAGGAAGCCTTCGTCGCCGCGCTGTCCACCGACGACTCCGGCGCCAAGGACAAGGGCAAGAAGTAGGGCCGGCGGTCACGTCCCCGCTGATCAGGGCACCTTCGGGTGGCCGGTCGGCGGGGATCGTCGTGTTCGGCGGACTCTCCGGGATGGTTGGCGGGATCCGACCACGAGGCGGTGCCGCCGTTCCCCGCGCGGATCGTGCCCGCTGAGCTGTCGCATATGTTCCCGGGATGACGAAAGGACCTCCAGGACGTCCCTGTCCTGAAGGTCCTCGGTGGAACGGCGGTGCTCAGCCGTGGTAGCGGAGCACGCCTGCCGGCACGTGCCGGCGGAGGATCTCCTCCAGCTCCCTGGCCTGCGGGGTGGAGTGGCGGGCGAGGATCGCCTCCATGTCCATCCGGGCGCTGGGGGTGTTGTAGTGGGCCAGCTCGCGCTCGAGTTCCGCTTCCCGCTTGCGGATCGCGCGCCGCGTGGCGAAGTACGTGCGAACGGTACTCAGAGGGTTGGTCATATCGCCTTTCAGGTCGCTCTCTCTGTATCGGTTCACCTCCATGATGCCGCACGTCAGGGCCTTGCGCAGTTGATTTTGGAGTGACGTCCGCCGCAACTGTCACCGGTGCTGGTCGATCACGCGCCGTGCGTGTTGCGCGGGTAACGGTGGTGTCACCCGTCCCGGTCGAGGATGTCCAGCGCCTTGGCGTACTTGGCCTGCAGCCGGTCCTGGGTGGCCTGGTCGAGCACGGCCAGCCGGGGCGGCGACGTGTTGTCGGCGATGTCCGCGCGCTTGACCACGACCGCCACCGGGTCGGCCAGCACCCGCGCCAGGTACTCCTCCCGGGGCTCGCCGTCGCCGTGGGTCAGTGCCAGCACGGTCCGCACCACCTCGGGCGGGCACCCGGCCGCCAGCAGGTCGTCCGCTGTGACGGAAGTGTCCTCGACGACGTCGTGCAGCACGGCCGCCATGCGCGCGTGCTCACCGGACACCCGGCCCATCACGCGCAGCGGGTGGCCGATGTAGGGGTGGCCGGACTTGTCGACCTGGCCCTCGTGGGCGGCGCGCGCGATCCGGATCGCGTCGTCAACGGTAAAGGTCACCAGACCATGGTCACACCCTTGACAAGTGCCATTGGTCTAGTCCATTTTCGAGTGGCCCGCGTCACCTGAGCTGGGCAAGGCCGCCGATGAGAACGTGGAGGTGCACGTGGCTTCGAGGACGAGACGCGCCCTGGGCGCGGTGCTGGCGGGCGTGCTGGCGGTCGCCGGCCTGACCCTGGTGGTCGCGGGCAGCGCGTCGGCGGCCAACCTGGTCGCCAACCCCGGTTTCGACAGCGGCAACACCAGCGGCTGGACGTGCAGCGGCGCGACGAGCGTGGTGTCCACGACCAAGCGCAGCGGCTCGCACGCGCTCGCGGGCACCCCGGCGGGCCAGGACCAGGCCCGCTGCTCGCAGACGATCACCGTGCGGGCCAACACCGCCTACAACCTGAGCGCGTGGGTGCAGGGCAGCTACGTCTACCTCGGTGTGACCGGCACCGGCAGCGGCGACAAGAGCACCTGGACGCCGGGCTCGGCCGGCTTCGGCCGGCTCAGCCTGGACTTCACCACCGGCGCGAGCACGAGCGTCACGGTCTACGTGCACGGCTGGTACGGCCAGCCGACCTTCTACGCCGACGACATCAGCCTCGACGGTCCGGGCACCCCGCCGACCAGCACGACCACCAGCACGAGCACGACCACGAGCACCACGACGACGACCACCACCACGACGACGACCACGACGAGCAACCAGCCGGACCCGTCGCTGCCCAAGCACATCCTCACCGGCTACTGGCACAACTTCGACAACGGCTCGCGGCTGCTCAAGCTGGCCGACGTGCCCCGCACCTACGACGTCGTGGCCGTCGCGTTCGCCGACGCCGTGGCCGCGACGCGCGGCGCGGTCGACTTCACCCTGGACCCGACGCTGTCGAGCAAGCTCGGCGGCTACACCGACGCCCAGTTCAAGGCCGACATCCGGACCCTCCAGTCCCGCGGCCAGAAGGTGATCATCTCGGTCGGCGGTGAGAAGGGCACCATCTGGGTCGGCGACACCGCCGCGTCCAACGCCTTCGCCAACAGCGTCAAGTCGCTGATTTCCGAGTACGGCTTCGACGGCGTGGACATCGACCTGGAGAACGGCGTCAACGCCACCTACATGGCGCCCGCGCTGCGCAGCATCCACGCGGCCGGCGGCAAGGTCATCGCGATGGCGCCGCAGACCATCGACATGCAGTCCACCGGCCAGGAGTACTTCAAGCTGGCGCTGGCCGTGAAGGACATCCTCACGGTCGTCAACATGCAGTTCTACAACTCCGGCACCATGCTCGGCTGCGACCAGAAGGTCTACGCCCAGGGCACGGTGGACTTCCTGGTGGCGCTGGCGTGCGTCCAGCTCCAGAACGGCCTGCGGCCCGACCAGGTCGGCCTGGGCCTGCCCGCCTCGCCGTCCGGCGCGGGCGGCGGCTACCAGTCGCCCGCCAACGTCAACGCGGCGCTCAACTGCCTGGCCAAGGGCACGAACTGCGGCTCGTTCAAGCCCTCGCAGACGTGGCCCGGCATCCGCGGCGCGATGACGTGGTCGATCAACTGGGACGCCTCCAACAACTGGCAGTTCGCCAACGCGGTGGCCCCGCACCTGGACACCCTGCCGTAGCGCGGGGGGAAGCCGTCCCTCCCGCAGCGGCACGGGAGGGACGGCCCCGCGTGTCCTCCACTCAGGCATCGCGTGTCGTCCGCTCGGGCATCGCGTGTCCTCCAGTCGGGCACCCCGAGCCCTCCGCCCAGGCGCCCCGAGTTCTCCAGCCGGGCACCGCGGGCCGCGCTCCCCGGACCACCCCGCCGCGACCGGGGTTAGGGTGGCTCATGTTCGACCGACTGGAAGTTCCCGTCATCGCCGCGCCGATGGCCGGCGGGGCGTCCACCCCCGAACTCGTGGCCGAGGTCGGCCGCGCGGGCGGCCTGGGTTTCCTGGCCGCCGGCTACCAGTCCGTCGAGGCGGTCGCCGAGCAGGTCGGCGCCACCACCGCGCTCACCGACCGGCCCTTCGGCGTCAACCTGTTCGTGCCCGGCCCGCGCTCCACCGCGGACGTCAAGGGCTACCGGGAGCGCGTCCGCGAGCAGTCGCCGACCGAGCCCGGCGAACCCCGCTGGGACGACGACTCCTACGACGCCAAGCTCGAACTGCTGATGGCGCTGCGCGTGCCGGTCGTCTCGTTCACCTTCGGCCTGCCCACCGCCGCCGACGTCGACCGCCTGCACGCCGCGGGCGCCACCGTCGTGGCCACCGTCACCACGCCGCGGGAGGCCGAGCAGGCCGACCGGATCGGCGCCGACGCCCTGTGCGTCCAGGGCAGCGACGCGGGCGGCCACCGCGGCACGTTCGCCGACGACGGCGTCTCGCCCGGCGGCGGCGAGCTGTTCGGCGTGCTGGCCGCGCTGCGCCTGGTCCGCGACCGGGTGAACCTGCCGCTGATCGCCGCCGGCGGCCTGGTGCACGGCGCGGACGTCGCCGCGGTGATCACGGCGGGCGCGGTGGCCGCCCAGCTAGGCACCGCGTTCCTGCCCACCCCGGAGGCCGGCACGTCGCCCGCCCACCGCCAGGCCCTCGCCGAGGGCACCCGGCGCACGGCGTTGACCAGGGCGTTCAGCGGGCGCCCGGCGCGCGGCCTGGTCAACCGGTTCCTCACCGAGAACGCCGACCACGCGCCCGCCGCCTACCCGGAGGTCCACCACCTGACCAAGCCGGTGCGCGCGACCGGCGACCCGGAGCTGATGTCGTTGTGGGCCGGGCAGACCTACCCGCTGGTCCGACCGGCCCCGGCCGCCGAGGTCGTGGCGCGGCTGCTCGCCGAAGCGCGCCAAGCCCTTTCCGTCGCGAACACGCGCATCCCGCCGGGGTAGCACCGGAGAATGTCGGCGTGACCACCGCGCGCGAGCTGGCCGACGAGCTGCTGACCCTGGTGCTGGACGCCGACCCGGTGACGGCGACCCTGCGCGGCCTGCCCGGCTGGGACGACCGGCTGCCGGACCCGAGCGCAGACGGCGAGCGTGCGTTGCGCGACCGGGCCGAGGACATCGCCCGCCGCGCCGGGATCGGCGACGACGACCCGGTGACCCGGGCGGTGGTGGAGCAGCAGGCGTGGAGCCTGGCGCACCTCCTCGACGCGAACCTGGTCGAGCACACCCACGCCGAGGGCCTCAACGCGCCGGTGGTGGTGCTGCTCGGCGCGTTACCGCTGGTCCTGCCCGGCGACGACGACGCGCGCCGCGCCTACCTGACCCGGCTGGCCGCGCTGCCCGGCTACCTCGACGCCCTCGCCCGCCGGCAGCGGGAGTCGGACCGCCGCCCGGTCCGGCACCTGGTGGCCTCCGCCATCGCCCGCGTCGACCGCTACCTGGCCGGGCGCGAGGACCCGCTGTGCGCGCCGGTGGCGGGCACGCCGTTGGCCGCGGAGTGCGCCGAGCTGCTCGACCGCGCCGTGCGCCCCGCTCTCGCCCGCTACCGCGACTTCCTGGCCGCCGAGGTCCTCGACCGGGGCCGCGACGAGGACCACCCCGGCCTGTGCTGGCTGCCCGGCGGCGACCGGGTCTACCCGGCGCTGGTCCGCGCGTACACCACGACCGACCACACCCCCGACGAGCTGCACCGCGTCGGCCGGGAGCTGATCGAGGCGCTGGACCGGGAGTACGAGGAGATCGGTGCGCGCGTGTTCGGCCCGGTGACCGCCGCCGAGGTGCGGGCCCGCCTGCTCGCCGACCCGGACCTGCGCTGGCGCGACGCCGAGGACATGCTCACCCTGGCCAGGCGCACCATCGCCCGCGCCGAGGAGGCCGCCGCCGACTGGTTCGGCACGCTGCCCGACGCGCGGTGCGCGGTGGAGGAGGTCCCGGAGGCCGAGGCGCCCAACGCGCCGTTGGCCTACTACCTGGACCCGGCGCTGGACGGCTCCCGGCCGGGCACCTACTTCGTCAACACGCACCTCGCCGAGCAGCGCGACCGGTTCAGCGCCGAGTCCACCGCGTTCCACGAGGGCGTGCCCGGCCACCACTTCCAGATCGCGTTGGCGCAGCAGCTGGACGACCTGCCGCTGCTGCGCCGCTTCGCGTCCATCGAGGCCTACCTGGAGGGCTGGGCGCTCTACACCGAGCGCCTGGCCGACGAGATGGGCCTCTACAGCGACGACGTGGCGCGGCTGGGGATGCTGTCGGGGGACTCGCTGCGCGCCGCGCGGCTGGTGGTGGACACCGGCCTGCACGCGCTGGGCTGGTCCCGGCAGCAGGCCGTGGACTACCTGCGCGCCAACGCGGTCATGCCGGACGTCGACATCTTCTCCGAGGTCGACCGGTACACCGAGAACCCCGCGCAGGCGCTGTCCTACATGGTGGGGCGGCTGGAGATCCAGCGCCTGCGCGGTGAGGCCGAGCGCCGCCTGGGCGACCGCTTCGACATCCGGGCCTTCCACGACCAGGTGCTGCGGTGCGGCCCGCTGCCGATGGCCGTGCTCGCCGACGTCGTCGGCTCGTGGTGCTCGTCAGTCCTGTCGGTTGAGGACTGACTTCCGCTTGCCGTAGGCGAAGTAGACCACCAGGCCGATCGCGAACCAGGCCCCGAACCGCAGCCACGTCTCGGGCGCCAGGAAGGTGATCAGCCACAGCGAGAACACCACGCCGATGATCGGCACGACCGGCATGCCGGGCGTCTTGAACGTGCGCGGCAGGTCGGGCTGCTTGTACCGCAGCACGATCACCGCGATGCACACGACCACGAACGCCAGCAGGATGCCGATGTTGGTCAGCTCCGCGGCCTCGGCGATGGGCAGGAAGCCCGCGATGACCGCGGACGCTATGCCCAGCACCCACGTGATGCGCGTCGGCACGCGCTTGACCGGGTGGGTCTTGGCGAACCAGCCCGGCAGCAGGCCGTCGCGGGACATCGAGTAGCCCACGCGCGCCGCGCCCATCAGGAACGTGAACAGCACGGTGGTGATGCCCAGCACCGCGCCGACCGAGATGACGATGCCCAGCGCGGGCAGGCCGATGTCGGCGAACGCGGAGGCGAACGCGCTCTCGGCGTCGACGTCCTGGTAGTTGACCATGCCGGTCAGCACCAGGCACGCCAGCACGTAGAGCACCATGGAGACGGCCAGCGAGTAGATGATGGCCCTGGGCATGTGCCGCTGGGAGTCCTTGGACTCCTCGGCCGCCGTGCTCATCGCGTCGTAGCCGAACACCGCGAAGAACACCGTGGCGGCGCCGGTGAACGCGCCGGCCCAGCCGAACGGGAAGAACGGGTTGTAGTTGTCGGTGTTGATGTGGAACGCGCCGACCACGATCACCAGCAGCACCACGGCGACCTTCAGGTACACCAGGACGGTCTCGAAGCGGGCCGCGTTCTTCATGCCGGTGTTGAGCACGAACGCGATCAGCAGGCACAGCAGCACGGCGAACAGGTTCACCTTGTAGCTGCCCGCGGCCACGTCACCGGTCTCCGTGCCGGGCGCGCCGAGCATCCACACCGGCAGGTCGATGCCGAGCAGGTTCAGCAACTCGTTGAAGTAGCCGCTGATGCCGATCGCCACCACGGCCACGATCGCGGTGTACTCCAGCAACAGGTCCCAGCCGATGAACCAGCCGACGATCTCGCCGAGCACGGCGTAGCCGTAGGTGTAGGCGGACCCGGCCCGGGGGATGAGGCCAGCGAACTCGGCGTAGGAGAACGCGGCGGCGGCGCTCGCGATGCCCGCGACGAGGAACGAGATCAGCACGGCGGGCCCGGCCGTCTTGTTCGCCACGGCACCGGCGAGCGAGAAGATGCCCGCGCCGATGATGCCGCCGATGCCGATCGCGGTGAGCTGCCACAGCCCCAGCGTGCGGGTCAGCGCGGTCTTCTCGTCGCCTATCTGCTCGATGGGCTTGCGGCGGAACACGCCGCTGCCCCGCCCCAGGCCTTCTTTGCCTTGCGGCACAGTCATCCCAGCTCCCTCGGTGGTCTTGTGCGAGCGAACCGTACGCGCGTCGACTCTCCTCGGGTTTGTCCGATCGCACCACTGGAGGAGTGGGTTCTTGTGCGGTCGGATGGTTGAGCCGGGGAACAACGGCGCTTCGCGGAGGGTTGTCCGGTTCGTGCGACTCGACGTGTGGTCCGACGTGGTCTGTCCCTGGTGCTACATCGGCAAGCGCAAGCTGGAGCGCGCGCTGGGGCAGTGGGACGGGGAACCGGTGACCGTGGTGTGGCGGCCGTTCCAGCTCCAGGCGGACGCGAAGAACAGCGGGCGGCCGATGGTCGACGTGTTGGCCGAGAAGATGGGCGCCGAGGGCGCGCGGGAGGCGCAGCGCCGCGTGACGGAGGTGGCCGCGGCCGAGGGGCTTGCCTACGACCTGGGCAAGCAGGTCGAGGCGAACACGTTCGACGCCCACCGGCTCCTGCTGGCGGCCCGCGACCAAGGGGTGCAGGCCGCGGTGGGTGAGCGGTTCTTCCGCGCCCACTTCACCGAAGGTGCGGATGTCGGCGACCGCGGGGTGCTCGTGGCGCTGGCGGAGGAGGCGGGGTTGACCGGGGCGGCGGGCGCGCTCGACGACGACGCCCTGGCCGAGCGCCTGAACGAGGAGCTGGCCGAGGGCGTCGCCATCGGTGTGCGGTCGGTTCCCACGTTCGTGGTGGGGCGTCGCGGGGTCGCGGGCGCGCAGGATCCCGAGGTGCTGCTGGACCTGCTGAGGACAGGCTCTAGCGGCTGAACACGATCTTGCCCGCGGTTTCGCCGTCGAGCATGGCGCGGAAGCCCTCTTCGGCTCGTTCGAACGGCAGTTCCGCGCCGATCTGCGGGCGCAGGCCGTTCAGGTCGCAGAACGACAGGAGGTCGCCCAACTCCTCCCGGGTGCCCATGGTCGAGCCGACCACGCGCAGCTGGAGGAAGAACAGCCGCTGGAGTTCGGCGGCCGTGGCGTCGCCGCTGGTCGCGCCCGAGATGACGACGATCCCGCCCGGCTTGAGCGACTTCATCGAGTGCGACCAGGTGGCCTTGCCCACGGTCTCGAACACGGCGTCCACCCGCTCCGGCAGGCGGGCGCCGGACTCGAACGTCTCGTGCGCGCCCAGGCTCGCGGCCAGCGCCCGCTTCTCCTCGGTGCGGCCCGTCACCCACACCCGGAAGCCCGCCGCGCGGCCCAGCTGGACCAGCGCCGTGGCCACGCCGCCCGAGGCGCCCTGGACGAGCATGGTCTGACCGGGGCGCAGGCCCGACTTCACGAACAGCATCCGGTACGCGGTCAGCCACGCCGTGCCCATGCAGGCCGCCTCGGCGAAGCTCAGCCCGGCGGGCTTGGGCAGCGCGTTGCGGGCCGGGACGACGACGTGGTCGGCGAACGTGCCCTGGTGCTTCTCGGTCAGCAGGGTGCGGCCGGGGTCGAGGGTCTCGTCGCCGGACCAGTCCGGGTCGCCGATCACCGAGTGCAGCACGACCTCGGTCCCGTCCTCCAGCACGCCCGCGCCGTCGCAGCCCAGGGTCATCGGGAACCGGTCGGCCTTGATGCCGACGCCGCGCAGCGTCCACAGGTCGTGCATGTTCAGGCTGGCCGACCTCACCGCCACCTCCACCCAGCCCGGCGGGACCTCCGGCTCCGGCCGTTCGCCCACGCGCAGGGCGGCGATCGGGTCTTGCGGGCTCGGCTCGGCTGCGTAGACGGCGAACATGCGGGCAACTTACCGACTGGTAGCGATCCGCGTGCGGTGAAGCGCGTCACCCGACTAGGCTCGGTGTCGTGGTGGAAGCCTTCCAGCAGTGGTGGGACGGGGTGGAGCTGTGGATGGCGCAGCTGCCCTTCCCGTTCCAGTTCGCCCTGCTCATGGCCGTGCTGCTGCCGCTGTGCCTGGGCGCGGCCCGGCTGATCGACCGGGTCGTGGACAACGCCTCGACCAGGTTCAACCCGGTGCCCAAGGTGCCGCCCGCCCAGCCCGGCGAGACGGACGCGGGCGGCGGTTCGTAGGCTCGGGGGCGTGACTCCCGCTCGTCGCCTGACCGTCGCCCTGCTGGGGCTGATCGCGCTGGTCGTGGTCGGCTACTTCGCGAAGGACGTGACCGGCACGGACCCGGGACCGACCTCGGCGGGGGTGCCGGGCGCGTCCTCCGGGCTGCCGGTCGAGGAGCTGTCGGACCTGCCCGCGCAGGCCCGCGAGACCTGGGAGCTGATCGAGCGCGGCGGGCCGTTCCCGTACCCGCGCAACGACGGCGCGACGTTCCAGAACCGAGAGGAGCGGCTGCCCGCGCAAGGCCCCGACCACTACCGGGAGTACACCGTGCCCACACCCGGCAGCGACGACCGCGGCGCGCGGCGCCTGGTGACCGGCTCGGCCGACGAGGTGTTCTACACCGGCGACCACTACGCGTCGTTCGTCGTGGTGGACGTGACCCGGTGACCGCCTACCTGCACCGGGTGCGGGCGGGCGCGCGCGACCGGCGGGACGCCATCGCCGCGATCGCCGAGGCGATGGGCTTCCCCGACTGGTTCGGCCACAACCTGGACGCCCTGTACGACAGCCTGACCGACCTGTCGTGGCTGCCCGAGGGCGAGCACGTGCTGGTCTGGGAGGGCGGGGACGCCGAGGTCGAGGCCGTGGTGCGGGACGCGGTGGCGCGGACCAGGGAGGCGGGCGACCGCCGGCTGACCCTGGTCCGCCCCGGCTGAGCCCCGGCTACTCCGGCGCCCAGGACGGCTTGCGCTTGGCCGCGAACGCGGCGATGCCCTCCTGGCCCTCGGGGCCGCCGAAGTGCCGCGCGGACAGCTCCAGCATGTCGGCGAACACCACGCCCAGGTCGTTCGACCGGGGTTCGCGCAGCATCAGCTTGGTGGCGGCCAGCGCACCGGGCGCGCCCAGCGCGAGCATGTCGGTGTAGCGGGCGACCTCGTCGTCCAGCCGGTCCGCGGGCACCGCGGAGTTGATCAAGCCGATGGCCGCGGCGCGCGGCGCGGTGAACGTCTCACCGGTCAGGAACAGCTCGTGCGCGGCGCGGGGCAGCAGGCGGGGCAGCACGGTCACCGAGATGACCGCGGGCACCACGCCGATGCGGACCTCGCTGAACGCGAACGTGGCGGTGTCCGCCGCGACCGCGATGTCGCACGCGGCGACCAGGCCGACGCCGCCCGCGCGGGCCGGGCCCGCCAGGCGGGCGACCACGGGCTTGGGGCTGGTCCACAGCCGTTCCAGGATCGCGGGGAACTCGTTGACGCCCTGCTGGTCGGCGCTCGCGCCGCCCGCCTCCTTGAGGTCCATGCCCGAGCAGAACACCGGTCCGGTGTGGCTCAGCACGACCACCCGCACGGCGTCGTCGGCCGTCGCGGTGTCCAGGTGCGCGGTCAGCTCGGCGCGCAGCTGCCGGGACAGGGCGTTGCGGTTGCGGGGGGAGTCCAGCGTGATCGTCGCGATGCCACGCCGCACCTCGTAGTGGACCAGCTCTTCTGCCATGGGCCGCACTCTACGGCCGGGAGCTGATTGACAGTGTGCTGTCAAAATGACAGGATGCTGTCATGAAGACGATCCACCTCGCGGTGTACGACGGCCTGGCCGACTGGGAGTTCGGGTACGTGGCGGCCGGGGTCAACGATCCGGCGTTCCAGCGGGAACCCGGCCGCTTCCGGGTGCGGGCGGTCGGCGCCGGGCCCGAGCCGGTGACCACGGCCGGCGGCCTGCGGGTCGTGCCCGACCTCGTCCTGGCCGACGCGGACCCGGCGGACAGCGCCCTGCTCGTCCTGCCCGGCGCGGAGGCCTGGGCGACGGGCGGGTTGGCGGAGTTCGGCCGGGCCGCCCGCCGCTGGGTCGACGCGGGCGTGCCGGTGGCCGGCATCTGCGGAGCGGTGGCGGGCCTGGCCGCGGAGGGCCTGCTGGACGACCGGCGGCACACCGGCAACGCGGTGGAGGAGCTGGGCGACTACGCCGGGGCCGGCCTGTTCTCCGCCGACCGGGCCGTGCGCGACCGCGGCGTGGTCACCGCGGGCGGCGCGTCGCCGCTGGAGTTCGCCCGGGAGGTCTTCGCCGAGCTGGACCTGTACCCGGAGGAGGTCCTGGAGGCCTGGTACGGCCTGCACCGCACCGGCGACCCGGCGTGGTTCGGCAGGTTGGCGGCGGCGTGACCCCCCTCGGCGGCGCGGGCGAGCCGCGCACCGAAGCCGGGGACGTGCTGACCGAGGTCATCATGCGCACGTTCCGCCTGTACGGCGGCTTCCTGGCGGCCGCGGAGGTGATGACCGCGCCGGTCGGCCTCACCGCGGCGTGGTGGCAGGTGCTCGGCGCGGTGCTGCGGGAGCCGCTGCCGGTGTCCGGCATCGCCCGCGCGATGAGCCTGACCAGGCAGAGCGTGCAGCGCATCGCCGACCTGCTGGTGGACAAGGGGCTGGCCGAGTACCTGCCGAACCCGGCGCACAAGCGCGCCAAGCTGCTGCGGCCGACCGAGGCGGGCTACGCGGCGGTGCGCGGGCTGACCGAGGCGCAGCACGCGTTCACCAACCGCATCTCGGCGCGGGTGGACCCGGCCGACCTGCGCACCGCGCTGGGCGTGATGGAGCGGCTGGTGGAGGCGCTGGAGGAGGACGAGCGGGACCGGGGGTGAACGCCGCTGCTCAACGCCTCCCGGCGCGGTCGCGGAGTTCTTCGCAGACCTTCTCCTTCTCCTCCGCCGAGGAGATCTCCGAGAAACACCCGCCGATGTTCCCGGTGGGTGTGCCGAGCCCGACGTGGACGGTGAACTGCCCGCGTGCGCTGTCGGCGAACCGCATCGTCCTCTCCTGCGTCCCGGCGATCGCCGAGCCCTGTTGCCGAACGGTGAGGTTCATCGGTATGTCGATCACCAGGGTGGACACGGTGTCCGGTGGCACGAGCGCGCCCGTGGAAAAGGCCAGTTGCCGTTCCCAGCCTCCCCTGACCGTGGTGAAACCGGATCCCACCAGCGGCAGGGTGAATTCGGAGCCGTCGACCGCCACCCGACCGCGCATTCGCGCGCCATCGGTCGAAAAGCCGGTTTCGACGTCCACGGTCTCGTCGATCGTGAAATGCCACTTGTCCGCGCCCATGTCCACCCACATCCCTCCCACGGCCGAGCGGGCCACGACGTGGAGGTCCCCCAGGGGCAGGGGGTCCGCGAGGTCGTTCCTGATCCTGACGGTCAGGCGTTCGGTGTCCTCGTCGGTGGAGGGCGTCACCTGGATGATCTCCGCCTCCCCGCCTGGGGGCACGACGCCGAACAGGTCTTCCAGCGCGGCGGTGCGGCTCACGGGCAGGGCCAGGGAGAGCGCCAGCAGGACCGGGATCGTCAGGAGGAGCGCGAGCCTGACCGCTCGGCCGGTCGCGGCGGGACGCCGCGCGATGGCCGCGTACACGACCGACTCCGCGGCGAGGAGGGTGAAGACCGTCGACCAGGGACGACCGCTCGTCAGGCTCACGACCACCGCGGCGACCACCAACACCGCCACGATGAGGACCACGGGGGACCACGGTGACATCCGCACGTGGACGTCACCTCCCACGCGGAGGTTGTACAGCGCGACGTCGCCGTGCACATCTCCCGTTTGGGCCGCTGCGCCACCAACCGAACCACTCAGGTGGTTCGACGTCCCGGACTCGTCCTCGTCGCGCTCTTCCGTGGGCACGCTGTGATATTCCAACCGGCTTGTGCGAAGATTTCCGCCGACGGAGAGCCATCGGCGTCCTGAACGTCGAATCCTACCGACAATCGATTTCTTCGCCGTACCGGGAACGCGCTCGATCGCGTTTCCGGAACCGGGTCCTCAAGCCGTGCGGGCCAGTGGGGTGAGGGCGCTCGCGTAGCGGTGCAGGACCAGTTCCGCCACCTCCGGGTCCGGGCCCAGTGGTGGGGCGACCACCGCGTCCCCGCCCGCCAGCCGGGCCACGCGGTCCGGCAGGAGGCCCGGCGCCAGGAACCACGACGCCACGGCGATGCGCCGCGCGCCCCGCGCCCGCAGCCGCTCCACCGCGGTCGGCACGTCCGGCGAGGCGGACGCGGCGAAGGCCGCCTCCACGCCCGCCCAGCCCGAGCCCGCCGCCCACCTGGCCGCGATCGACGAGACCAGCGCGTTGGCCGGGGCGTGCGAGGAGCCCGCGCCCGCCAGGACCACGCCCAGGGACCTGTCGCCCGAGCGCACGCCCACCGACGCCAGCCGCCGCAGGGCGGCCGACTCCAGCCTCGGGTCCGGGCCCAGCACGTCGGCGATCGCCACGTCCAGGCCGGGGGACGCGGCCTCGGCCACCGCGCCCGGCACGTCGACCCGCGCGTGGAACGCCTTGCCCAGCAGCAGCGGCACGACCACGGCCGAGCGGTGGCCGTCCGCGCGCGCCGACCGCAGCACGTCGCCCAGCAGCGGCGCCGACAGGTCCAGGAACGAGGCCCGCACGTCCAGCGACGGCCGCAGCGCCCGCACCACGTCCAGCAGCTCGTGCACGGTCGCCGCCGACCGGGGGTCCCGGCTGCCGTGCGCCACCGCCACCAGCGCGGTCACAGCGCGCCCGACAGACCGCGCGACCGCAGCACGGCGCGCTCCAGGGGCCGGAACACCAGCAGCTCGATGCCCACGCCGACCAGCAGGATCAGGAAGATCGCCGCGATCACCACGGAGATGTCGTTCAACGAGGAGCCGTTGTGCAGGTACTGGCCCAGGCCCTCCCCTAGCTGCGGCGAGGTGGCGATGATCTCCGCCGCCATCAGCGACCGCCACGAGAACGCCCAGCCCTGCTTCAACCCGGCCAGGTAGCCGGGCAGCGCGGCGGGCAGCAGGATGTGGCGGGCCGCCGCCAGGCGACCCGCGCCCAGGGCCTGCCCGACCCGCGGCAGCAGCGGCGGGATCTGGTCCACGCCGGACACCAGGCCGTTGGCGATCGACGGGACCGAGCCCATCAGCACCACGAAGTAGATGGTGGTCGGGGTGGCGCCGAACCACAGGATGCCCGCGGGCACCCACGCCACCGACGGCAACGACTGGAGGCCCGTCAGCAGCGAGCCGATGGCCGCCCGCACCACGCGCACCTTGGCGATGAGCAGGCCCAGCGGCGTGGCGATCACCACGGCGGTGAGGAAGCCCAGCACCGCCCGGTGCACCGAGGTCCACAGCACCTCGGCGGCGCGGCCCGTCCGGACCGCCTCGACCACCTCGGCCCACACCGCGCCGGGCGACGGCAGCTGGTACTCCGGCCAGAACGCCAGCGCCCACAGCGCCTGCCACACCGCGACCAGCAGGCCGAGCGCGATCAGCGGCGGCAGGGTGGTGCGCAGGAACCGCCTGCGCAGCGAGGGCCGCTGCTCCCGCGACGGCGCGTCGAGCGCGTCCAGGCCCGCGCCGACGGCGGCGAGGTCCGTGTCAAGCCGCGGCATGACCGCTGATCACCTCGCGCAGCCGGCTCGTGACGTCGCCGATCAGCTCGGCCTCGTCGTCGCCGGTGGTGTCCCACTCGCGCACCACGCGGCCCGGTCGCGACGACAGCAGCACCACCCGCTGGCCCAGCCGCACGGCCTCGCGCACGTCGTGGGTGACGAACACGATCGCGGTCCCGGTCTCCCGCCACACCCGCACCAGCTCCGCCTGGAGCACGTCGCGGGTGATGGCGTCCAGCGCGGCGAACGGCTCGTCCATCAGCAGCAGGCCGCCGCGGTCGTCCCCGGCGCTGCCGAGGGTGGAGGCCAGGGCGCGGGCCAGGGCCACGCGCTGCCTCATGCCGCCGGACAGCTCGTGGGGCCGCTTGTGCCCGGCGCCGTCGAGCCGCACCAGCGACAGCAGCTCGTCCGCCTTCTCGCGGCGCGGGCCGCGCTTGACGCCCGCGAGCCGCAGCGGCAGCTCCACGTTGCGCGTCGCGGTCAGCCACGGCATGAGCGCGGCCTCCTGGAACATCACCGCGGGCCGCGAGGTGGTCAGCTCGATGCTGCCCGAGGTGGGCGCGTCCAGCCCGGCGACCAGGTTCAGCAGGGTCGACTTGCCGCAGCCGGACGCGCCGAGCAGGCACACGAACTCGCCCGGCGCGACCCGCAGGTCGACGCCGTCGAGCGCGACGACGGTCGAGGCGCCGTGGCCGAAGGCCTTGCGCACCCCGGACAGCGTCACCGCGGCGTCCACATCGGACACCGCCGGGGTGTTCTCCAGCGTGGCGGTCATGGCGTGCCTGCCTTCCCTCGGGTCACTTCTCGTCCAGCCCGGCGGTGTCCACGGTCGGTCTGCCCGCCGCGGTGAGCACCTCGTTCAGCAGCGCGAGGTCGGCGAGCCCGGCCACGTTCGCGGCCCGGTCCGCCACGCCCGCGGTGACGGCGTCCCGCGCCAGTCGCGGGAAGGTCCCGGCCAGCGGGTCCGGTGTCAGCTCGATGTGGTCGAACGCGCGGTCGAGCACCCGCCCGTCCAGCGCCTTGCCGGTGAGGCGCTCCAGCGCGGCGTTGACGACCCGCTTCGCCCTCGCCTCGTCGGACAGTGCGAGGTCGGTGGCCGCCAGGTGGCCGCGCAGCAGCGCCGCAACCGTTTGCGGGTGCTCCTGGAGGAACCTGGTGCGCACCAGCAGCACGGTGGTCGGGAACCGGCCGCCGTCCCACAGCTCCGCCTCGTCCAGCAGCACCTCCGCGCCCGCCTCCAGCACCAGCCGCGACGACCACGGCTCCGGCGCCCACGCGGCGTGCACGTCGCCCCGCCGGAACAGGTCCAGCGACTTGGAGTTCTCCGCGTTGGTCACGACGACCTGGTTCGGGTCCGGGCCGGCGGGCAGGCCCTGGTCGGCCAGCCACTTCTTCAACGCCACGTCCTGGGTGTTGCCCAGCTGGGGCGTCGTGACGACCTTGCCCCTGAGGTCGGCGGCCGAGCCGATGCCCGCCTTGACCACGAGCTGGGCGCCGCCGGACACGGCGCCCGCGATCAGCCGGACCGCCTCGCCGTTCGACTTGGCGTAGGCGTTGATCGCGGGACCCGAGCCCAGGTAGGCCACGTCCAGCGAGCTGCCCAGCAGCGCGTTGACCGCGTCGGGCCCGGCGTTGAAGGTCTGGGTGGTGAGCGCGGCGCCGCCGAGCTCCCGGGCGAACAGGCCCTCGTCGACGCCGATCAGCGCGGACGCGTGCGTGACGTTGGGGAAGTAGCCGAGGCGGACCTCGGCCGCGGCGCCCAGGTCCCGCGCCGGCGCGCCCTCGCCGCGGTCGATCCGGGAACACCCGGTCGGCGCGGCGAGGGCGACGAGCGCCGCCAGCGACGTGCCGAGGAACCGGCGTCGTGTGCTCACGGTCGTGGACCTCTCAGGGGCCGGGGGAGACGAGGGCGTGGCCGTCCCGCCCGACCGCGTCGTCGTCCAGCTCGGGCAGCGGCGCGCCGACGAGGCCCGCCGCCAGCGTGCTGCCGTCGGCGGCGTCGATGACCAGGAACGAACCGGTGCGCCGGTGGCGCGCGTAGTCGTCGACGGGGATGGGCTCGGCCGTGCGCAGGTTCACCTGGCCGATCTCGTTGAGGCCCAGCGAGCCGGGCGCGTCGGTGCTGGCGAGGCGCTGCTCGTCGAACCGGGTCCGCAGCCGGGTGACGATCGCCTGCACGGTGCGCGTGCCGTGCTTGACCAGCACGCGCGCGCCGGGCGCGAGCGGCTTCTCCGACAGCCAGCACACGGTGGCGTCCAGCTCGTCGGTCACGGTCGGCGGCACGGCCGCGGCGGCGATCAGGTCGCCGCGCGAGATGTCCAGGTCGTGCTCCAGCAGCAGGGTCACCGACCGGCCCGCGGCGGCCTCGTCCAGCGGGCCGTCCGCGGTGTCGATGCCGGTGACGGTCGTGCGCAGCCCGTTCGGCAGCACGGCGACCTCGTCGCCCACGCGCACGGTGCCCGCCGCGACCAGGCCCGCGTAGCCGCGGTAGTCGGGGTGCTCGGCGGTGCGCGGCCGGATCACGTACTGCACCGGGAAGCGGAACGGCGCGTCGTGCGGGTCGGGCTCGACCGGCACGGTCTCCAGGTGCTCCAGCAGCGTCGGGCCCCCGTACCAGGGCGTGCGCCCGGAGCGCTCCACGACGTTGTCGCCGGCCAGCGCCGACACCGGGATCTCCACCACGGCGTCCTCGGCGAAGCCCAGCGCGGTGGCGTGCGCGGTGAACTCCTTGGCGATGCGGGAGAAGGTCACCTCGTCGAAGTCGACCAGGTCGATCTTGTTCACCGCGAGCACCAGGCGCGGCACGCCGAGCAGCGCGAGCACGGCCGCGTGCCGGCGGGTCTGCTCGATCACGCCCTTGCGGGCGTCGACCAGCAGCACGCCGAGCTGCGCGGTGGACGCGCCGGTCACCGTGTTGCGGGTGTACTGCACGTGGCCCGGCGTGTCGGCCAGCACGAACGAGCGCTTCGGCGTGGCGAAGTAGCGGTAGGCGACGTCGATGGTGATGCCCTGCTCGCGCTCCGAGCGCAGGCCGTCGACCAGCAGCGACAGGTCGGGGGTCGCCAGGCCGCGGTCGGCGCTGGCCCGGTGCACCGCGTCCAGGGTGTCGGCCAGCACCGACTTGGTGTCGTACAGCAGCCGCCCGACCAGGGTGGACTTGCCGTCGTCGACGCTGCCCGCCGTGGCGAGCCTCAACAGGTCGCTCATCTAGAAGTAGCCCTCCCGCTTGCGGTCCTCCATGGCGGCCTCGGACAGCCGGTCGTCCGCGCGCGTCGCGCCGCGCTCGGTGAGCCGCGAGGCGGCCACCTCGGCGATGACGGCCTCGATGTCGGAGGCGTCGGACTCGACCGCGCCGGTGCACGACCCGTCGCCGACGGTCCGGTAGCGGACGGTCTTCTCGACCTTCGCCTCGCCGTCGCGCGGGCCGCCCCACGGCCCCTCGGCCAGCCACATCCCGTCGCGCAGGTACACCTCGCGGCGGTGGGCGTAGTAGATCGACGGCAGCTCGATGCCCTCGCGGGCGATGTAGTGCCACACGTCCAGCTCGGTCCAGTTGGACAGCGGGAACACGCGCACGTGCTCGCCGGGGCGGTGGCGGCCGTTGTAGAGGTTCCACAGCTCGGGGCGCTGCCGCCGCGGCTCCCACTGGCCGAACGCGTTGCGCAGGCTGAAGATCCGCTCCTTGGCGCGGGCCCGCTCCTCGTCGCGGCGCCCGCCGCCGAACACCGCGTCGAACCGGTGGGTGGTGATGGCGTCGAGCAGCGGCACGGTCTGGAGCGGGTTGCGCGTGCCGTCGGGGCGCTCGGTGAGCCGGCCGTCGTCGAGGTAGTCCTGGACCGCGGCGACCTCCAGGCGCAGCCCGTGCCGGGCCACGACGCGGTCGCGGAACTCGATGACCTCGTCGAAGTTGTGCCCGGTGTCCACGTGCAGCAGCGGGAACGGCACCGGCGCGGGCCAGAACGCCTTGATCGCCAGGTGCAGCAGGAGCGTGGAGTCCTTGCCGCCGGAGAACAGGATCACCGGCCGGTCGAACTCGCCCGCGACCTCGCGGAAGATGTGGATCGCCTCGGACTCCAGGCGGTCCAGCGCGTTCAGCGCCGTGGTCGGCGTCGCGGTGGTGGTCGGCGTCGTGGTGGTCGTCATCCGTGCAACCCGCATTCCGTCTTGGCGAGCCCGGCCCACCGGCCGCTGCGCGCGTCCTGCCCCGGCAGCGGCTTCGCCGTGCACGGCGCGCAGCCGATCGACGGGTAACCCTGCTGGACCAGCAGGTTCTCCAGGATCCCGTGCTCGCGGAGGTAGCCGTTGAACTGGTCGTCGGACCACGGCGCGATCGGGTTGACCTTCACCAGGCCGTTGCGCTCGTCCCACTGGACGACCGGCGTGCCGGCGCGCGTCGGCGCGTCGACCCGGCGCACGCCGGTCACCCACGCGTCGTACTTGGCCAGCTCGCGCCGCAGCGGCACCACCTTGCGCAGCTCGCAGCACCGGGCGGGGTCCGTCCGGTGCAGCAGGCCGAACTCCGCCTCCTGGTCGGCCACGGACTGCTCGGCGGCGGCGTTGACCATCCGCACCCCGGGGTAGACCAGCTCGACGGCGTCGCGCACGCCGACGGTCTCGGCGAAGTGGTAGCCGGTCTCCAGGAACAGCACGGAGATGTCCGGCTTGACCTTGGTGGCCAGGTCGATCAGCACGGCGTCCTGCATGTTCGACGCGACGACGAAGCTGTCGCCGAACGTGCGGGCGGTCCAGGCCAACGCCTCCTCGGCACTGGCGTCCGCCAGTTCGACCGCGGCGGCCTCGGCGATCACCTTCAACTCGTCGACCCTGGTGGGGGCGGTCACCGCTGCACCTCCTTCTGTGGAAGGTTGAGTCCCACGAACTTGACCGTGAACACGCGGCGGCAGGAGGCGCACAGCCACGAGTAGGCCGGCTCCTCCTCGGGGCGGAGGTCTTCGTCCCCGCAGTAGGGGCAGTAGAAGGGCGTGGCCCGCTCGCTCACGGCCGCTCCTCCGGGGACGGCGGCTCGGTCGCCGGGGGAGTCGCGACCCCGCTCATCGCAACGCGTCCTCGTCGGCGCGGGTGACCCACTGCGCGAACCGCTCGTCGGGCTCGCGCTGTGCCACGAAGTTGCGCACCACCCGCTCGACGTAGTCCGACAGCTCGTCCGCGGTGACCTTGTGGCCGCGCAGCTTGCGGCCGAACCCGGCGTCCAGGCCCAGGCCGCCGCCCAGGTGCACCTGGAAGCCCTCGACCTGGTTGCCGTCGGCGTCGGTGACGATCTGTCCCTTGAGACCGATGTCCGCGGTCTGGATGCGGGCGCACGAGTTCGGGCAGCCGTTGATGTGCACCGAGACGGGCGCGGTGACACCGGCGACGACGTCGGCCAACCGCGTCTCCAGCGCCGACACCAGCTCCACCGCGCGGGCCTTGGTCTCGACGATGGCGAGCTTGCAGAACTCGATGCCGGTGCACGCCATGACGCCCCGCCGCCACGGCGACGGCTCGGTCTGGAGGCCCAGCTTGGCCAGGTCGGCCTGGAGGGCCTTGACCTCGCCCTCCGGCACGTCCAGCACGACCAGCTTCTGCTGCGGGGTCAGCCGGACCCGGCCGGACCCGGCCCGCTCGACCACCTTGGCGACCTCGACCAGCGTCGAACCGGACACCCGGCCGGCGATGGGCGCGGCGCCGACGTAGTACAGGCCGTCCTTCTGCCGGTGCACGCCGATGTGGTCGCGCGGCACGTCGGGCACCTCGGGCGCGGGGCCGTCGAGCAGCTCCCGCTTCAGGTACTCGGTCTCCAGGACCTCGCGGAACTTCTCCGGGCCCCAGTCGGCGACCAGGAACTTGATCCGCGCCCGGTGCCGCAGCCGGCGGTAGCCGTAGTCGCGGAAGACCGCGATCACGCCCTCCCACACGTCCGGCACCTCGTCCGGCGGCACCCACGCGCCCAGCCGCTTGCCGATCATCGGGTTGGTGGACAGGCCGCCGCCGACCCACACGTCGAAGCCGGGGCCGTGCTCGGGGTGGTCGACGCCGACGAAGGCCACGTCGTGGATCTCGTGCGCCACGTCCGGCAGGCCCGAGATCGCGGTCTTGAACTTGCGCGGCAGGTTCGAGTAGCGCGGGTCGCCGATGTAGCGGCGCAGGATCTCGTCGATCGCGGGCGTGCCGTCGACCACCTCGTCCTCGGCGATGCCCGCGACCGGTGAGCCGAGGATCACGCGCGGGCTGTCGCCGCAGGCCTCCATCGTGGTCAGCCCCGCGGCCTCCAGCTTCTGCCAGATCGTCGGGACGTCCTCGACGCGGATCCAGTGGTACTGGACGTTCTGCCGGTCGGTGATGTCGGCGGTGTCGCGGGCGTAGGTCTGGGACAGCTCGCCGATCAGCGCGAGCTGCGACGTGGTGAGCCGGCCGCCGTCGATGCGGACGCGCAGCATGAAGTACTCGTCGTCCAGCTCCTCCGGCTCCAGGGTGGCCGTGCGGCCGCCGTCGATGCCGGGCTTGCGCTGGGTGTAGAGCCCGTACCAGCGGAAACGGCCGCGCAGGTCGGCCGGGTCGATGGAGTCGAAGCCACCGTGGGCGTAGATGTTCTCGATCCGCGCCCGCACGTTGAGCGGGTTGTCGTCCTTCTTGCTCCGCTCGTTCGGGTTCAGCGGCTCGCGGTAACCCAGCGCCCACTGCCCCTCACCTCGGCGCTGCTTGGCGCGAGGCGGCTTGCTCGCCGAGGTCGTCGGGGGGACCATCCTCGTCCTCCGGGGATTCGGGGCGCTGGGCGCGTGCGAGTCCCGGGGCGAGCCGCGGTGGGGGTCTCGTCAGCGCACCCGGACGCCGACGTGACTACAGGTCAGGCGCGGGTCAGGCCGAACAGCGGCACATCGCGCTGGAAACGCGACGGAAGTCGACGTGGCGGCGGACCACCAGGCGGATTCCGTTCGACGTCATGGCCTCAGCGTGCCACGCGTCCACCCCGTGGTCCACCTCCATCCGCATCGTGGGACGCGGCTCACGGGGGTGGTATGGGCTGGTAGACGGGGCGCGGGTGGGAGACTGGAGGCCATGCCCTCCGCCCTGCCCGCCGGTGATCCCGCGCCCCCCGACGGCTCGCTGCCCGCCACCGCCCTCGCCGGACTGGGCTCCCGGCCGTTCGGCGTGTACGTCCACGTGCCCTTCTGCGCGACCCGGTGCGGTTACTGCGACTTCAACACCTACACCGCCGGTGAGCTGGGCAGTTCAGCCTCGCCCGAGTCGTGGCTGGAGGGCCTGGGGCGCGAGCTGGACCTCGCCGCGCGGGTCCTGGGCGCGCCGCCCGCGGCCGAGACGGTGTTCGTGGGCGGCGGCACGCCGTCGCTGCTCGGGGCCGACGGGCTGGCCGCCGTGCTGGACGCGGTGCGCGCCTCGGTGGGCCTCGCGCCGGGCGCGGAGGTCACCACGGAGGCCAACCCGGAGTCGACCTCGCCCGCGTTCTTCGGCTCCCTCCGTGACGCGGGTTACACCAGGGTGTCGCTGGGGATGCAGTCCGCGGCCCGGCACGTGCTCGCGGTGCTCGACCGGTCCCACACCCCGGGCCGGCCGGTCGCGGCGGCGCGGGAGGCCCGGGAGGCGGGCTTCGACCACGTCAACCTGGACCTGATCTACGGCACGCCCGGCGAGACCGCCGACGACCTGCGGGCGTCGCTGGACGCGGTGCGCGACGCGGGCGTGGACCACGTCTCGGCGTACGCGCTGATCGTGGAGGAGGGCACCGCCCTGGCCCGCCGGGTGCGGCGCGGCGAGCTGCCCATGCCCGACGACGACGTGCTGGCCGACAAGTACGAGCAGGTGGACCGCGCCCTGACCGGGCAGGGTTTGCGCTGGTACGAGGTGTCGAACTGGGCGGCGGACGCGGCGGCCGAGTGCCGGCACAACCTGCTGTACTGGCGGGGCGCGGACTGGTGGGGCGCGGGTCCCGGCGCGCACAGCCACGTCGGCGGCGTCCGCTGGTGGAACGTCAAGCACCCGGCGAAGTACGCGGGGCTGCTGGCCGGCGGCGCGTCGCCGGCCGTCGGGCGCGAGGTGCTGTCCGAGGACGACCGGCGCGTGGAGCGGGTGCTGCTGGAGCTGCGCCTGGCCGCCGGCCTGCCGCTGGGCGCGCTCGACGACGACGGGCGGGCGGAGGCGAGGACCGCGGCGGCGGACGGCCTGCTCGACCCGGCGGCGCTGGGCGCGGGGCGGTGCGTGCTCACCGACCGGGGCCGGCTGCTGGCCGACGCGGTGGTGCGCAGGCTCACCTGAGCGCGGCGGTGCGGGCGGGACCGCCCGTCGCGGTCGCCCCGCCCTGCTCCTCCGGCGTCACTTCTTCAGCGTCGTGGAGGCCGACTCGCCGATCGTCCGGTACCCCAGCGGCCCGTACAGGCGGGTCACCTTCCCGTCCGGTTCGGTCTCCAGGAACGGCCGCAGCCCTGCCGCGAGCACCCGCGCGGTCAGGTCCGCGCACACCGCCGACGCGATGCCCCGCCCCCGGAACCCCGGCAGCACCGCGATGCCCGCCACCTGCGCCAGGCCGTCCCTGGGCGCCGTGTGCGCGCCCGCGCCCACCGGCTCGCCGTCCAGCCGGGCCAGCACCACCACGCCGCCCTCGCGCAGCAGCTCCCGCTGCCGCGCCACGTCCGGCTCGCCCGGCTCCCCCTCGACCCCGAACGCCGCGTTCTGCACCGCGGACGCGGCCAGCAGGTCCTCGTCCGAGGTCGCCGGACCCAGCGCCAGCCCGGCCGGCGGCTCGGGCGCGCGCAACTCGTCGAGCGCCATCATCGGCAGCAGCTGGTCCACCTCGAACCCGGCCGCCGCCAGCGCCGCGTCCACCGCCCCCGCGGGCCGCAGGTACTCCAGCCGGGGCGTCCTCGAACGCTCGCGGAAGGCCGTGACCAGGGCTTCCACCTCGGCCGCGGTCGGTTCGGCGCCGTCGTCGGGCACCGCGTAGTTCAGGTACGGGTTGTCGCTGTGGGCGTCGAAGTGGGCGAGGAACGGCCCGACGCGCACCGCGCCGGCCCTGATCGACTCGCGCAGGTTGTCCTGGATCCGGAGCAGCACACCCGAGGTTGTCCCACGGGTCGCCCGCCGGAGGCGAACGACTTTTACGAAGATGGCGCCCACCTCCGTAAACTCGGGGGGAGGAAGTCCGGTCCGGTGGAGGTGTCGCGTGGTGAACGCCGATGAGCGCAGGTTCGACGTGCTGCGCGCGATCGTCGCCGACTACGTGTCCAACCACGAGCCGGTCGGTTCCAAGGCCCTCGTCGAGCGCCACAACCTGGGTGTGTCCAGCGCCACCGTGCGCAACGACATGGCCGCGCTGGAGGAGGACGGCTACATCACCCAGCCCCACACCAGCGCGGGCCGGGTGCCGACGGACAAGGGCTACCGCCTGTTCGTCGACCGGTTGAGCGAGCTCAAGCCGCTGTCGTCGCCCGAGCGCAAGGCCATCCAGAGCTTCCTCGAAGGCGCTTACGACCTCGACGACGTGCTGCGCCGCAGCGTGCGGCTGCTCGCCCAGCTGACCCGCCAGGTCGCCGTGGTCCAGTACCCGACGCTCAGCCGCTCCACGGTCCGCCACCTGGAGGTGCTGGCCATCACACCGGCGCGGCTGATGCTGGTGCTGATCACCGACACCGGCCGGGTGGACCAGCGCTCGGTCGACCTCGGCGACGTGATCACCGAGGAGAACGTGGCCCGGATGCGGTCGGTGCTGAACGCGGCCATGGTCGGCAAGCGGCTCGCCGACGCCTCGGCCGAGGTCGCCGAGCTGCCCGACCAGGCGCCGGCCGAGCTGCGCGACGCCATGACGCGGGTCAGCACGGTGCTGATCGAATCCCTGGTCGAGCACCCCGAGGAGCGCCTGGTGCTGGGTGGCACGGCGAACCTCACCCGGAACGTGGCAGACTTCCCCGGTTCGCTGCGCCAGGTGCTGGAGGCGCTGGAGGAGCAGGTCGTGGTGCTGAAGCTGCTGGCCGCCGCCCGCGACCCCGGCACGATCCTGGTGCACATCGGCGAGGAGAACGAAGCGGCGGAGATGCGCAGCACCTCCGTCGTGTCCATCGGCTACGGCAGCCGGGACAACCTGCTCGGCGGCATGGGAGTGGTGGGACCTACCAGGATGGACTACCCGGGCACGATGGCGGCCGTTCGCGCGGTCGCCAACTACGTCGGTGAGATCCTGACCGGGCGGTGACGACGGGGGAACACCGCGGTCCCGCAGGACGTTTCGCAAGCGAGCGAGCGCGTGCCCGAACGCGCCCGCAGGAGGAAACACGGTGGCGAGGGACTACTACGGCACGCTCGGTGTCTCCAAGAACGCGACACCCGAGGAGATCAAGCGCGCCTACCGCAAGCTCGCGCGGCAGCTCCACCCGGACGTCAACCCCAACGAGGAAGCGCGCTTCAAGGAGGTGACCGCCGCCTACGAGGTCCTGTCGGACCCCAAGAAGCGGCAGGTCGTCGACCTGGGCGGCGACCCGCTGGAGCCCGGCGGCGGCGGAGCGGGCGTGCGCGACCCGTTCGCGGGCTTCGGGCTGGGCGACATCATGGACGCGTTCTTCGGCGCGGGCGGCGGCAGCGGCCGCGGGCCGCGCAGCCGCGTGCAGCCCGGCTCGGACGCGCTCATCCGGCTGTCGATGACCCTGGAGGAGTGCGCCGCGGGCGCCGCCCGGGAGCTGACGGTCGACACCGCGATCCTGTGCGACCGGTGCGTGGGCGGCGGCACCGCCGAGGGCTCGTCCCCGGTGCGGTGCGACACCTGCGGCGGACGCGGGGAGGTGCAGTCGGTGCAGCGGTCCTTCCTGGGCCAGGTCGTCACCGCGCGCCCCTGCCCGGTGTGCCGCGGCTTCGGCGAGGTCATCCCCGACCCGTGCCAGCAGTGCGCGGGCGAGGGCCGGGTGCGCTCGCGGCGCACCATCTCCGTGCAGATCCCGGCCGGCGTGGCCGAGGGCATGCGCGTGCGGCTCGCGGGCCAGGGCGAGGTCGGCCCGGGCGGCGGACCGGCCGGCGACCTGTACGTCGAGGTGGAGGAGGTGCCGCACGAGGTCTTCGAGCGCGACGGCGCCGACCTGCACTGCTCGGTGCGCGTCCCGATGACCACCGCCGCGCTGGGCGCGGTGCTGCCGCTCCAGACCCTGGACGGCGAGGAGGAGCTGGAGATCGAGCCCGGCACCCAGCCGAACACCGAGCTGGTCCTGCCCGGGCGCGGCATGCCCCGGCTGCGCTCCAGCGGCCGCATCGACGGCCGCGGCGACCTCCACGTCCACCTGGAGGTCGTGGTGCCGACCAAGCTCGACACCCGGCAGGCCGAGCTGCTGCGCGAGCTGGCCGTGGCGCGCGGCGAGGACGAGCCGACCCTCGCGCACAACGGCAAGGGCGGCGGCGGGCTGTTCTCCCGGCTGCGCTCCGGGCGCAACCACCGGTGACCCTGCCGGTCTTCCTCGTGGCCGCACTGCCCCCCGGCCCGTCGGCGCTGCTCGACGGGCCGGAGGGGCGGCACGCGGCCACCGTGCGCCGGTTGCGCGCGGGCGAGGAGCTGGTGCTCTCCGACGGTTCGGGGGACCAGGCGCGGTGCGTGGTCACCGAGGCCCGGAAGGACGCCCTGGCGCTGGAGGTCGTCGAGCGCTGGACCGTGCCCGAGCCCGCCGTGCGCGTGGTCCTGGCGCAGGCCCTGGTGAAGGGCGACCGCGGCGAGCTGGCCGTGGAGCTGGCCACCGAGGCGGGCGTGGACGCCGTCGTGCCGTGGCGGGCCTCGCGCTGCGTGACCAAGTGGGACGACGGGCCGCGCGGCGCCAAGGCCCTCGAACGCTGGCGCGGCACCGCGCGCGAGGCGGCCAAGCAGGCCCGGCGCGCCCGCGTGCCCTCCGTCGCCGCGCCCGCCTCCACCGCCGAGCTGGCCCGGTTGGCCACTTCGTCGGCGACGACATTGGTTTTGCACGAATCATCTTCGTCGGGCCTCGGATCGGTTCCGCTGCCCGCGTCGGGTGACGTCCTGCTGGTCGTCGGACCCGAAGGCGGCATCACCGACGAGGAATTGTCGACGTTGATCGCGGCGGGCGCGCACGCGGTGCGACTGGGCCCTGACGTACTGCGCGCGTCGACCGCCGCGGCAGTCGCTTTGGGTGCGCTGGGTGTGCTGACCGATCGCTGGCGGTAATGGTTCCCGCCCCTTCTGGCGAATGGTCGACACAGGGGTTACGCTCATGGCCAGAGGGGTCGTCCCGGTTAACCGGGATCGGCTCCCCGACCCCAGACTCGCCGGACACCTCCCCCCTCGGTCCGGCGCCGCCGCGTCGCGGTGGGACGACCCCCAGGTCCCATCGCGACGCGGCCCTTTTTTGTGATCTTTTTGTGACGAGGTTTTCATTGCGCATCACCTACGGGGCGCACCCCAGCCAGTTCGCGGAGTTTTCCACGCCGTCCGGTGAATCGTTTCCGGTGATCGTGGTAATCCACGGTGGTTTCTGGCACCAGCGTTATGGGCTCGAACTCGGCCGCCCCCTGGCCGTCGACCTCGTCGCCCACGGCGCCGCCGCCCACAACATCGAGTACCGGCGGGTAACCGGAGGTGGCGGCTGGCCCGCCACCGGCGACGACGTCCTCGCCGCCATCGACGCCCTCGACCCCGCCCTCGGCCCCGTGGTCACCCTCGGTCACTCCGCGGGCGGCCACCTCGCCGTCTGGGCCGCCGCCCGCCACCCCCGCGTGATCGGGGCCGTCGCCCAGGCGGGCGTCCTGGACCTCCTCGCCCACCCCCAGATCACCCGGCGCGCCGCCGAACTCCTCGGCGGCGCCCCCCACGAGGTCCCCGAGCGCTACGCCGACGCCTCGCCCGCCGCCCTGCCGCCCCTCGGCAAACCCGTCGTGCTGGTCCACGGCACCGCCGACGAGGACGTCCCCTTCGAGCAGAGCGCCGCGTTCGCCCGCGCCTCGGGCGCCGAACTGGTCGAGCTGCCCGGCGCCGGCCACATGGACCTCGTCACCGTCGGCACCGAAGCGTGGGCCGCCTGCCGCGACGCCGCGCTGCGCCTGGCCCGCTAACCTGCCGCGCATGTCCGACTGCCTGTTCTGCCGCATCGTCGCCCGCGAGATCCCGGCCACCGTGGTGCACGAGACCGACACCACGCTGGCGTTCCGGGACATCGCGCCCCAGGCGCCCACGCACGTCGTGCTGGTGCCCAAGACCCACGCGAACGACGCCGCCGCCCTCGCCGCCGCCGCACCCGGCGTCCTCGACGACCTGTTCCGGGCCGCGGGCGAGGTCGCCGAGGCCGCGGGCGTCGCCGACAGCGGCTACCGCCTGCTGTTCAACACCGGCCCCGACGCCGGCCAGACCGTCTTCCACGCCCACCTGCACGTCCTCGGCGGACGCCCCCTCGGCCCCCTGGCCTGACCCGGGGCCCGCACCACCCCCGCCCCGGCCCGCACCCGCCGTGGCTCGACGCCGCCGGCACCGTGCTCACCCCTCCGGAGCGCACCCGTCCTGTCCAGCGGGTTCCCAACTCCGGTGCGCACTGTCGGTACGGGCGGCTAGCATCGACGCAGCAGCCGAGTTCACCCCGAGCGCGGCGCAAAAGCGCAGGAAGAGGGCCCGAGGCCACGTGGCCGGTACCGCTGACAACACGCCGCAGGCAGGCCGGGCCGCGGCCGATGCCCAATCCCCGGACGCCCAGCCCTGGGACGCCCAGTCCAAGTTCTCCGTGCCCGACGGCGCGGTGCTCGCCCTGCTCGGGTCGCGCGACGAGAACCTGCGCCTGGCCGAGGAGCTGCTCGACGCCGACGTGCACGTGCGCGGCAACGAGATCACCCTCTCCGGCCAACCCGCCGACGTGGCGTTCGCCGAACGGGTCTTCACCGAGCTGGTCACCCTCGCCAGCCGCGGCCAGCAGGTCGGACCGGACACGGTCCGCCGCACCGTCGCGATGCTGTCCGCGGGCACCGCCGAGTCGCCCGCCGAGGTGCTCAGCCTCGACATCATCTCCCGGCGCGGCCGCACCATCCGGCCGAAGACGCTCAACCAGAAGCACTACGTCGACGCGATCGACCAGAACACCGTCGTGTTCGGCATCGGTCCCGCCGGCACCGGCAAGACCTACCTGGCCATGGCCAAGGCCGTGCAGGCGCTCCAGGCCAAGCAGGTCAACCGCATCATCCTGACCCGCCCGGCGGTCGAGGCGGGCGAGCGGCTCGGCTACCTGCCCGGCACGCTGTACGACAAGATCGACCCGTACCTGCGCCCCCTGTACGACGCCCTGCACGACATGGTGGACCCCGAGTCCATCCCGCGGCTGACCCAGGCGGGCACGATCGAGGTCGCCCCGCTGGCCTACATGCGCGGCCGGGCGCAGCCGGTGTTCACCGGGGTGCTCACGCCGGAGGGCTTCCGCCCGATCGGCAGCCTCCGGGTCGGCGACCTGGTCATCGGCTCGAACGGCGAGCCCACGCCGGTGCTCGGCGTGTACCCGCAGGGCGAGAAGGACGTCTACCGCGTCACCGCCCAGGACGGGGCCTCGACGCTGTGCTGCGGCGACCACCTCTGGACGGTCCGGACCGCGTCCGACCGCCGGCGGAACAAGCCGTGGCGGGTGCTGGAGACCAAGGAGATGATCGGCGACCTCCGCGCCGCCCACGCGCGGCGGTACGAGTTGCCGCTGCTCAGCGCACCAGTGCGCCACCCGGAGCAGGAGGTCCCGATGGACCCCTACGCCCTGGGCCTGCTGCTGGGCGACGGTTGCCCGACGGGCGCCACCACGCCGTCGTTCGCCACCGACGACCCGGGGGCGGCGGTGGCGGCGGGAGCGGTCCTCCCGACGGGTGCGCCCGGTTGCCGGGTGGCGGCGGCGGGTGGCGGGTCCGTCCCGGCCGCGTACCACGAGAACGCCGTCGAGATCCGGCTCGGCGTGCTCCAGGGCCTGCTGGACTCCGCCGGTGAGCCGGTGGAGCAGGCCGGGGGCGCCTGCCTCGTGCGGTTCACCACCTCGTCCGCCCTGATCGGCGACGACGTGGTCGACCTGGTCCGCTCCCTGGGCGGTGTCGCGGAGGTGGCGGTGGCTCCGGCCGACCCGCACGTCGTCGACATCCGCCTGCCCGAGGGCGTCGAGCCCTTCCGGCTCGCCCGCAAGCGCGACGCGTACCGCGCGGCGGGGGGTGGCGGTCGACCGGTGCGGTTCATCGACAGCATCGAGCCGGCCGGTCGCACCGAGGCCGTGTGCATCCAGGTGGCGGCGGCCGACTCGCTGTACGTCACCGAGGACCACCTGCTGACGCACAACACGCTCAACGACGCGTTCATCATCCTCGACGAGGCGCAGAACACCACGCCCGAGCAGATGAAGATGTTCCTCACCCGCCTGGGCTTCGGCTCGAAGGTCGTGGTGACCGGCGACGTCACGCAGGTCGACCTGCCCGGCGGTCAGCGCAGCGGCCTGAAGGTGGTCAAGGACATCCTCGACGGCGTCGAGGACGTCCACTTCTCGATCCTGACCAGCAACGACGTGGTCCGCCACCGCCTGGTCGCGGACATCGTGGACGCCTACGAGAAGTGGCAGGTCGAGCAGGACGAGGGCGACGCCGGGCACCACGGCGGACCCGGTGCGAGGTCGCGCGGGCAGCGCCGGGGACGATAGGCGCCGTGAGCATCGAGATCGCGAACGAGTCGGGCGTCGGCGTGGACGAGCCGTCCATCGTGGCCGCCGCCCGGTTCGCCCTGGACCGGATGGGCGTGAGCCCGTTGGCCGAGCTGTCCGTCCTGCTGGTGGAGCTGGACGTGATGGCGGACCTGCACCAGCGCTGGATGGACCTGCCCGGTCCGACGGACGTGATGGCGTTCCCGATGGACGAGCTGGACTCGGCTCGGCGGCCGGACGCGGCGGGGTTGGGGCCGGCGCTGCTCGGCGACATCGTGCTGTGCCCGGAGTTCGCCGGCGACCAGGCGAAGAAGGCCGGGCACAGCCTGTTGGACGAGCTGCACCTGCTGACCGTGCACGGCGTGCTGCACCTGCTCGGCTACGACCACGCCGAGCCCGCCGAGGAGCGGGAGATGTTCACGTTGCAGAACCGCATCCTGGGCGACTTCCGCACCGCGGCGGCCGAGGCGGCGCGCCAGTCGGCCCAGCGGGAGGCGGACTCGAAGCTGCTCGGGGCGGTGGGGTTGGAGGACTCGGCGGGTCCGGAGGACCCGGCCGGGCCCGGACCGACGACCTGAGGCGGCGGGGGTGGCGATAGCCGGTTCGGCCGGCCTGCTGGTCATGGCCGTGGTGCTGGTGCTGGGCGCGGGTGTGTTCGCGGCGGCGGACGCGGCGCTGGGCACGGTGTCGCGCGCGCGGGTCGAGGCGTTGCAGCGGCAGGGCCGGTCGGGCACGAGCCAGCTGATCGCGCTGCTGGCGGACCGGCCGCGGCACGTGAACCTGCTGCTGCTGTTGCGGCTGGGCTGCGAGCTGGCGGCGACGGTGCTGGTGACCGTGGTGTGCTTCCGGCTGGTCGAGACCGGCTGGGTGGCGGTGCTGGTGGCCGGGCTGAGCATGCTGGTGGTGTCGTACGTGCTGGTGGGCGTGGGTCCGCGCACGATCGGCCGGCAGCACCCGTACGCGGTGAGCCTGGTCGCGGCGGGTCCGATCCGGGTGCTGGGTCGGGTGCTGGGCCCGCTGAGCAAGCTGCTGATCCTGGTCGGCAACGCGATCACGCCGGGCAAGGGCTTCCGGGAGGGTCCGTTCTCCTCGGAGGTGGAGCTGCGCGAGCTGGTCGACATGGCCCAGGAGCGCGGCGTCGTGGACGAGGGCGAGCGGGAGATGATCCACTCGGTCTTCGAGCTGGGCGACACGATCGCGCGCGAGGTGATGGTGCCCCGCACCGAGATCGTGTGGATCGAGTCGGTGAAGTCGATCCGGCAGGCGCTGGCGCTGTCGCTGCGCACCGGGTACACGCGGGTGCCGGTGATAGGGGAGAGCGTCGACGACATCGTGGGCGTGGTGAACCTCAAGGACCTGGTGCGGGTGACGTTGGCGGAGGACCCGAACGGCACGCTGGTGTCGGACGTGATGAAGCCGGCGTCGTTCATCCCGGACTCGAAGCCGATCGCGGACCTGCTGCGGGAGATGCAGCTGTCGCGCAACCACCTGGCGGTGGTGGTGGACGAGTACGGCGGCACGGCGGGCCTGCTGACGATCGAGGACATCCTGGAGGAGATCGTCGGTGAGATCACCGACGAGTCCGACACGGACGACCGGCCGCCGGTGGAGCACCTGGCTGACGGTTCGGTGCGGGTGAGCGCGCGGTTGCCGGTGGACGACCTGGACGCGCTGTTCGGCACGGAGCTGGACGACCACGAGGTGGAGACGGTCGGCGGGCTGCTGGCGCAGCGGCTGGGCCGGGTGCCGCTGCCGGGCACGGAGGCGGAGATCGCGGGTCTGCGGATGCGGGCCGAGGGCGGCAAGGACGAGCGCGGCCGCATGCGCATCACCACGGTGCTGGTGCGGTCGGCGCACGAGGACGAGAGCGACGAGGAGACCCCCGGTGACTGAGCTGGACCCCGAGGACCAGAAGATCATCACGCTGGCGCGGTCGGCGAGGGCGCGGACGGGCGCGGCGGAGGGCGCGGCGGTGCGGGACACCGACGGCCGGACGTACGCGGCGACCACGGTGGCGTTGCCGTCGTTGAAGCTGACCGCGTTGCAGGCGGCGGTGGCGGCGGCGGTGTCCAGCGGCGCCGAGGGCCTGGAGGCGGCGGCCGTGGTGACGGCGGCGGGCGCGGTGGACGCGGACTCGGTGGCGGCGGTGCGGGACCTGGCGGCCGGTGCGCCCGTGCTGCGGGCGGACGCCTCCGGCGCGCTGGTGGAGACCGTCTAGAGCAGCACCCCGGCGCGGCCGAGGTCGTGGTCGTAGTAGGCGGCCAGGGTGGCGGCGGAGGCCCGGTAGACGATGGCCTGGGAGGCCGGGTCGAGCACGAGGTAGTCGCCGTCGTAGCCGGCCACGGTCAGGAAGTGCGGGACGTTCCGGCCGGACCACGGCAGGCTGACCATGTTGCCCGCGAGGACGACGGGCCGGCCGCCGCGCACGTGCGCGAGGGCGCGGTTGAGGTCGTTGAAGACGACGGTCGCGGTGACGCCGTTGCGGGCGAGGGCGCGCTTGACGTCGCCCTCGTTGGTGCCGAACTTGTTCGGGTCGTTCCACGACGGGTCGTAGCCCATGTCGGTGCGGGCCTGGTTGATGGCGGTGACGGGGCGCGAGGCGTTCCAGCCGCGCGGCGTCACGCCCGCGGCGAGCAGGGCCGAGACGACGCCGGCCGGTCCGCAGTCCTCGCCCTGGTTGGCCTGGCCGTGGAACTGGGAGACGGGGATGAGCGTGCCGCCCTGGCCGCCGCAGTCGGGCACGCCGGGGATGCGGTAGTCGTGGCCGGTGGCCATGTAGGCGTCGGCGAGGTAGCCGCCGAGGGCGGGCACGTAGTCCCACAGGTCGCTGGTGAAGCCGCGGGTGTTGGTCACGGACTGGCCGCGGACCTGGCAGGAGACGTCGACCCGCCGCCCGTCGAACACCAGGCCGAGCGAGCCGCTGGCACTGGTGGGGCGGGCGCGGACGGTGAGGCCGTCGCCGTCGGTGTTGCCGACGGTGGCGGGCGCGGCGGCAGCCGTGCCCGCGCCGCTGACCAGGGCGGACGCGATGAGCACGGATAACAGCAGCGGGCGGGGCAAGCTTTTCACGGGAATGCCTCTCAAGTGGTGGGTGGTTGGCCACTCCGAGTCGGTGGTGCGGGCGGTGGTTTCACGGCGGGGCGTGGGGGCTTCGTGGTGGCGAAGCGCGGGGCGGGTGTGGCAGGGCGGGCACGCGCGATCTGGGCCACCGGGGACAATGGGGGGATGGATGGTTACCGCTCAGGGTTCGCGTGCTTCGTCGGCCGCCCCAACGCAGGCAAGTCGACGTTGACCAACGCACTGGTCGGGACCAAGGTCGCGATCACGTCCAGCAAGCCGCAGACCACCCGCCACACCATCCGGGGCATCGTGCACCGGGAGGACGGCCAGCTCGTGCTCGTGGACACCCCCGGCCTGCACCGCCCGCGCACCCTGCTCGGCCAGCGCCTCAACGACCTGGTCCGGGAGACCTGGTCGGAGGTCGACGTGGTCGGGTTCTGCGTGCCCGCGGACCAGAAGGTCGGCCCCGGCGACCGGTTCATCGCCGCCGAGCTGGAGAAGGTCGCCAAGCGCACCCCGGTGTTCGGCATCGTCACCAAGACGGACCTGGTGAGCCAGCAGCAGGTGGCCGAGCAGCTGCTCGCGCTCCAGGCGGTCATGGGCTTCGCCGAGCTGATCCCGGTGTCCGCGGTGGACGGCTACCAGGTGGACACCCTGGCGGAGCTGCTGGTCGGGAAGCTGCCGGAGGGCCCGCCGCTGTACCCGGACGGCGAGCTGACCGACGAGCCGGAGCAGACCCTGGTCGCGGAGCTGATCCGGGAGGCGGCGCTGGAGGGCGTGCGCGACGAGCTGCCGCACTCGATCGCGGTCGTGGTGGAGGAGATGCTGCCGCGCGAGGGCCGCGACGACCTGGTGGACATCCACGCCAACGTGTTCGTGGAGCGGCCCAGCCAGAA
The DNA here is from genome assembly GCF_039527585.1 of Saccharothrix xinjiangensis. Taxonomy (NCBI): domain Bacteria; kingdom Bacillati; phylum Actinomycetota; class Actinomycetes; order Pseudonocardiales; family Pseudonocardiaceae; genus Saccharothrix; species Saccharothrix xinjiangensis. The sequence goes on along the minus strand of NZ_BAAAKE010000005.1, from coordinate 124,022 downwards.
GGCGATCATCCTGGGCCACCGGGGCGAGCGGCTCAAGCAGGTCGGCATCAACTCGCGCCGCCAGATCGAGAAGCTGCTCGGCACGCGCGTCTACCTGGACCTGCACATCAAGATCGCCAAGGACTGGCAGCGCGACCCGAAGCAGCTGCGCCGACTGGGGTTCTAGGTGGCCAACCTCTACCGGGACACCGGGGTGGTGCTGCGGGTGCAGAAGCTCGGCGAGGCCGACCGCATCATCACCCTGCTCACCCAGCGGCACGGCAAGGTGCGCGCGGTCGCCAAGGGCGTGCGCCGCACCTCGTCCCGGTTCGGCGCGCGGCTGGAGCCGTTCGCGCACGTCGACGTGCAGTTCTACCCGGGCCGGTCGCTGGACGTGGTGACCCAGGTGCAGACGGTGGACGCGTTCGGCGTGGTCCTGGTGGACGACTACCCGCGGTACACGGCGGCGTGCGCGGTGCTGGAGACCGCGGACCGGCTCACCGCGGAGGAGGGCGAACCGGCCCTGCGGCTGTACCTGCTGGTCACGGGCGCGCTGCGGGCGCTGGCGGCCAGGGAGCGGGACGCCGCGCTGGTGCTCGACGCGTTCCTGCTGCGGGCGATGGCGTTCGCGGGCTGGGCCCCGGCCGTCGACGAGTGCGCCCGCTGCGGCGACCCCGGTCCGCACAAGGCGTTCAACGTCCACGCCGGCGGCATGGTGTGCGCGCGGTGCCGGCCGCCGGGCAGCGCCACCCCGTCGGGTGACACGCTGCGCCTGCTCTCGGCCCTGCTGCACGGCCGGTGGGACGTGGTGGACGCGATCCCGACCGTCGCCCGCCGCGACGCGGGCGGCCTGGTCGCCGCGCACCTCCAGTGGCACCTGGAGCGGCAGCTGCGCTCGTTGCCCTTGGTCGAGCGCAAGGCCCGGTCGGCGGAGGGTTAGGCTCGCGCGTCCCCACTTGAGCACCCCGAGAGGACAGCCATGCTTCGCCGACGGCGGGCGGATCGCGTCGAGCGCGACCCCCGACCCCCGGAACCCCACCCCACCGGCGCGACGCCGCCCGACATCCCGGCGGACCTGGTGCCCAGGCACATCGCGATCGTGATGGACGGCAACGGCCGCTGGGCCAACCAGCGCGGGCTGTCCCGCATCGAGGGGCACAAGCGCGGCGAGGCCGTGGTGGTCGAGGCGGCCAAGGGCGCCATCGCGCTGGGCGTGAAGTGGCTGTCGCTCTACGCGTTCTCCACCGAGAACTGGCGGCGCAGCCCCGAGGAGGTGCGCTTCCTCATGGGGTTCAGCCGCGACGTGATCCGCCACCGCACCGACGAGCTGGACGAGCTGGGCGTGCGGGTGCGCTGGGCCGGCCGCCGGCCGCGGCTGTGGCGCAGCGTGATCAACGAGCTGGAGGTCGCCGAGGATCGCACGAAGGGCAACGACGTGCTGAACCTGGCGATGTGCATCAACTACGGCGGGCGCGCCGAGGTCGGTGACGCGGCCCGGGAGATCGCCCGGCTGGCCGCGGCCGGCAAGATCAACCCGGAGAAGGTCGACGAGCGCACGCTGTCCCGGCACATGTACCAGCCGGACATGCCGGACGTGGACCTGTTCATCCGGCCGTCGGGTGAGCAGCGCACGTCGAACTTCCTGCTGTGGCAGTCGGCGTACGCGGAGCTGGTGTTCCAGGACATCCTGTGGCCCGACTTCGACCGGCTGGACCTGTGGCGCGCCTGCGAGGTGTACGCCGGGCGGGACCGCCGCTTCGGCGGCGCGGTGGACAAGCCCGACGTGGAGGGTTCGGAGTGAGCGACGACGCCGAGGTGACCGGGATGCTGCTGACCGCGGCCCGCGAGGCGCTGGAGATGTTCCACGAGGTGCACGTGGACGACGACGGCGCGCTGAGCTTCCGGCACGGCGACGTGCCGTGCGCGGTGCAGGCGATGCGGCTGGCCGAGGGCCTGACCGTGCTCAGCCTGACGTGCGTGGTGGCGTGGGACCTGCCCAGCGACCCGAGCCTGGCCGTGTCCGCGGCCGAGCGCGCGGGCCAGGGCCTGTTCGGCACGCTGGGCGTGGTCCACACCGAGCGGGGCATGGACGTGACGCTGCGGTACGCGTTCCCCGCCGAGGGGCTGAAGGCCGAGCCGTTGAGCACGTTGTTGATGTTGGTCGTGTCCACCGCCTCGCAGCTGCGCAACGAGCTGCTGGCGGGAACCGGGGGAGGTGCCTGATGGCCGGTGTGGTGGTGTACGAGCCGGACGACGAGGACGAGGTCGACGGCCTGCCGTGGGCGGTGACGTTCGAGGCGTCCGCGGGTGAGGACTGGGCGTCGTTCGTGTGCGGGCCGTACGAGCGCGAGGAGGCCGTGGGGCTGGCCGAGGAGGTCCTGGCGGGCAGCCGCGGCGTGACGGCCGTGGTGGAGCCCCTGCTGCCGGTGGAGCGGGCGGAGGACGTGCTGGCCACGATCGCGGAGCTGCGCTCGGAGGACTGAGCCGGGCGCGCCGGGCCGTCGCCCGATCGGTCGTGACGGCCCGGCGCGGCTCGTGGCTACGGTGGCTGGACCGCCGTGTGCTCGACCCCCTCGGGCGCCGCCACGATCCAGGCCTCGGCCTTCCAGCTCGTCGGCGGCAGCGGCAGCGCCTCGGGCAGCACCACCCTCACGTGCTCCGACCAGCCGGTCGTCTGGGGGTTGGACGCGAACGACGGCCGGGTCAACTCCTGCGCCACGCCCACCCCGGGCATCGACTGCTCCACGTCCGGCTCGGTCGCCGGCGTCTTCGCGTCGCTGACCGAGGACGGCGCGGGCGAGGCGTTCCGGGGCGGCGTGTTCCCGACCTGACCCCGCCGGACGCGGTCGGGGAGCCGCGCCGGGGGTCAGGGCACGGCGCGGCGCAGGGCCAGCCGGCGGATGCCGGGCGCGGCGAAGTTGGGGTTGTCGGCCACGACCAGGTCCCGGCCGCCGGCGGCGAACGCCACGTGACCCTCGCGCCCGTCCGGGACGCCGAGGATGGCCTGGTCCGTGAAGCGGATCACGTGCATGGCGTGGTCGCGGTTGAGCGCGACGAGCGAGCCCGACGGGTCCAGGGCGACGCTGGGGTAGTAGGCGGCGTGCGGCGAGGTCCGGTGCGGGTCCCGCCGGTCCGCCCGCCACAGCTGGTAGTGACCGGCGCGGCCGCGGCCGCCGGTCGAGGTCGCGAACCGGTCGCCGTCCCACGAGGTCGCCAGGCGGGTCACGGGTCCGGCCGCGGTCCAGTCGCGCCGCGCGCCCGAGGCCCGGTCCAGCCGCGTGACCAGCGGGCCGCGGGCGAAGAACAGCGCCGTGCCGTCGCCCGAGGCGGCGACGGCGGTCACCGGCGCGCCGGGCGGCGACCACGGCGCGGCCACGGGCGCGCAGGACGCGACCGACCACGCGGTCAGCCCCGCGTCGTCCGCGGTCGCCACCGCGACCAGGTCGGCGCCGGGCAGCGGGGCCAGGCCGGTGATCTCGGCGGGCACCCGCACCTCGTGCGCCAGGGCGCCGGCGGGGAGGGCGTGGAACTTCAGGACCCGGCCGCAGCCGGTCACCGCCACCGCCCCGGGCGGGAGGGCGACGTGGGGCGCCCCGCCGCCGGTCCAGAACCCGGAGTCGGCCCGGACGCGGCTGAGCAGGACGGGGCGGTCCACGTCGTAGAACCACACCCGGCGGTCGTTGTCGGCGGTGGCCGGCCGGGCGCCGTCCGGCGAGGTCCACAGGCCCAGGCAGGCCGACGTGGGGCTGCGCAGGAACGGGTAGGTCGCGGACACCACGGGGTCCGGGGCGAGGTCCGGACCGGTGAGGTCCCGGGCGGCGGGGCCCGGACCGGTGGCCGCGGCGGGGCGCGGCGCGTCGTCCCGGCGCGGCAGCAGGGGCGGCGTGCCCAGCGCGGGCGGCGCCTCCCAGGGCTGGTCCAGCAGCACCCGCAGCAGGGCCTCCGCGCCCGGCACGGTGAAGTCCGACACCGCGTACACGGTGGACGTGGCCGGTGCGAGGAAGTCCGGGACGCCGGCCGTCGACTCACCGGGCAGGACGACGGGCAGGAACCGGTCCAGGGCGCGCTGGTCGGCGTAGAAGGCGTCCCGGATCAGCCGCGCCTCCCACTGCGCGCCGCGCCCGTCGGCGGGACCCGACCGCCCCTCCGCCCGCCGCCGGTACTCGGTCGACGCGATCACCAGCACGTGGTCGGCCGACCTGATCTGGTCCGCCATCCACAGCGCCCAGTCGGTCCGCCGCGACGCCGTCTCGCGGTCCAGGCGCACGTCGATCCCGCACTCCCGCAGGAAGACCCACAGCCGGCGCACCAGTTCGGCGTGCCGGTCCGACTCGTGGGCGTAGGAGATGAAGACCCGACGTGGACTGGTGCCGGTCACGGCGTTCCCCCTCGTGCTCGCCCCACGCCTGATGATCGCCCGGGGGACCCCCGGCGTTCCAGCCCCGCGCGCAGCCGCCCATCCGGGTCGTGGCCCGGTCGGGCGCTGCCGCGCGCCACCGGGCCGCGCTACCGTGGCCGGATCGTCGTGTCCTGGGAGGAGTCCCGATGAGACCGAGAACCCGAGCGATCCTGTGCGCCGCCGCGGTGGCCGCGGCCACCCTCTCCGCCGCCCCCGCCGCCTCGGCCGCGGCGGGCATCACCACCACGTGGGTCCAGGTCCACGGCGCCCAGTACGGGACGCTGTGGGTGGGGGGCACCGCGACCTGCTCCACCACCTCGGGCACCGCCGCGGTCAGGGTCTCGGCCTTCCAGATCCTCATGCACATGGCGAGCGACGCCGGCTCCACCACCATCTCGTGCGCGGCCCAACCCGCCCAGTGGTCCGTGCAGATGAGCCCCCAGGCCCAGTGCTTCTTCCAACCGCTCCTGGACCAGCGCTGCTTCATGACCAACTCGCAGGCGACCGTCCTCGCGGAAGTGGTGGAGAGCGGCGTGCCCACGGCGTCCTCGATGGGGGTGTTCGCCACCTGACCGCCGAACGCGCGCGGGCGCTCTGGCATCATCACGAAAGTGACAATCACTGGCGAGATCCGCCAGCCGCGGCCGCGCCGCACCCCGCCCCGGTGGAGGGTCACCTCCCTGGAGGTGCTGTGCGGGGTGCTGGTGCTGGCGCTGCTGCTCCAGGACTGGCTGGTCGGCGTGCTGGACGTGCCGGTGCTGCGGACCGCCTCCACCGTGTTCGTCGCGGTGTGCGTGCAGGCCATGCCGTTCCTGGTGCTCGGCGTGCTGATCAGCGGCGCGATCGCGGCGTTCGTGCCGGCGAGCGCGCTGCGGCGGCTGCTGCCCCGCCGGACGGCCCTGGCCGTGCCCGTCGCGGGCCTGGCCGGCGTGGCCCTGCCGGGCTGCGAGTGCGCGTCCGTCCCGGTCTCGCGGCGGCTGATGCAGCAGGGCGTGCCGCCGGCCGTGGCGCTGTCGTTCCTGCTGGCCGCGCCCGCGGTGAACCCGGTGGTGCTGGTGTCCACGGCCGTGGCGTTCCGGGACGCGCCCGCGATGGTGCCCGCCCGGTTCGCCGGGTCCCTGCTGACCGCGATGGTCATGGGCTGGCTGTGGACGCGGTTCGGCAAGTCGGAGTGGATCGCCGAACGCGCGCTGCGCCGCCTGCCCGACCACGACGGCCGGTCCCGGTGGGCGGTGTTCGCCGAGACCGCGCGGCACGACCTGGTCAGCTCGGGCGGGTTCCTGGTGCTCGGCGGCGTGTTCGCGGCGGCGTTCAACGTGCTGGTGCCGCAGTCCTGGCTGGAGGCGCTGGGCGGTCAGCTGGTGCTGGCCGTGCTGGTGATGGCGCTGCTGGCGGTCGTGCTGGCGCTGTGCAGCGAGGCCGACGCGTTCGTCGCGGTCTCGATGACCGCGCTGCCGCTGCTGCCGCGGCTGGTGTTCCTGGTGGTCGGCCCGGCGGTCGACGTCAAGCTCATCGCGCTCCAGTCGGGCGCGTTCGGCAAGTCCTTCGCGACGCGCTTCGCCCCGGCCACGTTCGTGGTGGCGATCGCGTGCGCCCTGGCGGCGGGAGCGGTGTTCCTGTGAGGCGCGAGACCCAGAACATCCTGTTGGTCCTGCTCGGCGGCGCGCTGCTCAAGCTCGCGCTGACCGGCACCTACCTGCGCTACGTCAAGGAGTCGCTCCAGCCGTGGCTGGTGGTCACCGGCGCGGTCATGGTCGCGCTGGCGGTGGTCTCGATCGCCCGGGACATCCGCGACGGCCTGGGGCAGCCCCACGACGGGCAGCCCCACGACGGGCACGACGAGCACGACCACGGCTCGTCGCGCAGCCCGTGGATGCTGCTGCTGCCGGTGCTCGCGGTGTTCCTGATCAGCCCGCCCGCGCTGGGCGCGGACACCGTGAACCGCTCCAGCGTCAACGCGGCGCAGGAGGTCGAGGCGTCCGACGGGTTCGCGCCGCTGCCGCCCGACGAGGTCGTCCCGCTGACCATCGGCGAGTTCGTCACCCGCACCGCGTGGGACGACTCGGGCTCGCTGGACGACCGCACGGTCAAGCTGACCGGGTTCGTGGTCCGCCAGGACCCCGACGTGTTCATCGCCCGGCTGATGATCGGCTGCTGCGCCGCCGACGCCCGCCCGGTCAAGGCGCGGATGACGGGCCTCGACCTGAGCTCGCTGCCCGACGACCAGTGGGTGGAGGCCGTCGGGCGCGTCGTGCCGGGCTCGGCGAACAAGGAGAGCCGGTTCGTGCCGACGTTCACCGTCACGCAGGTCGTGCCCATCGCCGTGCCGGAGGACACCTACGAGGGCTGACCCGCCTTCTCGTTGCACGCCCGGCAGGTGCCGAAGATCTCCACGGTGTGGCTGACCTCGACGAACCCGTTCTCGGCGGCGACGCGGTCGGCCCACTTCTCCACGGCCGGGCCCTCCACCTCCACCGTGCGGCCGCAGTTGCGGCACACCAGGTGGTGGTGGTGATGGGCCGAGCAGCGGCGGTAGATCGCCTCGCCGGAATCGGTGCGCAGCACGTCCACCTCGCCGGCGTCGGCCAGCGACTGGAGCGTGCGGTAGACCGTGGTCAACCCGATGCCCTCGCCGCGTTTGCGCAGCTCTTCGTGCAGCTCCTGAGCGGAGCGGAACTCGCCGAGCGAGTCCAGCAGCTTGGACACGGCGGCCCGCTGCTTGGTGGAACGCAGCCCCGGTACCGAGGTCGGGCGCTCGCTAGTGGTCACATCTCCTCCGTCCGGGTGTTCCGGTCGGTCTCGTTGATACCACGCGGACCCTCGTCGACATGGGTCACCGCGTCGACCACGATGTGAGCCAGGTGCTCGTCGACGAGCCGGTAGACGACCTCGCGGCCGTGCCGCTCGCCGTGCACCACCCCCGCGGACTTGAGCACGCGCAGGTGCTGGCTGATCAACGGCTGGGCCACGCCCAGCGCCTCCACCAGCTCGTGGACGCACCGGTCGGCCTCGCGCAGCTGGAGCACGATCGCGATCCGCACCGGCGCGGCCAGCGCGCGCAGCAGCTCTCCCGCCGCCGACAGCGTGCGCGCGGGCAGCACGGGGGCGGGGTCGGGGACCACGCGCTCCGGGGAGTGCACGTGATCGCCCCGCACTCCGACCGTCACGGCGCCTCCCAGGTGGTATGGATTTTCACCACCAATAGTACGGCGCTAGACCACCGACACCGCGATGAACGCCAAAACCCCCAGGACCAGCAGCCTCAGCGCGCGGTCGCGGGGCCCCAGGAACCGCCAGGTCGCCGCCAGCAGGGCCGCCACGCCCAGCGCCAGCACGCCCAGCAGCGCCGCGCCGACCGCGCCCCGGAGCCACACCCCGAGCCCGAACAACGCCAGGACCAGCAGGAACACCGCGGGAGCGGGCACGCGGGACAGCGGCCCGGCGCCGGGGATCAGGGTCCGCTTGGAGTGACCAGCCACCGTGGCATCCTTGCACCGTGCTGCTCGTCTGCCGCTTCACCGTCCCGGAAGCCTCCGCCGAGGCGTTCACCGGGCGCGCCGACCGGGCCCTGTCGCTGCTGACCGCCCAGCCCGGCTGCCGGCGGGCCCAGCTGTCCCGCTCGACCGACGAGGCGGACCGGTACGTGCTGACCGCGGAGTTCGACTCGGTGGTCGCCTACCGCCGCGCGATGTCGCCGTTCGAGGTGCGCGAGCACGTGGTCCCGCTGCTGTCGGAGGCGATCGCCGACGAGCCCGCCGCCTACGAGCCGCTGCTGGTCGCGGCCGACGGCGCGGTGCGCCGGGAGACCAGCCTGCTGGCCCGGGACGCGGGCACCGTCCGCCTGGGCGAGGCCGCCGGACCCGCCACCCCGCGCTGAGCCCCGCCAGGCCCGCCACCCCGCGCCGGGCCCCGCCGCACCGGCCCCGTGACGCCTGCCCCGGTCGCTCGATGGGGGCGAGGTGACGAGGACTACCCTGACGACCCCGTATCGCATCCCTTACCTGCATTCCCGATGGAGTGTCCGTGGCAGCCGATCGCATCGAGACCGTCGTCAGCCTCTGCAAGCGCCGGGGGTTCGTGTACCCGTGCGGCGAGATCTACGGCGGCACAAGGTCGGCGTGGGACTACGGCCCGCTCGGCGTGGAGCTGAAGGACAACATCAAGCGCCAGTGGTGGAACACCGTGGTGCGCGGCCGCGACGACGTGGTCGGCCTCGACTCGTCGGTGATCCTGCCGCGCGAGGTGTGGGTCGCGTCCGGGCACGTCGAGGCGTTCGTCGATCCCCTGGTCGAGTGCAACTCCTGCCACAAGCGGTTCCGGCAGGACACCCTGGCCGAGGAGTACGCCGAGCGCACCGGCAAGCAGGTCGCCGAGGGCGACGTCAGCGACGTGCCGTGCCCGAACTGCGGCACCCGCGGGCAGTACACCGAGCCGAAGATGTTCAACGGCCTGCTCAAGACCCACCTCGGCCCGGTGGAGACCGACGAGGGCCTGCACTACCTGCGCCCGGAGACCGCGCAGGGCATCTTCACCAACTTCCTGAACGTGCAGACCACCTCGCGCCGCAAGCCGCCGTTCGGCATCGGCCAGATCGGCAAGAGCTTCCGCAACGAGATCACGCCGGGCAACTTCATCTTCCGGACCCGCGAGTTCGAGCAGATGGAGATGGAGTTCTTCGTCGAGCCGGGCACCGACGAGGAGTGGCACCAGTACTGGATCGACGAGCGCACCCGCTGGTACACCGACCTGGGCGTCTCCAAGGAGAACCTGCGGCACTACGAGCACCCGGCGGAGAAGCTGTCGCACTACTCGAAGCGGACCGTCGACATCGAGTACCGCTTCCGGTTCGGCGGGCAGGAGTGGGGCGAGCTGGAGGGCATCGCCAACCGCACCGACTTCGACCTGAACACGCACTCCAACCACTCGGGCGTCGACCTGTCGTACTTCGACCAGGCCACGAACTCGCGCTACCGCCCGTTCGTGATCGAGCCCGCGGCGGGCGTCGGCCGGCCGATGATGGCGTTCCTGCTGGAGGCCTACACCGAGGACGAGGCGCCCAACGCCAAGGGCGGCGTCGACAAGCGCGTCGTGCTGCGCCTGGACCGCAGGCTGGCCCCGGTGAAGGCGGCCGTGCTGCCGCTGTCGCGCAACGCCGACCTGTCGCCCAAGGCGCGCGACCTGGCCGCCGCGCTGCGCCGCCACTGGAACATCGAGTTCGACGACGCGGGCGCGATCGGCCGCCGCTACCGGCGCCAGGACGAGATCGGCACGCCGTTCTGCGTGACGGTGGACTTCGACTCGCTGACCGACCACGCCGTGACGGTGCGCGAGCGCGACACCATGTCGCAGGAGCGCGTGGCGATGGACCAGCTGGAGTCCTACCTGGCCGCCCGCCTCATCGGCGCCTGAACGCGCTGGGGCGCTCGCCCCGGACCCGCTTGAACGCCGAGCTGAGCGAGAAGGCGGTGCTGTAGCCGACCCGGCGGGCCACGGCGTCCAGCGTGGCGCCGGGCTCGCGCAGCAGGTCGGCGGCCAGCGACAGCCGCCACGAGGTCAGGTGGGCCATCGGCGGTTCGCCGACGAGTTCGGTGAACCGCCTGGCCAGCGCGGCCCGGGACACGCCGACCTCCCCGGCGAGGCCCGCGACCGTCCAGGGCCGCGCGGGCGCTTCGTGCAGCAGCCGCAGCGCCCGCCCGACCGCCGGGTCCAGGTGCGCCCGGTACCAGGACGACTCCTCGGCCAGGCGGGTGCGCAGCGCGGAGATCAGCAGCAGGTCCAGCAGGCGGTCGAGCACCGCCTGCTGGCCCGGCAGGTCCTTGGCGACCTCCTCGGCCAGCACCGGCACCAGCGCCTGCCCCGGCACCACGGCCACGTGCGGCAGCGCGGCCAGCAGCCGGCCGCCCACCTCGCCGTCGAACCGGTACGTGCCGCTGATCATGACCGCGGAGCCGTCGGGTTTCGCGCCCCACGTGCGCACGCCCTGGTCCCACGCCTCGCACAGCTCCTCGCCGCCGGGCGTGGTCGAGCGGTCGCCGGGGTGGATCACCGCCAGCGGCGCGGTGCCCGGGTCGTCGGCGACGGTGTAGTGCCCGGGGCCGCGCACCACGACGACGTCGCCCTCGCGGAAGGGGACCGGCGCGCCGGAGTCGGGCACCACCCACCCGTCGCCGCGCACCACCACCACGACCGACAGCGGGGCTCCGTCCTCGACCCGCACCGACCACGGCGGGTCGAGCACGGACCGCACCACGAACGCGCCGCGGGCCCTCGGCCCGTCCAGCAGCGCCGCCAACTCGTCCACGCGGCCCAGCGTAGGGAGCGCGGCGGGGTGGTGGTGCGCGATCGCGCGAGAGCGCCGCCCGGCGCCGGTGACCGCGAGGCCCGCGGAGGCGGCCGGCCAGGGCGGTCCGGCGGCGGTGGCTCGGCGGCTTCGCTGAGGGCTGGGCGGCGTGGCCGGGGGTCGGCCGGAGGGCCTGGCAGAGGGGTGCTCCGGTCGGCGTGGCCCGGTGGAGACGATCGCGTATGCGGCCCAGCGCGTGGACCATGGAGGACCCGTCACCGCTCCGCTTGACTGGCGGCCATGTTCCCCACGGTGACGATCCTCGCGGCCCTGGGCTGCGGCGCGGCAGGCGGCGTCTTCTTCGCGTTCTCGGCCATGGTCATGCCCGCCCTGCGCCGGGTCGCGCCGGCCGAGGGCGTGGCGGTCATGCGCGCCGTCAACGTCGTGGCGCTCAACCCCCCGTTCCTCGGGCTCTTCCTCGGCACCGCGGTCCTCTCGGCGCTCGCCGCCTTCGAGGGCGACCCGTGGGCCCGGGTGGGCGCGGGGCTGTACCTCCTGGGCGCCGTCGTGCTCACGGTCGCCTTCCACGTCCCGCGCAACCAGGAGCTGGAGCGCACGGCCACCCCGGAGCACTGGGCCCGCTTCCTGCGCGAGTGGGTGCCGGGGAACCACGTCCGCGCCCTCGCCTCGCTGGCGGCCGCTGCCGCGTTCATCGTGGCCAGCCTCCACCAGTAGTTACCCTAAGTTACATAACACCCTTTAGATGATCTGGGTCACAAACGTTCGGGTGAACGTCTCCCAAAACTGCACGAAGACGGTTCATCATTAACCATCGCGTCACTCCGTTTTGTGACACTTGATGCAGGATCAACTCATCGGGGGTGTCATGACGCGCGTTGTCGCAGCACTGATCGCATTGGTGCTCGTCGCCGTCTTCGCCCCGGCCCCCGTCGGGCCGACCGCCCTCGCGCGGGCGGTCCCGGTGGGCCACGGCGCGCCCGTGCCGACCGAGGAGGAGTGCCCGCGCGAACAACGCCAGGCGCTCGAATCGCGATCTTGGTCGCCCCGGTTTGCGCCGGCCAGGAATATGAAAAGGCCTTCATGTAGGGCCGGTGAGCCGATCACCCGGCGGTCCCGGGCGGGCGGCTCGCCGCGCCCGGACCGGGGCCGCGCCGAGCACCTCAGAACCTGGACGAGACCAGCCGCCCTCCAGGTGTTCCGGAACTGATCCACGCCCTTCCGCCGCCGATCGCACGACCGTCGACCGACGAGTGGGGAAATTCCGTGGAATTCCGACACCTGGTACAGCAAGCACGCACGCATTCACTGCGCAGGACCCCTGGAACGGGCCGCAGGCTCGCCGGCGGTCAATCGCCGACCGCCCTGTTCATCACGTGCGCCGACTCACGCATCGTGACCACCGCCATCACCGGCGCCGAGCCCGGCAACCTGTTCGAGCTGCGCACGGCGGGCAACGTCATCCCCGCCTACGACCCCGACTCCGCCTCCGGCGAGATCGCGACCATCGAGTTCGCGATCGTCCAGCTGGGCGTGTCGGAGGTCGTGGTCTGCGGCCACTCGCACTGCGGCGCCGTCGCGGCCCTCCACTCGGACCGCGCCGCGCTCGACCACCTGCCCAACATGAGGCGCTGGCTCGCGTCCCACGCCGGCTTCAGCCCGTGCGCGGAGCCCGACCGGGCCCTGCGCGCCGAGGGGCAGCGGCACGTGCTGGCCCAGCTGGCCGCGCTGCACGACTACCCGTTCGTGCGCGAGCGCGTCGACTCCGGGGCCGTGCGCCTGCACGGCTGGTTCTACGACATCGAGTCCGGCGAGGTCCTCGCCCACCGCGCCGACCTCTTCCAGCCGCTGTGAGCGGCCCACACGCCTTCGGAGCCTTCGAGTGAGCACGTACATCGCACGATCCGCCCCACCGGGGCGGACGACGAACTTCTGGCCCGACGTCGGCGCGTCGCTGGTGGTGTTCCTGGTGGCGCTCCCGCTGTGCGTGGGCGTCGCCGTCGCCTCCGGCGTGCCCGCCGAGCTGGGCATCATCACCGGTGTGGTGGGCGGCCTCGTGGTCGGCCTGCTGCCCGGCAGCACCATGCAGGTCAGCGGTCCCGCCGCGGGCCTGACCGTGCTGGTCGCCGACACCGTCGCGGCGCACGGCCCCCGCGCGCTCGGCCTGATCGTCCTGGGCGCGGGCCTGCTCCAGGTCGCCATGGGCCTGCTGCGCCTGGGCCGCTGGTTCCGCGCCATCTCGCCCGCCGTGGTGCAGGGCATGCTCGCCGGCATCGGCCTGGTGCTGGTGCTCGGCCAGCTCTACCCGCTCGCCGCGCGGGACCAGCCCGCGACCACCGGCGACAAGTTCGCCGGCCTGCCCGACCTGGTGGTGGCCGCGCTGACCACCCCGTCCGGCCTGAGCGGCGTGGCCGTCGGCGTGCTCACGCTCGTCGTCGCCTCGCTGTGGAAGCGGACGCCGTTCCGGGCGGTGCCCGGGATGCTGGTGGCCGCGGTGGCCGCCAGCGCGGTCGGCCTGCTGCTCCCGCTGCCGCGCATCTCGGTCGGCTCGCTGGGCGACGTGGTGTCGTTGGTGGACTTCTCGCTGCTCGACGCCGGCGTGCTGGGCGCGATGCTGACGTTCGCCCTCGTGGCGTCGGCGGAGAGCCTGTTCAGCGCGGCGGCGGTGGACCGGATGCACGACGGGCCGCGGACGAAGTACGACACCGAGCTGGTGGCGCAGGGCGTCGGCAACACCGTGTGCGGCGCGCTCGGCGCGCTGCCGATGACGGCGGTGATCGTGCGCAGCTCGGCGAACGTGGAGGCGGGCGCGCGCACCCGCCTGTCCCGCGTCCTGCACGGCGCGTGGCTGCTGCTGTTCGTCGTGCTGCTGCCGGGCGTGCTGGCCTACGTGCCGCTGGCGGTGCTGGCGGCGCTGCTGGTGCAGGCGGGCTGGAAGCTGCTGAACCCGGGCCAGGTGCGGGCGCTGTTCCGCACCGACCGCGCGGAGGCCGCCGTGCTCGTGCTCACCGCGGGCCTGATCGTGCTGACGGACCTGCTGACCGGCACGCTCGTCGGCCTGCTGGCCGCGGTGGTGAAGACGGCGTGGGACATGTCCCGCCTGTCGGTCACCGTCACCCAGCACGGCGAGGACCACCACCACGTCGCCGTGCGGGGCAACGCCACGTTCCTCAAGCTGCCCCGGCTGCTGGAGACCCTGGAGGCCCTGCCCGACGGGGAGGGGCGGCACGTGCGCGTGGACCTGACCGGCGTCCGCCACCTCGACCAGGCGTGCGGCCAGGCGATCGACCAGTGGGCCGAGCGGCGACAGGGCGTGGAGCTGATCCAACCGGTGTCCGCCGACCGGCCCGACTGAGGCCGGCCGACCGACCCGCTGAACCGACCCGGCGCGGGCCCGCCCCTCGCGCCGGGGACGGCCTCTCGGAGGCCCGTTTCACAACCGCCTGACGTCGAGCGGTTCCTCCTGCGCGGTTCCCGAAGGGTTGTCGCGCACGACCACGTAGGCCCCTCCGCCCGCCCGTTCGGACACCGCCTCCACCAGCTCCGCCCCGCGGTAGACGAGCCCGGCGCCGTCGTCGGTGCAGTGCGTCTCCGGCAGCACGCCGGACGCGACCGCCTCGTGGATCGCCGGCCGCCGCCGGGCCTCGCTGTCGTAGTGCACGCCGTTGCCGTAGGGCAGGAAGCCCAGGCCGTTGGTGACCACGCGCAGCTCCGGGCCGAACGAGTCCGTGGCGCCGCCGACGAACCAGCAGATCGATCCCGCCGACACGCCGCCCAGCACGACCCCGTCGAGCCACGCCGCCCGCAGCACGTCGCCGAGGCCGTGCACCTCCCACACGGCCAGCAGGTTGGCCACGGAGCCGCCGCCCACCCACACCACGTCGTGCTCGCCGACCCAGCCCCGGAGGTCGTCGGTCGGCGGCATGGTGAACAGGTTGAGGTGCGACACGTCCCAACCGGCCAGCTGCCCGGCCTCGGTGACGTTGGCGTGCCACCACCGCTGGTCGCCCGACGCCGTGCCGACGTGGCAGAGCCGGGGCCTGCGGCCGTGCACGCCGGACAGGTCGACGGCGTGGTGGACGAGCTCGTGGAACTCCAGGTCGGTGCGGTGGCCGACGCGGAAGCCGCCGGAGGTCGCGAGGATGGTGGGCTGGTCTGCTGCCATGGTCGCGATCCTGGCAGCGGGCGCCCACGAGCGCGTGTGGAATCATCGACCACGTGATGTTCCTGCCGTGGCTCCGCAGGCTGGTGACCCGCATCGTCCTCGGCACCCTCGTCGTGGGCTTCCTCGTCGTCGGGGGCACCGCCTTCCGCGTCTGGCAGGTGGCCCGCGAGGACGACCGCACGCACGCCGACATGGCCGTGGTGCTCGGCGCCGCGCAGTACAACGGCGTGCCCTCGGACGTCCTGGAGGCCCGCCTGGAGCACGCCCGGCGGCTCTACATGCAGGGCGTGGTCGGCTACATCGCCACCACGGGCGGCCGGCAGCCGGGCGACAACTACACCGAGGGCGAGGCCGGCCGGATCTGGCTGGAGGCGCACGACGTGCCGCCCGACCGCATCCTGGAGGTCGGCGAGGGCAGCGACACGCTGGGCAGCATCCGCGCCTTGGCCGCCGCCGCGCGGGAGAAGTCGCTGCGCACGGCCGTGATCGTGAGCGACCCGTGGCACTCGCTGCGCGCCCGCACCATGGCCGAGGACGAGGGCCTGGACGCCTGGACCTCGCCCACGCGCAGCGGCCCGAACGTGCAGACCCGCGCCACCCAGCTCTTCTACATCCGCCGCGAGACCGTGGGCCTGCTGTACTACCACCTGATGAAGGCGCCGGCGGGCGCGTTCGACGGCATCCTGCTCTGACGTTCCGAGGGCTCGGCCGCCGGGTGACCCCGACCCCGCCGCGAACGGGTGACACGCCCGGCGCTCGCCTACGCTGGGTGGATGCGCCAGGGCTACACCGAGCACGACGCGGCGCGGCTGGTCGAGGAGGAGCCCAAGCAGGCCGTGCTGCCGGGGGCCCGCCCGGAGCGCCGCTCGCCGTTCTCCCGGGACCGGGCGCGGGTGCTGCACTCGGCGGCCCTGCGGCGGCTGGCGGGCAAGACCCAGGTCGTCGGGCCGAACGAGGGCGCCGAGGTGACCGGTGTGCCGCGGACCAGGCTCACGCACTCGCTGGAGGTGGCGCAGATCGGGCGCGGCATCGGCGAGGAGCTGGGCTGCGACCCCGACCTCGTGGACACCGCGGGCCTCGCGCACGACATCGGCCACCCGCCGTTCGGGCACAACGGTGAGCGCGCGCTCGACGAGCTGGCCGGCCCGTGCGGCGGTTTCGAGGGCAACGCCCAGACCCTGCGCATCCTGACCCGCCTGGAGCCCAAGACCGAGCACGGCCTCAACCTCACCCGCGCGTGCCTGGACGCCGCCACCAAGTACCCGTGGCCGCGGCGGCCCGGCGTGGCGAAGTTCGGCGCCTACGAGGACGACCTGCCGGTGTTCACCTGGCTCCGCGAGGGCGCGCCCGACCACCGGCGGTGCCTGGAGGCCCAGGTCATGGACTGGGCCGACGACGTGGCCTACTCCGTGCACGACGTGGAGGACGGCGTGCTGGCGCACCGCATCCGGCTGGCCGCGCTGGGCGACCCGACCGAGCGGGCCGCGATCGCCGAGCTGGCCGCCAAGCACTTCTGCGACGAGCCGGTCTCCACCCTGGAGGCCACGGCCGCCGAGCTGATGCGGCTGCCGGTCATCGCCGACCTGGCCGAGTACGACGGCTCGCTGCGCGCCCAGGTCGCCCTCAAGCGCCTGACCAGCGAGCTGGTCGGCCGGTTCGCCTCGGCGGCCGTCGGCGGCACCCGCCGCGAGCACGGCGACGGCCCGCTGACCCGCTACCGGGCCGACCTGGTCGTGCCGCCGCGCGCGCAGGCCGAGGTGGCGCTGCTCAAGGCGGTCGCGGTGCGGTACGTGATGAGCGACCCGTCCCGGCTGGCCATGCAGGCCCGCCAGCGGGAGCTGGTCGCCGAGCTGGCGGACCTGCTGCTGCGCCGCGCGCCGGACTCGCTCGACCCCGCGTTCCACCCCGCCTGGGCCGCCGCGGGCGACGACGCGACGCGGCTGCGGGTGGTGGTCGACCAGGTCGCCACCCTCACCGACGCCCAGGCCGTGGGGTGGCACCGTGCGCTGAACGGCCCATCGGGGCGGCACGACTAGTGCCACACTCGACCGCATGGGCACACGAGGGCGCAAAGCGGTGCGCGTCGCCCGGGAGTTGGCGTACCGCGGGACGGGCGACGACCCCGACGACGGCTCCGCCGGGGTGCGCGAACCACGCCGACCACGGCCGCTCGGGCCGAGCGGCGGCGCGGGGGAGCGTCCCCCGCCGGAAGACCCGATCACCAGCGAGGAGACCCAGTGCCTGATCGAGCGCACCTGACGTTCGCCCTCACCCTGCACGACGCCGTGGCGCCCGACCGCACGCAGAACGCCTGCTGGTCCCCGTACTCGGTGGCCAGTGCCCTGGGCATGACCGCCCGCGCCGCCCGCGGCGCGACCGGGGCCGAGCTGGTGGGCCTGCTCGGCGAGGGCAACGCCGAGCTGGTCAAGGCCTCCCGCGTCGAGGGCGACGCCGAGTTCGCCGTGGCCAACACCCTGTGGGCCGCCGACGAGCTGCCGCTGGAGGAGGGCTTCCTGGCCGACCTCGCGGACTGGCCCGGCGCCCGGGCCCGCTCCGCGCCGTTCAGCCACGACCCCGAGGGCGCCCGCGAGCTGATCAACGCCGACGTGGCCGACACCACCCACGGGCTGGTCCCCGAGCTGCTGTCACCCGGCTCGATCAAGCCCGACACCGCCGCCACCCTGGTCAACGCGCTGTACCTGAAGTGCGCCTGGGCCGAGGAGTTCCCCGAGCACGACACCTCCGACCAGCCGTTCCGCGGCGCGGGCGAGGTGGCGACCATGCGCCGCACGGGCCGGATGCGCTACGCCCGGCGCGCCGGGTGGCAGGCCGTCGGCGTGCCCGCGCGCGGCGGCGTGGAGGCGGTCGTGCTGCTGCCCGACGACGAGCTGGGCGGCACGGGTGGCGTGCCCGAGGTGCTGGACGCCCTGGAGCACGACCGCGTCGAGCTGCACCTGCCCCGGCTCGACCTCGACGTGAACACCTCGCTGGCCGACGCGCTGCGCCAGGTGGGCGTGCGGACCCTGTTCACCCGCGAGGCCGACCTGGGCGGCCTGAGCCCCGACCCGAGGCTGCGCGTGGACGACGTCATCCACGAGGCCGTGCTGCGGCTGGACGAGCAGGGCTTCGAGGGCGCCGCGGCGACCGCCGTGATCATGCGGATGACCTCGTTCATCCCGGACGAGCCCGCCCGGGAGGTCCGGGTCGACCGCCCGCACCTGCTGCTGGTCCGGCACGCGACGACGGGCGCGATCTACTTCTTCGCCCAGGTGGTCCAGCCGTAGCCGTCACGTTCGCCCGCGCCGCCTCGTCCACCGGGTGTCGAGGTCGGCGGAACGAGGAGGAAGACGTGCCCAGGATCCCGGTCGTCACAACCGCGCGGGCGAAGCCGCTGGTCAAGCTCGCCTACCGGATCAGCAGGCGCAGGTTCGGCGCGGTGCCCGAGCCCGTGGCCGTGACCGCGAACCACCCGGGGCTGATGGTGGCGGGCGCCCGGCACGAGCTGGGCGTGGGGAAGGCGGCCAAGGTGCTGCCGGTGTCGCTGCGCGAGCTGGTCGTCTACGCCACGGCGGTCCGACTCGCCTGCTCGTGGTGCGTGGACTTCGGCACCATGCTGATCAAGCACGAGGGGCTGGACGTCGACCGGCTCAAGGAGGTGCGCGACTACGCGGCCTCCGACCGGTACACCGAGGTGGAGAAGCTGGCGCTGGCCTACGCCGACGCGATGACCGACACGCCCGTCACCGCCACCGACGAGCAGGTCGCCGAGCTGGAGCGGCGGCTGGGGCGCGCGGGGGTGGTCGAGCTGACCTACCTGATCGCGCTGGAGAACCACCGGGCCCGGTTCAACTCGGCGCTGGGCATCGTCGACCAGGGCTTCACCTCGGGCGAGGCGTGCCGGGCGCCCCTGCCCTGACGCCCCAGCCCTGACGCCCCTGCCCTTGCCCCCGCAGACCCGGTGCCGCCCCCAGTGACGGCACCGGGACAGCGGGGGCGGCGGTGCCTCGGCCGCACGACGGTGTGCGGCCGGTCGTGGTCACGCTAGGGGCGTCACCGGCGGTCCCCTGTCGGTCGAACGACCCCGAAGCGCCCGAAGCGCCCGCCTTCGAACACCTCAGCCGTCGAAGCGCACGTGGCGCAGCTTGTCGGGGTTCACCACGTCGTACACCGCGGCGACCAGGCCGTCGCGCACCGCGAACGAGCTCACCCGCGCGCCGAGGTCGGGCCGGGGGGCGAACAGCAGGCCCAGGTCGCCGTTGACCAGCACCGGCCGGCCCGCGCCCGCCAGGTCCCCGCCGTACTTGCGCAGCAGGCCCAGCAGGAAGCGCGCCACCTTCTCGCGCCCGCTGACCGCGTTGATCGCGGTCCTGGCCTTGCCGCCGCCGTCGCCGAGGACCGCCGCGTCCGGGTGCAGCAGGCCGACCACCGCGTCCACGTCGCCGGACGCCAGCGCCGCCAGGAACCGCTCCAGCACCTCGCGCTGCTCGTCCAGGGCGATCCGGGGCGGCGGCTCGGCCTCGGCGGCCGCCCGCCTGCCGCGCGAGGCGAACTGGCGCGCCGTGGCGACCGCCACGCCCAGCACGTCGGCGATCTCCGCGAACGGCACGCCGAACGCGTCGTGCAGCACGAACGCCACCCGTTGCTCGGGCGTGAGCCGGTCCAGCACCACCAGCGCCGCCATCCGCACGCCGTCGTCGCGCACCACCGCGTCCAGCGGGTCGTCCTCGCCGGAGGTGACCAGCGGCTCGGGCAGCCACTGGCCCACGTACCGCTCGCGCCGCACGGCCGCCGACCGCAGCCGGTCCAGGCAGATCCGGCCCACCACCGTGGTCAGCCAGGCCCGCAGGTCCCGGATGCCGGCGCGGGCCCGGTCGTCGAGCCCGGCGAGCCGCAGCCACGCCTCCTGCACCGCGTCCTCGGCGTCCGCGACGCTGCCGGTGAGCCGGTAGGCCACCCCCACCAGGTGCGAGCGGTGGCCGGTGAACGTCTCGACCAGGGGCTGCTCGGCGGCGGTCATGGGCTCCAGTCAACCAGCACTAGACTCGGCTGCTGTGGCAGGACGCATCCGGGAGAGCGACATCGCGCTGGTCCGTGACCGGAGCCGGATCGACGACGTCGTGGGCGACCACGTGTCGCTGCGCGGCGCCGGCGGCGGCGCGCTGAAGGGCCTGTGCCCGTTCCACGACGAGAAGTCGCCGTCGTTCAACGTCCGCCCCTCGCACGGCACGTTCCACTGCTTCGGCTGCGGCGAGGGCGGCGACGTCATCGCGTTCGTGATGAAGATCGAGCACCTCGGGTTCGTCGAGGCGGTCGAGCGGCTGGCCGACCGGGCGGGCGTCCAGCTCACCTACGAGGGCGGCGGCGCGACGATCCAGCGCGACCGCGGCACCCGCAGCAGGCTCATCGAGGCCCACCGGGCCGCCGCCGAGTTCTACGCCGAGCAGCTCGCCACGCCGGACGCCATGCCCGCGCGCGAGTTCCTGGCGCAACGCGGCTTCGACGAGAACGCCGCCCGCCAGTTCGGCTGCGGCTTCGCGCCCGCGGGCTGGGACCGGCTCACCAAGCACCTGCTCGGCCGCGGTTTCGAGCTGACCGAGCTGATCAAGGCCCAGCTGAGCAAGGAGGGCCGCCAGGGCCCGATCGACCGGTTCCACCGGCGGCTGCTGTGGCCGATCAAGGACCTCGGCGGCGACGTGGTCGGGTTCGGCGCGCGCCGGATCTTCGACGACGACCAGATCCAGGCCAAGTACCTGAACACCAGCGAGAGCATGATCTACAAGAAGTCGCACGTGCTGTTCGGGCTGGACCAGGCCAAGCGGGAGATCGCCAAGCGGCGGCAGGCCGTGGTGGTCGAGGGCTACACCGACGTGATGGCCATGCACCTGGCGGGCGTGCCCACCGCGGTGGCGTCCTGCGGCACGGCGTTCGGCGGCGACCACCTGAACGTGCTGCGCCGCCTGCTCATCGACGACTCGCTCAACGGCGAGGTGATCTTCACCTTCGACGGCGACTCGGCGGGGCAGAAGGCGGCGCTCAAGGCGTTCGAGGGCGAGCAGCAGTTCACCGCGCAGACCTACATCGCGGTGGCGCCGGACGGCATGGACCCGTGCGACCTGCGGCAGGCCAAGGGCGACGTGGCCGTGCGGGACCTGGTGGCCAGGCGCACGCCGCTGTTCGAGTTCGCCATCCGCACCAGGCTCAAGGACTACGACCTGGACTCGGTGGACGGCCGCGTCGAGGCGCTCAAGGCCATGGTCCCGTTCGTGGCCCAGATCAAGGACCGCGCCAAGCGCGACGGCTACGCCACGCGCCTGGCGTGGTGGGTGGGCTGGGACGACGAGGCCGCCGTGGTCCGGCGGGTCCGGGAGACCGCGAGCGGCAAGGCCCCCGCGCCCGCGCGCCGCCGCCCGGTCGACCCGGACCAGGGCGCGCTGCCGGTGGACGTGGACGGCCCGACCAGGCCGAACCCGCGCGACCCGGTGCTGCTCCAGGAGCGGGAGGCGGTCAAGGCGGCGCTCCAGCTGCCGGAGATGGCGGGCCCGTACTACGACTCGGTGCCCGACGAGGCGTTCACCAACCCGGCCTACCTGGAGCTGCACCAGGGCATCCGCAAGGCGGGCGGCGCGTCCTCGGGGCTGGCCGGCCCGCAGTACTTCGAGGCGGTGTCGCAGTGCTGCCCGCACCAGTCGGTGCGGTCGCTGCTGACCGAGCTGTCGGTCGAGCCGCTGCGGGTGAAGACCAACGACGAGTACCGCTACGTGCAGGGCGTGCTGGCGGGGTTGCAGAAGTCGCTGGTGGCCAAGCAGATCGCGGACATCAAGTCGCGGCTGCGGCGGGTCTCGCCGATCGAGGAGCCCGACGAGTACCGGCACCTGTTCGGCGACCTCGTCGCGTTGGAGGAGTACCACAAGGCGCTGGGCGAGCAGGCGGTGGGCGGGCTGTGAGGGAAGTGCTGCGGAGGCTGTTCGGCTCGGGCGCGCCCAAGGGGTTCGCCGGCGGGCTGGAGCCGGACGAGAACGTGCTGGCGTCCGCGCCGGCGGGGTCGTCGTGGCTGGTCGCGACCACGCACGGGCTGTGGCTGCCGGACTCGGGCGCCGGCGTGCGCCGGGTCGGGTGGCACCTGGTCAGCAAGGCGACGTGGAGCGGGAACGTGCTGTCGGTCGTCGAGGCGGTCGAGGACGGCGCGGCCGGCGAGGCGGTCGTGCTGCGCGACCTGGTGCCGCTGCGGTTCCCGCTGGAGTCGCCGGGCAAGGTGCCCCAGGTCGTGCACGAGCGGGTCACCGGGTCGATCAAGTCGCGGCACCGGAACGAGTCGCCGGGGGCGTGGTTCCTCCAGCGCAAGGTGACCGGGCGCGACGGCGTGGTGCTCCAGGTGCGGCCGGACCCGGACGCGGACGTGGAGGCGCTGCGGGGGATCGCGGCGTCGGTGGCGGCCAAGATCGCGGCGCTGCGGACCGAGCCCTAGCGGCGTACGCTAGCAGTACAGTTGTACTGCTTGGGGGTGCGCATGTGGGACCCGGTCCGGTACCTGGCGTTCGCCGACCACCGGTCGCGACCGTTCCACGAGCTGGTGGCGCGGGTCGGCGCGACCTCGCCGCGCCGGGTGGTCGACCTGGGGTGCGGGCCCGGGAACCTGACGGCGACGTTGGCCGAGCGGTGGCCGTCGGCGGTGGTGGAGGCGCTGGACTCGTCGCCGGAGATGGTGGCGGCGGCGCGGGCGCGGGGCGTGGCCGCGAGGGTGGCGGACGTCGCCTCGTGGCAGCCCGGTCCCGACGTCGACGTGGTGGTGTCCAACGCGGTGCTCCAGTGGGTGCCGGGGCACGAGGAGCTGCTGCGCGGGTGGGTGCGCGCGCTGCCGTCGGGCGCGTGGCTCGCGGTGCAGGTGCCGGGCAACTTCGCCGGGCCGTCGCACCGACTGGTGCGGGAGCTGGTGGACGAGCGTTGGCCGGGCCTGAGTGGGCTGCTGCGCGAGTCGCCGGTGCTGGACCCCTCCGGGTACGCGGAGGTGCTGTCCGGGGCCGCTGTGGACGCGTGGGAGACGACGTACCTCCAGCGGCTGGAGGGTGAGGACGCCGTGCTGGAGTGGATCACCGGGACGGCGCTGCGCCCGATCCGCGCCGCGCTGGACGACGCCGGGTGGGAGGAGTTCCGGGCCGCGCTGGCGCCCCGCCTGCGAGACGCCTACCCGCCGCGGGCGGACGGCACGGCGTGGTTCCCGTTCCGCCGGGTGTTCGCGGTGGCACGGGTGCCGTGAGCGGCGGCCGTCTTGGTCGCCGGGCGCCCTGACCGCCTCGACTGCCCCCGACCGCCCCGAGCACGACGTGGCCGCCCCCTCGCGGCATGAGGGGGCGACCACGTCTTTCGAGCTCGCTCCGGTTCCCGGGGTTGCTCCGACCCTCAGTTGGTGCGCGGGATGACCGGGTCGCGCCGGTAACCGTTGGTGTCGGCGCCCGGGGTCCGCGTCACCCGCGTCGCCTGGGTCGTCCGACGACCGAACCCGGTCTTCTCGCCCACCTTGGCCCGCACGACCCCGGCCGCGCCCTGGACCGCCGGGTGTTCGGCCAGGGAGCGGTAGAGCCGCGCGATCTGGTCGTACCGGTGGCGGCCGGCGCGCGCGCCGAGCACGTAGCCGACGGCCGCACCGAACAGGATGCCCTTCATCAGGTCTTCTCCTCCCATCGTGCCTGATCACGCCCCTTCTCATCCCGTTGGGAGGGGGTGTGCACGAGCACTCTTCCGGATGCTCTATAGTTGTGTCCTGTCAGGCCGTGAGGCCTGGCGCACAACTGAACAATCCCCCATAGCTCAACGGCAGAGCATTCGACTGTTAATCGAAGGGTTACTGGTTCGAATCCAGTTGGGGGAGCCAGCGGACGCGGAGCCCCAGGTCACAGGCCTGGGGCTCCGCCGCGTCGAGGCCCCGCACGGTCTACTAGTCCAAGAACTGTCCACTTTGCGGGCCGCCTTCCAGCCGGTCAGTACACCTCCTCCAGAGCGGCCGCCGCGATGCCGTTGGTCGATCTGGGTGGGATGTAGTGGCGTTCCGCCACGCTGCGTGTGTTCCCCAGCTGGTCGGCCACCACACCTACGCCGAGCCCGGCCTCGTCGAGTACCGCGGCCACCGTCTTGCGCCACACGTGGCTGGTGACCCAGTCGTAGCCGCACCCGGTGAACGCCTCGCGCAGCCGGTGGATCAGCGTCACCGGGTCCTGCCAGCCTCCCCGGAAGCCGGCGAACATCGGGCCCTCGCCCGCGGCCATCCGCCGGCGGCGCCACATCGGCACGGACCACTCGGGCACCACCAGGGTGAGCGCCTTGCGGTTGGCGTCGTTGCCGCCCTTGCGGTACTCCTCGCGGACCAGGCCGACGCCTTCCTCGCGGATGATGTGGGCCGCGACGCGCACGGTGTGTGTCGCCGGATCGAACGCCGTCCCCTGCAATGCGGCGAGCTCGCCGATGCGTACTCCGGTCGCCAGCATCGCGTCCATCAATTCCGGAAGGTCGAGCCACACCCGTCCACGCGCCCCCTTGGAGCGCCCCGTCTTGTCGACCTGCTGCGCCTGCGCGAACTCGACCAGTTTTTCCCGGAGGTCGCGGCGCTGCTGCCTGGTCATCGACACGACTTCCTTGCCGGAAGAGCGGCGACGGCGTTTCGCACTGCGGATCGGATTGACGTCCATGATCTCGTTCTGCACGGCGAAACCGCAGAGCAGGGACAGGACGGCTCTAATACTGGCCCCCACACTGGGGTCTTTTTCGTGCGCCTTCTGGATGAGGGAGTCCATTCGTCGGAGTTTGAATTCGCGAATGGTGAGATGGCCCAGTGCCGGGCGGATCCAGTTCTTCACGTAGCTCTTGTACTGGCGCAGGCTGTTCTTCGACATTTCGCCGAGCGCGGTTTCCTGCTCGACGTATTCCAGCCACAGGTCGATCAGCTTGTTGACCCGGCTGTCCTTGCTCAGCAGCGCGTCCCGGGACTGCTCGGCCGCCTCCTGGGCACCCTCCTGCCAGGCCTCCTCGGCTGCGGTCTTGGTGTCGCCGGTGCGGCGCACCCGGACCAGGTGTCCGTCCCGGTCGGTCACGCGCCCGTCGGCCAGCCACCGCTTGCCCACCCGCTTGACGCTCATCTTCCCGTGGTGGCCGGGCGGTCTCGGTCTGCGAGGCATCTCAGGCGGTCCCTTCGTCGGTGGTCGGCTCGGCGCGGGCGGCCGCCTCGCGCTCCTGGCGGGTCAGTGTGATCGCGAGACGGACGGTGGCCTCGTCGACCTGGAGCTCGGCCGCGAGCCGGTCCGGCTTGGCCGCTTCGAGGATCGACGGCAGTACCTCGTCCGGCACGAGGAGCCGTGCGGTCTCCTCGGTGACGCGCTGTTCCTCGGCGCGCTCGTCGCCGATGTCCCCCGGTCCGCGCTCGAAGTGCACGAGCTCGTGCGCGAGCGTGTGCACGAACTGGGGGAAGTCGCAGGTCCGGTCCACGGTGATGGTGTTGGTGCCGAACTCGATGTCGCCTAACTCGTTGGGTGCGGCGACCCCACGACGGATCACCACGTCGGTCTGATGGTCGAGGCAGTCGAAGAGGAGTCGCAGCACTGCGCTGTGAGCGGCGGTCATGGCGCAACAGCTTGCGCCACGCGGCCTGGAATGCGGGGCGACCGGCCCAACCTACTCGCAGGTAACCACACCGACGGATCAAATTGAGACGGCGACCGTATCCTAGCTGCTACTCCATGTGGGTTACCCCTATGTGGTGATCCCATGGCAACGGCACCAGTGCGCCCGCCTCATTCGGAGTGATCCGGGCGTCGTCGTGCCGCACGCGTCACTCGTCCGCGTGGTTGATCGTCCCCGCCAGTGTCCAGGGGTAGTACCTCAGCGTCACCGCGATAGTGCGGAAGGTCGCGGCCGGATGCCTTGGCGGTGTCCTCCGCGTCCTGGGCGGCCACCAGCGCCCAGCCCACGCTGATGAGCAGACGGCGTCGGGCGGCCGACAGGCGCGCGAACGCCGGCGGCAGGACGATGGGCCTGGGGATCTCCCCTGCCAGGCCCGCCATCCTGCGGAGCTCCTCCAGTGAGGCGGGCACGTGCTCGGCGATCCGCGCGAGCGTCTCCTCCTCCGGCACCGCCAGTCCCTTCACTGCCCGGCGGGCCGTCTCGAAGACCAGGTCGCACTGGCGGGCGAAGGCGGCGATGCTCATGTCGCGATCGTCCAGGTAGGACTGGAGGTAGTCGCTGAGCCGGCTCACGACTGGGGGTCGGGGCGGCGACGGGCCGCCCGCTTGACCCGGCCCCGGTCGGAAGCGGCTGGCGCGGTCCCGGCGACGTGCAGCTCGACCGGCGCCGCCTCCTCCTGTCGGCTGCGTGCATCGAGGAGGGCGTCCGCTACGTCGAGGAGCACCTGCCGCTCGCGTGCGGTGAGCTGGTCCCATCGCCGAGGGGGTGTGAACGCTCCCAGGCGGGGGCGTTGCCCGGCGGCGGCGAGCACCTCGGAGGCCGGCACGTCCAGGGCCATGGCCAGGGCGTCCACGGTGCTGTCGGTGATGCGGGTGCGGGTGCCTTCCCAGATCCGCCTGAAAGTTTCGCGGCCGGCCTGGCCGTTGCAGCGCAGCCACACGGCGTGCACCGACAGGCCGTCGGGTTCGCCGACCTTCTCGCCCAGTTCGCGCTGGCGCCTGCGGAACAGCTGCTGAAGCGTCTCTTGCCCACGCTCGTCGATCTCGGACACGGCTCGCCGGCCCCCGTTTCTCGCGTCAGCCCCACCCGGCCGATCGCGTGCCACCCACCCAGAGTTGCTCAGGTCGCCCTAAGTATCCCGGTGGGGCAACCCCCTGCCCGCTGACGGTTGTACTAGAGCCAATCCGTTGCTACCGTCTCGCGAGCAAGTGGTAATCCAGTGCCCCGACTGGCAGAAGGTATCCGCATGATCGACACCGCTGACGACGCGGTCGCCGAACCGCCGTTCGTCAAACTCAAGAGCAACGACGCCCTCCGCGCCGCGCGCCGCGCGGCGCACCTCACCCAGGTTCAGTTGGCCAAGTCCGCCCAGGTCAGCCAGCAGTACATCTCGCACCTGGAGACCGGGTACGACGAGGACTGCACTGCCGAGACCGCCACGCGTATCGCGGCCGCACTCAACGCGCCCTTGGAGGACCTCTTCGCCCCCCGCGCAGGTCGCTACGCGCTTCCACGTACCACCTCCACGCGAGGAAGTGGCAACGCGAGGGAGGGTTCCGGTGCTGCCGGCACCGGATCGACCGCAGGCGCGACGGTTCCCGAGGTCCCGGTCGACGTGATCGAGCTGCGCCGGCGCGCGTCGGCGGAGTACCCCGACGGCGACCCGCGGCTCGCCTGGAGCATCGGGGAGGTCGCCGCGCTGCTGCGCCTGCCCAAGCGCACCGTCTACGCCATGCGCGCGGCCGGTGAGCTCGGCGCGATCAAGGCGGGCAAGCACTACCGCGTCCCCGACCCCGAGTTGGTCCGGCTGCTGAAGACCGGCGCGGCGCGGACCACCTCCGCGGCGTGACCCGGCTGTCCAAGCCGCCGCGTCTGCGCGCGTGGCTGACCACTCGACTCGCGCACCGGCGCATCGTCCTGGTGCCCGAGGCGGGTGTCCGGCTGCCGCGTTCCGCCCCGAAGGGGGCTACCCGCAAGTAACAAAAAGGGGCCGCCCGCACCACCCCCGAGCCACCGGGAGCGATCGAGCGGCCCACGCACAGGAGAGAGAGCTCCCGTGATGTTCCCGCAACAGACTCCCACACCTAAGGGCGACGGCGCGACCACCGGCCGTCACCGTCCGAACGCGGCGACCAGGGTCCACGTCGGCTGCCTGATCAAGGTCTGGCCGGCCCCCGCTGGTCGGGCCGGCAAGCACACCCGGCCCGACCAGCCGGCGAGCGGACCCGCCGGCACCGGCGACGTGACCAACGCCACGTCCGGTGGCGCCTGGTGAACCGCGTTCCACCGCTAACGCCAACGCACGTCACCTGCAACCACTGCAACCGCCCCGACATCGTCGTCGACCGGCTCACCGGGCTGCGGATGCCCCACGGCATCCGCCCCCGACACCGGGGCAAGCCCAGGCACGTGCCCCGATGCGAGGGCAGCGGCAAGCACCACACCTCCCAGCCCGCGGGGAGGTCGTGATG
This sequence comes from Saccharothrix xinjiangensis, assembly GCF_039527585.1. NCBI lineage: Bacteria > Bacillati > Actinomycetota > Actinomycetes > Pseudonocardiales > Pseudonocardiaceae > Saccharothrix > Saccharothrix xinjiangensis. The sequence continues at coordinate 96,042 of NZ_BAAAKE010000005.1, read as the reverse complement.
GCCGCACCTGCGATGCCCCACCAGGGCGTGGTCGTGCCGGGCGTCGACCCGGCCGACGCCACCCAGATCCTGCCGCCCGGCGCGGACCGGCGGGTGTGGCGCGCGATGCGCCGCACCGGCCTGGGTGGGTCGGACATCTCCGCGCTGCTGGGGATGAGTGGCTACCGCGCGCCGATCCACCTCTGGGAGGACAAGACCGGCGCGATCCCGCTACTGGACGTGCCGCCCTCCGAAGCCGCCGAGATGGGCGAACTTCTCGAACCCGTGGTCCGCGACCGGTTCGCCCGCGTGCACGGATTCGAGGTCCGGCTTGCCGGAATGCTGCGCAGCTCGCGCTGGCCGTGGGCGTTCGCCAACCCCGACGGATGGGTCGACGACGGCAGCGGCGTGCTCACCGGCTACGAGGGCAAGACCTGCGATAAGGACCTCGGTCCGGAGTGGGGCACCGACCGGGCACCGCTCGTGCCGGACCACGCCGAGCTGCAGGCCCAGTGGGGCATGGCCGTCACCGGGGCCCATGGCTGGTGGGTTGCCGCCCTGATCGGCGGCAACCGCAACGTCTACCGCTACCTGCACCGCGACGAGCACCTGATCGCCGACCTCGTGTCCATCACCGGGCACTGGTGGCGCGCCCACGTGCTCGACGGCGTCGAGCCCGAGCCGGACGGCTCCCGGGCCTGGACCACCTACCTCCGGCGGAAGTTCGCCGTCGCCGAGCCCGGCAGCGTCGTCCAGCTGAGCGCCGAGGACGGAGCCGCGATCCAACGGGAGCGCCGCGAGGCGCTGCTCGCCGAGCGGCACTCCAAGCAGGGACACGAGTCGGTGAAGAACCGCGTCCGCCGACTGCTCGGCAACGCCGAACGTCTCGTCGGCCTGGGCGGCCAGCAGATCGCGACCTACAAGCACACCTCCCGGTTCCGCCACAAGGCGTTCGCCGAGGCAGAGCCGGACCTCTACCAGCAGTACCTCACGACCGTCGAGGCCACCGACGTGGAGCGCCTCAAGCGGGACCACCCCGACATCTACCGCGCGTACTGCGTGCGCGAACTCCGCTTCACCGACTGAGGGGACGTCATGGGAACTGGACTGAAGGCGCGCGTCGGCAAGTACGCCGACAACATCCGAGTGCTGGACCCGGCCGCGTTCGACGCACCGCTCGCCGCGCCGGCCGACAAGCCGAGCGAGCCGCTGCCCGAGAAGACGCTGATCGAGCACCTGCGCGGCAACCGCGACATGTTCGCCGAGGTGGCGCCCGACGGCTTCGAGCTGGAGGCGATGCTGAAGGAGGCGGAGGCCGCGCTGCTGGGCAGCGACAAGCTACGCAAGTGCGACCACCTCTCGCTGCTCGGCGCGGTGATGAGCGCCGCGCAGCTCGGTCTCCGGATCGGTGACGAGTTCGGCCACGCGTGGCTGGAGCCGATCTGGCAGCCGCACTACGCCCACACCACCGACGGCAAGTGGACGGGACACTTCCGGGCCCGGCTGATCGTGGGCTACCGGGGGATGATCGCGCTGGCCGAGAGCCACCCGAAGATCTCGACGGTCATCGGTGTGCAGGTCGGCGCGCGGGAAGAGTTCAAGCTCAAGCGAGGGCTGAAGAAGGACAAGCTCAAGCACACGCTCCACACGGGACCGGGCACGCGCGGGGACGCCGTCGCCTACTACGCGCTCGCCCGCTACACCGACGGCTCGACGAAGTTCTGGCACTTCACCCGCGCCGAGGCTGAGGAGCACCGCGACAAGTTTGCCAGCCAGCGCCGGTTCAACGAGAAGACCGGCGAGTGGCGAGTGGTCGGCCCGTGGAAGAAGCACTTCGACGCCATGGCCATCAAGACCTGCATCCGGATGCTGGCCAAGCAGCTGCCCACCTCCTCGGCGCTGGCGGCGGCGATCGCGGTGGACGGCGGCGTGCGGGTTGACCTTGGCAAGGACGGCATCCACCACGCCGACCGGCCCGAGACGTTGAACTCGAACGCGCCCAGCCCCGACCACGAGGGCGGGCATGGCGACGGTCTGGCGTGGTCCCCGGAGTGCGAGTACTGCGTCGACGACGTCGACGGCGAGAAACACTTCGAGCAGCACGCCACCGCCGCGCCGGTGGACGGGTGCGCGTACTGCGAACAGGAGGCCGCCTGGCGCGGCCTGCCGACCGGGAGCCCGGCGTGACCGGGACGCTGGTCCCGACGGGGGTGGTCACCGCGTGCTGCGGTGGCCACCGCCCCGCCCCGGGCGAGGCGTCGAGCTGCCCGTGCTGCGCCGAGTGCGTCACCAACGCCGACGTGCAGGCGCGGCCCGTCGACGTACGGGCCGAGCAGGCGCGGGCCGATCGCGAGCGGCTCGCCGCCTGGTGGCCCGCCGCGCGGGCCACCGCCCGGTACGCGCAGCAGCTGCTGGTGCACGGCGCGATCGAGGACCAGGTGCGCCCGTTGGCCGAGGCGGTCCGGCACGCGATCGCGCTCCCGCCCCAGCCGGTGCGCCCAGAGCTGCCGGAGTTGGAGGCCGCGTGCCTGCGCGAGCAGTTGCGCGGTGCGTTGTGGCCGGGGTTCACCGGGGCAGTGCCGGCATGAACGTCGGCAAGGCACGCGGGCTGGTCTACGCCCGGTCGGCCGGCTTCACGAACCTGCCGCGCCGGTGCGAGATCCAGCTCTTCGGGGTGTGCACCGGGCAGCCGGTGCACTGGCACCACCGGCTGCGAGACGGTCAGGGAGGGCTGTGGACCCCGTCCAACGGCCTGGACCTGTGCGCGGCCTGCCACGAGGCGATCACCAACACCCGCGGCAACCGGGCGCTGTACCTGCGGCGCGGCTGGATCATCGACTCTCACGACGAGCGCCCGCCCGCCAAGGTGCAGACGCTCATCCACACCGTGTCGATGGGCCACGCCTGGGTGTGGCTGGACGACACCGGCGCGTTCAGCCCGGCCCCCGAGCCTGAGGACGAGGCGGCATGAACCGCCCGCTGCCGCCTCCACACGAGGACGAGATCCTCCGGGCGATCGCCGACGGCATCCCGCACCACGAGCTGGTGCGCATGGGCGAGTGGACGGAGGACGACGTCGCGGTCACCCTGGCCCGCCACGACCTGGTGGTGACGCCGGGCGGCTCGATCGTCCGCGCGTCCTTCTCCGTGCCGGACCTGGTGCTGCTGGCCGACAGCTCGGCCAGCCCGCACGTCCGGCGCGCCGCGACCCGGGCCAACCAGGCGCTGATCGCCCTGGCAGCCCTGCTGGGCCGTGAGCACGCGGGTGAGCGGGTTGACGCCGTGCGTCGCGAGCAGAAGGCCGCGGTCGTCGAGTGGCTGGCGCTCCTGCAGGACCTCCGACTGCGCGGCGAGGCCGAGTTGCGGCGCCTCAAGCAGCCCATCCCGCGCACACGCAGGGCACCACACCAAGCGGGCTAGCGCCCGTGCACAACAGGAAGGAGGGGGCGAGCTGTGGCGGAGACGGACGAGGAACTGCCGTACGTCAGCGCGCGCGAGTGGGTTGACGTCGTGTCCAGGCTCCGCATCCCCGAGGGCACCGGCAAGAAGGTCGCCGCGCGCACCGTGAAGGGGTGCGCGTTCCGGATCGCGTGGTGGGCAGACGGGCGCGACGGCACGCGGGTCCGTCCCGGCACGGCGCTGATCGCGGTGATCTGCGAGGTGGACTACCAGACCGCCAAGCGCGTCGTGGCCGTGCTGCGGGGCCTCGGGCTGCTGACCCTGGTCAGCACGTCCCGGGGCCCCGCGGGGGGCCGTACGCACGTCTCCGACGAGTACCGGCTGACCATCCCCGCGGACCTGCTCGACCGCGCGCGGGTGCTCAGCCCGAACGAGATCCGCGCGGAGGCGCAGCGGATCAGGGACGCGAACGCGGGCCGCAAGCGGGTTGCGGGGGACTCCGACACCCGCAACTGTCCTGTGGACAACCCGCCGGAGCTGGAGTTGCAGGGGACGGAGGCACCCGCAACCCCGGAGGTGCTCGAGGAAGTTGCGGGGGAAGCAGGTCCCCCCAACCCGGAGTTGCGGGGTACTGCCGAAGCAGTTGCGGGGGACGCTGTACCCCCCCATCTCTTAGGCGACCAGACCACACAGCCGATCAACCACGATCACCTCCCAGCGCAACCACCGGACGCGCGCGAGGCCGCCAAGCCGTCCAAGAAGCCCGCGAAGAAGATCAAGTGCGATCACGGCCTCCCGGCGGGCATGCGCGCCGACGGCACGCCGAAGTGCGCGGTGTGCCGCCGGGACGCCCACATCGCCCCCGTCATCCAGTTGCCGTTACGGCGGGCTGGCGCAGGCGGGAGCGCGTTGTGACCCGGCGGGCGGTACGGCGGCGGCCGGTGCAGCCGCCAACGCGGACGCTGGACGGGGCGCAGCGCCAGGCGCACGCCATGCTGGTGGCCTGTCCCGCCGCTCCGCGCGGCTGCGGCCAACCCGCAGGGCAGGCGTGCGTCGGCGCGAGCGGCGAGGAGCTGACAGGCCCGGGTCACCCTCACCGCCTCGCCGCGGCCTACCGCGAGCACCCGGACACGGTCCCGCCGTCCCCGCCCGAGCCCGCCCGGGCCACCGCGGCGCCCGCGCCGGTGGCTCACCTGGTGTCGGTAGACCAGCTGCGCGCGGACCTGCTCCGGCACCGGGCGCCGTGCCCGCGGCCGCGGTGGTGCCGGGCCAGCATCGTCCGGGCCCGCAACGAGCGTGGCGAGTGGGCGCGGTTCGACGCCGAGCCCACCCCGCCGCCCCCGGCCGGGCAGCCGGAACCGCCGCGGCTGCACACCCTGACCCTCGACCCGAACGGCGTGGTGCGCGCCGTGCGGCTCACCCCTGGCCAGGTCGCCGGGGCCCGGGCCGCCGGCACCCCGCTGCACCAGCCCCACCACCAGACCTGCCGACGCGTTACTCGCGTCCGCGACGCCGGCTAGTAACGAGGTTAATTGTGTCCAACGATGTTATTCCCAAATCTGGGATACTTGATGTGCATATTGCTGGATTCGAAAAGGAGCAACTCGCTTACGGTTTCTCGCGTAACACCGTCGGCGCTCGGATTCGGTGCATCAAGGCAATCGCCCGGCGTGCCGGTGTCGCACCCGGTCAGCTCACCGCCGAGGCCGTGCTGACCTACCTCGCGAACGCGGGTCTTGGGACTTGGTCCCGCCGTACCTACCTGAACCACCTCAGCGCATTCGGGAAACACATCGGCGTCGACCTGGTCGGTGCCATCCGTAAACCCCCTGCTCCGCGGTCCATTCCAGACCCGCTGTCCGAACAGGACCTGGCGACGCTGATCGCCGCGGCACGAGGGCGGGTGCGGGCATGGGTGCTGCTTGGTGCCTACTGCGGCCTGCGCGCCCACGAGACGGCGAAAATCGCCGCAGAGGACATGTCCCGCGAGGGAGACGAGGTCACTCTCAGGGTGCTCGGCAAGGGTGGAAGAACCGACGTGCTGCCGGTGCCGCCGATCGTCGTCACGGCGCTGGATCTGTCCAGGCCGGGACCGCTGTGGGTGGGCATCACCCCGTACCGGGTGTCACGCACAGTCGCCCTGCTGGCCTCCAGGCAAGGCATCGGGATGCGTTACCACCAGCTTCGTCACCGCTACGGCACGGCCGTGTACCGGTCATCCGGCCGGGATCTGCTGCTGACCCAGCGGCTCATGCGGCACTCGTCACCCGCGACGACGGCCGGCTACGCCGCTGTGGCGGACGACCAGATGCACGTGATTGCCCGTGCGCTGCCGGGCGCCGACCCCGCCTCCGGGGAGTCGTGATGGAGACGGAGGCGGACGAGACATTCCTGCAGACCCTCGACGCGCTGGTACCGCTGCGCATTGTTGAACTCGCCGACTACCCTCCATCTGCCCGTCAGAGGCTGGCTATGGAAACGGTCGACACAATTTCCGTGCAGGCTGATGCGATCACGCGACGCGAGCATGGAACTGATATCCGCAGCCAGCGCCGAACCGTGCTGACCGCGATCGTTACTGGACTGGCCATCGGTGCGTATGAGCCCGGTGGTGTGAATTTCTGCGGACGTCACTGGGAGGTCCGGCGCGACTGAATTGCGTCGGGGCTTCGTCCGCACCGAACCGACTACGACGAGCTGGTCGCCGCCCAGGCGGCCCGAACGGAGACCACGTGACCACCATGACCGCCACCCAGGGCCTGCCGGCCTCGGGCAAGACCACCTGGGCCCGCGCCCAGGTGCTCGCCGCTCCGCCCGGCAGCCTCGTGCGCTTCAACCGCGACGAGACGCGCCAGATGCTGCACTGCGCCGCGCTCTACCTGCCCGTCACCGAGAAGCAGGTCACCGTGGTTCAGCACGGCGCGGTCGAGGCGATGCTGCGCTACGGCGCGGACGTCCTCGTCGACGACACCAACCTCGACCCCGAGCACCTCGGCCAGCTCGTGGCCATCGCTCACCGCGCGGGCGCCGAGGTCCGCATCCAGTCCTTCGTCGACGTGTCCCTGGAGGAGTGCGTCAGGCGCGACCGGGTCCGCGAGGACTCCGTTGGCGCCGCGATCATCCACGCCATGCACGAGCGGTACGTCGCCACCGGCGAGTACCGCAACGTCCCCTCGATGGCGTGGTGACGCCGCCATGGCGACCTCCTCCATCGCGTGGCTGGCCAACCCGGACGGCACCCGGGGCCAGACCTGGAACCCGGTCACCGGCTGCGACTGGGCCTCCCGTGGCTGCGACAACTGCTACGCCCTGCGCCAGGCCAAGCGGCTCAAGGGCATGGAGCAGAGCCTGATCACCCTCGGCCGGCTGATCCCGGCGCACGCGAAGTACCAGACCGACGGGGACCCGCGCACCAGCGGGCCGGGGTTCGGCGTCGCCATGCACCCGCACGCGCTGACCGCGCCGTTCGGCTGGCCCACGAAGCCGCAGCGGGTGTTCGTCAACTCGATGTCCGACCTGTTCCACCCACAGGTGAGCGACGAGTTCATCGCGCAGGTGTTCGCGGTGATGGCGCTGACCCCGCAGCACACCTACAAGATCCTCACCAAGCGCCCGCAGCGGATGCCCGCGCTGCTCGCCGACGTGGCGTGGCAGGAGCTGGTCAACCACGAGCTGGTCGCGCTCAGCGTCGAACTCCGCGTGCCGCTGGCGGCCGACTTGCCCAACATCGTCGACGCGCCGCTGCCCAACGTCTGGATCGGCGTCTCGGTCGAGGACCAGCACCAGGCCGACCGGCGCGTCCCCGACCTGCTGCGCACCCGGGCCAGGGTCCTCTGGGTCAGCGCCGAGCCGTTGCTGGCGCGGCTCGACCTTGGCCTGGTCGACCAGGACGGCCTGGACATCGACGCCCTCACCGGCAGCACGTGGCAGCAGGGCGTCGGCCTGACCCCGGATGCCGTGGGGTCCCTGGACTGGGTGGTGGTCGGCGGCGAGTCAGGCCCCGGCGCCCGACCCATGCACTCCGCGTGGGCCCGCCAGCTGCGCGACGACTGCGCCAAGGCGGGCGTGCCGTTCTTCTTCAAGCAGCTCGGCAGCCTGCTCGCGAGCGAGCTTGGGTTCCGAGGCGCAGGCGAGGAGTGGCACCAGCTGCCCGACGACCTCCGTATCCACCAGTACCCGCCCGCCCACGCGGCGGCCCGCACCAGCACGAGGTGACCATGAACGCCACGACCGCGCAGCCGCGTCGCCGCCCGTCCACCACGGCGCAGCCGGAGGAGCGTTGCCAGCGCTCCGACCTGTACCTCTCGGCGTGCGCCCACTGCCGGGGCCTGGAGCTGGACCCGGCGCTGCGCAACCTGGCGGAGGTCCACATCGCCCGCTGGGTCGTCGCCCGCGGCGCGGGCCGATGCGGTGGCTGCGGCCACGACTACGCCAAGGGCGACCGGCTGGCCGTGGTCGGTCCGGAGGAACGGGTGTGCGAGCGGTGCGCGTCCTGACCGGTCAGGACGACGTGCCGGTGGGCGCTGCGGCGCCGCGCTCGGCGCGGCGGCGTTTGGCCTCGTCCTCCGCCAGGCGCTTGACCGTGGCGCGCGGGTCGGGGCCGAGCAGGTCCCACACGGACTGGGGGAGCCGGATGCCGTGGGACACGGTGGGGTCGGCGTTGGGCTTGCGGCCGCGCTTCTTGCCGGTCGTCTCGCTCATGCCGGTGCTCCCTGGTCCTGGGGACGGATGGGCAGCACGTTACACGAATTTCCGTGCACAGAAACTCTTGCCCCGGGGTCGGTAGGGGTGCTAATTTCCGTGCACAGAAATTTTCGGCCACGTCGGCGGAACCTCGGAGGTGGGACATGTCGCGCTCGTCATGCCCGCTGCTACTCGCTACCAACGCGAGAACGGCGGTAGCGAGTAGCCAAGCAGTGCTGGACCACCCCGCCACCGCCTGGGCGAACAGCGACCAGGACGTGCTGTCCTACCTGCCCGACGACCTGGTCGAGCAGTACCGGCGCGACATCGACACCGTGGCCGCGAACCTCATTGCCCGCCACCTGATCAACGCGTGGCGCGAGCGCGGCTACGTGGTCGCGTTCGCGTCGGCCGCCGACCTGGACGCCAGCACCGACAGCCCCGACGACGAGACCTACCTCGCCGTGTGGAACGCCGCCGCCGGCCGCATCGACCCCGACGAGCTCAGCCTCGCCGTGCTCGACGGCGTTCGCCGCTCGCTCGCGTGGCCCTACCAGCGCACGTACGACGACGCCGTCGCGCGGCTCGCCGCCGCAGCCCAGGAGCACTGATGACGACCACGAACCAGCGGTACCGGCCCGACTCCTACCCCTACTACCTGCACCCCGACGAGCGGGAGCAGAACCGCGCCGCCAACAAGCGCAAGGAGGCGCTGGCCGCCGTCCGCGACGGCCAGGTCACCTGGCTGCCCGCCGGCGACGGCCGCATCGCCCGCTTCGGCCTCAACGGCACGACCAGAGCGGCGCGCGAGATCCAGAACATCGAGCTGCGCATCGCGCTGTGCGAGCTGCGCAACTCCAAGCAGATCCGGATCAACGAGGAGACCGGCGCGGTCACGGCGGTGCAGTCGTGAGCGCCCTCGTCACCCGCCCCGACGACCAGCCCGACGACCTCGCGGGCATCCGGGCGGACGACGCGCTGCTCGACGCGCTGGGCGGGCGGAACCCCGAGCAGGCCGACGCCCTCGTCGACGACGAGCTGAACGCGCTGCTGCTGGCCTGGCGGCGCGAGGTGGACAGCCGCCCGGTCGGCGAGCTGGTCGACACCGACACCGCCGTGGCGACCATCGCCGCCGGCCAGGCCCGTGACACCGACCCGTCGGTGGTCGCCCTCTCGCTGGTCACCGCCGTGCTGATCGCGGTGCTGATCGTGAAGGCCGTCAGCGCGCACGTGCGCCGCGTCCACCAGGCCGACCAGGCGTTCCACGCCGCGTTGGCCAACCCCAACCCGAACCGCGAGGAGCAGCCGTGAAGAAGATCCGCACCGGCGCGGCGCACGACGCGCTCGACAAGGTCGACGAGGCGCTGGCCAAGTTCGGCAGTGACCAGTCCCTGCTGGACGAGCGGGCGCGCCACGCCGCCGCCGACGCCCTCAGCGAGCTGGACGACCTCGCCCGCTACGTGGACGACCTGCGCGCCGCGCTCATCGACCGCCTCCAGACGGCCCCCAGCGGCATCGACGCCGTTGCGCAGTCGTTGGACGTGGACACCGCAGCATGAGGCGCACCGTGATCTGGCCCCGGCACTGGACCCGCACTCGCGTGAGCCCCGGTGTGTGGCTGGCCGAGAAGCACACCCTGCGGCGGGCCACCCCGGCCGCCGGTGCGTGGGCGGTCCGCTGCCCGCAGGAACGCGGCAGGGTCGTCGGTGAGGCCGAGCTGCTGGACGACGCGGTCGACGTCCTGCACCGCCACCTGTTCACCTGCATGCCCGCCGCCGGGCGGCCCGCCGCCGAGTCGGAGACCGGGCACGGCCCGGCCGCCTGCGTGCAGGCCCTCCGCGACGGCTACCGGGCGGTGTGCGAGCACCCCGACGCCGACCACTGCGCGGCCTGCCGGCACTGCCCCGGCCACCACGCGCCGGGCTGCCGCGACGGCCACCCGCTGACCATCCAGCGCATCGCCGGCCGCGTCCGCCCCACCGGCCACCCGCCGGTGCGCATGGTCACCGTCCGCCTGCCCGACCGGACGCCCGCGTGACCAGCCCGCGCCTGTACCAACGACCGGCCTGGGAGCCGGGCCAGGCCGTGTGCCTCGGCGTCGGGGCCACCAGCCCCGACGCCGAGGCCGCGCGCCTGATCGCCGCCGACGTGCTGCGCCTGGACCTGAGCACCGGCACGGTCCTGGACCACCGCGGCTACGACACCGAGTCCGCAGCCGACCGGGCCGTGCTGGTGCTCAACGACATCGAGACCGGCTGGGCAGACCGGTTGCCGCTGGTGGTCTGGGAGGCGCCGTTCGCGCTGACCGTCCTGGACCGGGAGCTGCGCCGCCACCTCAACCTCGGCCTGGACATCGGCCGCTTCGGGCCGGTGCTGGACCCGCACATCATCGACCACGGCGTCGACACCACCCGCCCCGGACCGCGGTCGCTGGCCGGCGTCTGCGCCCACTACGGCCTGGCGCTCGACGTCTTCCACACCTCGGCGTCCGACGCCCACGCCACCGGCCGCCTGCTCATCGCCCTGCTCGCCCGACACCGGGCCAAGCTCACCCACCGCGACCTGGCTGACCTCTGGCGCATCCAAAACCACTGGTGGCGCGCCCGCGCCCGCACGTTCGGGCGCGACCCCCACTGGCCGTTCGTCCCCGTCCCCAACCACCACGGAGTACCGGCATGACCACCGACACCATCAAGTTCAGCGGCGGCAACCGCGCCGAGGTGCTCGCCCTGATCAACATCGACGGCGAGTACCAGCACGCCTACGTCTACAGCAACGCCGGCGACGTCATCGAAATCGTCGGGCCCGGTTGCCCGCAGGTGAGCGTCTACCGCGGGGATACCATCACCCGGACCGAGACGGAGTTCGTCATCGTCTCCCACGCCGACGTCGAGCCGCGCCGGTTCCCCCGCATCGACGGGGCGTTCTTCCTGAAGAGCCAGCACGCGGTGGCGTCGGCCAACGAGGAGAACGCGGCCGAGTGGGCCACGCTGTGGACGTCGTGGGCGGACCAGCTCCAGCAGCTCATCGACAGCAGGCCGGGGATGCAGGCCCGGCTGCCCTACCTGAACGCCGAGGCCGACGAGTCCTTCCACGACCCCATGGTGGGCCACATCGACCTCGACGCGCTGGACCGGGCGCTCGTCGAGATCCGCTCGCGGGCCGACGCCATGGTCGGCGCGTACCAGCGCGCGGCCCGGGTGATCGAGAAGAAGCAGGCCGCGGCCCTGCAGGAGCTGGCGAACGCGGTCGGCCAGGACGAGGCGGCCACCCGATGACCACCACCATCACCCTCACCCTGTTCAACCGCGACGAGGTGATCAAGTTCATCACCGGTCCGCTCTGCAAGGCCCGCGAGCCCGAGGACTTCGGCTCCGACGTCGTGATCGTCGAGCTGTCCGCCCGCCGTGCGGTGGTGCTGCTGGGTGAGACCGTCACCCGCACCGAGACCGACTTCGTCATCACCGGCCGCGGCGGCGGCCGGCGCGACCACTTCCCGCACACCGCGCCCCCCGCGCTGTCGTTCTCCGAGCGCCGCGTTGCCAACCTCGCCGCCGCCAGCTTGACCAACGCCCAGATCGCCGAGCACCTGCGCATCACCCCCAGCACGGTCGAGCAGCACCTCACCCGCACCTACCGCAAGCTCGGCGTCAAGCGCTCCGGCCTGCGAGCCGCCCTCACCACGACCAGGAGCGCCTGATGAGCCACATCTTCTTCCGCGACAGCCCTGACCTCGCTGGCCTGCCCGAGGACGCCTACGACCGTCTCGCGCCGCTCGGCGACCTGATCGACCAGTCCCACGGCCGCTCCTACCACCAGAACGAGTGCGGTCTGTTCTGCGTCGACCCCGAGTGCCGCATCCTCCGGGAGGCCCTGCTCGCACCGTCCCCGTCCACCGAGGACATCCTCGGCTACCTCGTCGCCAAAGATCTGCTCGACCTGGACGCCGTCGAGGGCTTCCTCAACGGCGGGCCCCAGCCCGCGCTCGACCCGGACGACCCGCTGACCGACTACGCGAAGGCCTTGATCCACCGCCTGGGCTGTGACGTCGAGCCGATGGTCATCGAGGACCGCGCCCGCGACGAGCTCGGCCGCGAGCTGACCCCGGCCGAGGTGGACCGGGTCACGGCCCTGATCCGCCGCGCCGAGATCACGATCACCCTGCCCGACGACGAGGACTGAGCCGTGCACCCGGCCGGTGCGTTCCACGGGGGCGCACCGGCCGTCGACTCCAGGCAGCCGCCCCCGATCAGCCCAGGAGACCACCCGTGCTCGACCAGCACGCCGCCACCGAGCATCCCTCCGATGCCGAGCTGACCGCCCTGACCTCCCTGGTGCGCCGGATGGTCGCCGCGCGCCTACGTCGGTGGCGGCCACCGACCGACGTGTCGCGTGAGGACCTGGTGCAGGACACGCTGCTGTCGGTGTGCCAGTCCTGGCACCGCCGTCCACCCAACGCGGACGCAGTGACGCCGTGGGTCATGGTGATCACGAGGAACCGTCTGGCAGATGCCGTCCGGGCCGCTGTGATACGAGCGCCGCAGTGCGACTTCCACCTCAATGACTCAGCGATGCACCACCCGCTGACACCGGCGGACATGGTGGAGTCGGCGGCCCTGGACGCTGCCGCCGGCCACCCGTTCGGACCGCTGGCCTGCCTGCCGCCCCGGTGGCGATGGGCGGTGCAGATGGTGGCCTACGACGTCGACCAGGCCACCATCGCCCGCCGGCTCGGCATGACCATCGGGGCGACACGGGTCCTACTCCACCGGGCCCGTGCACGAGTCACCGCCAACCGCGAGGCACCCCCGACACACCTGAGCCGCGTCCTTCCCACCGCTCTGATCCGCCTGCCCCAAGACGCCTCCGGTGACCTGACCGGCCTGACCGACGCCTGCCGCGCCGGCCACACCCCCATCCTGACCGTCGCCCACGATCGCCACGGCTGGAGCACCACCGACACGTTCTCCGGCCAGGCGCTCACCGCCGCGGTGCTGGCGGACGTGCGGCACGTGCCGGTCCTCGTCGACCCCATGCCCCCACCCGCACCCCCACCTCCCCCCAACCTCAGCCGCTTCGGCATCCCTCCCCGCACAACCAAGGAGCTCACCGTGCGCCCCTCCCGCACGCGGCCATGGTTCGGCAGCACGCTGACCTGGACCCGCACCGCCATCGGCACCTGGACCGTCCAGTGCCGCGGCATCACCCACGAAATGATCAAAATCGACCGCCAGCACGCCGAGACCCACCGCACCCGGCAAGGCTGGCACTTCGCGTACCACCCCGACCGCTCCGCCGCCGACCGCGGCACGCCCGGCACCTATCCCGGCCCGCGCCTGAGCAGCAACCTCGCACTCGCGCGCCGCATGGCCGAGGCATGGCTGCTCGTTCCGTACGCCGAGCGCCGCGTCACGGACACCACCCCCGCGTTCCTGCTCGTCCTGGCCAACGTCGGCGCCGAGCTCCGACTGCCCGACGGCCGCACCGTCACGCTGATCACCGAGCACAACGAGCGCCGCATCGTCGCCCGCAAGCCGCACGACGGCCGCCTGGTCGGGCTGCTCATGCCCCACGTCACCGACCAGCGCGCGAGCTTCGTCCCGGTCGTCGGCACCCACTCCGACGGCCAGGACCTCTCCGACACCCCACTGCCGTGGCCCCAGGCCGCAACCAAGCTCGCCAGTGCCCTCGCGGCCCCGTCGAGGGCTGAGCGGTGACCAAGCACCCCACCCACGCGACGGGCACGGACGTGCGCCGCTGCCCCGACGACGGCCGCTGCCACCACGGCTGCAACGTCGGCTGCTTCCGAGTCGCCGCCGCCGGCCCACTGTCCGGTGTGTTCCCCGGCGACCGCTGGCCCGACCAGGTGCGCGCCGAGCACGCCGACTACTTCGACTTCAACGCTGCCTCCCCGTCGATGCCCGCCGCGTTCTGTTCGTGCACCGCCCACTGGACCGACCCCGACCAGCACAGCCCTGGCGAGCGCTGCGGCGATTGCGGCGCCGTCAGTGAGTCCTGGTGCGTGTGCCCAGACGGCTACAACCCCGCTGCCCGCGTGGAGGCCGACCGTGGCTGATCTGTTCTGCGTGAAGCACAACGAGGTGCACCACCTCAGCGCCGGTCAGCTGGAGCGCGCGTTCCACGTCCTGGCGGCCGACTACGCCGCAGCCGTGATCGAGCCGGACGGCGCGCCGGAGCGGCTGCACGCGGGCGAAGAGTTTCACGACCACGTGCCGTGCCCGCTCGCCCTCGCGAAGGAGGCGACGGAGGTGGAGGGCTGGTTCGAGTGGGTCGAGGGCCTGGTCGAGGCCCGCCGGGCCCGAGCGGCTGAAACGGAACCCGCGCGGTGAAGGCCCTGACGATCCGCCAGCCGCACGCGTGGGCGATCGCTCGCGGCTGGAAAACGATCGAGAACCGCTCCCAGCCCACCAACCACCGCGGCCCGCTGGCCGTCCACGCCGCGAAGCTGTGGGACGAGGAACCGGAGCAGGCTCTGCGGTTCGTCGTGCGCACCGCCCGCGCCCAAGGCGCCCAGCTGCCGCGCTCGGTGCAGCACGACCTGCCCTACACCGACACCGGCCTGGTCATCGCCACCGTCGACCTGGTCGACGTGTGCACCGCCCAGCTCCGCGGCGAGGCCTGCGCCTGCGGCCCCTGGGCCCGTCCGGGCCAGACGCACTGGCAACTCGCCAACGCCCGCACGGTCGACCACCCGTTCCCCGCCCGCGGGCAGCAGTACCTGTTCGACGTCGACATCCCCACGTGACGGAGGGACCCCGATGCCCGCCTTCCCCTTTGACCCGCTGCTCGACCGGATCAACGCGCAGATCGACCTTCCTGCGCTGCCGCCCCTGAACGACCCGCCTCCCGCGGCGTTCCCGGACGTCGAGACCGAGACGCAGTGGCTGGCCGCACACCTCGCGGCGGTGACGGCCGCCGACAACACCCCACCGCCGCGCCGTGCCGCGCCGGCGCCGCTGTGGAAGCGGCTGCTCCGGCGGGGCACCAAGTCCGCCTGACCGGCAGCACCGGGCCCGGCGGCCTCGCTGGCCAGCACGCCGCCGGGCCCGGCGTCACCCCATCACCTGGACGGAGCACCATCATCATGCTCAACCCCGACACGTTCCTGCTCACCCTGGCTGCGGTGTTGCCCGGGCACTGGCTGGCCGACCACTGGTTCCAAACACCCACCCAGGTCAAGCACAAGGGCGCCCGCACCCGCTTCGGTCAGCTGGTGTGCGCCAACCACGCCGCGACGCACATCCTGGTGACGGCCCCGTTCCTGGCCGCGACCTTCCTCTCGTTCGAGTCCGACGTCTCACTCCAAGGCCTCGTCGCCGGCCAGCTGTGGACGTTCCTGTCCCACTACGCGATCGACCGCCGCTGGACCCTCCACCGCGCCGCCCGCTTCGCCGGCCGGCTCGGCTTCAGCGGCCAGGTCTTCCACGACCTCGGGGCCAAGCGCATCCACAAGGTCCGGGCCGTGCGCCCTGGCCACGCCGACAGCTCCATCACCGTCGAGGAGCTGGTCGACCTGGACGTGGAGACGATCGGCACCGGCCGATACGCGCTCGACCAGGCCGCCCACCACAGCGCATTGTTCCTGACGGCCCTGATCACCGCGCTCGTCTCCTGAGGAGGGACAGACCATGGACTGGCGACACCGCGCGATCTGCCGCGACGAGGACCCCGAGCTGTTCTTCCCCGTCGGCAACTCCGGCCCGGCGCTACTCCAGATCGCCGAGGCGAAGACCATCTGCCGCCGCTGCCCCGTCGTCTCCGACTGCCTGGCGTGGGCGCTGCGTTCCGGCGAGGACGCCGGGGTGTGGGGCGGGATGAGCGAAGACGAGCGCCGCGCCCTCAAGCGCCGCAACGCCCGCACCCGGGCTCGCAGCAACGCCTGACCGGAGCAGCGCGACGGCCCCACACCTACCTGGTGTGGGGCCGTCCGGCGTTGCTCGACCGGCCCAGAGGCTAGCCTAAGTGTCACATGACACTTTATCGTGACTGTTAGGCGTGTACCGAGGCCACCCGACCGCACCAGAGGACATCACCGCCATGACCACGACCCGACCGACGCCGCCCCGACTCGGCTTCTGGGAGCGCATCCTCCGCGCCCGGGCCGAGGCCCACGCCATTCGGATCCGCGCCCAGAAGACCGGCGCGGCCGAGGCCGAGCTGATCCGCTCGCAGGCCGCCGCCGCCACCGTGACCGCAGCCGAACTCGCCATGGTCTCCGAGCACCAGGAGTGGCTGCGCCAGCGCGAGCGCGACGAGGCCGAGCAGCGCGCCGCCTGGGCCCGCACCCACACCGAGGACGGCCGCCCCATCAAGGAGGTCTCGGCCACCGACAAGGGTGACCGGTTCTGGGACTTCGTGCTCGCCGTCCCCCTGCTGACGGGCTCGCTGGCGGCGATGTTCGGCCAGATCGCCAGCCTGCACCCGCGGCTGCTGCCGTTCGCCGCCACCGAGCTGGGCCTGGAGGGCGCGGCCGGGACGCGGACCGCACTGGGCGTGGCGTTCGCTGTGGGTCTCACCCTGGAGACGTGGGCGCTGGTCATGGGCCGCCTCTCCCACAAGGCCAGGCTGCGCGGCGACTCGCCCGCGGTCTACCGGGCCTGGATGTGGGCCGCCGTGCTCTTCGCAGCCGGGATCAACTACCACGAGTGGTCCCCGTCCTGGACGCAACCGTCGATGCTCGGCGTGCTGTTCGCGTCGCTGTCGATCCTGTCCGTGCTCGGCTGGGAGCTGCGCGAGCACCGCGCCGACCGCGACCGCCGCGCCGCAGAGATCGCGGCCCTCGGCTGGGCACCCACGCCGATCCCGCCCCGCCCGGAGTTCGGCGCGACGCGCTGGGTGGTCGCACCCCGGCACACCTGGACCGCCTGGAGCGTCGCCGTGCGCGAGCGCATCCCGGACGCCAACACCGCGCTCGCCCGCGCCGACGAGATCCTGGAGGCCCGGGCGATCACCGCGGGCACCCGCCCGCCCGACGCCGGGTGGCGCACCCGCCTGGCGTTCCTCCTGCGCGGCCAGGCCGCCCTCCCACCCGGGCCGCAGCACTCCCGGTGGAACGTGGACGTCGACGACCCGCACCTCCCGGGCGTCCCGACCTTCCACCTGGTGAGCCTCCCGGGCGGGTCCGCGTCCGCCCAGAAGCCTCCTGCCCTCCCGGCCTCCCGGGCGCCCCAGCCCCGCCAGGAGGTCGCCCGCCCGGGAGACCGGGAGGCCCCCGAGCCTCCCGCCCAGGAGCCTCCCGCTCCTGACCAGCAACAGGAGGCTCCTCCCGCCCAGGAGGCCAGCGTCCTCCCGATCAAGAAGGCGCCCGACGCCCACACGGTGAAGGACACGATCAGGAGGTACCGGGAGGAGCACAACGGCACCCTCCCGGCACCGAACTGGGTGAAGGAAAACTGCGGCGTCGGGTCTGAGCGGGCGAAGAAGCTGCTGGCCGCAGTCGAGGACGAAGACTCCCAGGAGGCCACCGGATGAGCCCCTACGTGCGCGTCACCCCACCGCCCCGCCCGACTCCTCCCGGAAAGCCCGCTACGCCGCCCGGGACGCCCTCCCGCCCGCCCGGAGCCACCTCCCGTCCCGACAGCCGCCCGCCCGCCGGTGAGCAGGACGGCGACCGGGAGCCGCCGCTGCCGCGCATCGACACCGAGCCCGTCGACCCGACCGTCGTCAAGGCCGTGCTACTCGGTCTCGGCCTGCTGGTCGTCGCCTCGGTGGTGCTGGCCGTCCTGCCCACCGCGGTCGCGGCCTGGGTGATGGGCGGCCTGCTCGCCCTGGTGGCCGCCTGGGCGGTGTGGCGGCTCAGCAGCGGGAGGGGCCTCTTAGGCGGGAGGTCCCGCTCGGGAGGTTCCTTGCTGGGCGGGACGCGTCCGCCCGGCCGCCCGGGAGGCCGCCGCCCGGGAGGGCTGTTCGGCGGCTCCCGCCCGGGCGGGAGGTTCAACCTGGGCGGGCGGTGGCTCCCGGGTGGCCGCTCCCGGGCGGGAGGACGCGGTCCCGGGAGCACGTCGGGCGGGCGGTCCTCCCGCCCAGGCGGGAGGACGGCGGCGGCGTTCGCCCGCCGCTTCCCGCGCGCCACCCGGGCGGCCCAGCGGGCGGGAGACCGTGCCCGACAGGCGACCGCCCGCGCCCGGGAGGTCGCCGCCCGGGCGGCGACCCGCGTCCCGCGTCGAGGCCGCCCGGGCACCACACCAGCAGGAGGCCGCCCGGGCGGCTCGTCGGGCGGGCGCACCAAGACCGGACGCAACCCCGGCGGCGGGCAGAGCGGCCGCACCCCCTCGGGAGGCGGCCGGAAGTCGGGCGGCCGGTCGGGCGGCCGGTCGGGCGGTCCGCTGAGCCGGATCACCCAGGCGGTCCGCGACGTCCTCCCGGGCGGCGGCCGCACGCGCGACGGCACACCCTCCGGCAAGCGGGCGCGCGGCGGCAACGCAGGCGGGCACGGCACGACCGCCGTGACCGACGGCGACATGGCCGACGACACCGACCTCCCCCACCCCGACCCGGACGACCTCCAGGAGCACGACGACGAGGCCGACGACGACGAGCTGGACGACGACGAGACGGAAGACGGCGCGACGCTGTCCCGCTGGCAGCGCCTGGGCTACCGGATCGCCGACTGGGTACAGGGCCGCGCGCCGGACTACGTCGACGCCCTGGTCGAACCGCTGCGGCCCCTGTCCCCGGACCTGTCGGAGTTCGAGGTCGGCGTCGACGTCGACGCCGACCAGGCCTCGCCGCCACCCGACGAGTGGGACGTCCACACCCCCACGTCCTTGCACGACTGGCCGGACGACCCCGGCCCGGAAACGCCACCACGGCGACCCGACCCGCCTGCCCCTACCAGTTCATCTCACGCCTCACCTCACCTGAATGACCAGCGAGTTCGCAAAAGGAGCACCACCATGACCGTCAGCGCCACCGACTTCGCCAACCACTTCGAGGGCGAGCTGTCCACCGCGTCGGAGCGGCGTCACGCGCTGGTCACGGCCGCAGAGGCGGCCACCAGCCGTGCCGTCAAGCAGGAGACCGAGGCCGAGAAGCTCCGTGCCGACGCCCGCGCGGCCGCCCACCTTTCGACGGACCGGGCGGGAGAGCTCAACGCCAAGGCCGCGAAGCTGGAGGCCGACGCCTACTCCAACCGCCGGCTCGCCTCCCACTTCACCGCCCGCGCCGAAGAGCAGAACGACAACTGACCATTACCCGTTCTGAGCAGGAGGAATCTATGTCCAGGAAGGCGTTTTGCGTGGTGGGTGGCCTACTGCTGACGGCTGCCCTGGCGATCACACCCGCCGCCGTCGGCGCCTCCTGGTGGATTCACGCCCTTGTGGTCGCGGTCCCGGCGGGACTGATCACCTGGCAGGGACGGGACATCCTGCTTCAGGGCCGGGCCTTCGAGGAGCTGGGCAGCAACCGGGTCCGCGAGCGGATGGCGAGCTGGTTCACCGTCGCCCTGGCCCTGCACCTGATCTGGATCGCGGCCACCGCGACCGGCCTGCTGTCCTGGTGGCAGGCCGGTCCGTGCCTCGCAGCCCTGGGGGCGCTGGAGTGGGCGGTGGCCGCCAACTGGGAGTACCGGGTAACCCGCATCAAGCCCGCCGCCCAGGTCGAGGTCTTCGAGGCCGAGCTCGTCGACGACGAGCCCCCCACCTACTACGACGGCCTGGACGACAGCGCGCTGGGCACCGCAGTCCTGGCCGCGCTGGGGTTCGACCACTACGTCGTCCTGCCGCCCAACCGGGCCGAGGAGCTGCGCCCCGGAGTCACGGTTTGGGTGTGCCAGAAGCTCACCCCTCTCGCCTACGCCGAACAGCTCTACAAGACCGCCGTCCGGCAGGCCATCGCACGACGTCAGGCCCCGGAGCGCGTCAAGATCCCGGAGATCAAGGAACTGCCGACGCTGACCCATAAGGACGCCGAGGAGATCGCCAACGTCATCATGTCCCTGACCGGCGTGGAGATGGCCGGCGACTACGTCGAGGTCGTTCGCCACCGGCTCGCCGGCCGGGTCATCATCACCGTGGCCACCACCGACATCGGCGCCCAGGCCCTCCCGTACACCGCCCTGGACGCCACCCCGCGCGACCCCCGACGCATGGCCATCGGCCTGGCCAAACGCGGCACCGACGTGGCCGTGAACCCCCGCCAGCACTGGAAGCTCATCGGCCCCACCGGCTCGGGCAAGTCCGGCGCCGAGAACGTGTGGATCGCCGAGGACATCGTCCGAGGTCACCGCGTCATCGTGTGCGGCGCCGACAAGGTCTGGGACCTCGTCGAGGAGTGGGTCGACGGCCTCGGCGGCGTCGACCTCCCGATCCGCGCCGTCCAGGGCCTCGGCGACACCCTGCGGGCCCTGGTGGCCGTCGCCCGGCACGCCCGCTGGAAGCAGACCCTGCCCGCGGCCCAGCGCGCCGGCATCGCCCCCGTGCGCTTGGTGGTCACCGAGTCCTCACGCGTGATGGTCGACAGGTCGCTCACGATCGGCTGGGACGGCCGCGACTGGACCGCCGGCGAGCTCATCGGCCACATCAGCCGCTCCACCCAGGGGGCCGACGACTGGCTGCTGCTCAGCTCGCAGGACTTCGACCACGACTACTGGGGCACCGAGGCCGCGTCGATCAAGAACAACACCGGCGGCACCCTGCTGTGCAGGAGCCGCAACGCCGACGAGCGCCGCCGCGCCCTCGGCGACGCCTACTACGGTCTGCCCGACCTGCAGCACCCCGGCGAGTCCTACGTCAAGGACTCCGGCATCCCGGAGTACGTCAAGCTCTTCTACCCGCAGGAGTCCGACCCCTCCAAGCCTCGCCTGCACGACGGCCCCACCGTCCGCGACATCGCCCGCATCCGCGCAGGTCAGGCACGTGAGTTCACGGGTGAGGAACTGCGGGTGATGGGCACCTGGTTCGCCACGCTGCCCCGCCGGATGACCCCGGCCTACCGCGACTACCTGCGCGGCGAACGCCCGCTGACGATCCAGATCGAGGACGACGACTTCACCGCCCCGCAGCGCGGGGCCGACGCCCTGATCGCCGAAGCCGACGCCATGCTGGCCCAGCTCGGCATTCCCCTGCCCGCCGCCCTGCCTGCCCCCGAACCGCAAGTCGCCGAAGCCCTGCAACGCCCGCCCCTGCGCGAGCGCATCGTCCAGCTCGTCGAGCAGGCCGGGCAGCTGGGCCGCAAGGACGTCCTCGCCGCCCTGCTGGCCGAGGGCTACGACACCACCCAGCAGTCCGTCGACAACGCCCTCAGTGCCCTCGCCAAGCCTCGCGGGCGTCTGCGCCGCGACCAGGCCGCCGCAGGCGTCTACCTGCCCGCGCACACCTCACTCACCTCACCCACCCCCACCCCTGTAACCGCAGGTGGGGGAGCCAGCCACGCGTGAGGTGAGCGGTGAGATGAACCCGTCCGACCGACAAGGAACGAGGCCCCCGTGACCACCGACTTATCCGGCACCAACCCGCTCGCCGACCCGACCACGTGGCCGTCCGGGTGGCCGCCGCTGCACCTGGTCGCCGACCACCACGTCGAGCCCGCCGTCCGGGCCGCAGTCGAGGCCCGCGCCGCCGCCCTGGCGGCCGTGCGCGACAGCCCCGCCCTGCCGACGTTCGACGACGTCCAGGCGATCGAGCTGGCCCACGACCGGCTGTGGCCGATCCGGCAGGCGTGGTCGGTGCTGCTCAAGACCCGCAGCACCGACGCTCGCCGCGCGGTGGACGCCGTGGTGGCGCCGCTGCTGGCCGACGCCGACGCCGCCGCCTGGCTCGACTCCGCCCTGGCCGCCCGCGTCGCCGACGTCCACGGCCGCCGCCACGAACTGGGCCTGGAGCACGAGGACCTGCACCTGGTCGAGCGCCTTCACCGCCGGTTCCGGCGCGCCGGCGCACACCTGGACCCGCCCGGCCGGGACCGGCTGCACGCGCTGACCGTGCGCGAGGCCGAGCTGGAGACCGCGATCGAGGCCCGCCTGACCTCCGGCCAGGACGCCGCCGCGGTGCACGTCACCGACCCCGCCGAGCTGGCCGGCCTGGACGAGGTCGACCTGGCCCGCGCCGCCGAGGCCGCCGCCGAGCACGGCCTGCCCGGGTGGCTGCTCACCCTCACCGGCGCCACCGTGCAGCCGGTCCTGGCGCACCTGGAGGACGCCGACCTGCGCCGCCGCGTCCACCACGCCTCGACCGACCGCTGCTCGCGCGGCGACGCCCACGACACCCGCGCCCTGGTGGTCGAGCTGCTGCGGATCCGCGCCGAGCGTGCCGGGCTGCTGGGCTACGCCCACCACGCCGACTACGTCCTCGACGTCCAGACCGCCGGGACGGTCGGCGCGGTGCGGACGCTGCTGCACGAGCTGGCGCCGCACGCGGTGCGCCTGGTCGCGGCCGAGGACGCCGCCCTCGGTGCTGGCGGTCCGGTCGCCCCGTGGGACCGGCCCCGCCTCGCCCACCAGGCCCACCACCCCGGCGACGGCACGGCCGAGGTCGACGTGCGCGACTACCTGTCGCTGAACACCGTGCTCGACGGGGTCTGCAACACCCTGGTCGACCTGTTCGACCTGCGGTTCCGGCCCCGACCCGACCTCACCCCGCCCGTGCCCGACGCCTGGGTGTGGGAGGCCGTCGACGACGACGGCCAGTACCTGGGCCTGGTCCTGGTCGACCCCCACCGCCGCCCCGGCAAGCGCGCCGGCGCGTGGACCACCGAGCTGGTCGCCCAGTCCCGACTGCTGCGCCGCCGCGGCGCGGTCGCCCTGTGCCTCAACCTCCCCAGGCCCGACGCGCGGCTTCACGGCGACGTGCTGCTCACCCCCGACCAGGCCGTCCAGGTGTGGCACGAGATGGGCCACGTCGCCCACGCCATGCTCTCCGACGTCCACTACCCCGGCGACGCCGGCCACGCCCGGCTCCCCCGCGACGTGGTCGAGGTGCCCGCCGTGGTGCAGGAGATGTGGGCGCTCGACCCGGACGTGCTGCGCGACTACGCCCGCCACCACACCACCCGCGAACCCATTCCCGCCGACCTCGCGGACCGCCTGGGAGGCGCCCGCCACGGGACCGGCTACCGGCTGCACGAGGACGTCGCCGCGTCCCTGGTCGACCTGGCGCTGCACTCCCTGACCCCCGACCAGGTGCCCGAGGCCACCTGCCTGGAGGAACACGCCCAGCGCGTGCTGGCCGACGCAGGCCTCGCCGACGGTGTCCCGCTGCGCTACCCGGTGCCGATCTTCCGTCATATCTGGGTCGGCGGCTATGACGCCCGCTACTACGCCTACACCTGGTCGGACGTGCTGTCCGCCCGGATCCATGCCCGCCTCGGCGACATCGGCACCGCCGGCGACCGGCTGCGCGCGGTGCTGGCGCGGGGCAGCGCAGAACCCGAGCTCTACCTGGAGCTGGCCGGCGGCCGACCCGACCCCGACGCGCTGCTGGCCCGACTCGGCGCCCGCTCACCCGATCCGGACGCGGCGCGATGGATCGCGGCGACCGCGGATGCCGCGGACCGGCTGCTCCATCCCGGCACAGCCCGGCTGCCCGTGCCTCCCCTACAGCCGCCCGCGCTCCCGTTCGCCGACCGCGGCGGCGCCGCGCGTTGGCTGACCGCGAACGCCGACGCCCTGACCCAGGCACAGCAGGACGCCGCAGCCGCAGGCCTGCACGAGACCGTGATGCTGCTGGCCGGCGCCGCCCGACACCTGACGCGGGGCCCGCGCGCGGGCTGGACGGCGCGCCTGGACGCGGAGACCCGCGGCATCACCGCCGCGCGCGCCGCCGGATCCCGAGAGGCCGAGGCGTACCTGCTGATCCGTCGCTCGGAAACCCACCGGCTGCTGGACAACACCGAGCACACGTCCACGGACCTGTGGTCGGCGCTGGCCCTAGCCGACGTGCTCGGGGACGACACCCGCCGCCGCGAAGCGGTCGGCGGGCTGTCCCTGCTGTACCGGTCGCTCGGCGACCTCGGACGCGCCCGCGAGTACGCCCGACGGCAGCTGGACATGGCGCGCCGGTCCGGCGACCCACTGCCCGAAGCGATCGCCGAGTGCGCCCTCGGGCAGCTCGCCGCCGAAGCTGGCGGGTACACCGACGCCGTGCGGCACGCCGAACGGCAGATGGAGCTGCGCGAACTGGCAGGCGACCCGGTCGGGACCGCCTACGCCCGCCACGACCTGGCCGTGGCCAGGCAGGGCCTCGGAGAACACGACGCGGCAAGCGAGCTGTGCGGCCAGGCCGTGGCCGCCTACCGGGTGTACGGCGGCACCGACGCCCTGCGGGCCGAGGCGCTGGAGACCTGGGCGCGGTCGCTGGACCACCTCGGCGCGACCAAAAAGGCAGCGGAGTGTCGGGCCGAGGCGGCGGGCCTCGTCGAGCACCTGTGCTGACCGGACGACACGAGCCGTCCGACAGTTACCGGTAAACCCTTATCGACGGGACGCGAGGAGTCTGACCTCTTCATGCCGACGCCCCGCCTCCTCGGAGTGCGGGGCGTCTCGCCGAGCTCGGTCAGTAGCGTCGACGCCCCGCGCGCCTCGCCTGCACGGCCCGCCCGTGCGCCCGCCGGGAGGCCTCTTCCGGGATCGCCTCGACGTCGGCGACCGCCCGCGCGAGCCGATCGGCGCAGGACGCCGGGCCGCCCGTGGCCGTCTCGTACTCGGCGAGCAGCTCCCGAACCAGGTTCGCGAGCCGGGTGATCCGCGGGTCGCGAAGCGGCTCGTGCGGGATCGGGGTGTAGGTGGTCTCGACCTCGTCGTGGGGCAGGGTGCGGCTCTCCCGGCCGGGGGTGACGTGCCACTGCCCGGTGTCGGGGTCCTGGGCCACCGCGACGAGGTCGGTCGGTGCCCAGTCGACGGATCCGCTGTTGTAGACCTGCCACGTGGTGCCGTCCGGTGCTCTCAGGGCAGCCGCGGAGGAGAAGTCCCTGCTGTGGCTCTGCATTCTGCGAGTGTGGCGTAGAGGACTGACCGCCGACGTGCTGCTGCCCCTGACCACCACAGCGGTCAGGGGCAGCGTGCTGTCCGGGCTAAAGGGTGATGTTGCCGTCCCGATCGACGACGCCGGTGACCGTCTCGTCCTGGTAGGTGTCGGTGAGGAGGAGGTGGCCGCTGTCGGTGACGCGGTGGGTGAGGGTAGAGCCCGCGGCGGTCGCCTCGGCCTGGGCGCGGCGGAGGCGGTCCTGCTGCGCGGCGGTCATCGTCGGGACGACCGGGGCGGGGGACATGACGTTCAGCAGTGCCTGGATGCCGATCATGGGGTCGGCGGCGATGGCGCGGCGGGCAGCGTCCAGGTTCTGCCAGTCGGCCGGGTCGAGCGTGGACTTGGCCTCGTTGACCAGGGCGTCGATCTCGGCGTCGAGGGTGGTGGTCATCGCGTCCTCCGTGGTGTCCCGTTGATGACACCACCCTAGGTGCTCAAATCTGAGCTGTCAACATTGACATGTCAGAATTGAACATCTACTGTTCGTGGCATGACCACCGACACGGCCACCGACCACGCCGAAGAACTCCTGCTGGAGTGGGGCGCCGTCTACCGAGACCGCGACGCCCGCATCCTCCTGGGCCTGCTTGCAGGCATGCCCAAGGCCCGCATCCACCGGCTGATGGGCATCGCCCGCAACACCGTCGAGGCGGTGCTGGAGGAGTACACCGACCGCTCCACCGGCACGCCCGTCATCGACACCGCCGCCGTGCTCCGCGCCCGCGCCCGCGTGACGTCCGGCATGACCGCCCCCGAGTTCGACTTCAGCCTCAGCAACCACCACGTCGGCGACAAGCGCGCGGTCGCGGCCATGGCGGACGAGGCCTTCCGCATGGCCAACGAGGGCCACCCGCCCGTGCAGCCCGACGACGGCCCGGAGGTCGCCCAGGCGCACCGGGACCGCGGAGACGCCCTCTGGACCGAGACGTGGCCCCAGGTCGAGGCGATGATCGCCCGCGCCCGGCAGATGACGTTCACCAACTGGTCCACCGAGGCCCAGGCCCGCGGCCGCAAGCTCGACTACGCCCGGGAGCAGTCGTGATCGACCCCATCCGTGGGCTGCTCGGCCAGCTCATCTGCGGCGGGTGGATCGGTGAGGACCTGCGCGACGGCAGCGACCTGGCGTTCCTGTTCCTCGCCACGCCCGGCGGCGGCGCGCTGGGCCTGCCCGTCGACGAGGCGATGGGCCTGCTCGCCGGCAGGCTCGGCATCGACTCCCGGCCGGGCCGGGTCACCCTGACCCCGCCCACCGCCAGCCACGTCGAAGTGCGTCCGCGCGACTGGGCGGCGCTGGTCGTCGACGGCGAGACCGTGGTCGAACGCCCGACCTCCCCCGACTGGATCGCGACCGCCTGCGCGGTGGGCCGCGTCGCCCTCGGCGTGGCCTACACCGCGCTGCCCCCCGGCGTGCCCGTGGAGGACCACACCGACGGCCCGTCGGTGCTGGCCCTGCTCACCGTCACCGACACCAGGAGGTAGGCCACCATGCCCCGCACGCAGGTGCACCCCGACGTACCCTTGGAGCACGCCTGGCAGGAGGGCCGCCGGATCTGGGTGCGCACCCCCAAGGACTCCCAGCTCAACCGGGAGCTGATCGAGCTGGGCTCGACGTGGGACTGGGCGGAGCGCGCCCGCTGGGTCGGCACCGTCAAGCGCGCCGCCGTGACCGCGCTGCTCCTGGCCGACGAGCAGCGCGAGCAGGAGAAGCGGGACGCCGACCGCCGGCAGATCGAGGCCGGCCACTGGGTGCAGCTGTCGCGCGATGTCGAGGGCGTGGTCACCGCCACGCACCAGCTGGCGACGGAGCTGGGCGCGGTGTGGGACGGCGAGCACTGGCGGTACGCGCTGCCCGACGACGTCACCCGCGGCAGGCTCCAGCGGGCGCTGGACGCCTGGCTGGCGCGGCGGCAGGCCGACCGGGACCGCAGCGAGGCCGAACGGCGTGACCGCCACCGGGCGCAGCAGGAGGAGCAGGCCCGCCAGAAGGCCGACGCCCTCCAGGCCGAGGCCGAACGGACCGAGCGCCGCCGGGCCCAGGTGCTGGCCGACAGCGGCCGCATCGGCACCGGTGAGACGGTGACCGAGCGCCGCTACGACGAGCGGTACATGAACCGGGCCGGCGCGGAACAGGTGGCGTGGCAGGTGGGCACGGTGCACCGGCTGCGCGACGGCCGCCACGGCCTGGTCGTCGACCGGCACATCCGGTTCTACAGCGAGGACCAGGCCACCGAGTACAGCCACGAGGTCCAGTTGCCCGACAACGCCCACTGGGCGTTCACCTACACCCTGGCCGTCGTCGAGCCCGCTGCGGCCCACGTCGAACCGGTAACGCGCTGACCAGCGCACGCCGACGCCCCGCTCGCCGCATGGTGGGCGGGGCGTTGTGCTGCCCACCCTTTGACATGCGAGCACCAATGCTCGTATGTTGTGTGCATGGACGCCGCCACCCCCGCCCAGACCGCCTACCTCGCCGACCTCCGCGACACCCTCGCCGGACAGACCGGCGAGGAGTGGGAGTTCATCCACGGCAGCGCCGACCGGCGCATCGCCCTCGCCCTTACCAAGCGCGCCCGCCAGGGCGAGCAGTACCTGGCCACCTGGGCGCAGCAGAACAACGTCGGCTGGCTGGAGCCCACCACCGCCGACACCACCGAGACCATCCAGGCCCGCATCGCCGCCATGCGCGCCCGCCTGCTCGGCCTCACCGTCGACGACATCGCCGCCCTGACCACGACCGAGGCGTCCGCCCTGATCGACGCCGCCAAGCGACTGGCGCACTCCTGATGGCCGACCTCTGGACCGTCGAGCAGGCCGCCCGCCACTGGGGGGTCAGCCCCTCCCGGGCGCGGGCGATCATCGCCAAGGCCGCCCTCACCCGCGTCACCGCCTACGACGCCGACGCCGTCCGCGCCGTCCCCCGCCCCGGCCGCGGGGCCCGCACCGACCTCACCGACCCGAACGGGACCGCCATGCTCGCCGCCGAAGCCCGCGACCTCGCCGCCCGCGCCCTGCGCGACCGCCACGCGCCGGACCTGCGCCACGCCGCCACCTACCCCACCACCGGCGGCCGGACCCTGCGCGTGCAGTGGCACACCCGGTTCGAGTGGCGCGACCCCGAGCACCCCAACCAGTTCGACGCCGACCGGGGCACCATCGTGGAACTGGTCGAACTGGCCGGTCGTGTCGGGTCGACCGACACCTGCCGGCCCGAGGGCGACGCTCCCGGCCGCTACTGGTGGGCGCACGACGCCATCGCCGCACCGAAGCCGTACCGGATCGCGATGGTCACGGACGAGGACCTGGCCGAGGCCGTGCGCCTGCTGCTGACCACCGCCCGAGGCTGACCGCCACGCGCCGACGCCCCGCCTCCCGTGGAGAGCGGGGCGTCGTGCTGTCCGGGGTCAGCAGCCAGGGCAGGTGGCAGTCCGGGAGATGTCACTGGGGCAGTCCCCGCCGGTGAGCGCGCACTTGGTGGGGCCGAGGGTGACATGCGGTGCGGCGCCAGCCGGGATCGACTGGCAGGAAACGGTGTTGTCGTCGGCAGCCGGGGCGGATGACGCGGACGGACGGGCGAGAATCGACGTGGTCATGATCTCGAGTCTGGCACCTCGGCCGCTCAGAAAGTGGCCAGAAAGTCGCCAACCTGGCCAGCGGCGTGAGACGACACGGTCGTGCGGGCCTGAACCCGTAACCGGATCGGACAGGGTCCGCGCCAGCGGACCTGACCGTGCCGCTGTCCCGCTCGCCGCGAGCGGGACAGCGTGCTGTCCGGGGTCAGCCGCGCAGCAGCGCGGTGTCGCCGTCCATCTCCGTGGCCTGCTCCTGCCCGAGCACCATGCACCGCAGGTCCAGGTCGTGCGGCAGCACCGGCGCCTCGCCCAGCAGCACCGCGCCCGCAGCGACCAGGAACACCCTCAGGATCGCGTCCGTGCCGCGCTTGTAGCCGATGCCCTGGTAGAGCAGGTAGGCCGCGGTGCGCCAGGCCGCGGCGTCGCCGGGCTCGGCGGCCCCGAGCACGGCCATGCCGGTGGTCCAGCACAGGCCGCGCGAGGTGGTGGAGCCGGTGACGGCGTAGATCGGGTCGCCGCCGGTCTCCATGCGGGACACGTCGTGGCCGCGGGCCGCCAGGCGGTCGGCCAGCACCTGGGTGATCCGGGCTGCGGTGCGGCCCCGGATCAACTTGTTGCCGCGGATCTCCGCCCCGGACGGGGCGCGCACGACGGTGCGCAGCACGTCACCGGTCACGCCCTCGCGGTCGAACCGCGCGAGCGCGAGGCGCCCGTAGTGCGCCAGGACGTCGTGGGCAGGGGTGGGCGTGCCGCCGACGTACTGCTGTCGCTCCGGGTCCCACTGGGCGCCCTCACGGTGCCGGCCGACGTAGCCCAGCCGGTCCATGTTGTCCCCGCCCCGCTCCAGCGACAGCAGCACCCGCCGGGCCTCCAGCACCGTGCCCGACCCGCGGGCGTCGGGGCCGCCCAAGGCGAGGCTGTAGCGCCAGGCGTGGGCCTGGGCGTAGGCGACGCGCAGACGCTCGATGCGCACCAGCGGGTGCGCCATGTCCCGCAGATCCTGATCCAGCAGCACCCGCAGCTGCTCGGCGGCCTGCGCCTGGACTTCGGCGAACGCGGCCACCTTCGCACGCCGTGCCGGGTCGGAGCTGCGGACCGCGAGGGCCGGGGTGGGGAAGCTGTCGGCGGTGATGGCGGTGGTGGTCGGCATGAGGTCAGCCTCTCGCGCTGCGTGCCGGAGTGGGAGGGGTTGCCCATTGCCTCCTGCGGTGGGCGACGCGGCGGGCACCCGTTGCGGTGGCGCGCCACCGCGGCAGCCGGGCCGGGCGCGGTCGGCGCCCGGCCCGAACGGTCAGTGCTCGGGCGGTTCCGGCGTGCGGTGTTCATGCGCGACGTCAACCAGGTCCGTCAGGGTCACACGGCCCGCCTCGGCCCGGTCCACCAGCGCGTACACCGCCACCCTGGCCGCGCAGGCGGCCAGCTGGTACGCCGTGCGCAGTTCCGGTGTCCACTCCACCTGGCCGGCTGGCGCGGCAGGGTCGACGTCCGTGAGCAGGCCCTGTTCCCGCAAGGCATGCTCCGACGCCGTGGTGATGGCTTGGCGGATGGCCTCGCTCGCGCGCAGGAACGGATCCCAGTCGGGCAGCGCCTGGGGCGGGGCGTCGGCGTCGAGAGGCGACACCTGTTGCCACACCTGCGCCCAGTCCGGGCTGTAGCCCTCGGCGACCGGGGTGAGCATGATCGACACGGGGGCGTCCTCGCCGTCGGCTTGGGCGGCGCGCTCGGGGTAGACCTGGACGTGGTAGCCGGCGGGCGTGGCCGGGCTGATCTCGTTGCCGTCGGCGTCGCGGCGGGCCTCGGTGCGGTCGCGCCAGTCCACGGTCACGTGGTGGCCGCCGTGGCGGATCAGGGCCGGAACGTCCACTGTGGCGGTGTCGGGGCGGTCGGGGGTGCGCAGACCGGGGTCGTGGCTCATTGGGTGCCCTTCGGGTTCGGTGGGTCAGCGGTTCTGGTGAGGGTTGAGGTCGGCGAGCATCTGCTCGAAGCCTTCGACGGGCTGCGTGCTGTGGTGCAGGTAGCGCCCCGAGTCGTCGAGGTATCCCCAGTCGCCGCGCACCCCGGCATCGCACACCATCAGGCTCAACGTCCTGCCGGGGTCGTGGACCTCGCACACCTCGTGGAACACGGCTTTGTCCACCACGTTCCCCGCGCCGGTCGTGTGCTCGACCCCGAGCTGGTCGACGACGCGGCCCCGGTCGGCGTCGTGCACCCAGCGGTTCTCGGTGTAACCGCCGGCGAGCACGTTGCCGACGAACCGCCGCCACGGGTGGTTGTGCGGCATGCCGCGCAGGTCCGGGCGGTACCAGATGTTCAGCTTCACCGTGAGGTCCGCGCCCTTGGCCAGCGTCAGCTCGGCCTTGGACATGACGCCGTCGGCCTCGGGGATCAGCCACCACGAGCGCGGCGCGGTGAAGCGCTCCCAGGTCAGGTGCAACTGCGGGACGTGCTCGGCGATACCCGAGGCGGCTGCGGCGTACAGCTCGTCGTCGACGACCAGGCCCGGCACGACGACGGTCTTCTTGGTGGTCATGCCTCTACCGTGGCGGCAAACGCGTTGCCGCACAACGGTTTCAGCCCTCCGAAACGCCTGTGAAACAGGAAACCCTTCCGGCCTGCGCGGTGTCGACAATCTGTCGAGTTTCTGTCCAGAAGCTGTCCGAGGTTGTAGGTCGTGTCCGCCCGTCCTATGTGCGCGCCCAACGCGCACCCCTCGCTTCCGAGCCACATGTTTGTCAACCTACTACTTGACAAACATGTGGCTTCGTTGTCAACCTGGCGGTAGACAAACTGGATGGGGAGGTGCCCGGTGGAGACGACCACGCTGGACATGAACGAGTTCGTGATCAACGGGATCGCGGTGAGCGCGTACAACATCGCGCCCACCTTCGGCTGGGAGGGCGCGCGCGAGGTGATCGACGGCTGGGCCGGGGACGGCTTCAGCCTGGACGGGCCGTGCCACGTCGAGGAGTGCGACTGCGGCCCGGACGCCTACCGCCGCTACGAGAACCTCACCGCGACGCCGGAGCAGGTCGACGCCGCGATCGCGCGGGCGCAGGAGTGGGCGGCGTGACCGGGCGGGACGACGTGGTCGACGAGCCGGATGCGATCCGGGAACTGTTCGAGGGCTCCGACGTCGACGTCGACGCCATGCTCGCCGACGAGGACCCCGTCCAGGTCGCCATCGACTACGTCCAGGGCGTGCTGCTCGGGCGGATCGCCGACCCGGTCCAGCGCTGGAAGGCTGTGGCCGCACTCGCCGACGCGCTTCCCGCCGCCCTGGACCGCGTGCGGGCCTTGTGTGTCGGCCAGCTCGTCGCCGACGACCAGTCGGTCGCCGACGCCGCGCGCCAGCTGGGGATCAGCCGGCAACGCGCCAACGAACTGCTCAAGGGCGAGAACCACCCCACCCCCCGGGAGCTGAAGCGCAAGCCGGCCGAGGACGAGCCGGGTTACCGCTTCGGCATCTACCTCGGCGCGGCCTCCTACCTGGCCGAGGCCATGGACAAGGCACGGCCGACCACGGGTGCCAGGCGCCAGCTCACGAACATGACCATGCACGCCCACCTCCAGCCCGCTGGCACCCACGCCCGAGTCACCCAGGCCTTCCAGCTCTGGCTCAAGAGGTTCCCCGGAAGGTTCCGCGAGCTGCGCGCCGAGCTGGAGCAGGCGTCGGCAGACCTCGGCGACCTGCCGCACACCCTTTCCCTGGAGCAGCAGAGTCACATGTTCGTGGCGCAGAGCAAGACGCGGCTGCGCCTCGCCGCCGAGCACAAACGCAAGGCCGGTCAGGCGGCGGAGTCGCCCTGACCGGGCACGCCTGAGGTGTTGCGGCCGTGGTGGTTCCACCACCAGGTGCGCTGCGGCACGTGCACGACTTGGGCGCCGAGCGCCACGCACGCCAGGGTGAACTGGTAGTCCTCGCCGTAGCGCTGCCCGCCGACCCGCGCGT
Source organism: Saccharothrix xinjiangensis (assembly GCF_039527585.1). Lineage (NCBI taxonomy): Bacteria > Bacillati > Actinomycetota > Actinomycetes > Pseudonocardiales > Pseudonocardiaceae > Saccharothrix > Saccharothrix xinjiangensis. Next base: position 63,487 of record NZ_BAAAKE010000005.1, on the reverse strand, counting down.
CGGCGGGCGGCGCGTGGAACCCGGCCTCCTGCGCCAGCTCGGTGCGGACCAGGGTGGTGATGGTGGTCTGGATCGGGTCGGCCGGGTCGAACACCCGGCCGAAGTGCCCGAGCGGATCCGCCGCGATCTCGTGGCCGAACCCGTTGCGGACCTGGTAGTAGCTGTAGACGTAGTCCGCGCCGGTCTCCTGCGCGCACCGCGCCAGGGTCTCCAGGTGGTGCGGCATGAACTCGTCGTCGCTGTCGAGGAACGCGGTCCACTCGGCGCGCACGGCCTGGAGACCGCGGTCGCGGGTGGTCCAGGCGCCGCCGCCGCCCGGGTCGACCGGCACGTGCAGCTCGGCCGCGGGCAGGGTCTGCGCCCACACCGAGCCGATGGCGCGCTGGGTCATGCCGTTGGCGATGCGGGCGCGGTGGGTGGGGATGACGACGCCGATGTCCACGGTGGTCCCTCACAAGTGGTCGAAGAAGGAGAAGTGCGGCCCCCGCACCTGGCGTTTGCGCAGGTGCGAGGGCCGTTTCTGCCGCCGCCACGGCAGCACTGGGGCCGGCTACTCCGGCAGCGAGGTGATGCGGTGGGAGCCGTCCGGGCCCGCGCTGGCGGGCACCAGGCGCACCCCGGCGTTGTTCTGCGGGTCGGCGACCGGGGTCACCAGCGGCTCGGCGCGCCGCACGACCTTGAACGCGGCCAGCAGCGCGGTCACCAGCGTGACCACGCCGGGGATCGCGCCGAGCAGGCCCTCCACGGCGTCGCCCTGGACCTGGCTGAGGATGCCCCAGCCGACCAGGGCGGTGACGACCGAGCCGGCCAGCGACACGGCGCTGCCGACGCTCTTGAACGCCTCCAGGATCGGGCGCGGCCGGTCGGCCGGGATGGTCGGGGCCATCACGCGTTCACCTCCTGCGCCGCAGCCGGGGCGTGGGCGGCGAGCAGGCGGGCGAGCTCGTCGCGGAACGCGAGCGCGGTCTCCTTCGCCTCCTCCAGGTTGTCGGCGTCCTGGACCCGGCCGAGGGCGTCCTCGACCTTCTGGGCGATGCCCGCGTTGACCCCCTCGATCACCAGCTTGGCCTGGCGGGTGGTCTGCTCGTCCCACAGCGCCCGGAGCCGCTCCTCGGTGATGTCCGGGTCGCTGGTGACCATGGCGAACACCTTGAGGACCACGTCGCGCACCTCGCGCGTCATCTCGTTGGTGTACCGCAGCAGCTCCCACGCCGCGGCGTCGGTCCGCTTGTCCACCGGGTCCGGCGTACGCGGGACCCGGTGGTCCCACACTTCCTGTGCGCTCACGTCACCCTCCAGGGTGTGCTGGCCCCAGTCGTCCCGGAGCACGTCGTTGTAGTCGCAGGTGATGCCGGACACGTAGACGTATCCGGCGTACTGGTAGAGGTGGCGGCCGCCGAACATGCGCGGCGGCGTGCCGGACCAGGCCCTGCACTGCCAGAACCACCGGGCGACGCCCCTGCTCTCGCCGACCGGTTCGCTCGCGGCGCGGGCGCACACGTCGTGCTCGCCGTACACGCCGGTCCACTCGCGACCGAGCACCGACCCGGCGCCACGCAGGTAGTCCATCGCCGCCCGGAACTCCGGCTCGGTGACCACGTCCCGGTCGACCGCCATGTAGATCGGCCGCTCGCGGGGGAAGCCGATCGCGTCGGCGTGCGCCCTGGCGCGGCGCGCGGCCGCGACGCCGCCGCTGTAGCCGGAGCGCCAGTCGTCGGCGTGGTCCTCGTAGACCAGCGCCATGCCGATCCCGTGGCGGGTGAAGTCCTCCAGCTCGGCCTTGCTCGTGCACTTGCGGCGGTCGGGGAAGCCGATGTACCTCACGGCGCCGCCGTAGCCGGCGGCCTTGATCGCCGCCGCGCCGGGAAACCCGGCGCTGTAGTCGAGCACTTGCATGGTCACCTCCTGAGAGGCAGTAGGGGCGGCGGGGTCGTCGCCGTGGGTGTGGGGGCCTGGACCTGCACCACACAGGTCCAGGTGTCGGCGGTGCCGCCGTCGGCCAGCAGCACGGTGATCTGCGAGTAGGAGCCGCCGCGCGGGCACAACGCGTCGGGGTTGTCGCGCAGCAGCGTCGTGATCGCAGCCTGGATCTCCTCCGCGGTGGGAGTGCGGCCGTCGGCACCGTCCCGGCCGGGCTGCCCGTCGACGCCGTCGCGGCCGTCCGCGCCGTCGACGCCGTCCTGCCCCGCCTCGCCCTGCTCGCCGGGGGGACCGGCGGGCGGGGGGTTGGCGACGAGGTAACCGGCGACCTGCGCGCCGATCTGCTGCGGGCTGGGTGCGGCCAGCGCCGGGTTCGCCCGGACCACGGCGACGATCGCCGCGGCCAACTCGTCGCTGGACGGGGAGGTGTCGGGCAGTGACGCAAGTACCCGCGCCGTGGCGGCGGCCACGAGCACCTCGGAGTCCTGGTCCCGTCCGGGCTGCGGGATGGGCACCGGCGCCTGGCCGCGCCGCTCCAGCTCGGCGTTGGCGGTGTCGCCGGCCGTCTTGGCCTGCTCGGCGAGCTGCCGCAGCTCGGTCACCGCGGCCTCGGCCTGCACCAGCCGCGGCTTGAGCTCGGTGTAGGCCAGGGCGACCGCGCTGGAGATCAACGCGGACACCAGCGCGACCGACACCATGATGTAGGGCAGCCACCGCTTCGCCGCGCGGTCGGTGGCCACCCGCGCAGTCGTGGCCACCGTCGCCGCGGTGTCCTGCCGCACGGCGGCGTCGAGCGCGTCGAGCGCGTCGTCCTCCGGGTGCTCGCTCACCGCGGCCCCCTCTCCAGCCGGTCGACGAGGGCCTCGATCCGCGCATCGCGGCGCGCGAGCTCGACGTCCTTGACCGCGCTCGCACGCCGCTCCTCGGCGAGCTCGTCCGCCAGTCGGTCCGCGCGTTCCTGGGCCTCGTCCCGCTCCCGCCGCAGATCGGCGACGATCTCGCGCACCAGGTCGACCGGGCCCTCCACCGCTGGCGGGACGGCAGGCGCGGCAGTGGTGGAGGCGGGCGGCTGTCCGCGCTTCATCCGCTCGGCCAGCGCTGGCCCGGTCGCGGTGGCGATCACGCCGAGCAGGGCGATCACGCCGAGGGCGATCGCCAGCCACGGTGGTCCCGTGGCCGCGGCCTGGGCGAAGTACACGGCCGCGTCCCGGTGCGCGTCCGAGGGCCACGGCAGGCTCACGTGCGTCCCACCCTGGCGTCCACGCGGGCCTGGGCGCGCCGCCACACCCCCAGGGCGTGCAGCGGCGCGGCCAGCACGAGGTTGTGCACCAGGCTGCCCCACCCGCTCAGCTGTCCGGCGGGCAGGCTCGCGGCCAACGCCAGGCCCCAGAACACGAACGCCATCAGCGCCACCACGTGCCCGATCGCGCTGCGCCGCAGGGCCAGCAGCAGCGCGCCCGCCAGGATGAACACCGCGCCCCACAGCGGAATCGGCGCACCGAGCGACCGGACCACGGTGAACGTGCCGGCCGAGTACCACTGCGACGGGCCCATGGCGTAGCCGGCGCCCAGCACGATCGCGTGGAGGCCGAGCACGATGCGAACAGCGAGCGAGAGCACGGCGCCGCCTCCTCGGGGTGGGGGTCATGCCGGGATCACCAGCGCCTCGAACAGCGCCAGCACCGCGGTGGTGGTCATCGCCCCGGTCCCGTACATCCGGTCCTGCACCAGCACGAACGTCGACGCGCCGGTCAGCGACCCCGACTTGGGCCACACCGCGGTGGGGGTGACGCAGTGCCGGTAGGCGCCGTCGCTGCCGCCCGCGGCGCACACCAGCGACCCGGCCGAGCTGGTCAACCGGATCGACACCTGGGTCTGCGTGCCGGCCACCGACTGGATCTCGGCCGCGCCGCTGAGCTGCACGACGTAGCTGTAGCCGGGGTCGGGGATGGACAGGGTGGCGATGGTGTGCGCGGTCGCGGTCGTCCCGCTGGCGGTGGTGAAGCTGGTGGTGCGCAGCCGCTGGGGCGCTGTCACGCGGGTGGTGCCGACCACCAGGTTGTTGTCGGTACGCAGAACGCCGGCCGCAGACCGGTACAGGTTGGTGTCCGGAGGGGTCGAGCCGCCCGGCCCCCACTGCCACCGCCCGTCGAAGTCGACCAGGAACCCCACGTGGGTCTCACCGGATCTCCGACCCTCCAGCAGCCGGTTACCCGACAGGGTGCTGGTGGTGTGTATCCGCAGCGGCGCGGAGGCTCCGACATTGCCGACCAACACCGGCCCGGACGCGACCACAATCGGCACCCAACTCCCGCTGGCCGGGCTGGAGCCGTTGGAGAAGTAGACGCTGCCGGTGTCGGTCTCCCGGATCGGTTTTCCGTTGTAAGGAGCCGAGGGACGCGTGGAGCTGGTGACCGCTTCGAACCCGACTGCGGTGTCGACTTTGATGCTGTTGTTGTTGACCGTCTCGACGGAGTAGTTCTCCTCGGCGGTCTCCATTACCAGCCCAAGCCGGGTCGTGAGGCTGCTCATGCGGTCGGCCCGCCGAACAACCCAGCACGCTCCAAGTCCAGTGCGCGCCGGACGCGAGTGATGCGAGGCAGTTGGACCTCGGCGGCCTGAGCACGCCGTACCTGGACGTGTATTGCGCGCAGAAGACCAACGTGCTCTGCCTTGGCTGCCATCACGGCCACGTCGATGCCCGGTGCCTGTCGGACCGGGTCGAGCGGATGTCCGACGGTCGGTTTGGCACCCACGCCCACCCCGGAACCGATGCCGGCGGTTGTTGCCGAACCGGAGAAGCCCGTGGTCGTGCCAGGCCGGGTAGAGATCCGGTTGCGTAGTTTTGCGGCTGCGCACCGGGCGACGTGGTCGCGGCGGGCGGTCGCGATGTCCGGAGCATCGATCAGCCCCGCACCCATGGCCCAGTCCTGCGCGGTGAGGTAAGGCTCACACAACACAATGTCAAGCAGGGTGTCGATGTCGGCAGGGTCGAACCCGTATTCGGCTGCCCTCCACTCCAGAATGTCCACCGGGAACACGTGGACGCCGTGCTCGGTGATGCCGGTGCCGTAGGTTGTTTCCCGGTGGGCGTGCCACTGGTCACCGATTCGCTCGACTCTCGTGAAAGCGATCCTCATGGAGGTTCTCACCCGTACCTGATTGCCCACACGAAAACGTCCACGTTTCCGGCAGGATATTGGATACTGAATCCCGTCTGGGAGCGTGCTGTCACGGCGTGCGAAGACGCGGTGGGAGGCGATCCGGAAGTACCCTGGATTTCCACGAACGGCAAGGGCGTCGTGGCGTAGGTGGCCCCGTAGCTGTAGCTCAGGCTTGTCCCTGACCCGCCGACCTGGTCGACGTGAAGGGCGCTCAGGCCTCCGATTGTGGCAGCCCTGTTGAAAAATCCGCGGTAGGAAATACCTCCCTCTGAGCTGAAGCGCTGGTACCACTCGCCGAAAGGGCTGGTGTAACCATAGAAGGCGGCTCCGCCTCCACCGTTCTCAAGTTGAAAGGTGATGCGTCCGCCGTTCAGGGCATTGTCCGAATTTCGGCGGGCAGCAAGGCTGAAGATGCTGTTGTATGCGTCCTGGGAGATGTAGTTCGTCGTGTCGTCGTCGTACATCGCAATGGATGCGCGGCCCACATAGTTGTTCGGATCGATGACAATTCTTTGACCGGAGGTGCCGGTTCGTAGTTCACCGGTGAATGTGCCCTCGCCGGTGTTCGCGTTCAAGTTGACGGTGTTGACGTTGGAGCCGTTGTAGAGCCGTAGACCCAGCGCGTCGGCTTCCATGCGCGCACCGGAGTTGGCTGTCTTGATCGACCCGGCCAAGATCCACGCCGCGGTGATCGTGCCGGCAGTCACCTTGGAGACGGTCAGGTCGGAGATGTGCGCGGAGTCGATCAGCAGCACCTCGGACTGCGCGGCCGTCGACGGCGACGATCTGTTGCCTGCCTCGTCGACCGCGACGACCTTGATGTAGACCTCGTCGGTCTCCTCTACCGGAAAGGTGCCGATTGCGGGAATTTCGCCCAACAACATGCCGTTGTTGGCCAGCAGTTTGCCGATTCGGGTGCTGTCGTCGGGGAAGAAGCTCGGGGTGTACTGGGCATGGATTTCCAGGTGATGCAGGTCCGGGTCGAGGTTGTAGGTGCCACCGTCGGCGCGGCCGAGGGCGTGGGTGATCTGCACCGCGATCCGCGACGCCGCAACGCTCGGCGGCGCTGGGGTCGCCGGGGCGAGGGTGTCGCCGACGGTCTGGATCGTCTCGGTCGCCGACCACACCGACACGTTGGCGGGGTTGGCGTTGTCGAACGCACGGACCCGGATGTCGTAGGGCACGCCCGGGGTGAGCTCCTGGAGCAGCGCGTCGGTGTCGCCCCACTGCGTCCACGTCGACTGCCACGGTCCGGCCTGGTAGGTGATCGGCTGCGCGTGCGTGCCCGCGGCCAGCTCGCCGTGGGTGTAGGCGCTCATCTGCCCGTGCGTGCTCGGGAAGACCGGGGTCGCCCCGGTGCGGTACTGCACCTCGTACCGGTCCCCGTCGATCACCAACGTCCCGTCCGTGTTGGACGGCGTGGTCCACCGAACCTGCACCTGCGCCCGCGTGATCCCCGACGCCGCCGACTGGTACACCGCCTGCGCGAACGGCAGCACGAAGCTCGGCGCGGCGGGGACGCTGGTGTCGGCCACCGGCCGCGACCCGGGCTGCTCGCCGGTGGCCGACAGCAGCCGCGCCGCGCTGCCCACGGTCAGGCTGGTGAAGCCGGTCTCCCACTGCACGTAGTCGGTCAGGTCGACCCAGTCCCCGTCGGCGTCCCGGTAGGCCACCGACATGCCGCGCGCGACCGGCCACGTCATCTCCACCAGCCGCAGCCGCCGCGGCCGCAGCCACCGGCCGCGGTACCGGACCTCCGGATCCCCCTCCGCGCCGACCAGGCCGATCTGGTCGTTGTAGACGTGCACCCAGTCCCCGACCGACACCGAGCCGACCACGTCGTACTCGCTCGTGGACAGCGTCAGCGCGGTGCGCTCCGTCGACGACTCCGACAGCGCCAGCTGCGCCCGGGCGGTCGCGGTGACCGCCGACGTGCGCGACTCCGACACGAGCCTGGTGATCGCCACGGGGTTGCCGCGCAGGTCCCGGTAGGGGTTGAGGCCCGGGGCGAGGTTGGCGGAGCCGGTGGCGACCGACGCGCCGGACCCGGAGGCGAGCACCACCGCCCGCGTGGCGTAGTCCTCGACGTCGGCGCTGAGCTGCCCCTGGGCGCCCAGGCCGCGGCGGCCCATGTCCACGCCGCCCTCGCCGCGCCGCACGATCAGGCAGGTCGGCTCGGTGACGAACAGATCCGAGGCGTGACCGGCGTCGAGGGTGGCGTCGCCGTTGACCCGCCAGTCCACCGGATCCTCGGGGTCGGCGGTGAACGTGTCGACGACGTAGTCGATGGCGGTGCGCGGGTCCTGCCACTGGTGAGTTCCGGTGTAGGCGCCGGTGACCGAGTGGATCGTGCCCTCGACCACCGCCCCGGAGGCGGGCAGCAGCGCCTCGATCGTCGGCTGGAACGCGCTCGCGCTGAACGTGGTCGGGGCCTCGAACACGGCGCCGGTCTTGCCGTCGCCGAGCCACCACTCCATGCCCGCGCCGCCCAACGACGACGTCGCGCCGCTGCCCTCGTCGGCCAGCTGCGCCGAGAGCACCACCCCGACGTAGCGCGCCGAGCTCAGCAGCCCGTCCCCGTCGACCCGGCAGTCCACCCGGCCCATCGACACGGCGACGTGGCCGAACCGGGCGAGCCGGTCCAGCACGTGCCGCGGCGTGGCCGCCGAGAGCTTGATGCCCCACCGGCCGGGCTTGCGCAGCACCTGGGCGACCGTCATCGGCGCACCGCCGTCACGCTCTCCGCCGGCGCGCCGAGGTACTGCGCGAACAGGTCGGCCGGCTGGTCCCCTGCGACCGCGCCCGACCCCCCGGCGATCACACCGACGACCGCGTCCAGCGTGGTCGTGGCCGCCAGGCTGATGCCACCGGCGGCCGTGTCCGCGGTGTGCGTCAACGCCGACCCGACGATGAACCGGTTGCCGTCGGCGTCGTCGGCAGTGGCGCGCACGTAGCCAGTGGCCGCGGTCCCGGCCTCCGCGGCCGCGCGCACGACCTTGAGGGTGCTGGAGTAGGCGGCCTGCACGTACAGCTCGGCGGTCCGGGCACCGCGACGCAGCGACACGTCCACGGTGATCCGACCCGAGGACTGCGACCGCAGCAGCCTGATCACCACCAACTCGGGCTCGTTGTAGAGCACCGACGCCGCGTCGAACGCCCCGATCGAGACCCCGCCCGTGAGCACGTCCCACGCCTTCGGCCGCCAGGCGCCGCCGGTGTAGGCCGACACCTCCAGCACCCCGGACGACGCCAGCGGCCGGACGCGCACCAGGCCGTTGTGGACCTCCCAGTCCGAGGCGGCCAGCGCGAACCCGAGGCCGGTGCGCTCCAGGTCGTTCGCGTCGAGCAGCCGTACCCGGCCGGCCAGGTAGTCGCCGACCGCGCAGCCCCAGCGCGGCGCCACGTCGACCGGCACGCCGCGGTACACCGTCATCGCCCCGTCGGTGCCGGTGCGGGTCACGGTGGACGGCTGGGTGGCGCCGGTCCAGTACGCGTAGTGCCCGATCGGCGGCGCGTGCCACCGCTCCCCGGACGCGCCGAAGGAGTTGTTGCGGGTGGCCGCGCCGCCGAGCCGGGACTCCAGGTCGACCTCGGTGTCCGCGCCGTGCCGCTGGAGGGTGAGGTTCCAGTCGCAGGTGACGACCTCGCCCTGCCAGGACAGCAGCTTGGATCCGACATCGCGAACCTCGTAGTAGCCGTCCCGGTCCGCCTTGTCGGTCCACGTGACCGGCACCAGGGCGCCCATCAAGTTGCCGACGTCGTCCTGGACGCGCACCAGCTCGGCGGCCGTGCGCGGCGGCAGCGCCTCCTGCCCCGAGATCGACACCGTGCGTATGCCGCTGCTCGCGTTGACCTTGTCGTCGTAGACCGTGGTCGCCTCGCGCAGCGGGAGGCGACCGACCTGGACGGTGCCGAAGCTCATCGCGCCCTCCCACGAAAGGGTCTAGTGGTAGACCCGAAGGGGGTCGGTCGGCTACGGTCTAGTGCTAGACCCGACTGGAGGGCAGTGCGATGACCACCCCGAGACCCACCCACAGCCCCACCCGCGACCAGATCGCCGGAGGCGAAGGCATCCGCTGGGACGCCGACCCCGTCTTCGAGTTCGCCGACGAGGTCGACGCCCTCATGACCGTGGAGCTGCTCGGACAGGAGCTGAAGGCCGCCCGGCGACAGGTCGAAGCCACCATGGCGTACCTCGCCACCGCCATGCGCGCCGCCCGCAAGGTGCACGAGGACGGCCGACCCACGAGCAAGAAGGCGATCTGGGACGCCAGCGGCCTGGCCAAGCAGACTGCCTACGACATCTTCGACGGCTGATCTCACGTGCGACCCCCCTGCACCACGCGCATCGCCTCGGTGACCCGGTCGACGAACAGCCGGGCGTTGGCGTCCATGGCGTACGGGTCGGTCAGATCCACGACCGCGTCGAGCTGGAGGACCAGCTGCCCGATCGTGAAGCCCCCGGCCCCGGCCGGTGCGCCGGCGGCCGCGGCGGCCGACCCGGCGCCGGGCAGCTCGGTCGGCATGGCCGCGCCGTCACCGCCGATGCCCTCCAGCCCGGAGCGCACGGCCGCGGCCTGGCGCAGCGACGCGCGCTCGACCGCCGCGGTGCCCTCGTCCAGGCCGACGACCAGACCGGCGGGGACCTCGCTGGCCAGCTCCGCCGCGACCTTCGACGGCGAGCTGATGCCCAGCGCCTGCTTGATCGGGTCGGGGATGACGCGCTTGATCCAGGACCACACCTGCTCGGTCAGCCAGCCACCCATCGACGTCAGGCCGGAGAACAGGCCGCGCACCAGATCCGAGCCCACACTCTTGAGGACGTCGCCGACGTTGCCGATCGCGTCGCGGATGCGCTGCGGCAGGCCCTTGACCCAGTCGACCAGCTCCCAGAACCGGTTGACCGCGCTCACCTTGGCGTTGCCGACCCAGTCGCTGAACTTGCCGCCCAGCTCGCCGAACCAGGACAGGATGTTCTTGATCTGGCCGACGTAGTCCCGCACGTGGTCCTTGATCCCCTGCCACACCTCGGGGAACAGCTCGCCGATGGACTTCAGGCCGTCGGCCAGCGGGCCGAAGAAGAACTCGTTGATGTCCATGAACTTGTCGAGCAGCCACACCGCGGCCGGCACGACGATCTCGACCATCTTGGTCGCGAGGTCGATCAGCGCCGGCATGAGCGGGATCAGCGCCTCGGTCAGGTCGATGAAGATGTCGACCATCTCGGGCAGGTGCGGTGCGAGCTCGACGATGGCGTCGGTCAGGGTCTGGGCGATGGTCTCGGCCAGCTGCGTCAGCTCGGGCAGCAGCGGCTGCATCGCCTCCAGCCAGCGCAGCGCCGCGTCCGCCAGCACGGGGATCAGCTCGACCGCGAGCTGCGCGAGCGGCTCGATCAGCTGGGCCAGCGCCTCCCACCACACCCCGAGGGCCTCGGCGATGCGGGGCAGCACCGGCTCCAGGGAGTCGACGAGGGTCTCGACGACCGGGATCAGCGCCTCCAGCACCGTCTGCAGCGCCGGCGCGAGCGCGGAGAGCAGGTCGGCCGCGAACTGCGCGGCCAGCCCGACCAGCGGCGCGAACGCGGCGAGGAACTCGCCCGCGGTGACCAGCAGCGGCGCGAAGGCCTCGACGACCTGACCGATCGCCTCCGCGATGGTGACCAGCACCGGCCGCAGCGCGTCGAGCACCGGCCGCAGCGCGTCGACGAGGATGCGCACGAAGTCGCCGACCACCGGCGCCAGCGCGGTGAACGCCGGAGCGATCGCGGAGACGATCATGGCGACGAGCTCGCCCAGCGGCCCGAGCAGCGACGAGGCGGCGTCGAAGATGGCGCGCAGCAGCTCGCCCATCGGGCCCATGGCCGGGCCCAGCGCGCCCATGAAGTCACCGAGGCCGCCGACCAGGCTGGTGATGCCGTCGGCGATGGCCTGCGTCACCGGCGCGGCCTGGGCGCCCAGCGCCATGATGTCGCTGAACATCTGGATCATGCCGTCGCCGGTGGCCTGGAAGATCGGCAGGCTGTTGGCGAAGTTCGCCGCGAGGTCGGACTGGAACTGCGCGGACTGGAACAGCTGGCCGAACCCGCGGGCGGTCTCGCCCATGATCGAGCCGATGCCGACCAGGCCCTGCTCGAAGATCGGGAACAGCGCGAGGCTGTCCTGGAACATCTGGGTGAAGCCGGGCAACGTGGCCGCGGCCACGGAGGCCTGCAGCTCGTCGAACGCCGGCTTCATCGACAGCAGCTGCATGACCAGGTCCCGCGCCGCCGGCGACAGCTTGGCCATGGCCTGCTCGAACTTCGACACCCCACCCGCGGCGGCCTCGGCGGAGGCGGCCTGCTGGGCCTGGATGTCGGCCAGGCGCTCGATCGCGCGGGCGACGTCCTCGTCGGCCTGGGCGCGCTGCTCGGCGGCGTCGCGGTGCGCCCGCGCCAGCTCGGCCTGCGCGTCGGCGGCGTCCCGGGAGGCGTCGGCGACCTGTTCGCGCGCGGCGACGACCTGCCGGTCGCCCTCCACGCCGCGCCGGTTGGCGTCCTCGACCTCGGCGCGCAGGTCTGCCTCGGCCTCCCGCACCTCGTCCAGCCGGGCCTGGGCCTCCCGCACCGCGAGGTCGGCCTGCCGGCGCTCCAGGTCGGTGGCCAGCGGGTCGGCCATGACCTGGCGCAGCCGCTCGCGGGCGGACTCCAGCGCCAGCGTCGCGCCCTCCTCCCGCAGCCCGCTGGTGGACAGCCGGCGGTTGAGGTCCTCCAGCTGCTCGGCGGCGGCCCGGCGGGCGTCGGTCAGCGCCTCCTGCGCGCGCCGCTCGTCGTCGTGCGCGTCGGCCACCCGCCGCTCCGCAGACGTCACCAGCTCCGCGGCGTCCTCGTAGGCCCGCGCCCGGTCGGCCTGGGCCTCGGAGATCGCCCGGGTGGCGTCCCGGATCGCCGTGGCGTTGGCCAGCTGGGTGGCGGCGGACTGGCCGGTCGCCGCGGCGGCGGCGTTCTGGTCCTGGGTGTACGCGCGCAGCGCGCCGAAGACCCCGCCGAACGACAACCCCAAGGCCCCCAGGGCGCCCGCCGCGCCGATGGCCACCGGGCCCAGCGCGGCGATCGCCGCGGCACCCACCCCGGCCAGCGGCGCGATCCCACCCAGCCCGATGGCGGCGTAGCGGCTGATCGTCGCCAGCGACGAGCCCGACCGGGCCGCGGCCGCGCCCAGGCGGGTGGACAGGTCGTTGCCGGCCGCCGAGCTGGACCGGCTGATGTCGGCGGCGGCGTCGCGGGCGTGCCCGGCCATGCGCTCGGTGGCCTGCTTGACCTGCCGCTCGGCCTCCTGGAGGGACCGGTCGTCGGCCTCCACCTCGACCGGCACGCGGGCCTGCACCGACGCCGTGACTTGCTCGACCTGGTCGCGGACCTTCTGCCGCCACTCCGCCGCGTCCTTGACGTCCAGCGGCACCTCGGCCCGCGCGGCCTCGCTCACCTCGCGGATCGCCGCCGCCAGCTTCTGCTGGAACTCCTCGCTGTCGGGCTCGACCGGCAGCTTCGCAAACTGCCTGGCGGCGGCCTTGAGGTCGGCGTCGACCTTCGTGATCCACGCCCGCTGCACCGGGTCGGCCAGCGTGGTCGGGACCTTGGCCGGGGCCTGCCGCTCGACCGACTCCACCGCCTGGCGGCGTGCCCGCTGCGAGGGCAACTGCAGCCGCACCGGCAGGTCGATCGGCCGCTCGCGCAGCTCGTCGCGCAGCCGCCGCCGCTCGGTCGCCGACGGGCCCTTGAGCACGATGGGCAGCTCGATCGGCCGGTCCCGCAGCTCGTCGCGCAGGCGTCGCCGTTCCGCGGCCGTGGGCGCCCGCAGGGTGACGGGCAGCTCCAGCGGCCGGTCCCGCAGCTCGTCGCGGACCCGCCGGACCTCCCGCGCAGGCGGGGTCCGCAGCGTCACCGCCAGCGGGAGCGGCGAGCCAGCCAGCTCGTCGCGCAACCTCCGCAGCTCCGCGCCCGACGGACGCCGCAGCTGGGTGGCGACCTCGACCGGCCGTTGCCGCAGCGCCTCGCGCAGCGCCCGCCGCTCCGCCGCCGTCGGCGCCCGCAGGCTGGTCGGCAATTCGAACGCGCGGGCGTTGCGCAGGCGCTCGCGCAGCGTCCGCAGATCACCGGGCGTGTGGTCGCGCAGGTGGACGTCCGCGAACGCCTCACCGAGCTTGAAGCCCTCACCCGCAGCTGCGGTCACGTCCACCTCCTTCGGTCACATCTCGATCAGGCCGGGGAACATGGCGGCCATCTGCTCCAGCGACACCTCCCGGACCTCGGCCCCGGCCGGGCCCGCGCGGTGCGCGGACGGGGCCGGGCCGGATGCCGGGCGAGCCGGCGCACGAGCGGCGGGCGGGGCGGGCGCGGTGCGGCGGTCCTCCTCGGCCAGCCGCGCCGCCATCACCCCGCTGTAGGCGAACGTCCTGCGCGCCATGGCGAAGAACCTCCAGCCGGGTGGCGCCTCGACGTCGAGGTCGATGCCCCAGATGTGCAGGAAGTCCGCTTGGAGGTCGTCGAGGTGGTCCGCCACCCAGGCGATCTGGCGGCTACGGGCCTCCCAGCCCTCCAGGTCAAGCCACGGGCTCACGCACTTCGCGTGGACCCGCCTTTTGGGCCGTCCAGCGTGCCCATCGACAGCCGCTGCAGGTGCTGCATGATCGACCTGAGTTGCTCGGGGGTCATCGCGTCGCACTCGGCCAGCGCGTCGTACGCCTCCGGGCCGAGCATGCGTTCGAGCAGCTCGGCCAGCGCCAACTCCGTCCCGGCCTGCCACGCGGTCCGCACGAACCGCAGCGCGATCGCGGGCGGAGGGTTGGCCGGCACGTGGTAGGCAACGCCGTCGATGCTGAACAGGTGGATCAGCTCCTGCTCGACCGGCGTCTCCGGGGTGACGATCTCGATCGGCTCGAAGTCCCCGACGGCGGTCAGCGCCGCCGTCTTCGGCGACGCCTTGGCCGGGGCCTTGCGGGGCTTGGCGGCGGGCGCACGGCGCGGCGCGCGCTTGGTGGTGGTGGCGACCATGGACGTGTCCTTCGTGGAGTGGCGGCCCCGGGCCGGACGGGCGGCGGGGAAAGGCGGCGGGCCGGGGAGAGGGCGGCCCACCGCCGAGGTCAGTCGGTGCCGTCGATCACCCGGAACGAGGGCACCGACTGGCTGACGTAGTGGGTCGCGAGGTCCACCGGGACGAGGGTCTTGCCGTCCTTGGTGTAGGCCGACTCCATGTTCGCGATGTTGAGCACCTTGCGGCCGATGACCATGCGCCGGTTGCCCGCCGGCGCCCAGCCGTGCAGCAGCACGGCCCAGTAGTTGGGCTGGGTCGCGCTGCTCTCGCTGGCTGGCGCCCACGACTTCCACCCGGAGCCGGACGCCGACGTGCCGCCGTTGAGCATCCGGTCGACGTTCTCCAGCGTCGGCTCGGCCAGGCTGGTGGCGATGTTGCAGTCGCGGTTGGTCAGCCGCCGGCCCGCCGCCTCGACGAGCTGGTCGACGGTGAGCACGGAGTAGGTGAGGGCGACGTTGAGCCGCGCGCCGCCGTCGGTGCCGCCCAGGTCGCTCCATGCCGACGCCGCGGGCGTGGAGTTCACGGTCGCCTCGCCGGGCTCGGTCGCGCCGAACACCCCGGCGTACAGCTCGGCCGGGCCCTGGACGAGGTTGGCAGTGGTGACGGCCATGGGTCAGCTCCCGTCGTTGGTCGTGTCGTTGGTGGTGCCGGGCTTGCGGGCGCCGGGGGCGCGCGTGCGCGCGGGCGGCGCAGCGGCCTGCTCGTCACCGGCCGCGTCCGGCTCGCCGCCGTCCTGCGCGGCGGTGCCAGCGGGGTCGGTGTCGGCGGGGTCGGTGTCCTCCGCTCCGCCGTCGGCGTCGGCCGCCTGCTCGTCCTCCAGGAGCAGGCCCTGCTGCTTCAGGTCGGCGTACTCCTGATCGCTGACCTCGATCTCCCTGTCGGGCTGCTGCGTGGTCCTAACCGTTCGGGTCACGGAACTGCTCCCTTCCGGCGATGTCGCCGTCCTTGGTCCACTGCACGGCGCCCAGTTCCGGGTGGAACCGGATCGGCATGGTCTGGTCGTCGGGGATGTCCGGCGGCAGCTCCCGCGCCGGGTGGGTGGGCACCAGGAACTTCAACTGGGCCGCGTCGTGGTGCACCAAGATCCGGCCGCCGTAGGTCAGGAAGTCCCGGGTCCGGGTGCCGAACAAGCCGAACCGCTTGGCGGTCATGACTCCTCCGTCCAGTGGAAACGCAGGTCGAGCAGGTAGTGGGCGAGGCCGCCCTGCTCGCCGTAGGCCGGGCGCAGCTCGCTCATCGGGTGCACGGAGTGGACGAGCGCGGGCGGGTAGCCGTGGGGCAGCTCGACCCGGCGCTTGATCGCCGCCCGCTCTGTGGCGCCCTTCGGCACGACCGCGGCCCACACGTGTTCGCCGAGCAGGTTCGCGCGGTGCTTGGGCGGCCGGTTGCTGTTGGGGCGCACGGCCCAGAACTCGCAGGTGACCACGGGGCTGCGGAGGGGCACGTACTGGTCGGATGTCCCGCCGGTCGGGCGCACGGTGACGAACCCCGTCGCCGTCCAGGTGGAGTGCTCGCTGGGCAGGGTGGTGCCGACGATGTCGGGGGACAGGCCGGGCACGCCGCCCAGCCACGCCACCGCGACCAGTTCGGTGTTGGCGCGCAGCACGGGGGCGGTCATGTCGCGCCGCCGCGGTGCCGGTAGAGCGCGGAGGTCATGTAGGGCTGGCCGGGCACGCGGCGGCCGGTGCGGACCAGGGTGCCGTCGGCGTCGCGGTAGACGATCTCGTGGCCGTCGTGCACCGGTGCGGCGTAGCGCTGGCGGGCGGCGAACCGCAGCAGGTCCTCGCTGAGGACGTCGAAGCCGAGGGAGTTGCGCAGCGCGCCGGTGTCGACCGGCGTGGCGGCCTGCATGTCGGCCAGCACCGGCGGGCCGATGTCGGTCTCCAGCAGGTCCCGCTTGCGGGCGGCCAACTGCTCGCGCCAGCGCGGGTCCTCGCGGAACTCCACGGCGCGTCTCCCTCCTCGCCTCTACGGCGCGAAGAGCTCCTGCTGGTCGGCCGATCTACTCGGCGGGTGTGACCTGCTGGAGCTGGACGATCAGGTCTGACTCGCGCCCGAGCTGGTCGGGCTGGGTGGCCGACAGCACCACGTAGGTGTCGCGGTGCCGGGTGCAGCGGTAGCGGTCTCCAGGGCGGATGTCGGTGTCGGACTGCATCTCGGCCACCGGCCGGCGCACGGTGATCGGGTTCTGGGTGGTCTGGTCGCGCAGCTGCACCGTCCGGGTCTTGATCCGCGCGAGCACCCGGGTCGCGACCGGGGTGGCGGTGTCGACGTCGACGTCGACGGTGTCGCCGACGTCGTCGGTGGTGGTGCCCCGGTAGATCGAGCCGGTGCAGGTCGCGACCGCGTACACCTCACCGGCCCCCCAGGGGGGTCCACTGCTCGTAGGAGTCGTTGACCTCCGCGAGCGGGTTGGTCGACGGCAGCCCGGCCCGGTTGACGTAGGGGGAGCGGGTGCGCTGGGAACGGGAGCCGCGCCAGGACAGCCGACGGATCGCGTGGCGGCCCATCGGCGGGCACACCAGCGTCAGGTCCCCCAGCGCCCCCGCGCCCTCCAGAGTGGACAGGTCCAGGCGCTCGAAGAAGTCGGGCTGCGCCCGCATCCACGGGACCTGGTAGGCCACCGCGCGCCGCAGCCACTCCCGGTCGGCCGCTCCGGTCCGCTCGTAGGCCAGCGTGTAGACCCGGCCCACGATCGTCTCGATGACCGCGTTGGCCATCACGACCTCGCGGTCGGTGACGTCGGCGGCGTCGGTGAGGAGCATGACGTCAGCCGGGATGGCCCACGTCGTCCTGGTCGGCTGCGTCACCTCCACTCACCCCTTGGTCGACGTGCTGGTCTTGGTGGTGCCGGACTTCGCGGCCGCCGTCTTCCCGCCGGTCGACCTGGAGCCGGTGCTCCCGGCCGTGCCCGCGCCGGACGCCGTCG
This sequence comes from Saccharothrix xinjiangensis, assembly GCF_039527585.1. NCBI lineage: Bacteria > Bacillati > Actinomycetota > Actinomycetes > Pseudonocardiales > Pseudonocardiaceae > Saccharothrix > Saccharothrix xinjiangensis. Next base: position 46,406 of record NZ_BAAAKE010000005.1, on the reverse strand, counting down.
TGCCCTCGGTCTTGGCCTGCCGCTTGGCCTCCGCGCGCCGCGCCGCCCCGGCCGCTGGCTTCGACGTCGGGGTGACCGTGCTGCCGTCGTCGGAGACGATCTGGTCGCGCGGGGTCGTGGTCTCCGCCGGCTTGTGGTCGACGACCGCGGGGATGGTGTCCACCGAGTAGGTCAGCTCGACGCGGGGGAACGTGCGCCGCCCCGGCTCCTTCGGCTCCGGGGTGACGTCCTTCGAGCCTTCGTAGCGGACCTCGCCGCGCGGGTGCAGGCCCCGCTGGATCGCCTCGTTCAGCACCGCGGCCCTGTTGGCCTCGTGCTGCGGCTCGTTGTGCTCCGCGCCCGGGTCGGTCACGAACACCTTCACGAACCGGGTGCCCTCGGCGCCGTCGGCCGAGCGCTGCTCAACCTCGGCCGCCTGGCCCTCCTCGGTGCCGGTGAGCGCCGGATGCTGCTCGGTGCGCTTCGGCGCGGGCTCGTCGGGGCCGTCGGGCTGCAGCTCCACCTCGTCGGCCTGCTTGTCCGTGTCGGCCACGGCGTGCTCCCTCGTGTCGTGCTGGGAGCGGTAGGGCGCGCGGGACCACCAGCCGCTCGCGCCCTACCGCAGTCCAGGGGTGGGTCAGGAGTTGTCCTCGTGGATCGCGAAGCCCTTCTCGTGACCCACGTTGAAGGCCCTGCGGGCGCGGAGCTTGAGGATCGACTCGTCGGTGAGGGCGGCCAGGCCGTTGCGGCCGTCGATGTAGATCGACTCCGGGCCCGAGCGGATACCCAGCATCATCAGCTGGGGAATCACGAAGATCATCAACGGGTTACCGCTCGGCCGCGAGGTCGGGACGGCGCTCGTGCGCGCGCCCAGCGACCAGCGCACCGGGTAGCCCATGATCCGGTCCGGCACGTTCGCCGCGCCGGCGGAGTCGCCACCGGTCGACTCGGCGAAGATGGGTCGGTCGTTGTCGTCGACGATGTCGCGCAGGATCTGCTTGTACTCCGGGCTGGCGATCCACAGGCCCGCGCCCTCGACCCAGTAGTCGCTGGTCTCGACCTTGCCCAGCGTCGCCGACAGCGACCCGTAGGTCGTGCCTCCCGAGCCGGTCTTGGTGATGTTGCTGTTCGCGGTGTAGCCGGTGTCGCTGTTGTTCTGCGACAGCATGTAGTACAGCGAGTCGAACTTGCAGCCGGTCGACGCCTTCGCCGCGGTCACCGCCAAGCAGGCGTTGTCCAGGCCCTTGGCGTACGCCGTGGCCCAGTCGGACAGCTTGGTGTTGAGGACGTTGGCCAGGGAGTCGTCGATGTCCTCCTCGGCGATGCGGATCGCGGTGCCGAACTTCTGCGCGCTGAGGATGACCTCGTCGTTCGGGCTGGTGTCCTCGCCGTAGGCGCCGCCCTTGGCGACGATGCCCAGCTCGACGCCGCCGGACCGCGGGGTCGAGCGGGTCTGCGAGCGCATCGGGATGCGCTGCGCGACGGCCTCGACTGCGGAGTTCTGGCGGACCTGCTGGATGACGTCCGCCCCGAACTCTTCCCAGTTCCAGGCGTCGAAGTTGGCCCGGGCGCCGCCGCCGATCATGCGGATCGGGGAGCCGTCGGGGGTGAAGCCGATGATGTCGCCGACGTCGTGCGCCGGCACGCGCGGGTCGAACAGCTCGCGGTCGCGCGCGGTCAGCAGGGTGCTGCCCATGGACGTGCCCTTCAGCGATGGGGGATGCGGGTTGCACCTGCGCCCCATCACGGGCACGCCGGTCGGAGGTGGAGCTGGGTCCGATCACCGGATGCGGTGGCCGCCCATCACGGGCCGGTCACCTGAACGGGAGAATACACGGCGTTCACGAAGTTATGCAGGAAATCTTCCGGTCAGGGCGGTACGCTGCCGGGCATACGTCGCTGAGTAGCCGTGACTGGTGAGGGGGCGACGGGCAACGCGGGGCAGCTGGGCCGAGCGCATCGGCCTCAGGACGTGAGACGACCTCTCCCCGCCGCCGGGCCACCCCGAGGGGCGGAAGGTCAACCGCCCGCAGGGAGGCCCGGTGTCGGTCGGCCGAGCACCCTCGGAGAGGGGTAAAGGGGCCGGGACGCTCGTCGCGTTCCTCGAACCGGGGCAGGACGAGGAAGGCGCGCCCCCACCCACGACCGCGGCGCGTTTCGCGCGGCGGACGTCCCGGCCCCGCTGGCGCGGTCCCGCCTCCCCCCTCGGAGGCGGGGCCGCGCAGGCTTCCATCAGGGCCGCCGCCATCCCACCCCCAGGGGATGGCCAGGAGAGCCGCACGCGGCAGGAAAGCGCGGCCCGCCCCAGAAAGACGTGGCCCCCGCTCCACACGGAGCGGGGGCCACGTCGCGCTACGAGCCGCCGATCAGTCGGTGGTCTCGACGGTGAACTCGCCGGCCCGCACCCCGGCCACGAAGGCCTCCCACTCCGCCGGGAGGAACACCAGCACTGGACCGTCGGGATGGGCGGAGTTGCGCATCGCCGTGTAGGTCACGCCGTCGGTGTGCTCGACGAACGCCACCTCGACGTGCTCCGTCTCGTCCTCCGCGCCCTCGTCGTGGCGGGTCCACGTCGCCGAGCTGAGGTCGAGGTGGTCCCGGACGTGGGCCTTGTCGTCGTAGATCGGCGCGCTGTCGGTCATGGGGTGACGGTACGTCAGAACCACCGCTCCAGGTCGAACACCCTGAGCCCCGCCTGCTCGACCATCCCGGCAGCGGCCGCTGCCTCCGACCCGCACTCCGGGTCGTCCGCTTCGGTCTTCATGGCGACTGAGACCGCGCTGGCCAGAGATTCCAACGCCTTGCCCACGTCGTAGACGATGGCGCGCGGGTCACCCGCTTTGCCAGCGTGGGCGGCGACCCGCGCGGCCAGCACGCGCAGCGCCCACGCATCGGTCTCCGGGCCTTGCGGGTCGTGGATGAGCTTGTGGCCGAGTTCGGGGGCGGTCCACAGGTCGGCCAGCTCGCTCTCGTCCTGGATGGTGGTCATGGCCGCAGGCTAAGGCCGGCCACCGACAGCGTGCGTCCTCCTAACTTCGGAGGACGTTAGGAGGACGCTCACACGTGCGGGCCCGTCCTACACCACCTGGATCGGCTCCTCGGTGGCGAAGCCGTCCGCGATCCGGAACGACCGCACCTGCGGCGGCATCCGGTTCGTCCCCTGGTCCCGGGTGGACACGATCACGTAGTGCGCCTCGGGTTCGCTGGCGTGCCGCAGGTCCATCCCGGACGGCTGGGCGTGGCTGGCGGTGTGAGAGTGGTAGATCACCACCGGCCGCTCCCCGCGCTCGTGCATCTCCCGCCACACCACCAGCTGGTCCTCAGGGTCCATCCGGTACGCGACCGTGGACTTCTCCGCGTTGAGCATGGGCACGATGCGGTCCGGCACGTCCCCGCCGCGCGGGCCCGGCATCACCCCGCAAGCCTCGACCGGGTGCTCCGCGCGGCAGTGGGCGAGCATCGCGTCCAGCAGGTGCCGGGGCAACGTCAGCACGGCGCGAACCCCGGCCCGCCGAGAGGACCGTCCGGATCGTCGAACTCCGGACCGGACCGGGAGGACGTGCCGTGCCCGGCCTGGAGGAAGTAGCGGCCGTAGAGGGTGCCGAACTCGCGCAGGCTCTCTCCGAGGTCGTAGAGCCGGTCCGCGGTCACCGCCAACTCGCCCTCCGGGATCATCGTCGCGGCCACCGCGGTGAACGCGTCCGCCGTGCGCACGCAGGCGCGCCGCATCTCCTCGGTGGTCACCCGCGGCCCGCGCGGACCGGGCACGGCCGCGGCGTGGTCGGCCGCGACGCTGTCCAGCAGGTTGGTCAGCGGGGTGCCCCCGGCGGCCCGGCCGCAGGCGACGCACACCGCCGGGCCGCCGCAGTGCACCACCGGCCCGGGCGGCTCCCCCGTCGGCTCGCCGTCGCCGTACCAGTGGCCGTGCTCGGTGTACGGCATCAGCCATCACCGCCCGAAGGCCCCGCGCCCGGCGGGCGCCCCTGCTCGCCGCCCAGCGCTTCCCGGGTCGCGAGGATGGCCCGGGCGGCGTTCCAGGCGACCACGACGGACCGTCCCAGCAGGCCGGTCCAGCGCTCGCGGCGGGCGCGTTCTTCGAGTCCGCGCAGCCAGAGGCTGACCGGCTCCCGCAGCGCGGGTGGCTCGACGACGTCGAAGTCCTCGGGCATGGGCTACACCCGCTCCGGCCAGTGCCACGTGCCGCCCTTGAGCGACGCCTCCTGCCAGCCACACCCCGGCTCGGGGCAGTAGCGGAACGGCATGTCACCGTGCGGCTGCGGGCAGTTCGGGTCCCCTGGGGTCTCCCCGCCCTCGTCGTAGGTGCAGCCGCCCGCTGCGAGCGGGTGAAAGAACAGGCCGGTGGGGTTGAACACGCAGATGCCGATGCGGGCGGGGTTCTGCGGGTCGACCTCGGTGATGACTGCTGCGCGGCACTCACTGGTGAACGCCTGGCTACCGTCCGCTCGCGGCGGCGTGCCGTGGCTGACGTAGTGGACGATCCTGCTGACACTCGGCTTGGTCATGAGCTCGCTGCCTTCCTGATCACTCGGCTTGTCGAAGGTGGCCGGGCGGCACCCGCGCGTCCTGGTGGACGAGGACAGGCCCGCATCGGACCGGCCGACACCAGCACGACGAGTTCTCCCCGTGTGGCAGCCCCAGCTCGGCGGCCAGCGCAAGGATCTGCGCTTGGATCACCTCGTCGACCACCCGGCGCTGGAGCTCCTTCTGCGCTTCCGCCCACTGCTCCTGGCTGGCCGCGAACAGAGCCTGATCGGCGGTCCGGTGCGTCCGGAGCAGGCCGCGGGCGACCTCGATCCGCCCGGCCGGGAGCGGCACCTCCTTCGCCGCGGTCCGCACGAGCGGCACCAGCTCGCGACGTACGTGCGCGGCGGCCAAGTCCTCGCGCAGCTCCCGCAGCTGGTTGTCCGGGTCGGCCACCACCACCTGGTCGCGAGCGACCAGCGCGCTCCCGCGCACCTCGATCGGCATGGCCAGCCAGGCCCGTTCGACCGCGGCCTTCACCTCCTGCACCCGGTCCGGGTGGCACAACAGCAGCCGACGGTAGCTCTCCCACAGCCGCGCCCAGCTCGCCACGAGCGCGACCGGATCGATGTCGCTGTTCATGCTGGCCACTGCGCGTGGTAGCCGGGGCGGTGCCGGTAGGCCAGGGCGACGGCAAGTACCAGGCCGTCCGCCAGCTCGTAGGCGTCCGGGCTGTGCATGCCCTGCTCCGCCCGCTCGTAGTGGTCGAGCACCGCGGTGTGCGCCTCACACTGCGCGAGCACGTCGGCGATGCGCGCCGCCATCCGGCTGGGCAGGATCGCCCACAGCGGCCACTCCGGTCCCTCGCGCACGTCCTTCTCGGTCTCGGCGATCTGCTCCCGCAGCCACACCAGCTGCTCCGGGGTGATCACGGCAGCTCCCACCGCTCGGGCAGCTCGCCCTCCACGGTCTCCTCCACCCAGACCCGGTCCGCGGGGCACAGTTCCAACCAGCGCGGCCCGGCGTCGGCCTCCTCGATGAGCACCCAGCCGTGGTGAGTGTCGGCCCGGTCCGGGTCGACCAGCAGCGGCCCGGCCACCACGGTGAGGACCATGGTGGTGCGGGCGCGGTCGGCGCACCACCGGCAGCCCAACCACCGGTTCTCCGCGTGCGCGGCCACGTCGTCGACCGTGGCGTCGTCGGGGGCGCGTTCGAGCTGCCGCGGGTCCAGCCGCAGCAGCGCGCACAGCTCGTCGGTGGCGTTCATGGCCGCTCCGTTTCGGTGTCGGGTTGGGGTGCCGGGTCGGTCGGGGTCGGGAGCGGCCACACCGTCGCCCGGGCGGCGCCGTACCCGCCGCGCACCGCGACCTCGCCGGGGTTGATCCACATCACGGTCTTGAACGGCACGTCGTGGGAGCCGAGCTCCAGCCCGGCCGCGCGCGCCGCGTCGATCAGCACCGGGTCCGGGCCCCAGTCGCACAGCACCGCCCGCACCGCCGAGCCCCGCAGCGGGTCGCCCGGGTACCAGCACGACGCGACGTGCGCCTCCAGCTCCTCCTCCAGCGCAAGACGGAACGCCTCCCGCTGCTCGGCCGACCAGCCTCGCCCCGCGGACGCGGGCGGCTGCGCGAGCTGCGCGTCCAGCTCCGGGTCACCGACCCGGTGGCGGAAGGGCCCGGTCAGGGTGGTGGTCCACCAGCGCGCGGCGGCCTCCACCTCAGGCCGCCGGTTCACGGTTGCACCGCCGGCAGCTCGACCTCAGCCCAGTCGGCGACCTCCGCGGGCTCCTTGACCGAGACGTAGAGGTCGCCCTGAAGGCCGATCTCGAGCCAGAACGGGCCGGACTCGCGCGGTCCCTCGGCGAAGTACAGGGCCACGCGTCCGTCGGGGGCGCGCCGGACTCGGCTGGGGTGCACCCGCCGGGTGCCGTCGGGGTGCTCTTCCACGCGGTACTCCGGGTCACCCACCGGGCACCTCCACTGGGAGGACGGCGTAGCCCTCGTCGGCCAGCAGGTCGAGGAACAGGCCGACGTTGTGGCTGCCGCTGGTCAGGCCGTGGACACGAAGGCGCCAGTCGTCCAGTACGTCGGCCACGGCGCGGGCGTCCTCCGGTAGCTCGGCGCGGCGCAGCCGGTCGAGGTGCTCGTGCGCGCGGGACTCGGTCACCGTCGCCTCCCGCGCCGCCGGTCCACACGTTCCGCCACGGCGCTCCCCGCAAGGCCGATCGGGAACCCCAGCACCAAGCCGACGAACGTGGCCGCCGGTGGCGGCACCGCCTCCTGGAGCGCGGGCCACACGTAGTAGGTCGCGAACACGGCGCCGACGCCGACGGCCACCACAGCGGCGCCCGCCGCGAGCGCGGGCCAGGACAGGCGGCCCCTCACCCGAGGTCCATGGCAGGCTCGACGTCGTCCTCCAGGTGCAGCGGCGTGTACCCGTGGTGCACCCGGCTCTCCATCATGTGCTCGGCGATCTTCGCCGCGGCGACCATCGGCCACAGCCCGCTGGTCACGTCCTGCCGGGTGACCCGCACCGTGGAGCCGAGGACCTCGTTGCCCTTCCAGTCGTGGCGGCGGACTGGGATGCCCTTCTTCGACCTCCAGTCCACCCACCACTCCGGCTCGCCCGGACGCCCCCGCTTGCGGCGCCGCTGGGCCTGCTGGAGCTGGAGCTCCACCTTGTAGGTGTCCTCGTCGCTGTAGGGCATCCGCACCACGACCGGCACCGGGCCGCCGATGTTCTCCCGCTCCCACTTCAGCGGCCCGAGCAGCAGGTCGCGCGGGTCGCAGCGGAACGAGCCCTCCCACCACTTCGGCTGCTCGCTAGACCAGTGGCCCTCGCGTTCCCACAGCGACCAGCGCACCCGGCCATCGTGGACGGACAGGCCGATGACGCGGTCGTCGTAGCCGGTGGGGATCAGGCGCCGCTGCACCCAGGTGCCGAAGCCCTCGGTGTGCAGGTACAGCGCGCCGAGCGGGTTGATGCTGACGTGCCCGGCCAGGGTGTGCTCGGACCCGGCCGAGCCGATCGTGACCTGCACGCTGAACACGCCGAAGGTCTTGCCCAGCACCAGCTGGCCGCCGACCGTGCCGGTCGGGCGCTCCGGCCACGGGCCCGGCGGGTAGTGCTCGGGGAACACCGGCCCCGGTTCGCCGAGCCGGGAGCGCGTGGGCTGGGTCAGCCACTCCGGTGGCTCCGCGGTGAACTCGTTGTTGTAGGGCTGACCGATGCTCCACCGCGCCGGGTCCAGGCTGCCTTGCGGGTTCGGGCGCACGCCGCACCGGTCGCAGCACACCCAGCGCGAGCTGTGGCCGTTCACGACCGGCACGTGCCCGAGCAGGCGGCACAGCAGCATCAGCCGCGGCACCCGGTTGAGCCAGAAGCTCCGGTTGAACAGCTGCCCGCGCGTCGACCGGCCCTCGCGTTCCAGGTTGTTCAGGGAGTGGAAGTACAGGCCGCCCTCGTGCTCCTTGCTCACCGGCCTGCCTCCTGAGGCTCGGCCGAGTAGTAGCGCGGCTTGTCGCCGACCTCGTTGGCCTCGTCGTCGGTAAGCCAGTAGGTGCGGCCGCCGTCGGTGGACATGGCGCGCGGGTCGCGGATGTTCTGCCACAGCGGTGTGCCGCTGATCTCGCTACGGTCCTCCCACTCGGCGGGGTCGCGGGTCAGCGCGGTCAGCGGCCGGTGACGCAGCAGGTCGTACACGTACCGGGCGGCCTGCTCGGCGGAGCTGCCGGAGTGGCGGCCCGCGATGAAGCCCCGAACGCTGGCCAGGACCGACTCGACGAACCAGTCGTCGTGCTCACCGGCCCGCTCCAGCTCGCGGTGGGCGTGCCGCACCAGCTCCGGCTCGTCGGCCGCGACTTCGACGTTGACGGTGGCCTCGGCCAGCACCCGGGTCCGGGCCGCCAGCCGGTCCAGCGAGGCCGCGGTCTCCTCCAGGTGCGCCGTGTCGCGATGCTTCCGCGCGCACGCCCGCAAACGCGCGGCTGCCTCCCCGAACGCCAGCCAGACCGCGACGTAGCCCATCTCCAGCGGTGTCGGCTGGTGCTCGGCGAACTCGGCCGCGAACGCCATAGCCCGCCCGGTGATCGAGCCGTCGTTGACCTCTCGCTCATCGTCCGCTGCAACCGCGACGTCGACGTGCGGCTCGGTGGTCATCGCTTGGTCACCGCCGCTCGGACGATGGCCGCGCACAGCCCCAGCAGCACGAGGAGGAACAGGCCCCACATCGGGGCGAAGATCCACCACCACGACCAGGTGATGAGGCCATCGGCGCGGAGGATGGCCAGGGCGATGGTGGCCAGCCCGGCCAGGAGGGCGGTGATGCGGAGGTCGAGCGCGGGTTTGCGCTGCTGGTGGGGCATGGTGGTGGTCCTCACGGCTGGTTGTAGGGCAGGACGTGCGGCTCGGTGCCGGGCACCCACAGCGGGGTCCACGGCGAGACGGGGTTGAGCGCGTCGGTGGCGTGCTGGCGGCGCTCGATCTGGACGACGGTGCTGCCGACGTGGAGGGCGGCCCGGATGCGGTCGAGCCGGGCAACGGCCGCGGCCTGCGACTCGGCGGTCAGCACCTCGGGACCGCCGAACCCGGCACGCGGACGGGTGATCGTCCACGTGCCGGGCGCGGTCTTGCGGATGCTGACGCGGTCGCGCACCGGCGAGGTCAGACGTCGCCCTTGATGCGCGCCGCGAGGCGGTCGCCGGTGGTGGCGAACTGCGGCGCGGTCGGCTGCTTGTCCGCGGGGTTGATCCGCGTAGGGCGCCGCTTGGCTGTCGCGGGCGGGGCAGGCTCGGCGGGCGGCGTGAACAGCTCGGGGAGTTCCTCTTGGAGGCGCTCGATCTCCTCGTCGAGCCCGATGACCTCGCCGTCGTCGTCGATCTCGATCCCGGCCATGTCGATCCGGCCGATCATCCGCTTGACCCGGGCCTCGGTCGGGCGCTGGAAGTTCGCGGCCAACAGCGCGGCCTTGGCGGTCGCCCGGATGGCGATCGGCATGAGCCGAGCCTCGGCCTCGGCGGCGGCCTCTGCCCGCGCGGCTTCCAGCGACCCGGCTTCCGGCTTCGGCCCGGCCTCCTTCTGCGCCTGCCGCTGCGCCTTCTTCAGCTCGGTCAACTTCCAGCGTTCGTTCGCCGCCTGCTTGTTGGCCTCCTTGAGCGCCGCCTGGGTGCGCTGCCACTCCTCCTGCGTCGGCGGCTTCCAGTCGCTCTCGGCGGGCTGCTCACCCTCGGGCTTGTCGCCGTGCTCGTCATCGTCGTCCGGCTCGTCGTCGAGGATGTCGCGCTGCGCCCGGCCCGCCCCGCCGGAGCTGGCCCCGCTGCTGCCGTCGCCGCCGGTGAGGTCGATCTCGGTGTCGCCTTCGTCGTCGTCCGCGCCGCCGCGCACGGGCCAGACGGGTCGGTCGTCGAGGACCGCGAGGGCGGTGCCCCAGTGGGGGTGCACCGGCAGAGCCGAGAGGTAGATGGTGCTCGTCGTCATGGTGGTCCTCATCTCGTGCTGGTGCTGCGGCGGCGTGGCGCCGACGGGAACGCCTGGGCGCGGACCGCACGGCGGGCGCGGTCCTGAACGGTCTTGGGGGCGGTGGTGCCGTTGTCGAGCAGCCACGCCGCGGCGCGCAGCCGGCGGCGCTCGCTGTCGCCGGGACGGCGCAGGCCGAGCAGGATCGACCGCTCGGCGTCGGCCTGGAGCAGCTCCGGGAGGTTGGAGTTGCGGCGGGTGCGGCCGAGCCAGAGCCGGGTGCGGCAGCGGCACCGCGGGTGCCGGGGCGGGCAGCGCAGCGGCGGCGCGGGCCACACCGGTGTCGCCGGCTCGCCGAACGCGGGCGCGACGTCGAACACGCCGTCGACGGAGATCGCGCCGGACAGGGCCAGGCAGTCGGGGCAGGCGTCGCGCTCGGCGATCCACAGCCGCTCCGCGCCCAGCGCCCGTGCCATGGCCTCGATCCCGGCGTTGGCCGCGCGGTGGATCGTCCACGCGGTCGTGGTCTCGGCGGTGGTGACCGCCTGCTGCGCCGGGGCGAGCACCTCGCGCACCACGTGGGTGAACGTGCTGCCGGCGGCGTGGGAGGCGGCGTCGGCCGCCGCGCGGAGCTTGCCGCGGGCGGTCGCGTCGACCGCGTCGAGGACCTCGGCGACGTCGGCGGGCAGCGCGGTGGGCAGCAGCTGCTCCAGCACGGCCGACGGGTCCGGGGACCGTGCGCCGGCGGCCTGCGCGTCGACGATCCACCGCAGCAGCGGTTGACGGTCCGGGTCGGGCTCGCCGTCGATCCACCGCTCCCGGTACTCCTGGGGCAGCTCTCCGTCGGCCACCAGCTCGGTCAGCGCCTGGCGGGCGCCCATGATGCGGGCGTCGCGCGCCCACTGACGCAGCGGTTCGCCGACGTCGACCCGGACTGCGCGGACGCGGGTCTCCAGCTCGGTCATGTACTCGTCCCAGGACCGCTCGTCCGGGACAGGCCGGTCGATGCCCCGGAAGCGGCCTACCCACTGGCGGATGGCCCAGCTCCACAGCTCGGCCACCGCCGCGGTCACTCCGGCCGCGGCCGCGCTGCCCGCAGCGACCTCCAGGGCGTAGAGCTCGGCCGCGTGGTCGATGACCAGCTCGGGCACCTGCGGCGGCAGCTGCGGTGCGGTCACCCGTCACCGTCCTGCGTCGGGGCGGCGACCGCAGCGAGCACGTCGGGCATGACCGCGTCGACCAGCTCGGTGATCTGCTCGGGCTGGAGGGACTGCATGGTGGCGGCCGCGCCGATCATCTGGAAGACCTCGGCCACGGTCTTGAGCACGGCCAGGCGCTGGGCCAGCTGGGTGTCGTCGCCGAACCACGCATCGACCTGGGGCTTGGTGTAGCCGGCCTCCATGAACGCGGCCTTGACCGGCATCCCGGCCTCGACCTTGGCCAGCACGATCTTCCAGCCGTCGATGCCGGTGACCCGCTCCGGCGGCTCGAATGTCACCACCACCGGTACCCGGCCGAACCCGGCCATCACCAGGGCGTCACGGAACAGGGCCTGCAACGTCGCCCGGAAGGACGTGATCAGGTCCAGGAGCTTCTTCACGAACGGCACGTCGATCGCGTCCTGGGACACGCCGGAGGGCAGTTGGGCGCGGGCGTAGTCGAAGAACCGCATCGGCGTCTCGGACACCTGCGCGCCCATGCGCATGTACTCCTCGGCGGCCTTGAGGAACACCTCCCAGCCGGTCTCCTCGAACGCGCCGACGGCCTTGACGTTGCGCAGCAGCCAGAAGGAGTCCGGGCTGGTGTCCAGCTCGGCGTCGGAGACGTCGCGGCTGCTCGGTACGTCGATCGTGTCGAACGCGAACTCGTCCGGGTCGGTGGCCGCGGCCATGCTGGTGTCCTCGCCCGCGACCAGGGCCCAGCGCTGCTTGGCGACCTGGTAGTCGACGGTGGACATGTGGGAGACGATCAGCTTCCGGATCGCGTCCTGGGCGCCGTAGAACTCGCGGTGCAGCGGCGTGCCGTAGGGGCGCGCGGTGCGGAAGTGGTGCGCGGGCAGCAGCCCGTAGGGGTTGGGGTAGGGCCACTCGTCGTCGTCCTCGTCGACCCAGACGTACAGGTCGGCGGCCGACCGCGCCTCCTTGACGCCCTTCTTCGTGGCGTACTTCTCGATCCGGTCCCGGTACTGGAGGTCGACCCGGATCCGGTCGCCCGCGCCCCAGCGGCGGATTACGAACCGCGCGTGCCGGGGGTTCTCCTCGGCGTAGATCACCGCGGTGGTGAACCCCAGGTTGAGGTGCACGTCGATGTCGATCGGGTCGCCTGACTCGCTACCCCCTTCGTCAAACTGGTCGGTGGTAGCCCTGGGCACGGGAAGAACGCCGACGGGGTCGGCGAGGTCCTCCTGGTCGGCCTCATTGGCATCGTCGTCGGCGGGCCAGGCGATGAGGTAGGCGTCGCCGTACTCACAGGCCCGCAGGATCAGGTCCGGCATGTACAGGTCGAGCTCGTTGCGCTCCCACTGGCGGGCGAGCCACTTGGTGGCGGCGTCGTTGCCGGGGCAGGTGATCGAGGCAACCCGGATGCGGGATGCGGCGGCCCGGACCGGGATCGCCGCGAAATTCAGGCGGTAGGCGGTGCCGGTCCTCGCCAGCGCCCGCCGCAACCGCACCGAGGCGAAGAACTCGGGGACCTTTCCCTCGAAGTACTGCTGCGCCCTGGTGTAGTCGGGCGCGAGCTCGTCGAGCGTGTCCAGGCCGACGGCGATGTCGGGGTTGGTGGCGCGCTCCCGCGGGTCGTCGTCGGTCGGCGCCGGAACGACGTCGAAGGTGGTGATCGGAGCGCTCACCTGCAACCTCCCGGAGATGATGCGTTCAGAGTAACCCGGGGCCGAAGCATCTTCGGTGATCATCCCTTCTGGCGATGGATCCGCCTGTCAGTCGTCATCGTCGGTGACGTCCGGCCGCACGAACCCGATGCCCGCGTGGCGGCGCGGGGACAGGAAGACGTCGACGCCGGTGCCGATGGCGTCGACCAGGTCGTCGTTCGCGCCGCGGGGGAAGGCGACCATCTGCTCCTGCACCTGGGGCAGCTTCTTGGCGTGGGTGACCCGCGGGAGCTTGTCGATCGGGTGGGGGTGGCGGCCGGGGTGGCGCTTGGGGGCGCGGGTGTAGCGCCCCAGCAGCCGGGCCGCGCGGACTTCCTTGGGCTCGTCGTTGCCCAGGCAGTGCACCCGGACCGGCATGGTGTGGAACACGCTGTACCAGGTGTCGCCGCCGTTGTTGTCCTCCACGACGACCCCTCGGATCTGGCGGTACTGCTCCAGCACGCGCAGCACGCGCTGGCGCATCGGCTCACCCGGCGGCAGCTTGACCATCCAGGCGTCGAGCACGACGCAGCGGCGGTGGTAGGCGCTGTAGCCGATCACCGCCAGGCCGGTGTAGTCCGACGTCTTGCGCGCCTTGGTGGCGGGGTCGATCGACAGCAGCATGTGGGTCAGCGAGGGCAGCAGCTCCTCGGTGATGGTGAAGTCGTCGCCCGTCCAGTAGTCGCCCTGGCGGGCCATGGGGTCATTGAGGTAGTTCAGGCGGTAGCTGCGGGTGTGCTCGATCGACTCCAGGAACGCCAGCGGCCACTTCTCCTCCCACAGCGACCGCCGCTGCGCGGTGACCGGGTCGGTGAGGATCGCCGGGTAGTAGCGCACCCGGATCCGCTCCTCCGTCACCCACGGGGCCGGGGGCTCGTTGGGCTCGGTGACCGTCTTCACCAGGTCGTGGATGATCGAGCCCGGCATGGTCGTGGTGCCGGAGATGACGACGCGGGCGCGCAGGTTCATCGGCAGGATCGCGTTCTGCACCGTCGCCAGCCGCTGCTCCTTCTGGTACGCCGAGTAGTTGGACTCGTCGGGCTCGATGTCGTCAAAGATCAGCAGGTCAGGGCGTCGGTTACCGATCTTGAAACCGAGCGCCTGACTGTCGATGCCCTTCGCCGCGAACACGAACGCCGACGCCGCGATGAACATCTCCTTGGTGTCGGACTCGGTGGTCCCGCTGGGGCGGCGGCCGGGGCGGCAGAAGTCGGGGAAGTCCGCGCGCAGCAGCTGGTTGGTGTCGACCTCGCGTTTGAACGACAGCAGGTGCTTCTCGGCCTGGCCGCCGGCGTGCGCGAACGCCGCGACGAACCGGCGGTGGCGATGGGCGCCGGCCCACGCGGGCAGGATCAGGAACTGCCAGGTGCTCTTGCCCGCGTCGCGGGGGCAGATCCAGGCGTCCCTGCCGTCCTTGGGTTCGGTGTTGGGCAGTGCCCACTCGCGGGCCGTGTCGGCCATGTCGACGTGCAGCGTCGACAGTGTGATCGGGTCGTCATCCCCGGCGCGCAGGTGGTGCGGGAAGTACAGCAGGGCGAACAGCAGGGGGTTGTACTTGGTCAGCAGCCGCCGGCACTCGGGGACCGCGAGCATGGCCGGGTCGATGTCCTGCTCGGCCAGGTAGGCGTAGATGTCGACCCGGGCGCCGGCGGCGGCTTCTGCTGGTGGTGCACTCACGCACCACCTCCCGAGGTCATGCCCCGTCCCAGGGGTACCCGGCGCTGTAGGGCGGGCAGCGGTCAGGGGAGGTCACCGCGGTGATGGTCGGGGTGGGTGCCGGACTGTAGACCGTGCCGGACACGGTGGTGGGCGCCATGTTCGGGTAGGCGCACGAGTCGACGTGGCCGGGCGGGATCGTCGGCGCGCCGGTCTCGACCGGGTTGCCGAGCTCGGTCGGCACCGGCGCCGGTGCTGGCGGTTGCTGGACGGGCTGTTCGGCCGGGGGCGGCGCGGCGGTGAGGGTGGTGACCGGGTCGGTGGTCGGCATGCTGGTGCTGGTGGTGAGCTCGGCGGCCTCGACGACCGCCCCTGCGGTCGAGGTGCCGGTCTGGATGACCGCGGCCGGCGTCTCGGCCGCCGGGGTGCCGGTGGCCTGCGTGACGGCGTACGCGGTCACGCCAGCTACGCCCAGGCCGAGAGCGGTGACGACGCCGATGAGCGCCACCCGGACACGGGAGCCGGTGGGCGGCTGCTCCACCAGCTGGGTGCTGTCGACCGGCACGCTGTCGATGAACCGGGTGGGCTCCTCGACGGGTCGGTCGGCGGGGTCGGGGTTGTGGTCCACGGTGGCTCCCTGGAGGTGGTGGTGGGTGGGTGTGCCACGAGGGGTATCGCCCGCCGATGACGCTCCGCTACGAATCGGCGCCCGGGCGGGCGGTGCCGAGCACGTCGGCGACCTCCCGGCAGGCCTCGTCGTGCCGTCGGGCCACGGCGGACAGCAGCCAGCCGACGCCCAACAGCGCGTTCAGCTGGGCAGACTCCGGCATCCTCGGCTCCAGGTCCTGGGCGACCTGGAGCAGCGCCTCGCCCTTGGACAGGCTGTCGGCCGCGGTCCACGGCGGCTCCGGGTCCGGGTCGCGCGCGGGGTCGTAGGGCGGCAGGCTCACCGGCGCCGCCACTGGCCCAGCTCGTCGCCCTCCGCGCGGGAGGTGGCCCAGTACGCGGCGTCCGCGCCGCCGTCGAGCTGGACCTTGAGGTTGAGGCTGCTGCCGTTGTCGCGGACGACCAGCGCCGGGTACTGGTCGCCGACGTGCGGAGGGTTGAGGTTGGTGCGGCCTGCGCCGTTGATGCGGGGCACCAGCTCCTCGATGGCGCGTACGTCCTCGCCGGTGATGGTGTAGAGCACGATCTCGCCGAGCAGGGTGGACACGATGCGCCTCCGGGCCGTAGATCTTCCGTCTCGACCCCGCGAGGGTGGTCAAGATTGTTCGGTCAATGACCCATTCTGCGGGAAGATTTCCGGAGTGGCGACCATCCGGGCGCACGGCCGCGCGTCGACGAGGGCTAAGCTCGCCTCGGCCCGGTCTCCACCGGGGACGGAGACCGGGCTATCCCTTCCCTCGCAGCTTGGCCAGCTGGGCCTCCGCGTGCTCGCGTGCCGCCTTCACCAGGCGCACCAACTCCACGTCCTCCGGGGAGACGGTTCCCTCGTCCGCCTCGGTCTTCGGCGCGGCGTCCAGGCCTTCGAGCTTGGCCCGGCGCTCCTGGATTCGCAGCAGACGATCCACGCAGGCCAGAGTGATCCCGATGTCCTCGACGGGCTCATCGTCGACGGTCAGCACGGTGCCGTCCTTGAGCACGTAGTGTGGCTTGCTCATCATCGCCAGCACCCGCCGCGACAAGCCCTCCAGGCGCTCCCGCTCCATGGTCCGGTACTGCTCGACGAACGGGGTGACGTAGGTGGCGATGGCGTCCTGGATGCGGGAGTGGACGGTGCCCACGGACAAGCCGGTCAGGGCGCTGATCTCGCGGATGGTGTAGTGCTGGAGACGCAGCTGGTAGCAGGCGCGCTGCTGCTCGGCGATATCCACGTTGGTCAGGCGGCCCTGTGAGCCGGGGCGGCGTTCGACGGCGGTCGAGTCGGACATGGTCGGCTCCTGCTCGGTGACGGCCCCCTGGACCCATTGTCGCGCGAAACTGTCAGATGACGGTTACTCACCTTCCGGGGGTGGTGCCGCCTCCAACGCCAGCCGCTCCGCCTGCGCTCGCGTACGCGCCGCCTCCACCAGGCCCATGAACTCCACGGGCACCGGCGCGTCCAGCGGCCCCTCCAGCCGGGTCGGCGCGTCCAGGCCCAGCAGGCGGGCGCGCCGATCCATCACCCCCAGCACCGCGCGCACCGCCTTCGTGTCCCCAGCCACCGCCATCGGCCACACGCCACGCTGGATGCGGTCCAGCCGCGCCAGCTCCAGCTCCCGCAGCTCCACCGCGCTCGCCGCCTGTGCCTCCCGCGCCGCCTCCCACGCGCGCTTCAGGTCCTTCGACACCGCGGCCCGCCGGGACTCCGTCGACGAGCCGCCGTAGTTCAACGCCGCGGCGATCTCGTCGAGCGAGGCCCCGGCGATGCGCAGCTGCACCGCCCGGGCCCGCCGCTCGGCCACCTCCGTCTGCACTTCCTCGCTTGCGGGCACGTTGGCACGTCCTTATGGGTTGGCGCGTTCGGCGAAGTCGACCTCCTCGCCGGTCGACCGCAGCACCGGCAGCACCCCGGTGTGCTCCTGCCACCGGCGGCAGATCACGTCGACGAACCGCGGGTCCAGCTCCACCAGCCGGGCGACGGCGCCGTGGTGGTGCGCAGCGATCAGGGTCGAGCCGGAGCCGCCGAACAGGTCCAGCACCAGCCCGCCCGGTCGGCACGAGTTCGTCAGGTGCGCGGTGATCAGCTTGACCGGCTTCTTGGTCGGGTGGTCCTCGCTGATCCGCGGCTTGGGCACCTCGAACACCGTGGTCTGGGCGTCGTCGCCGAACCAACGCGGTCCACCGCGACCCAGCCGTCCCTGCCCGCCGGGGACGAACCCGTACATCACGGCCTCGTGCTGGTAGTGGTAATCGCTGCGGCCCAGCACGAAGTGGTCCTTGACCCACACCAGGCCCTGGCGCAGCAGCCACCCGGCCCGCTGCACAGCGGTGAAGAAGACGTAGGCGAGCGGCCCGGGCGGGTGGGCGATGTAGAACGGCGCGCCCGGCTTCAGCCCGGCCGTGGCGACGGGCAGCATGTCGCGCAGCAGCTCGGACAGGCCCACGGCCGAGTCGTTGCGGATGGTCAGCGCGTCCGCGGTGCCGCCGACGTAGTCCACGCCGTAGGGCGGGTCGGTCCACGCCACGTCGCACCGGTCACCGTCGAGCATGTCCTCCACGGCGGTCTGATCGGTGGCGTCCCCGCACAGCACGCGGTGCGGGCCCAGCAGCCACACGTCGCCCTCGCGCGTTCGTGGCTTGACCGGGCGCGCCGGTTCATCGTCGGGCTCGGTGAGCGCCACCGGCGGGGGCAGGTCGGCCTCCTGGATGGAGGCGAGCAGGTCCTCCAGGCCGTCGGCGTCGAAGCCGGTCAGTTCCAGCAGCTGCGAGTCGGCGAGGTCACCGAGCAGCTCGGCGAGCAGGCGTTCGTCCCAGCCGCCGATGGTGGTGATGTTGTTCGACGCGATCAGGTACGCCTCGGCGTCCTCGTCGGAGCGGGAGGCCCAGCCGCGGACCACGGGCATCTCCCACTCGCCGTCGTCGCCGACCCGAACGCCGTCGGGTGGGGTGGCGCCGCCGGCCTTGAGCGCGACGAGCTGGTCGTAGCGGCCGTGTCCGGCGACCAGGCGCCCGGTGCGCTCGTCGACCAGGGGCAACTCGGCGAAGCCGAAGTGACCGATCGAGCGGGCGATCGCCGTGGCGTCGTGGGCCTTGGGGTTGCGAGGGGCGAGCTGGACGTCCGGGAGAGGGACGTAGCCGACGAAGCGGCCCTCGGTGGTTGTCATGTTCAGCTCCTACCGTTCAGCGCGACGTGCGGTGATCCCTCGGTCGAGTATGGCTGTGTAGGGGTGGCAGGATGCGCGCATGCCCGCGCCGACCACGCCGGCCGCCTTCCTGGCTGCCGTGCCGATGCCCTGGCCAGCTGACGTCGATGCCGACGTGTTCGCCGCCTACGGGCAGTGGGTCGGGGGCATCGGCAGCATGGCGGGTTTCGCGGCAGTGGCTGTGGCGGTCCTCGCGCTGCGCCATGAGCGCCGTGCCGCGGCGGCCCAGCGTCACGCGGACGAGCTGGGCCAGGTCGAGCGCGAGCAGGCCGCCGAACGCGAGCGGCACGAGCACCGGCTGGCGCAGGCCCGCACGGTCATCGCCGCGCGCGGCAGGGTTGCGGTGGAGCACCCGGTGTATGACGGGCGTGGCGGTTTCAGGCTCGGCTCCTCGGAGGTCTTCGGCCTGCAGGTGAGGAACTACGGGGTCCGTCCGGTGCTGGAGGTCATGATCGAAGACATCACCTTCAGCACCGGCGATCCGGCCGTCGAGCACACCTCGTGGGTGTTCCAGGAGCCCGGAGGCGAGCCGGTGCGCGAGCCGTTCCTCCTCGCCGATGTCCTCGGCGCGGGCGAGTCCGCCGGCCAGGCCCAGTTCGGCTTCGACGACGTCCCTGACGATGTTCTGCGCGACCAGGGCACCCTGACGGTGACGTTCTCGTTCCTGGACGCGGAGGGCTACCGGTGGCGCAGGGTCGGCACCGGGAAGCCGGTCCGGATCGGTGAGCCGGCCGACGACTAGACGGCGACCACGACCAGGTCGACGCCGTAGTTGGTGCCGCCGCCCGAGGTGGTCGGCGGCGTGGTGATGGCGCCGGTGCTGAAGCAGCCCTGGCCGCTGGCGTCCGCGTTGCTGAACGCCCTGAGCGGGCCGTTGATGATGCCGGAGCCGCCGGGTCCGCTGTCCCAGTAGGACAGGGTGTAGGCGTAGGCGCCGACGCAGTGCACGGTGGGGACGTAGACCGCGCCGGGCCCGGCCTGGACCGGCGTGGGCAGGGTGGCCAGCAGCCACTCGTCGGCCGCGTCGAGGGTGAAGGCGACGTCGGCGGAGACGGCGTCCCAGGTGCTGGGGGCGGTGAAGCGCCACACGCGGCCGGTGATCGGGCCGTCGAGGCCCGCCGGGCGCCAGAAGCGGAGATGGGTGATCTCGACGGCGGCGGTGAAGTTGACCTTCACGCCGACGTTGATGGTGGTCTCGGCGGCGGTGCTGGAGGGGCCGTCCTCGGCGGGGAACAGGCTGTACTCGGTGATCTCGGGGCCGCCGGGCAGGGCCAGGCGGGTGGCGGCGACGGTGTGGTCGGCGCCGTAGATTGCGATCGGGGACTGGGTGGTTCCCGAGGGGCCGATGACGTAGAGGGAGTGGGAGCCTCCGCCCGGGCCGATGCCGATGCCGTTCGGTGCGGGCGGCTCGCTGTTGACGCGGCCGAGGAACGCGATGGTGCCGTTGAGGGTGCCGTTGGGGTCGTTGATGTGGGCCCCCTGGGTGGGGGCGTAGGTCCACTCGCGCTCGCCGTTGTAGGCGTAGTCCTCGATGTCGAGCATGGCGATGCGGCCGGTCCAGCCCCACCACGGGACGACGCCCCCGTCAGGGCCTTCGCCGGAAGGGTCCCAACCGGACAGGCCCCACTGGCACTGCTCCAGCTTGATCAGGTTGACGATGCCGTTGTGGGAGCACGGGCGGCGGGTGTGGACGCCGATCTTGCAGCTCAGGGTGATGATGGCGTCGGCGTCGAGGTGCTCCGTGACCGGGGCACCCGCGTAGTAGCCCTCGGTGATCAGGCAGCGGACGACGACCGCCACGTTGTTGTTACTGCGGGGTAGGAGCAGGGCGGCGCCGGTGGGGTTGGTCGGCTCGGGAATCTCGTCGAGCACCGCGTCGACGTCGATGCGAACGCGGTCGAGGCGGCAGGTGGACAGCTGTTCCAGGTTGGCCGTGCACAGCGAGGGGTTGGTGTTCTGCCTGAGGATGACGTTCTCGATGCTGAAGTGCAGGTTGCTGAAGCTGTTGCCGACCGGGTCGGTCATGTCGGCGTCGGGGCCGCCGATCGCGCAGGGCAGGCCGAGGGTGTCCGACCAGGTGTAGGTGGTGGTGCCGGTGTCGAAAAACAGCACCCCGGCGGTGTTGACCTGGACCGGGGTGCCACCGAGTTCGGCGGCGCGGACCATGTACGCCTCGCCGCCGCTGATGATGCCGTAGGCCCGCTTCGGTGCGGTGCGGGGCACCTGCGGCAGTGGCAGGGCGGCGCGGGCCTTGTCGCCGGTGACCGCGACCCGGGCAGGGTTCTCCAGGTCGACGCGGTAGCGCTTGTTCGCGGGCACGAGCAGCTTGGCGCGGCCCAGCGGGTAGGCCAGCATCGCGTCCCACGCGGCCTTGACCGCCTCGTAGTCGTCGGTCACGCCGTCGCCGACCGGGTTGCCGTAGTCCTCGGGGCAGAACAGCGCGCCGGTGAGGCGGGTGTCCGGCAGGCCGACGTCGAACGAGAGGCTGTCGGCGTACGCCTTGGTCACGAGGTGCCCGGATGCCGACGGCGTGCCGTTCCAGCTGAGCGGCCCGGTCAGGGTGCCGCCGGTCTTGAGCAGGTAGTCGCTCAGCGCGGAGGCCAGGGCGTAGGTGACCACGGCGGGCGGGTTCTCGGCTGGGGCGAGGTCGGCCAGCTGGAGGGTGCCGGTGGCGCCGTCGGGGATCTCGATGCGGTACTCGTCGGCGTAGACGTCGGTGAGCACGCGGACGGTGAGCGGCTGGTTGGCGGGGCTGATCCCGGCCTGGCGCGGGGACAGGAACTCGTCGGTGAGGAACTGGCCGTCGGCGACGGCGGCGGTCACGGTGCCGGGCGCGAAGATGATGTCGTTGCCGGTGTCCCGGATCGGGTGTTCGAACACCAGTTCGATCGTGCCGGTGCCGGGTGCGCCGGACAGCGGGTGGCGCACGTCCCCGGCCAGACGGATCTTGGTCAGGGTGTCGGGGATCGGCATGGCGGGTCCACCTCTCCAGGCTGGTGGTGGTCCCGCGCGCTGTCGGCAGGAAAATCGTAGCCGTTCACGCTGGTCGGCCTGATGTTTTGTCCGGTCATCTACGCTCTGCGCAGGAAGTTTTCCTGACGGGAGCCTTCATGTACGCGGACCACCCCCCGCCGCAGCACGCCTACACGCCGGAGCAGCCCTACGAGCGCCTCACGTTCGAGTGGATGCCGCTCGCCCACAGCACCGTGGTCGACCTGGAGGCGTTCCGGAACTTGCCGACCGCCGTCGCCCAGGCCGAGATCACGCGCGAACTGGACGCCGTCGCTCACCGGCTGGTGCAGAAGCTCCGCGCGTTCGTGATGACCAAGAAGCTGCCCGGGCACACGGTCACCAAGCGGCTCACCGTGCGGTGGCAGGTTCCGGCGACCTGGTGGGATCACGTCAAGTTGACCTACGCCGACACGCTGTGGCTGGCGTGGTTCGTGCGGCGGCGCCCGGCGCGGCTGGTGACCCGGGAGCGCAGCGTGGTGTTCCGCGCAACCTGGGGGGACATGGTCACCTACCCGTGGCAGACCGTTGTCCGGCGCGAGGACTTCGGGCCCGCGGTCCGGGACGTGCGGCTCGACGTCACCCACAGCCTGAGCCCGTGGTGGCAGCGGTGAAGGTCTTCGGGTGGTCGGCGGACCAGGCCGGGTGCGGCTGGTACCGGATGCGGATGCCGCTGGACGAGCTGGCGCGCCGCGGGCACGAGACGCACGTCGCCGAGGAGATGCCCCGGGAGTGGCTGGACACCTGCCAGGTGCTGATCGCGCAGCGGATCTGCAAGCCGGCCGCGTCGCGGACGTGGCAGCGGATCGCGCAGCATCCGGCCCGGCCGCTGATGGTGGTCGAGCTCGACGACGACCTGTGGTCCGTGCCGCCCAGCAGCCGAGTCGCCTACGAGTGGTTCAGCAAGCCGGAGGTGCAGGAGAACCTGCGGCAGAACATCCGGGTCGCCGACCTGGTGACGGTGTCCACCGAGCCGCTGGCCGACGTCGTGCGGGAGTTCAACCCGAACGTGCACGTCGTGCCCAACGCGGTGCCGGCGGGGATGCTGGCGATGCGCCCTTCGGAGCGGCTCGACGACCGGGTCGTGATCGGCTGGGGCGGCTCGTCGACGCACGTGATGGACTTCGCCGACATCGGCCCGAAGATCGTCGAGTACATCGCGGGACGCCCCGACGTGCTGTGGCACACCGTCAGTGGGCCGCGGCAGTTGATGATGCAGCACATGCGGTGGCTGCGCCGGCTGCCGTCCGAGCAGTGGCGGGCCCTGGACTGGTGCGAGGACATCTGGGACTACTACTGCGCGATCGGCACGTTCGACATCAGCACGGCGCCGCTGGTTCCGCACGTGTTCAACCGCAGCAAGAGCCCGATCAAGGCGCTGGAGGCCGCCGCACGCGGTGTGCCGATGGTCGCCTCCGACGTCGGCCCGTACTCCGAGTTCGTGCGGCACGGCGAGACCGGCCTGCTGGTGAAGCACGCGCACGAGTGGCCGCGGGCGCTGCGGACGCTGGTGCTGGACCCGGGGATGCGGGAGGAGATGGGCGCCGCCGCCCGGCTCCAGGCCCGCGAGCACACCATCGAACGGCGAGGCGACGAGTGGGAGAAGGTCCTGCTGTCGCAGCTGAGCATCAGGGGAGGCAGCGTGACCGCGACCGCACCACCGCCGCAGACCGGCGGGCAGGAGACCGGCGAACAGCAGCAGGACGTCCAGGAGCACCGGTGCGCGGTGCCCGAGCTGGAGGCCGGGCAGGCGTGGACCTGCCCTGAGCCGGGCTGCGGGCGGCAGTACGGGGAGCAGGCCCGGATCGCCCCGCAGTACGACCCCGAGACCCACGACGTGATCGATGTCGCCGAGCTGCTGCGGGACTTGGCGGCCGCGTTCGTCGAAGGCGGGCACGCGTTCACGCCGGGGGTTCCGCCGCGGGAGACCCAGGCCGCGCTGTACCGGATCGGCGGCCAGGTCCAGCGCGCGGCCGCGGCTTTCGGGCACCTGCGGATCGCGATGCCCCGCCGTGGCTGACGGACCTCCGCCGGGCGACCTGCCCGCCATCCTGGCCGCGCTCGCCCAGCGAGCCGGTGGCGACGTCGAGCTCGACTGCGAGGAGGTCGAGACCTACCGCAACCGCCACGCCGTGCGCCTGCTGGCGGGCAAGGAACCGGGCAGCATCCGAGTCGTCGTCCAGCGGACCGGCCGAACCGACCTGCCACCAGCAACAACGATCTCCTGACCGGTGGACGAAATCGGCACCCGTCCCCCACCGGTAGTCCACCCCTTCTCCAGGAGCCTGCGATGCCCGACCTGACCTCGATCCCGCTCACCCCGGCGACCTTCGACGTCAAGCCGTTCCCGCACGCGGTGGTCGACCGCCTGTGGGAGCCGAACTGGCTGAACGCGATCGCCGCCGAGTTCCCGTCGCCGGACGACCCGCGGTGGACGACCTACCCGGACCCGAAGGAGTGGGGCAAGCGCGCCGGGGACGCCTGGTGCTGGGGCCCGGCGACGCTGAGCTGGTTCGAGCGGGTCCGCTCGCGGGCGGTGTGCGACGCCCTGGAGAAGGCGACCGGCATCGGGCCGCTGACCGCGGACACGGTCGGCGGTGGGATGCACATGACCAGCGAGGGTGGCCGGTTGGAGTCGCACGTGGACTTCAACGTGCACCCGGACAACCCCGATCTGGAGCGGCGGCTGAACCTGCTGGTGTTCCTCAACCACGACTGGGACCGGTCCTGGGGTGGCACGCTGTACCTGGGCGAGCACCGGGAGGTGGAGGTGCTGCCCACGTTCAACAGGACCGTGCTGTTCGCCACCTCCGCGCGCAGCTGGCACGGGCATCCGGACCCGATCGTCGGCGACCACCTGCGCAAGAGCCTGGCCTGCTACTACTACGCGCCGGTCACTTCCGCCACCGGGCCCGCGCACTCCACGGTGTGGCAGGCCGAGGCGAACGCCTGATGCACCCCGAGGCTCTGGAGGGCGCCCGCGCCATGATCGACGCGGCCGGGGTCGACGCGCGCGCCGATCTGCTCGGGCTGGACCTGGGCGGCGCGGACATCAACGGCACCGCCCGCAGCCTGCTGCCGATGGTGCGCTGGGTCGGGCTGGACGCGCAGGCCGGGCCCGGGGTGGACATCGTCGCCGACGCGCGCACGTGGACACCGGACCGGGAGTACGACGTGGTGCTGTGCACCGAGCTGCTGGAGCACGTGCAGGGCTGGGAGCGGTGCATCGGCACCGCGTGGCGGGCGCTGCGCGAGGGCGGGCACCTGGTGGTCACGTGCGCCAGCACCGGCCGGCGGCCGCACGGCGCCCGCGGCGAGTTCCACCCGGGCCCGGGCGAGTGGTACGCGAACGTCCCGCCCGACGCGCTGGAGGACCTGCTGCGCGAGGCGTTCGCCGCCAGCCACGTGCGCTACCGGGCCAACCCGGGCGACGCGTACGCCTGGGCCAGGAAGTAGGCGGCGGGGTGGAGACGTACGTGGTGGTGCCGACCCACAACCGGAACGAGCTGGTGCTCGAACTCGTGCAGTCCCTCGAGTTGCCTGCCGAGCGGGTGCTGATCATCGACAACGCCAGCAACCCGCCGGTGCCGCCGGCTCCCAGCATCGACGAGTTCAACCCGCCGCCGCCGGTGGCGACGTTGTTGCTGGACTTCGAGCAGCCGCCGAACCTGTCGCGGTTGTGGAACCTGGGCATCGACTGGGCCGAGAAGCAGGCGGGCGGGCGCGAGCACGCGGTGGCCGTGCTCAACGACGACGTGGTGCTGCCGCCGCTGTTCCTGGACTACATGGTGTCCGCGCTGCGGCAGACCGGGGCGGACATCGCGTTCCCCGACCAGCACGGCCGGGTCGGGCTGCTGCACCGGACCATCCCCGGGCCGGTGCCGTTGCGGGAGCGGATGACCGGGTACGCGTTCGTGCTGCGCGGCGGTGTCGGGTTGCGCGCGGACGAGCGGTTTCGGTGGTGGTGCGGCGACGACGACCTGGAGTGGCAGGCGCTGGAGCGGGGTGGCACGGTGTGCGTGGGCGGGATCGGCGTGCAGCACCTCTACCCCGACCGCTCCACCCGGTCGCGGCCCGAGCTGGAGGCGCAGACCCACCGCGACCGGACGGCGTTCGTGCAGAAGTGGGGGCGGGCACCGTGGTGATAGGTTGATCACGGTCACTGTGCACGTGTAGTCCAGGGGTAGCAGGAAGCCCCGGCCGGATCAGGTTCCGGTCGGGGCTTCCTGCTGTCCCGGGCCCTGCGGGACGTCCAGGTCGAGCAACATCTGGTGGACGTCGACGGAGTCCTTCGGCGGGTTGCGGGCGGCGTGGACGCAGGCGGCCCGCTGGCAGGTGATCGGGTCGTCTGTGGGCTCGAACGCCGTCCAGTGCTCGATGCCGATGCCGACGTGGCAGGACGGGCCGGGCACGTGCAGGCCCAGGCCCTGCACGGCCTGCATCTGCACGCCGTGCACCGTGGCCGAGCCGGGCAGCCGGCCCCGGTGGTGGCCCGCGAACCGGGCGCTGGCGTTGTCCGCCTCGGGAGCTAACGCGTCGCGCAGCTGCTGTGCTCGTCCCGTCACCGTGGCTCCTTCGCTGGGCTTGTGGCGTACCGCCAACGCTTGATCTGGTGGAGGTCGATCAGTTTGCGAGTCCACCCGGTGAAGTAGTTGATCTCCAGGTACCAGGCGGTGCAGTGGTAGCGGAACGCCTGGAGAAGGCGGGCCTCGAACACGGTACCCACCCAGTCGACCTCAACCGGAACACCGACAGCGGGCGGAGCCCCACTGGTGTTCTGCCACCCCACTCGCATCGCCTGCGAGTCGCTTTCGAGCTGGCGCGCTGGTCCTTCCGCGCCACGTGTCCCGCGCCGCGGTGCGCCGTGGTCGAGACGTTGCAGGCTGCGGTGCAGTTCCCAGGCGAGGGCGGCGGCGTGGTCGGTACCGGCGTCGGCCAGCGCGGTGATCATGGTCTTGATGCTCTTCTCGGTGTCGCCCGCACCGGCCTGCTCGCTGGTCACCGCGCCTCACCTACCGGCAGCGGCTGTTCCCTGATCCACAGGGTGACCGCCTGGCGTGGCGTCACGGCCTCTTGCGCGGCGAGGGGCAGTGCCCAGATGCGGTGCACCACGCGCCATGTCCGGCCGGCGAGGATCACCGAGTCGCCGGTGGCGGGCACGTGCTGCACACCGCCGTCGGGCAGCATCGGCTCGTCGTCCGGGAACTCGACCTCCCGGTTGTTCTCGTCGACGACCAACCAGCTCACGTGGGTGGTGTCGGTGGCCATCGTCCCGTAGCCGCGCGTCACGACTTCCCTCCGGCGACCTCATCGGCCAGCGACGACAGCGCTGCGGCGGCGGCCGACACCTCGCGCAGCTGCTCCGCTGAGAGCTTCTCCAGCGTCTCGCGTGCTTTGGCCAGGTCGCCTCGGACCATCCAGCCCATCGAGCCTTGGGCACCGGCGACGAGCCGGACCTTGGCAAGGGCCTCGTCTAGCGACGGGCGCGGCTTCTCCTCGGTCACCGGCTCCTCCGGGGAGTGATCTGACGGGGTGCGCGCGGGTGCTGCTTCGGGCCAGTGTTGCGGTTGCGGCGCAGTTCCAGCGCCCGTGCCTTCGCGTCGCCGCTGCCCTCGGGGACGCCGAACCCTGCCGCGTGCAGGAGTTTGCCGACCGCGGCGAGGCTGTTCGCCACAGCGTCCGCCAACGTCTGGAAAGCGGGCTTGAGGTCTTCGATCATCTGGTTAAAGCGCAAGGCGACGTCGCGGCTGATCTGCTCGGCGTCGCGGCTGATCTGCTCGGCGTACTGCGCCGCAGCCGCACGCTCTTCCGGCGTGCGTGCCGACGCGGCGGCCGCGCTGGCCGCCGCCAGGTCCAGCCGGAGGGCACCGGAGCGCGGAGGAACGGACCAGGCCGGAAGCGTGGAGCGTCCCTGCCACAGCTGCTGGTGGAGCTCGTTGCAGAAGTCGCCGGACGGGGCGTTGTCGGCCAGCGTGCTGGTGCACCACCCGCATCGCGGTGCGGTGACCTCGTCGATTCGCGCGAGTAGGTCGGTCACGGCCTTGGGCTCCTTACGGTGGTGGGTCGGTCGGGGATGACGCGCGCCGAGGGCCGTGGGGATGGTCCCACGGCCCTCGGCAGGTGTGGTGCTGGTCAGCAGTTGGGGCAGGAGTCGGTCAGGTAGTACTGGTGCGGGCACAGGGTCTGCCGGGCGCGCTGGTAGCCGGGGCCGGGCACCAGGCCGCCGGCGAGGAAGTAGTGCGGGTAGCGGCGGACCGTGTTCTTGGTGAGCGGCTGGCGCAGCACGGCGGCCGAGGGGATGCGGCAGAAGTTGTAGGAGTCGTGGGAGATGGCCACGAGCAGCAGGTCGGGGACGAGCACCCGAGGAAGTGCGCGGACGGCGGTGGTCGACATGTTGGTCTCCTGTGGGCGTTCCGGCGGTGGGGCGCCGGGTGTCCGGCGCCCCACCGGGGTTACATGCCGAACAGCAGGTCGGCGGCGGTGACCGCCTTCTCCAGCTCGGTACGGTTGGCGGCCAGCCAGCCGCGGGCGGCCTCGCGGGCGGCCTCGCGGGTGCCGTTGACGTAGGAGTCGGTGCTGGAGCCGGTGTCGCGCAGCCGCTGCATGGCGGCCCGCGTGCCGGCGATCCAGCCGCCGGCGGCGGTGTCGGTCCAGATGGCCAGCTCGGTCTCCATGCGGACCAGCGGGCGGGCCTGGTAGTCGATCAGCCCGGCCAGCGCGCCGCCCTTCGTCAGGTTGGCGATCAGCTCCTGGCGGGCGGCGTCGATCTTCCTCTCCAGGTTGGTGATCATCAGCGTGGCGTAGGTCTTCGCGTCCATCTTGTGCCCCTTCCGGTCGTTTCTGTGGGTACAGATTAGCTCGCGCCCGGGGCGGCAGTCCAGTCTTGATCAGGGTTTTTGTACCTACGTTTACTGCTCTTTGGCTTCTGCTTCGGCGCGCCGCTGGGCCGCGCGGCGCTGGCCCTCGCGGCGGACGAGGTACTCCGCCAGGGCCGTTTTCACGACGTCCGTTTTGGTCATCTGGTCCTCTTGAGCTGCGTCTTCGACCTGTTTCCACAGTGCGTCGTCGAGTCGGATGTTCCGGGATGGCGTCTCTCCTGTGCGCGGGCGCGCCATGCGGGGGTCCTCTCGGGTCGGATCGGGTGAGCGTGTCTACGGTACCCGCTTGCGTTTCTGTGGGTACAGATGGCAAACTGTACCTACAGAAACCGAGTGAGGGAGATCGAGATGGCCGCCACGCAGACCACCACCCGCTGCACCAAGTGCGGTCGTGTCCTGCGGGCGGCCAAGTCGATCGCCGACGGCTACGGCCGCAGCTGCAAGGCCAAGGTCCGCGCCGCCGCGAAGGCGGAGGCGGTCGCCGGGTTCAAGCCCGCCACCGTCGCCAAGGCCGAGCTGCTGATCGCCGACAACGGCATCGTCCCGATCCGCCCCGGCCGCGCCGGCCGCCCGCCGGTGTTCCGCGTCGTCTCCTCCCGCGGCGACGCCACCTACCTGACCGCTCCGCAGGCGTGCAACTGCGCCGCCGGCCTCCGCGGCCAGCACCCCTGCTGCCACCGCGTCGCCGCGATCATCCTCGCGGTGGCCTGACCGGAAGGACCTCCATGACCAGCAGCACCGTCACCACGTTGACCGCCGACGAGCGGGCAGTGATGCACCACATCTCCTTCACCCTGGTCACCACCTTCGAGACCAGCGCCCCGTACCGGAGCCTGGAGGCCCGCGGCCTCATCCGCGAGGGCCTGACCTTCTGGGAGACCACGGAGGCCGGGCGCGCCGCCCTGGACGCCGGCACCGACCGCGAGCTGCGGGACTCCGTGATCGCCCGCACCGTGCGGCTCACCCAGGGCCACCTCGACCGCGGCCAGCTGCCGGTGCCCCCGGTGATCCGGGAGCAGCTCGCGCCCGGCCAGACCATCACGGTCACCCTGCACGTCAACCCCGGGTTCCGGCAGGAGGGGGCCTGGCACACCGAGCAGCTGCGCGCGACGCTGGCTGGCATCACCTGGCCGGCCGAGATCACGGCCGGCACCCGGGCGTGCGTCTCCGTCCAGTGGTGCGACGGCCGGGCCCGCCGGGTCGCCGTGGTGATCGACGCCCCCGCGCCCGCACCGGCCCGCCGTCGGACGCGCACCGCCCGCCGCTCCGGCTGAGCTGCCGTGGTGGGGCGCGGATCGGGACGCGCCCACGCCACGGCAGCTCAGCCGGACACCGCCTTTGAGAGGAACGCCTTGACGAACACCGCCGCGACCACCTCGGCCGCCGACACGCAGATCGACACCGACGTCCACCAGCTCATGAACATCATCGTGTCCAACCTGGCCGTCTCCGGTCAGCCGATGCCCGCCTCCGGGGTGACCCGGGTCGAGGCCGCGCTGCACAACGTGCTGTCCAGGCGTGACGAGGAGGTAGCCCGGCGGGACGCCGCGTTGGAGTACGCCCGGCGCGGCCTGGTGCAGGCCGAGCTGATCGTGTCCGACGACTACGGCCGGGGCGGCGGCTCCGACCTGCCGTCGTGGGACTGCGAGACCGCGACCGAGTACCTGGTCGACGCACAGGCCAACATGGCCGCGGCCCTGCGCGGGGAGAAGCTGGTCAAGCCGATCGCCGTGCAGATCCGGGAGGCGTGCGAGGCCCTCGGTGTGGAGTACTCGGACTGCGGCGACGGCACGTACCTGGTCGCTGGCTTCGGCCGCTGCACCCTCATGCTGCTGGCCGACCACGTGCTGGAGGGCGGCATCAAGGGTGCCACCGGCCGCGCCGAGACGATCCCGGTGAAGGCCAACCCGTTCGCGCCGCAGCGCGACACCGTGCCGTGCCCGGACCGCGACGAGACGGCGCTGATCGACTACATCGCCCGCAGGCCCGGTGAGGGTGAGCTGCTGATCTGGCAGGCGGAGGTCTTCGAGTTGGCCACGCTGCGCTACGCCGACGGGGAGACCCGGGACGCGCTGGTGCTGGAGGACGAGCAGCGCGGTGTGCGGCTGTGGCAGGTCGACGTGAGCCCGTCACCGTACTGGGTGTTCGTCGAG
This sequence comes from Saccharothrix xinjiangensis, assembly GCF_039527585.1. Taxonomy (NCBI): domain Bacteria; kingdom Bacillati; phylum Actinomycetota; class Actinomycetes; order Pseudonocardiales; family Pseudonocardiaceae; genus Saccharothrix; species Saccharothrix xinjiangensis. The sequence continues at coordinate 16,084 of NZ_BAAAKE010000005.1, read as the reverse complement.
CGCCTGGTGGACGGCGAGTGGACGGCCGGGCCTCGGTTTCAGGTAGTCATCCCCGGCGAGCCGCGTTACGCACCCTGCACGCCGTCAACGCCGTGCTCCAGCTGTGCGGACGCGGTCCGGCTGGTTTACTCCTACACGCCGTGCACGGGCCGATCCAACAGGCCGCTCAGCGCCTGACCCGCACACATCGAGGCCCCGACCACTCCGGTGGTCGGGGCCTCGTGCTGTTCAGCGTCGGCGCCTGGTGCGCACGCGGCGCTGACGGGGCTGCTCGGGGTGGACGGGCGCCCAGTCGGTGATGCGGACCTCGCGGTGCACCAGCTCGCCGTCGAGGTGGCGGCGCGTGGCGAGGGTGTGCTCGGCGCGGCGCTTGTCCTCCGGGCGGTGGCCGAACATCGACAGGGTGCGGCTGCCGTCGGGCCAGGTCCAGCGGATGGCGTACTCGGTGCGCAGGGTGCCGCCGGACATGGGTCAGGCCGTGGTCGACCTGGTGGCGATCAGCCGGGCCAGTTCCGCGCGCAGGCGGGCGCGTTCCTCGGCGTCGTAGGGGTGCGGTTGCCCGAGGCGGGGGCGGCCGAGGTGCCAGTAGTGGTTGGCGGCGCCGATGTCGCGCCGGACGTGCAGCTGCTCGAAGCCGGCGCACACCCGCTCGGCGTGGGCGCGGTCGGTGGTGGAGGTGGTCAGGCTGTTGTCCAGGCGGTTGGCGACCAGGTACACGGCGGGCCTTCCGGGTCGGGGGGCGTCATCGTAAACCGCCGAACTGCGGGTGGCGCTTCAGCGCGGCGAGGTGCCGTCGGTGCCGGGCGTGGCGCGGGCGTAGAGGTTGGGCTGGAGCCGGACGAAGGAACCGTCGCGGGTGAAGTCGTCCAGCGCGAGGCGGATGACCAGGGACGTCGCGCCGGCCGCGCCGAGCTGGGTGATCCGGGCGGACACTTCGCTGGGGGACACCGGCTCGTTCTCGTCCGTGACGCGGACGATCAGCTCGCGCAGCGTCGCGTCGGTGACGCCGGGCACGCTCCGGTGTGCGCGGCCCATGGTGATGGCGATCCGGTCCCTGATCGCGAGCAGGTCGGTGACGGCCTCGTCCAGCTCGTCCAGCGCCCGCGCCCCGGCCTCATCCCGGCCTTTCTGAGAGACCGACTGCCAGTCGCCGCGGCCGGCCCAGATGCCCAGGCCGGAGCCGGCCAGCGTCACGTTCCTCGCCGCGCGCTCGTACGCCTGGGCCAGGGTCAGCCGGGCCTCGGGCAGCTCGTCGGAGTCCTCGCTGGTGCCCGTCAGCCACGGCGTCGGGCGTCCGTAGAGTGCGGCGAAGCGGCCCAGTTCGGCGTCGGAGACCTCCCGGTCACCCCGCTCGATATCGGCCAGGTCGGGCAGGGACATGCCGGTCTTCACGGCCGCTTGTGCCTGGCTCAGGCCCAGTGCCATTCGGGCAGCCCGGAGTCGCTCGGCCAACGTCCGCATCGGGACTCCTTCGAACCTGGGGCTGGAGTTGGAAGTCAGCCCGGGCGGTGGTCGGGGGGCGAACAGCACCGCCCGGGCTGACGTTGGGGGTGGTGTGCGCCGGGACGAAGCGGGCGCACACCACCATCGGCCACCGGGCTGCGGGCAGCCGCACGGTGGGGCTGTCGTCGACGGGCATCTCCGCGGACTCTGCCGGCTTCTCGAACCAGGCGAACCCGCTGGTATGGGAGCCCATGGCTACGCCGACGCCTTGGTGATGGGGTCGGGGCAGGTGTCGATCGCGGTGTCGCCGACGATGAGGGAGCAGGTCCGGCACGCGGTGCCGGTCACCGCCGGCGTGCAGAACGCCAGCTGGAGCGGTTCGCCGCACAGGGCGTCCAGGCGGCCGTCGACGGGGGTTTGGGCGGCGTCGACGGCGTGCGCGAGCAGCAGCGATGGGATGCCGGTGGCCCACCACAGGAAGGCAGTCCTGGTCCGGCAGGCCGGGCAGCGGGGCCAGCGGCGGCGAATGCACGAGACGATGTCCGCCGGGGGTTCCCAGGCCACCTCGCCGCAGCGGGAGTGGGCGTAGTGGCCGCCGGGCCCCTGGGGTGGGTCCGGGTAGGGCTGGAGACGCGTGGCAGGGGCGATGAAGTGCTGCTGTTTGTCCAGGCCGGCCCACAGCAGCGCGGTGGTGGAGGTGGGGATCATGCTCATGCTGCCCTCCGGATCAGGAGGTGGGCGGCGGGCTCGCCGAGGAGAGTTGGGTGGGGCGAGCCCGCCGCCGGTCCAGCGGCGGGGGTCCGCTGGACAGGAACCCTGACCTGCTGCCTGGGGGTGGTGGGCAGCAGCAGCCAGGGGAAGCGCGGTGCGCTGTAGGCGTGGAGCAGCGTGGTGGCGGCGCGGTCGAGCGAGGCCTCCTCCTGGCTGACCGCCAGGAGGAGGACCGGGTACTGGTGGATGGTGATGAGCAGGAACACCGCGAGGTGGGCGGCGAGCGCGGTCATCAGGATCGCCGGGGGTCTGCGGCGGCACGCGCCATCGCCCGCCGCACGTGCCCCATGAGGTCGCTGGTTTCCTCGACCGTGAGCAGGGCGACGCCGTCGGCCGCGGTGGTGGAGAGGACCACTCCGCCGCCGTCGACTTCGCCCACGCCGACGTTGACCGGGCGGCCGTGTCGGTCGCGCACGGACAGCAGGGTCAGGCTGTGGACCTCTGGCCGCTCGGGCGACGTCGACGGAGTCGGCACGGTGAACCTCCTGCTCAAGGGGGGAGCCCCGGAGCCCGCCCCGCGTCACCGGACCTGTGACGTGCGGGGCGGGGCGGGGACCGAGCGGCTAATGGACCGCCGCGCCGGACACAGTCACAATAAAGTGTCATCTGACACTTAGCTAGGCCCCCGTTCAGGTGAGGCCCCGTGTACAGCGGTGCTTCACACTGTGCGTGACCACCAGCAGGAGGACGACCTTGACCGATCACGCGCAGAACCCGAGCAGCCTCCCCTCCGTGGACGACGAGAACGCTGCCGAGCGCAGTCCGCTTGACGCCAAGAGCGAGCTGGGCGACGAGCTGAAGCGGCTGCGCGTCGCCGCCCGGACGAGCCGCGAGGACACCGCGAGGATGCTCAAGTGTTCGCTGGACAAGGTGGGCAAGTTCGAGCGCGGGGCCTCCGCCGTCAGTCACGCGGAGCTGATGGACCTGCTCGACCTGTACGGCATGACCGACCCGGAGCAGCGGGAAGCGCTGGCCAGCCTGGGGGTCGTGGCGCGTCGTCGTGGTCCCCGGACGCTCTACGGCTCGGTCGTCCCGGTCAAGCTGCGGCAGTTCTTCCGGGTAGAGGAGACCGCGCGGCGCATCCGCTCGCACCTGCCGGAGCTCATCCCGGGCCTGTGCCAAACGGAGGGCTATGCCCGTGCGGTGTTGGCGTCCAACACTGCGCTGACGCCCGCCGAGGTCGACGTCCTGGTGAAGGCTCGACTGGAGCGGGGTGAGGAGCGGCTGTTTGGGTCGCGGCCGGTACACCTGAGCCTGGTCATGCCCGAGTCCGCCTTCCGGATCATGGTCGGCGGCCCTGACGTGATGCGTGAGCAACTGCACCGGTTGATCGAGTTGGCGGAGCTGCCGAACATGGAGATCCGCCAGCTTCGCGCGACCAAGGGCGCGGTCCACGGTCGAAACGTTCAGTTCTCGATCCTCACGCCGTCGCGCGGCCGCAGGACCGTGGTGTACCTGGAGAACCTTACCGATGGCATCTGGGTTGACGACCAGCCGCGGGTGGACCGCTACCTCGCCGCCTACGAGCAGCTGATCGGCGCGGCTGACTCCGTGGAGGAGACCGTCAAGGCTCTCGCTAGAGTCGCAGCGGACCTGTGACACACGGCAGAGGAGCACCCCATGTCCCCGGCATTTGATGGAACAAATTGGAGGAAATCGAGTTTCAGTAGCGGAGGAGAAAACAACTGCGTTGAGGTTGCGGTAGGCGGCCGACGCATCGGGATGCGTGATTCCAAGAACCCGGAAGGCGATTTCATCATTTTGCCGGACCGGGCCTTCGAGCGCTTCCTGAACGCCCTTTGCAACGACTGATCTCGGTTTCCGAGGGGCCGCACCCATGCATGTTGGGTGCGGCCCCTCTTCTTTTTAGCATCTCGGGGTTTTCGCGTCAGTGTGCGGCGTCGAACGTGGCGAACCAGGCCTGGCGGATCCGGTTGAGCAGGCCGTCCGTCTCGGTGGTGGTGAGCACGATGCCCGGTGGTGGCAGGACGAGCAGGACGCGCCCTGTGGTGGTCACCGCAGCCCCCGCGTTGACGGTGCGGCCGTCCAGGTCATGGCAGGCCAGGAGCCACTCGCTGCGGATCTCGTGTCTGTGAGGCATCGGCGCGCTCTCCCTCGTGATCGTCGCACCCCGTGGTGTGGTGCTGCCGGGGGCGCGAGGCGGTCGAGATCCGCCGAGCATCGCTCAGGTGGGGGTGCCCCTACCCATCACGAAAGATTTTCACTCCACCCGAATGGAGTAATTTCACCTACTGTCAGTAGTTCTCCTGTCCCGCCCGGCGGGCAGGTCCCTACGGGTGTCGCGGGTGTCCTACTAGTGTCCAGAATTAACCGACATTGACGGGCATCAATGGGCAATGAGATGGCCCGTGGTACTAGCAACCAAGCGGATAGCCGCACTAACGGGCACTGGTAAGCATCAACTGGCACCAACGACACTAGTGCCGCTGTTAATCGAAGGGTTACTGGTTCGAATCCAGTTGGGGGAGCGCGATGGCAGCCCCAGGTCTCGTCGACCTGGGGTTTTGTCGTTTCATACGGGAGGGGTACCCCCGGATCACCCGTTCGTCACCCTCTCCGGGCCGGTTTCTTCCGGCAGGCTGATCCCATGGCCCCCTCCTCCGCACCGGACCGCGCCCACCGCCCGGATCGCTGGGACCGCTTCGCCAACCGCCGCCGGATCACCTCGCTGGACCCCGAGCGCGACCACGCGGAGATCATGCGCATCTCGTCGGGCTACGAGTTCCCCTGGGACTACGTGCGGGCGCTGGAGTTCGCCCTGTTCCGGACGTACTGCGTCCCGTCGATCTCGGCCCTGCTGGCGAGGACCGGCGAGTTCGAGAAGCGTCCCCAGCAGCGCTACGACGACACCGCGCTGCTCATGGCGGAGCTGGTGGAGCACGGGTACGACTCGCCGCGGGGCAGGGATGCCCTGCGCGTCGTCAACCGCCTGCACGGGCGCTACCCGATCGCCAACGACGACATGCGGTACGTGCTGTCCACGTTCGTGTACGACCCGATCGAGTGGATCTCCACATATGGCTGGCGACCGCTGACCGACCACGAGCGCCTGGCCGCGTTCCACTTCTACCGGGCCGTGGGGGCGCGGATGGGCATCAAGGAGGTGCCGGAGACCTATGAGGCGTTCAGGGACTTCAAACGGGCGTACGAGGCCGAGCACTTCACCTACAGCGACACCAACCGCCGCATCGGCCAGTACACCCTCGACCTGTTCTGCTCCTGGTACCCGGCGCCGAAACCCCTGACGTCCCGAGCGGTCCTGGCCATGCTCGACGCCCGGATGCTGTCCGCGTTCGGCTTCGACCCCCAACCCCCCTGGCTGACGACCCTGGCGCACCACGCCCTGCGCCTGCGAGCCCACACCGTCCGCCTCCTCCCACCACGCCGGGAACCCAGCCTGACCAGCCGCCCGAACCGCACGTACCCGAACTACCCCACCGGCTACCGACCGTCCGACATCGGTGCCCCGTAGCCCGCAGTGCACAGCTTGGTCACGCCGCACCGGGTTGCCGAGACGCGCCGGAACCTGATCTGTACCCTCCAGAACCGCACGTCAGGGGGCGGTAGCTCAGCCGGTCAGAGCAGCGGACTCATAATCCGTCAGGTCGTGGGTTCGAACCCCACCCGCCCTACTTCTGACCAGCGGCGACGTTGGTACCAAGATCCACTGTAGATCATCTGTCCATGTTGTCGTCCATGAGCCCCCGCGTGACCATGGGTCCATGGCCAGCGACGACACCACCCAGACGCGCCGCCGCAGGGGCAGCGTCCGGCAGCGCGGCAACTCCCTCCAGGTCCGCGTCTTCGCGGGCGTGGACCCGGTCACGGGCAAAGAGGTCTACCTCACCGGGTCGGTCAAGGGCACCAGCAAGGCGGCACACAAACAGGCCGACAAGCTGATGACCAAGCTGTTGGCGGAGGTGGACGAGCAGCGCTCGACCGCCACCACCGTCACGTTCTCCCACGCCATCGACGAGTGGCTGAAGAACATCGAGTTGGAGGACACCACGAGGGACGGCTACGTGGGCTACATCGAACGCACTATTCGTCCCGCGTTGGGCACGGTGCAGCTCCGCAAGATGTCCGCTCGCGCGCTCGAAAGCCTGTACTCGGAACTACGTCGGTGCCGCACCCGGTGCGGCGGCAAGCCGTTCGTGGAACACAAGACCACCGCCAAGCACGACTGCGTAAAGCTCAAGTGCAAGCCGCACAAGTGCCGACCGATGGCATCCTCTTCGGTGCGCCAGATCCACGCGATCATCAGCGGTGTCCTCAACGCCGCCGTCCGCTGGGAGTGGATAGCGACCAATCCGGCCAAGGTCGCGCAGAAGCCGAAGCAGAAGCCGCCGCAGCCTGATCCACCATCGTCCGCCGAAGCGGCTCGCCTCGTGGAAGAGGCGTTCAAGATGGATGACGACTGGGGAACGCTGGTGTGGCTCGTCATGACGACCGGTGTTCGTCGCGGCGAGATCTGCGCGCTCCGCTGGTCGCGAATCGACCTCGAAGAGGGCACGATCGACATTCGCCGGGGCTACACCTTGCGCCGTGGCGTCGGCAAGGAGAAGGACACCAAGACGCACCAAATGCGCCGCATCGCGCTCGACAACGAAACCCTCGTCCTGCTCATGGAACACCGCCAGCGTTGCCGTGAGCGGTTGGTAGAAGCGGGGATCGAGCTGACACCCGACATGTACGTCTTCATGGGAGTCCGCAACCCGGACCCCACCGTGCCGTACTCGCCTCATGCCGTGTCGAGCAGGTACAAGGACATGGCCGAGCGGCTGAAGATCGACACCCACCTCCACGCCCTGCGCCACTACTCGGCAACGGAGCTGCTGACGGCCGGTGTTGACCTGCGCACCGTGGCCGGTCGCCTGGGGCACGGTGGCGGCGGCGCAACGACCCTGCGCGTGTACGCGGCATGGGTGGCCGCATCGGACCGCAAGGCGGCCGAGATCCTCGGTTCCCGGATGCCCAAGCGCAAGCGGAAGTAGCTCAGCCGGTCAACGCCTCCAGCCGCCGGCGCTGGCGGGCGGAACCGACCTGGGCCGCGAGCAGCCGCGCGCGTTCCACGTGCGCCTGCGCTTCGACGGTTTCACCATTCGCGGAAAGAACCTGAGCCAGATCAACACGTAGAGCCGTTTCGGCCCGTGCGAACGTCGGGTCCAGTTGACCGAGCGCGGTGCTGAGCACCTCGATGGCTTCGCTCTTGCCGAGCCGGGCCAATGCGCTACCGCGCCACCGCGTCAGGTGAATCTGATCAAATACGAGGTACGAAGCCGTGGTGTTGTCCCGCTCGGATTCGATCAGTTCGGCGGCCCTGTCGAACATGTGGAGGCTGTTGGGCAACAGGCCGTCCGCCGCCAGTGCTTCGCCGTGAGCAGCCATCAACCAGGCGGTCAAGAGTGGCGGGGCGTCGTTCGCCATGGTGAGTGCATGACCGGTCAGCTCAACCGCTGGTCGTGGATCTCCGATATCGAGCAGGACGACCGCTTGACCGGCGCAGGCGTAAGCCTCCAGAGAAGGCGACCCCGCTACTCGTGCGGCGCTTCGCGCTTGATCGTAGTGCTCCCACGATTCGCGCATGAGACCTTGATCCAAGGATTGCCACCCAGCCAGCGTGGAGGCGTCAGTGATCACGCGTGCAAGGCTGGTTCGCATGTGGTGATCGATCACATCGGTCAACAACCGCTGCATCTGGTCTATCTGTGCGCGGAGTTCGCCGAGAAGTGCCGCGCCGCCTAGACGCCGGTCGATGAGCCGCGTCAGGTTCAGCTTTTCCTGCAACAGTGAGACCGTCCGCTGATCCAGGCTGCGACCGGCCACGATGCGTGCACGCAACTCCAGCGCTTCGCCCGACCAGTCGTGCAACGGCGTCGCAGTGGCGGCCACCGGCTTGAGCAATTCGCTCACCGGCACGTTCAACATCGTTTCCAGCAAACGCTTGGTGCCTGGCCGCACCGGTCCGAGCGGGCGTCCATCGGCGCGCTCACCGGATGCGAGGCGGTTGAGGTGGCGAGCGCTCAGCGTCGCGTCGATGTTGTGCTCACGCGCGTACCGGTTGGCCTGCTCGCTGAACTCCTCAGCGGTCAGGCCGCGCTCGTGAAGCAGCTCGCTCAACAGCGTCTGCCTGTACCTCGATCCCATCGGCTGATCTCCGCATCACCAATGTCAGCGCCGACGAGTCTAGGTCCCCACAGGTCCCAAGTGGTCCTCGGCAGGTCGTTTCGCCCCATTGGACCACTGGGGAAGCTGATGTCAGCGATTCGTCTGAGGCGGTGATGATCGTGGTGTGGAGCGAGTTGGCAGGTGACTTCGTCGGGATCGCGTTGTTCATCGTCTGGCTGGTCCTGCCGGTGATCTACCTCGTCGTCTTGGGCAAGCGCTACGTCCGGCAGAGCGCGGAGAGCGCGCAAGTGGCGATCTGGGCGCGCGATGAAGTGCTCCAGATCCACGAAGAGCAGGAGGCAGGCAGCTATGACGATGATGCTGACGCGTGACCAGGACCAGGCCCGGGAACGGGAGCACGTGCCGGGGTTGCTGTTGGAGGTCCCGGAGTTCGCCACCGCGATGCAGGAGATGATCAACCGCGACGCCCCGCGCCTGTTCGCCGTGGTCCGGGAGTTCGTCGACTCGCACGATGTCGAGATCGTCGCGTGGGGGATGGCCACGGAGAAGAGCGGTATGCAGGTGCACGCCGTGCGTGGCGGCATGATCCTGTGCCTTCGGAGCCCTGAGATGGTGCTGAAGTGCTTCGACGGGGACGGGCACGCGGTTGCCCGGATCATGTGGGTCGGGGACGCGGTTGAACGGTGACGGTCTGACCACCGCGCTTGAGTGCGTCGGGCGCGGTTGGGCGGTGGTGCCGGGCGCGCGTTGGGTTGACGACGCCTACGTGGACCCCGTGACGGGTTTCGAGCGTGACTCGCTCGCGCTGTGCCCGCCGCACAAGGGGACGTCAGACCCGGAGGTGGTGCGGCGTTGGTGGTCATCGGCGGACAACGGCGTGACGCGATCCGTCCTGGTCGTCGTCGGCCCCGCCCTGTCCGCAGTGGCGATCGAGCCGGACCGGGCCAGAACCTTGGTCGAGTGGGAGACCTTCCGGTCTGCGTCGACGCCGGTGGTGTTGCTCCCGCTGCCGGTCGCCGGGTTGTCGTTGGAGTTCGCCGTGTTCCTGCTGGCGTCGTCCGAGGCGTTGGACGACGAGGTGGTCTTACCACCGGACGCGACGGTTCCCCTTCCCCCGGCCGTGGTCGAGGGGTACGAGGCGCGATGGCTCGTCTCACCGGCGGAGTGCGACGCGCCCATGTTCGGCCCGGACTTGGCGCGCCTGCTGAGTGAGACGTCCGGTCACCGATGACGCTCCGGTGACCGGGGCACGGGTTGCCGGCCGCCTCCCTCCGGCAACCCGTGGGACGGGACGGCCGTGTGCGGACCTCTTCCAAGAGGACTCGCACACGGCCGTTTCGCGCTGTCGGGACAGGTAACCCGTCCCGCGTCCCGCCCGTCACAACAGCCTGTTTGCGCTGTTCAGCAGCGGTTCTGTACCTGTCCCGCCGCATGTGACGGCTCGCTGGCCGTGGGACGGGTCGAGTGACGGGTCAGCCGTCATCCTCAACCACTTCCGCATCCAGGACGGAGCCCTCCCGCAACGTGGCCCGGATGTCCGCGACGAGGTAACCACGCACCTGCTTGACGCCGTCCTCGGTGGTGATCCGGTCGCGGGTTGGTCGGCACCCGAGTTCGCCCATGCGCAGACCGAACGCGGTGGGTTCGACCTCCAACGCGGTTACCAACTCGGCTGTCGGCACGAACTCACGCCCGCCGGGTTCGAGATCGTCTCCGAGGTACGCCACGACCGACGCCAGTGGTTCAGGCACCTCCGGTTCCTCGGTGCGTTCGGCAACGCTGCCGACCACCCGCGCCACCGCGACGCGGTCGAGCATCGGCCGGTCGTGCTGTCCAGCCGCGTGGCCGGTGAGGGTGCCTTCGGCCTCCCTGAGCGCTCGTCCACGGGTGCAGATGGTGCGCCAGTCCTCATTGGGCATGTAGTAGGTGCGCACGGTCGTGGCGAGCACGTCGGCCCCTGCCGTGGTCTCCCCATCTGGTCTCAGGATGCCGACTCCTTTGTGGGTGGCGAGTAGTCGGCTGCTGTCGTAGCCGCGTGTGTTCATCTGTTCGCCCAGGACGATGTTGCTGTCGCGCCAGTCCATGACCCGCAGCGCGAACCGCGACCCGAGCACCGCCCGGAGGTTGCTGGGGATGGTCTTGCTGTCCGGGCGCTGAGTCGCCAACACGAGCACGATCCCGGCGGCCGGTCCCTTGCGGGCGAGCCACGTCAGCAGCTCGCCCGCGTACTCGCCTGCGGTCAGCTTCTTGTCCTGCACCTCCAGCGGTGTCCGGTCCTCCAACGGGATCTGGACCTCGTCCACGAAGATGGCCGTGATCGGTATGTCGAGGCTCAGGTCTCGGGACATGGCGGGTGTGATCTTCGATTCCGGGCACACCAGGTCGTCAAGCTCCTGCATCCGCCGGTACCGGGCCTGTACCTCGCTCACGAGTTCCACCAGCCAGTCCACGAGGGCCAGGACGTGTTCGGACTCGTCGCCGGTCATGAAGCGGTGAGCGACCCGTGCGGCGGCGTGCCAGTCCTTTCCGGCCTTGAAGTCGGCCACGTACAGCCGGGTGTGCGGGTCGAGGATCAAGCCTGCGGCCGCCAGTCGTGCCGCGAAAGTCTTGCCCTGCCTGGGAATTGCGCCCACGAGCAACGACGTCCACACCAACGGCAGGTCCACCCGCCGCTGTCGGGCATCGCGCCCGAACGGCACCGGCCGCCACGCGTCCCACCGCTCGACATCCAGCAGCGGTGTCCGCTGTGGAGGCGAGCCGTAGGGGTCTTCATCGGACACCCACAGCGCCACCCTGCCCGCGTGACCGCTGTTGCCTCGCACCCGCTCCACGATGAGCTGAACCTCGTCCACCGCCAGGGCCGACGCCAACGCCTCCCGGTTCTTGATCGCATCGGCAGCCTTGCGGGTCGCCGGCAGGTCCACGGTGACCGCCCACCCGTCACCCTGCCTGGTGGCCCGCTCGACCAGCCGCAAGCTCTCGTCCTTGCCGATGAGCTTCGCGTCCCGGAATGCGTCCACGAGCACTTGAGGATCCATCGTCCACGTCAGCGTGCGCGGCCCGGACAGCACCGCCTTGCGGCCCGGTGAACCGTCCTTGCGGCGACCGAGCACCGCCAGGCCGACGCCAAGGACCCCGCCGCCGATCCACAGCACCCGATTCCCGTAGAGCAGATCAAGCACCACGACCACCACAGCCATGAGCGAGAGAACGGCGCCGGTGACCTTCCACCGGAACAACGTCAACGCCCGGATGTCGGTGAACTTGTCAGCCAGCTTCTCCGACTGCTCCGCAGCGGCCCGGTAGTCCGCCACGCGCACCCACGACCGCCACCACCGAACGGCAACCACCAGCCCACGCACCACCGCTCCGACGAACCGAACCGGCGAGCGCAGCACCGCCACCACGCCGTCCTTGACCGCCTGCACCGCCAACCGCCGTGACTTCAGCGCAGCGGGCACACGCGGCGAACGCACCCACCAGTCCGCCAACCGCTGTGGCCACGACCTGCGGCGCGCGGAGGGACCACCGTTCACGAACTCGCCCTCAAGAACCGCGCTCACGACCTCCCTCCCATTCATGCCCCGTCACCGCTCAGGTCACGAGTCAGCGCGGCGGCAAGCCGCGAGGACAACCCGCGCGAGCACCCGGTGGCCTCTCGGACCCATGACGGAGTCACCGCCACGCCCGGAGTCCATGCCGCTTGTGCCACCTTCAAGTACTCGGCGAACGACGTCCGTCGATCCCGGCGCACCGGGCGTTCATGAACGGACACGGGCGCACACCGGTCGGCTTCCATGAACGCGGCCGACACAGCCTCGGTGAGCTTGTCGCGCAGGTCGGTGACGGCCTCCGCCGCGACGAACACCACCAGCGGCGGCACCGAGTGCAACACCACCCCTGACACCGACCCGGCCGCGAACGACGCCCACGTGTTCATCACGTAGGTGGCCGCGAGCGTGAACCACTTCGCCCGCCGCACCCACGGCCCCGTCCGCACCCGGTACCGGGCCGTCACCTGCTCCGCCCGCAGGATGGCGAGCAGGACCAGCGACACCGTCGGGTCCAACAGCCACGCCGCCAACCACGGCAACGACCACACCGCAGCACCACCGGCCGCGAAGTGCTGGACGTTAGCCATGGTGAACCCCAACCCGAGCACGATCCCGGCCCAGCACAACCGGTCCACCTGCGCTCGCACCCGCTCCACCCGCAACGCCACCACCTCGGGCCGCGCCTGGTGCGCCCGCAACTCCGCAGCATCAGCCGCCTCCCGGGCGAGCCTGCCCGCGGTGCTCTCCTGTGCGCGGGGAGCGGATGGCCGCCTGAAGACGACCACCCTCCCCACACCCCTGCGGGTGTTCACCGCCGATCACCCCGACGCCGCGAACCCTCCACCGCCGCCACCGTCAACGCCCTGGTCAGCGTGTAGGCGGAGAACAACGCCGGCAGCCCGAGCACCACCCACACCAACGCGGAACCCTGACCATGGGTGATCACCAACCACTGCACACCCACGATCCCGGCAGCCGTGGTCAACACCCGACCAGTCAGCGACAGGAGCCGGACACCGGCACGAGCGGTGTCAGCGGCGGCCCTGGCCTTGCGCGAACCGGCCCGCCACACCATCACCAACGCCAGCAACACACCCACGCCGGCCAACACCTGCGTCACCGTGAGGTTGATCGTCATGACGACCGCCCACCCATCCGGCCACGTCGAGCCGCCCACACCGGGTACAAGGCACGCCGGTCCTCCTCCGACAGGCCACCCCATACCCCGACCGTGTCCGGTCCGGCAGTGCGCAACTCCCACTCCAAACACGCCCGCCCCGCCGGACACTCCGCGCACAACCGCGCCGCCAACTCCCGATCGGTCAACTCCTCCCCATCCCACTCGGGAGCCGCCTCGTCACCCGGCACCAACCACACGCACCGGCCATCCCGCGTGACGATCTCCAGCAACACGTCATCCGGCACAGGCGCGAACCTGTCCAGGTCCGCAGCGATCACCTCGTAGTAGTTCTGCGACTCATCCCGGCTCACCACGCCGCACCTCCGGTCAGCCGCCCGACCTCACGTGCGGTGCGCCGCTCAGCGGCCACCTGGGCCACGTCCACGACCTCACCGGATGCGGCGGCCTGCTCCGCCAGCTCCTCAACCGCACGAACCGGCACCACGTACCGCGTCCGCAGCCGGACAGCGGGGAAGGCGTTCTCTCGAATCGCCCGGTAGACGGTCGCCGGGTCGACGCGCATGATCCGCGCGGCTTCGGCGACTGTGTAGAACAACGGAGAGCGGCCAATGGACCCACTCGTCGTACTCATTCGTCATGCCTCCGGAAGACTGATTTCACCGCTCAGAGCGCTGACATAAGCGTTGATTATTGGCCAATAACCGCTGATGTCAGTGATCACGCCCGAAACGGCCTGAACCGCGCGCTAACGTCGGCGCTCAGGGCGGAGCACGGAGGCGTACGTGAAAGAGGACTGGTCGGCAGTCGCAGAGGCAGTCAACGCCCGCGCGGCCGAGCTGGCTTTGAAGCAGCGGGAGCTTGCCGAGAAGTCGGGTGTATCCCTGGCCATCGTGCGCGAGATCCAACAGGGCCGAATCCAGCGCCGGCGCAACCCGCGCACCCTCGAAGCGCTCTCGGTAGCGCTCGACTGGCACCCGCAGCACCTGAACGCGGTGCTCAGCGGACAGACGCCACCGGAAGCAGACGGAACCGCGGCACCGGCCGACAACCCGGTCATCCCACTGCTGAACACGATCATCCGCGAGATTCGCGGCCTCCGTGCCCAACTCGGCACGCTGACCAACCGGCTTGACGAAGAAGCACGAAGAAAGGATTAGTTCGCCGTGGCGGTTCGGTGGTGCCTGCGTCGCTGTCATAGCAACAGCAGACCGCCGAACAGAGGGACGAAATAATTGCCAGCAGCTAACACCCAGCCTGTTAGGTGGAGTTAAGTCCGCAGGTCACGGCCTCAGAGCACGGGGGAGAACGTGGCAGCACAACGTCGGGGGAACGCACCACGCACACGGCTCCAAGCCGTCCGCAAGGAGTCTGGACGCACCCAAGCACAGGTGATCCACTTCTTCAACACCAGAGGACAGGCTCTAGGGCTGACCGTAGCCAGCGAGTCAGCCCTGTCCGTCATGCTATCCCGCTGGGAGAACGGTCGGGTAGAGGTAACCGACCCTGGTTACCAACGTCTTTTCCGAGAGTTCTACGGCCGTACGAACGAGGAACTAGGCTTCCCTCCTGAACCTCAGAACGAATCCGCCGAAGAACTCCGTGATCGCCTGATCGTCGCCCGCAGTATCGACAGCGCGACGCTCGATCTCTTCCAAAGCCAGGTCAACAACCTGCGCAGCTCCGACCAACACTTCGGCGCTATCGTAGTCCTCGACCAGTTGAACAACCTCGTGCGCCAAATGGAAAGCGTCCGAACATTCAGCGTCAGCCAACAACACCGTGAGCGCTTGGCAGCCACCCTGACCGATGCCCGTACGCTCGCAGGTTGGACCGCCTTGGATCGAGGCTCGCAGCTACAGGCATGGCAGTACCACGAGGACGCCAGGGTGTCGGCACGCGAAGCAGACTCGCCGTTCCTGCTAGCCCACGCCACGGCTCAGCAAGCGGTGATCCTCTTGGACATCGGTGAACCAGCCGCAGCAGTCGAACTGCTGAAGTACGCCCGTGACGTAGCCGAGAACCGCGCCCCGCCCCTCCTGCGCACCTGGCTAGTAGGACTTTGTTAGGTCGAGTGATGGGATGTGTGGGCGGTGTGATCTTCTGGTCGGGTGAGGCCGGAGGAGATGGATCGGGTTCGCCCGGTGATCGAGGGGTTCGCCGCGGAGATGTTCGGCGGGTTCGCCCGTCGTGACCAGCGGGCGAAGGGCGAGCTGTATCTGCGTGGGCTGTTGTCGGACGGCAAGCGCAAGTCGATGCAGCCGATGGCCGAACGTCTCGGCGTGGACCACCAGCAGTTGCAGCAGTTCGTCACCACGTCGACCTGGGATCATGTTGAAGTGCGACGCCGTCTGGCGGTGTGGGCCGGCGGGTTCGTGGACCCGGACGCGTGGGTGGTGGACGACACCTCCTTCCCCAAGGACGGCAACGCCTCGCCGGGGGTGGCGCGGATGTACTGCGGCGCGTTGGGCAAGACGGCGAACTGCCAGGTCGGGGTCAGCGTGCACGCGGTGACGGACTGGGCGTCGGCGGCGGTGGACTGGCGGCTGTTCCTGCCCGAGTCATGGGACGACCGGCTGGCCGGCGACCCCGCCGAGGCTGCGGAAGTCCGGGTCCGCCGCGAGCGGTGCGCGATCCCCGAGCAGGTGCGGCATCGGGAGAAGTGGCGTCTGGCGCTGGACATGCTCGACGAGATCACCGACGACTGGGGATTGCCGCGCCGTCCGGTCGTCGCGGACGCCGGCTACGGCGACACCACCGCTTTCCGGCTCGGCCTGACCGAACGCGGTCTGACCTACGTGCTGGCCGTGCACTCGAACACCACCGCCCACCCGGCCTCGGCGATACCCGTGACGGCCGACTACGGCGGCATCGGCCGCCGGCCGGTACCGCGCTATCCCGAGCCCGCGGTGGATCTGAAGACCCTGGCCGTGAGCGCGGGCCGGGCGGCGGGCCGGTTCGTGGTCTGGCGCCACGGCTCCCACAAGACGGCCGCCAACCCCACCGGGCGGATGCGATCCCGCTTCCT